>NZ_JABFUC010000017.1 GCF_022341425.1 Billgrantia campisalis | reverse complement strand
GCGAGACCGCCGAAGCGGCTGCGATTCGAGTGGTGCGTATTCTACCGAATCCGCCGTGGCCGTCAAGCTGAATTTTTGCGAAGCGATCCGAAAAATCCAAAGAACAACAACCAGTTACCACCCTCTCCACCGCCTGCAACGTTGCCCGTCGCCGGCAGCGGATGCGTACTTTACGGTTTTCCCCGGCGGCCCGCAAGGCCTGCGTGTAAAAAAATTTCAGCCACCCGCTCGACCCAGCCGACACCGCCATCCACAGGCACTCTGCGGCTTACCGCCTGTGGATAGATCCATGGCCACCAGAGACGAAAGCGCCCGCTCGAGGCGGGCGCTGGCAGGTCTGGCGAACCGACTTACTTCAGCGTCACACGGGCGTAGCGCTTCTTGCCCGCCTGAATGACGTAGCTCGCGCCGGTATCGAGCATATGGTCGCGCTCGACCACTTGGCCATCGACCTTCACCCGGCCGTTGCCCAGCATGTCCTTCGCCTGGGCGCTGTTACTGGCCAGGCCCGAGCGGTTGAGCACCGCAGCGATAGGGGCCTGGGAGCCGCCCTCGAAATCCACCTCGACCTCCGGCAGGTCCTCGGGCAGCTCGCCCTCGGCCAGTTGGTTGCCTGCAGACTTATGGGCGTTGGCGGCCGCCTCTTCCCCGTGATAGCGCCCAATCAGCTCGCGAGCCAGCACCATCTTGATGTCACGGGGATTGGCCCCTTGGGCCACGTCGCGCTTGAGCGCCTCGATCTCCTCGTTGGACTTGAGGGAGAGCAGCTCGAAGTAGCGCCACATCAGACTATCGGGCATCGAGACCAGCTTGTTGAACATGGCGCCCGGCGCCTCGTCGACCCCGACATAGTTGCCCAGCGACTTGGACATCTTCTGCACGCCGTCGAGGCCTTCCAGCAGGGGCATGGTGATCACCACCTGCGGCGCCATACCGAAGTGCTTCTGTATCTCACGGCCCATCAGCAGGTTGAACTTCTGGTCGGTGCCGCCCAGCTCCACATCGGCTTCGAGCGCCACCGAGTCGTAGCCCTGCACCAGCGGGTAGAGGAACTCATGGATCGAGATGGACTGGCCGGCCTTGTAGCGCTTCTCGAAGTCGTCGCGCTCGAGCATGCGCGCCACCGTGCTCTGGGCCGCCAGTTCGATCATGTCAGCGGCGCTCAAGCGGGAGAACCACTCCGAGTTGAAGCGCACCTCGGTCTTGTCGGGGTCGAGGATTTTGAAGACCTGCTCCTTATAAGTCTCGGCATTGGCCTTGACCTCCTCCTCGCTGAGCGGCTTGCGGGTGACGTTCTTTCCGGAAGGATCGCCGATACGGCCGGTGAAGTCGCCGATCAGGAAGATCACCTCGTGCCCGAGCTCCTGGAACTGGCGCATCTTGGTCAGCAGCACGCTGTGGCCCAGGTGCAGATCCGGCGCGGTGGGGTCGAAGCCCGCCTTGATCCGCAGCTTGCGGCCGGATTCGAGCTTCTGCTTGAGCTCGCCTTCGATCAGGATTTCCTGGGTACCACGCTGCAGCAGCGCCAGCGCGCTCGCAACATCGCTCATCGTCTCCTACTCCACGGCAAATCGGTTGCTCGGCCCTGCAGGCAGGGACCATCGAATGGGGCAGAATGGTAGCATGACTTGACGCTTCGCGGAGGGGCCGCGGCCAGGGGGAGAAAAACGCATGTCACTGTTCATCGGCCTGATGTCCGGCACCAGCCTGGACGGTATCGACGCCGCCCTGGTCCAGGTCTCGTCGGCCAGCGACGGCGGCCAGGTCCGGCTGCTGGCCAGCCACGCCGAGCCCATGCCGGAGGCGCTGCGCCAGCGGCTGCTGACCCTGTGCCAGGCCACCCATGTCGACTTTGCCGCCCTGGCCGCCGCCGAGGACGCCTTCTGCCACCTGCAGGCCACCGCGGTGGCGCGGCTGCTCGCGGCCTGCGGCACGCCCGTCGACGCCATTGCCGCAATCGGCAGCCACGGCCAGACCATCGAGCATGCCCCCTGGGGGCATGCCGGCGGCCCCGCCTATACGCTGCAGCTGGACAACCCAAGCCTGCTCGCCGAGCTGACCGGTTGCCGGGTGGTGGCCGATTTCCGGCGCCGCGACCTGGCGGCCGGCGGCCAGGCAGCGCCGCTGGCTCCGGCCTTTCACCAGGCGCTGTTCCGGGGCGCCGGGGAGTGGCGGCTGGTGCTCAACCTCGGCGGTTTTGCCAACCTGACGCTGCTGCCGCCCGCCGAGCGCGACGCCGAGATCACCGGCTTCGACACCGGCCCGGCCAATGTACTGCTGGATGCCTGGCACGCTCGCCACCGCGGCGGCCGCTTCGATGTCGACGGCGCCTGGGCGGCCTCGGGACGGGTGGACGAGGCACTGCTGGAGCGGCTACTCGCCGAACCCTTCTTCCATCGACCACCGCCGCGCAGCACCGGCCGCGAGGTCTTTCATCTCGACTGGCTGGCACACCACCTGACGGGAAAGGAAGCCCCGGCAGATGTCCAGGCCACCCTCGCCGAGCTGACCGCCACCAGCGTGGCGCTGGGCGTGGAGATGGCACGGGAGCGGCTCAGAGCACCGCCGCCCAAGGCGCTGATTCCCTGCGGTGGTGGCGCCCACAACCCGCACCTGCTGGCGAGGCTGGCACACCACCTGCCCGACACCCCGCTGATCGCCAGCGCCGACTGGGGCTGGCCCGCCGACTGGCTGGAGGCCGGCGCCTTCGCCTGGCTCGCCTGGCGGCGACTCGAGGGCCTGCCCGGCAACCTCCCCGCGGTCACTGGCGCCGCCGGGCCACGCATACTCGGCGGCGTCTACGCCCCCTGAAGCGGGAGCTAAGAAAGCGCTGTAGCATTAGGCGAACGACTGAAGCGCAAGGCGCACGGAGCACAGGAACCGGAGCATATGGGGTATATGTGAGGATCCGCCGGTCCGACGCTTCGGCACCGCGCAACGAAGCGATTCAGCCGTGTAGGCAATGATTCAGTGCTTTCTAGAAGTCGTCCTCGTCGCGTAGGGACAGCCGCTGCGCCGTATCCTGCGCCTTGGCCAGCGCCTCGCTGCCCTCGTCGCCATACTTGATCATCATGCGCAGATCGTTGGCGGAATCGGCGTGCACCAGCGCCACCTCCTCGCTGATCCTGCCCCCCTTATAGAGGTCGAAGAGCGCCTGATCGAAGGTTTGCATGCCAAGGTCCCGGGAGCGGCTCATGACGTTCTTGATCTCACCGACATCGCCCTTGCGCACCAGATCGCCGATCAGCGGGGTACGCAGCAGCACCTCGATGGCCGGGCAGCGGCCGCCATCCAGGGTGGGCAGCAGCTGCTGGGCGACGATGGCGTGCAGGTTCAGCGACAGGTCGAGCCAGATCTGTTCGTGGCGCTCATGGGGGAAGAAGTGAATGATCCTGTCCAGCGCCTGGTTGGCGTTGTTGGCGTGCAGCGTGGCCAGGCACAGGTGGCCGGTCTCGGCGAAGGTCAGGGCATGCTCCATGGTCTCGCGGGTACGCACCTCGCCGATCAGGATCACGTCCGGCGCCTGGCGCAGGGTGTTCTTTAGCGCCACTTCGAAGGATTCGGTGTCGATCCCCACCTCCCGCTGGTTGATGATCGCCTTCTTGTGGGGGTGAACATACTCGATCGGATCCTCGACGCTGATGATATGGCCGCCGATGGTCTCGTTGCGCTGCTGGATCATCGACGCCAGGGTGGTCGATTTGCCGGTTCCGGTACCGCCCACCACGAACACCAGCCCGCGCTTGATATTGGCCAGCTCGCCCAGCACCGGCGGCAGCGACAGCTCCTCCAGGTGCGGGATGTCATAGGCGATGCGGCGGATCACCATGGCCATCTGGTTGCGCTGCTGGAAGGCGCTGACACGAAAGCGGCCGCGACCCGAGAGGCTCAGCGCGAAGTTCGCCTCGCGCTCGCTGTGGAAGCGCTCCTTGAACCCCTCGGGCAGCGCCGCATAGACCAGCTCGCGCACCTGCTCCACCGATAGCCGCTGATCACCCAGCGCGGTCAGCTTGCCGGCCATCTTCAGCGTCGGCGGCGCCTGCACCGAGATCAACAGATCCGAGGCTTCCTTCTGGGCCATGATGCCCAGCAGCTGTTCCAACCATTCGCGTGCAGTCATCTGCCTGCTCCCCTTGGTGATCATTCCCTCACGGCGTCAACATGCTCTTGGCACGCGCCTGGGCCTCTTCCCGAGCCACCACGTTGTCGGTAACCAGCTTGGCCAGACAGGCATCCAGAGTCTGCATGCCCAGGTTGCCGCTGGTCTGGATGGCCGAGTAGATCTGCGCCACCTTGTCCTCGCGAACCAGGTTGCGCACCGCCGCCGTGGCGATGAGGATCTCGTGGGCCGCGACCCGGCCGCCCCCCTGGCGCTTGAGGAGGGTCTGGGAAATGACCCCCTGCAGCGACTCCGAGAGCATCGAGCGCACCATACTCTTCTCCTCGCCGGGAAAGACATCGATGATCCGGTCGATGGTCTTGGCCGCCGAGGTGGTATGCAGGGTGCCAAACACCAGATGGCCGGTCTCGGCGGCGGTCAGCGCCAGGCGAATGGTCTCCAGGTCGCGCAGCTCGCCGACCAGAATCACATCCGGGTCCTCGCGCAGGGCACTGCGCAGGGCCTGGGCGAAGCCGTGGGTATCGCGATGCACCTCGCGCTGGTTGATCAGGCAGCGCTTGCTGCGGTGCACGAACTCCACCGGATCCTCGATGGTCAGGATATGATCGTATCGGTGGTCGTTGATGTAGTCGATCATCGCGGCAAGCGTAGTGCTCTTGCCCGAGCCGGTGGGCCCGGTGACCAGTACCAGCCCCCGGGGCAGCAGGGCCAGGCGCCGGAAGACGTCGCCGAGCCCCAGGTCATCCATGGTCAGCACCTCGCTGGGGATGGTGCGAAATACCGCGCCGGCGCCGCGGGCCTGATTGAAGGCGTTGACACGAAACCGCGCCACCCCCGGCACCTCGAAAGAGAAGTCGGTCTCGAAGAACTCCTCATAGTCGCGACGCTGGCGGTCGCCCATGATGTCGTAGATCAGCTTGCGGACTTCGCGGTCGTCCATGGCGGGCACGTTGAGCCGGCGAATGTCGCCATCGACGCGGATCATCGGCGGCAGCCCCGCCGACAGATGCAGATCAGAGGCGTTCTGCTTTGCCGAGAACGCCAGCAGTTCGGTAATATCCATGCACTTCCCCTGCTCCCAGGTATGATTCTCTCCAGTATGACAGACCTTGCGATATGGCGAACTTGATGTGGCTGAAATGACGGATCTCATACTGCACGATGCGCTGCCCGCCGCCCGCCGGCGGCTGGGCGAAGCGCTGGCCGCCGCCGGGCGCGCGGACGCTGACGCGCACCTGCTCGCCGTCAGCAAGACCAAGCCGGCGGCGGCGATCCGCCAGGCCTGGGGCCTGGGCCAGCGGGACTTCGGCGAGAACTATCTCCAGGAGGCCCTCGACAAGCAGGCCGAGCTGGCCGACCTGACGGATATCGTCTGGCATTTCATCGGCCCGCTGCAATCCAATAAGACGCGAGCCGTCGCCGAACACTTTGCCTGGGTGCATAGCCTGGACCGTGAGAAGATCGCCCGGCGCCTGAACGACCAGCGCCCGGCGACGCTGGGTCCGCTCAACGTCTGCCTGCAGGTCAATATCAGCGAGGAGGCGAGCAAGTCGGGCGTCACCCTGGCGGCGCTGCCGGCGCTGGCTGAGGCGGTTCTGGCGCTGCCGGCACTGCGCCTGCGCGGGCTGATGGCGATCCCCGCGCCGGCCGAGGGGCTGGCGGCCCAGCGCCGACCCTATGCCCGGCTACGCGAGGCGCTAGAGGCGCTGCGCGAGCGGTTTCCCGAGGCACCGCTGGACACCCTGTCGATGGGCATGAGCAATGACCTGGAAGCCGCCATACTGGAAGGCGCTACCCTGGTGCGGCTGGGCACCGCCATCTTCGGCGAGCGCAGCACCACCGCGAATCAATGACGGCAAGGTCACGTAGGCCGCCGGCCGACGTGCTTCACAGCAGATAAAGGACAGATCGCATGGCCAGCAGAGTCACCTTCATCGGCGCCGGCAACATGGCCAGCGCCATCATCGGCGGAATGATCGACAACGGCCATCCGGCCACCGCCATCACCGCCACCTCACCCAGCGACGCCTTTCTGGCGCCGCTCCATGAGCGCTACGGTATTCGCACCAACACCGACAACGCCTCCGCGGTACAGGGCGCCGACGTGGTAGTGCTGGCGGTCAAGCCGCAGGTGATGCGCGAGGTCTGCGAAGGGCTGAGTGATACCCTACAGCGCCTGCGCCCGCTCATCGTCTCGGTCGCCGCCGGCATCGACGCCGAGACGCTGGACCAGTGGCTCGGCGGCGGCCTGCCGCTGATCCGCTGCATGCCTAACACCCCCTCACTGGTGGGCGCCGGCGCCTCGGGCCTGTTCGCCAACGCCGAGGTCAACGCCGAACAGCGTGCCCAGGCCACCCAACTGCTCGAGGCCGTGGGCCTGGTCGAGTGGGTCGAGGAGGAGGCTCTGCTCGACGCGGTCACCGCCGTGTCCGGCAGCGGGCCCGCCTACTTCTTCCTGATGTTCGAGGCCATGGAAGAGGCCGGCGTCAAGCTGGGGCTGCCCGCCGAGACCGCCCGCCGCCTGGCCATGCAGACCGCGCTGGGAGCGGCCCGCATGGCCCAGCAGAGCGATCAGCCGCCGGCCCAGCTCAAGCGCAACGTGATGTCGCCGGGCGGCACCACCGAGCGTGCCGTGGAACACCTCGAGCAGGCCGGGCTGCGCGACATCATGCGTGACGCCATGGACGCCTGCGCCGCTCGCGCCCGAGAGATGGCCGACGAATTCGGCACGCGCTAAGGAATCGCTGAACAAATCGCCGAGCGAGATGAAGCGCAAGGCGCACGGAGCACAGGAACCGGAGCATATGGGGTATATGTGAGGATTCTGAGCACCGCGCAACGCAGCGATTCGCTCGTGTAGGCTTTTGTGCAGAGTTTCCTTAACTCGGCAAGCTTTCACGAACAAGGAGAGGCCCAATGGGCAATCAGCTGGGAAATGCCGGTCTGCTGCTGGTCAACACCCTGATCAATATCTACATCTTCATGATGATGCTGCGCTTTTTGCTGCAGGCATCGGGCGCCGACTACTACAACCCCATCAGCCAGTCGGTGGTCAAGATCACCCAGCCGGTGGTGCGCCCCTTCCAGGGTTTCCTCGGCCCGGTGATGGGGCGCTTCGACCTGGCGACCCTGGCTGCCGCCTTCGTGCTCAAGGCGGTGAGCATCGTGGTGATCCTGCAGATCGCCGGCTTCGGCATGCCGCCGGTGGCGGGCATTGCCATCGGCGCGGTGGCGGCCATCGCCAATGCCATCCTCAAGATCTACTTCTTCGCGCTGATCGTGATGATCATCTTGAGCTGGGTGGCCCCCAACGCCAGCCACCCCGGCGCACTGCTGATCATGCAGCTGGTGGAACCGATCATGGCCCCGGTGCGCAAGGTCATCCCACCGCTGGGCATGATCGACCTGTCACCGATCGTGGTTTTCATCGCCATCAGCATCATCGATGGTATCGTGGTCGGCTCCCTGACCCGGGCCGCCGGCATCTCCGGCGCACTGGTCGGCCTGTAATCCCTGGCCCGCTCCGGCCCCGAACGACTGGACACCGAACAACACAATGCCCGAGCTTCCCCGCGACTCGGTCGGCCTGGTGACGCCGCAAACGGCGCGCTTCGACGACCCCCTGGAACTGGCCTGCGGCAAGACGCTGCCGGCCTACGACCTTGTGTACGAGACCTACGGCACGCTCAACGCCGAGCGCAGCAATGCGATACTGATCTGTCACGCCCTGTCGGGCCACCACCATGCCGCCGGCTACCATGCCCTCGATGAGCGCAAGCCAGGCTGGTGGGACGCCCATATCGGGCCGGGCAAGTCCATCGACACCAACCGCTTCTTCGTGGTCTCGCTCAACAACCTGGGTGGCTGCCACGGCAGCACCGGCCCTATCAGCGAGAACCCCGACACCGGGCGGCTGTGGGGGCCGGACTTCCCGATGGTCACGGTCAGTGACTGGGTGCACAGCCAGGCGCGCCTGGCCGACCGGCTGGGCATCGAGCGTTTCGCCGCGGTGATCGGCGGAAGCCTCGGCGGCATGCAGGTGTTGCAGTGGACCCTGAGCTACCCCGAGCGCATCGCCAATGCCGTGGTGATCGCCGCCACGCCCAAGCTCTCGGCGCAGAACATCGCCTTCAACGAGGTCGCCCGCCAGGCCATTCGCTCGGACCCCGAGTTCCACGACGGCTGGTACATCGAGCATGACACGGCGCCGCGCCGCGGCCTCAAGCTGGCGCGCATGGTGGGGCACATCACCTACCTCTCGGAAGACGCCATGGGCAGCAAGTTCGGCCGCGACCTGCGCAGCGAGGACCTCAACTTCGGCTACGGCGTGGAGTTCCAGGTGGAGTCCTACCTGCGCTACCAGGGCGACACCTTCTCCAACTCTTTCGATGCCAACACCTACCTGCTGATGACCAAGGCGCTGGACTACTTCGACCCCTCGGCGGCTCACGGCGGCGTGCTGGCCAAGGCGCTGGCGCCCTCGCAGTGCCCCTTCCTGGTGGTCAGCTTCACCAGCGACTGGCGCTTCCCGCCGTCGCGCTCCAGGGAACTGGTCGATGCCCTGGTGCGGGCCGGCAAGCCGGTCAGCTACGTCAACATCGACTCGCCCCACGGCCACGACGCTTTCCTGATGCCGGAGCCGCGCTATCAGGCGGTGTTCGCGGCCTTCATGTCCCGCGTGGCCCGGGAACTGGGCCTGGAGGAGCACGGCTGATGCGCGCCGACCTGAAGCTGATCCACCGCTGGGTGCCGGACGGCGCCCATATCCTCGACCTGGCCTGCGGCGACGGCACCCTGCTCGCCTCGCTGGCCCGGCACAAGGGGGTCACCGGCTACGGCCTGGAGATCGACCCGGAGGGCATCACCGCCTGCATCGCCAAGGGGGTCAACGTCATCGAGCAGAATCTCGACGAGGGGCTCGCCAACTTCGAGGACGACACCTACGACCTGGTGGTGATGACCCAGGCCCTGCAGGCGCTGCGCCGCCCCGACCGCATGCTCGACGAGATGCTGCGGGTCGCCGACGAGGGCATCATCACCTTCCCCAACTTCGCCTACTGGCGTCATCGGGTGCATCTGGGCATCCGTGGCTACATGCCGGTGTCCAAGTCGCTGCCTCATGCCTGGTACGACACCCCCAACATTCACCTGTCGACCTTCAACGACTTTGAACACCTGTGCCGTGAGAAGGGTCTGATCATTACCGACCGCGCGGTGGGCATCCGCGATCACGAAGGCCACTGGACCTCGCGACTTTGGCCCAACCTGTTCGGCGAGATCGCCATCTTCCGCGTCAGCCGGCGACGGGACTGAGCCCGGCAGCTTGCCCGCGCCGTGCCAACGATCACCATCAGGGGAGAAACCAGCATGAGTCACCGAACCGTCTTGGCCCGCCTGGCAACCGGCCTGGCGCTGCTGTGTCTGGCCCTGCCGCTCAAGGCCCAGCAGTATGAGCGCGTCGACAACTACCAGATCCACTACAGCGCGGTGAGCACCAGCTTTCTCACCGCGGAGGTGGCCGCCGACCACAACATCCAGCGCAACCCGGCCATGGCCCTGCTCAACGTCAGCGTCCTCGAGGAGCTCGACGATGGCTCCACCCGCCCGGTGAACGCCCAGGTCGACGGCCAGGTCGGCGACATCGGCGGCGATGTCTCGGCACCGCTCTCCTTCCGTAGCCTGCGCGACGGCGACAGCATCTCGCAGATTGCCGTCTTTCGCATCCATGACGACGAACCCATGCGCTTCGACCTGCAAGTGCGCTACGACCGCAACCGCGAACCGGCCAGCGTCAACTTCATCCAGCGCTTTTATATCGACCGCTGAACCCTCGCCTGGGCGCCCCCCTCGAACCGCCGGCGAGCTCAGTCGACATCGCGGGCCAGGTCAGCCCGGCGGGTGAGCGATACCGGCAGTTCGCCGCCCAGGCCAATCGCCACCGGCGCACCGCCGCGCCACCCGATCTCGCAGCCGTGGGCGAGCACCTCGACGCCGCGCCGCGTCACCTCGCGCAGCGTTGCCGCATAGGCCGGATCGAGGTGCGCCGCCGGGGCCACGTCGCCGATCCCGGTGTGGGCCACGCAGAACAACAGCACGGCGCGCTCTCCCCGGGCGGCCAGTGCCGCCAGCGCCTCGAGATGCCTGCGCCCCCGCTCGCTGACCGCATCGGGGAAATAGCCGTGGCCGTCGACCTCCTTCAGGGTCACCTGCTTGACCTCCACGAAGGCCGTGCCTTGCACGGGGTCCTCCAGGCGGAAGTCGAGCCGCGAGGCCTTTGCCCCCGGCCGCGCCACCCTGGCTTCGCGCCTGAGCGACGCATAGCCGGCAAGCCCGGGCACGCGTCCGGCGCGCAGCGCCTCCTCGACGATGCGATTGGTCCGACCGGTGTGTACCGAGACCATGGCCAGGCTGCCGTCCGGCTGCGGGAGCTCGATCAGCTCCCAGGTCCAGGCCAGCTTGCGCGCCGGATTGTCGCTGGGCGCGAGCCATACCCGGCAACCCGGCACATTGACCGCGCGCATGGAGCCGGTATTGGGGCAGTGGGCGACCACGTCGCGGCCATCCGCGAGGCGTACATCGGCGAGAAAGCGCTTGTAGCGGCGCAGCAGCACGCCGGCAACGAGTTCCGGGTACTCCATGACGACGGCCTACAAGCGCGACAGGAAGCGCTCGAGGCGGTTGACCGCCTCCTCGAGCCGCGCAATGCCGGTGGTGAAGGCAATGCGCACATGCTGCTCGCCCCCCTCGAGGGCGAAGTCGATCCCCGGGGTGATCGCCACGTTCTCCTCCTCCAGCAGGCGTCGGCAGAAGGCCTGGCTGTCATCGCTGTAGCGGGAGATGTCCAGCCACAGGTAGAAGGCCCCCTGGGGCGGCAGCGAAGGCGCCAGGCCGAGCCGCGCCAGACCCGCCAGCAGGGCGTCCCGGCGGCGTCCCAGTTCGCGGCGCTGGGCCTCGAGGAGCTCCCGGCACTCGGGGGTGAAGGCGGCCAGCGCCGCATGCTGGGCCGGAGTCGGCGCGGCCAGAAAGACATTCTGGGCCAGCCGGGTGAGCGGCTCCACCGCCGCCGGGGGCGCCAGCAGCCAGCCCAGCCGCCAGCCGGTCATGCCGAAGTACTTGGAAAAGCTGTTGACCACGAAGGCGTCCGGGGTCAGCGCCGCCACCGAGAGCGGTTCGAGGTCATAGCAGAGCCCCTGGTAGATCTCGTCGACCAGCAGTTGGCCGCCGCGGGCCGCCACCGTCTCGACCACCGCGCCGAGCTGCCCGGCGTCGAGCATATGCCCGGTGGGATTGGAGGGGGTGGCGAGCATCGCCAGGCGGGTGGCATCCCGCCAATGGGCGTCGACCAGCGCCGCATCCAGCTGCCAGCCGCTCTCGGGCCCCACCGGCACGGCGTCCACCTCGGCGCCGGCCAACGCCATAAAATGGCGATTGCAGGGGTAGTTGGGATCGGCCATCAGCACCCGGTCGCCGGGACTCGCCAGCAGCTGGCTGGCCAGCAGCAGCGCCCCGGAGGCGCCGGGGGTGACCAGCACGCGCCCGGGGTCGACCTCGGCGCCGAACTGCTCGGCATAGTGGCCGGCGATGGCCTCGCGCAGCGCCGGCAGCCCCGCCGCTGGCGTATAGCGGGTGTGGCCCGCAGCCAGCGCCGCCTGGCCGGCGGCGACCACTGGCGCCGGGGTGGGAAAATCGGGCTCGCCCACCTCCAGGTGGATCACATCGTGCCCCGCCGCCTCGCGGGCCTGGGCGACCTCCAGCAGGCTCATCACACGAAAGGGGGCGACCCGATCGACTCGCGCACTCCACGACATGGCGGACTCCTGTGCAAATTCCGATTTGGCGCGGTCCAACCCTTGAGGACGAAACCCCGGCGTGCCGCGACGCTGAGTCCCGCATTCTAGCGACTTTGGCCGTCGGCAGAGAAATCCTGTGCCGGGCCGGGCCAGGCGCGCTCGTCGCGCCATCTGCCGAAGGGAACAGTGTTGCAAACGCCGCCATTTTCAGCTAAACAAGCATGCCTTTGGCGTGAGATACCTTGCCCCATCATGGCGGGTATTGATCAGCAGTCACTCAAGTAATGAGGCAGTCCCATGCCAGTAGCAGACAAGAAAACGGAAGCGCCCAAGAAGTTCACCCCGTACGAGTCGGCGGCCGGTGAAGAGTACATGAACGAGCAGCAGCTGGAGCACTTCCGACAGATCCTGCTGGGCTGGAAACAGGAGCTGATGGAAGAGGTGGACCGCACCGTGCGCCATCTGCAGGAAGAGGCGAACAACTACGCCGACCCGGCCGATCGTGCCACCCAGGAAGAGGGCTTCAGCCTGGAGCTGCGCACCCGTGACCGCGAGCGCAAGCTGCTCAAGAAGATCAACGAGACCCTCGAGAAGATCGACGAGGACGACTACGGGTTCTGCGAGGCCTGCGGCGTGGAGATCGGCATCCGTCGCCTCGAGGCCCGTCCCACCGCCACCCTCTGCGTGGACTGCAAGACCCTGGCCGAACTCAAGGAAAAGCAGCTCGGCGGCTAAGCCGATGGGGATCTGCCACTCTCGCAACGGGCACCCCAGGGTGCCCGTTTGCATGCCCGCCCAGAGGGACGGGAGTCGCCCATGAGTCGCTACCGTGGACGCTTCGCCCCCACCCCGTCCGGCCCGCTGCACTTCGGGTCGCTGATCGCCGCCCTGGCCAGCCACCTGGACGCCCGCCGGGCCGGCGGCGAGTGGCGGCTGCGCATCGAGGACATCGACCCGCCGCGCTGCCCGGCCGGCGCCGCCGACGCCATCCAGCGCCAGCTCGAGGCCTTCGGCCTGCACTGGGATGGCCCGGTGACCTGGCAGCACGGCCGCGACGCGGCCTATGGCGCCGCCCTAGCGCGGCTGACCGCCCTGGGGCTGGCCTACCCCTGCAGCTGCTCGCGCAAGCAGTGGCGCGACTACCCCGTCTACCCCGGCTGGTGCCGCGACGGCGTTCGCGAGCCCGGCAAGCCGGTGGCCTGGCGGCTGCGCAGCGACCTGGGCCTGCGCCCGGTGGTCTGGCGGGACCGGCTGTTCGGCGCACAGCGCTTCGATCCCGCCGAATTCGGCGACGTGGTGCTCAAGCGCAAGGATGGCCTCTGGGCCTACCAGCTGGCGGTGGTGGTGGACGATGCCGACCAGGGCATCAGCGACGTGGTGCGCGGCTTCGACCTGCTCGACAACACCCCCTGGCAGCGCCAGCTGCAGCATGCCTTGGGCTACTCCGAGCCACGCTATCTGCACCTGCCGCTGATCCTGGGGGACGACGGCCAGAAGCTCTCCAAGCAGAACCTGGCCCCGCCGCTGCCCACCGAGGACGGCGCCGTCCGCCCGCTGCTCCACCAGGCCCTGCAGGCCCTGGACCAGGCTCCCCCCGTGGCGCTCGCCCGGGCCCCGGTGGCCGAGCAGCTGGCCTGGGCCGTGGCCCACTGGGACGCGGCGCGCATTCACCCCGACCCGGCGCGGCACCGCCGGGACGACGATGCCACGGCATCGCCCCCTGCCTGAGCAAGGAGCCCGGCATGTACGTCTACCGCATCATGCTGTTCCTGGTGTTCGGCGGCTATCTGCTCTCGCCGCTGCTGATGAGTGGCTGGTCGAGCCCCGGCGTGGCCTGGTATCGCCCCTTCGTCATCTGGGGGGTGCTGATCGCCCTGACCCTGTGGCTGGAACAGAAGAGGAAGCTCGATGAGCGCTAGTCTGGCCAGTGTCTTCGCCCTGGGCACCGGCTACCTGCTGGTGCTCTTCCTGTGCGCCCTGGCGGTAGAGCGCGGCTGGATCAGCCTGCGTATCACCCGCCACCCCGCCGTCTACACCCTGGCGCTGGGGGTCTATGCCAGCGCCTGGGCGATCTACGGCAGCCTGGAGCTGGCCGCCAGCGCCGGCTACGGCTACCTGGCCTACTACCTGGGGGTGGCCGGCGCCTTCCTGCTGGCGCCGGTGCTGCTGGTGCCCATCCAGCGCATGACCCGCACCTACCAACTCGCCTCGCTGTCCGACCTCTTCGCCTTCCGCTTCCGCTCGCGCTGGGTCGGCACCCTGATCACGGTGATCAGCCTGCTGGCGGTGCTGCCGCTGCTGGCCCTGCAGGTCCAGACCCTGGGCGACGCCATCTTCCTGATGACCGGCGGCGCCGCCTCGCCGGCGCTGCTGGCGCTGGCCTTCTGCGCGCTGATTGCGCTGCTCACCATGCTGTTCGGCGCCCGACACAGCCGCCTGCACGCCCGCCACGACACCCTGCTGGCGGTGATCGCCTTCGGCTCGGTGGTCAAGCTCGGCGCCATGTTGACCCTTGGCGCCATCGCCCTGTTCGGGGTCTTCGACGGCCCCGCCAGCCTGCAGACCTGGCTCGACGGCCCCGGCCAGGCCTACCAGGCCAGCGTGGTCCAGCCCGACCCGGCCCACTGGCGCACGCTGCTGCTGCTGTTCTTCGCCGCCGCCCTGCTGATGCCGCACATCTTCCACATCACCTTCGCCGAGACCCTGTCGCGGCACACCCTGCTCCAGGCCAGCTGGTCGCTGCCGCTGTTCCTGCTGCTGATGGCACTGCCGGTGCCGCTGATCCTGTGGGCCGGCCAGTACCTGGGCAGCGACGAGACGATCGGCGCCGCCTACCTCGCCTTCGGACTGTCGGACGCCTTCTGGGTCCAGGGGCTGGCCTTCATCGCCGGGCTGGCGGCCACCAGCGGCACCATGGTGATCATCGCCCTGGCACTGTCGGGGATGATCCTCAACCACGTGCTGCTGGTCGCCCACCCACCCGATGCCCAGCACAACCTCTACCGCTGGCTGCGCTGGTTGCGCCGGGCGCTGATCGCCGCGGTGATCCTCGGCGGCTGGCTGTTCTATCGCACCGTGGGCGTGCATCACGACCTCACCCCGCTGGGGCTCTCGGCCTTCGTCGGCATGGCCCAGTGCCTGCCAGGGCTGATGGCACTGCTCTACTGGCCGGGCGCCAACCGCAAGGGGATGGTCGCCGGGCTCAGCGTCGGCACCCTGATCTGGCTGGTCGGCATGTGGCTGCCGCTGCTCACCGGGATGGCGCCGCTGATCGTGATTCCTCCGGGGCTGGAGGGGCTGGCCGGCGAGCCGGACTGGTACGTGGTGACCCTGGTGTCGCTGTCGGCCAATATCCTGGTCTTCATCCTGGTGTCGCTGGCCACCCGCACCTCCGACGGCGAACGTGCCGCCGCCGAGGCGTGCTCGGTGGACGCCGTGATCCGCCCCAAGCGGCTGCCGCTGGTGGCCACCACCGGGGCCGACTTCAAGCACCACCTGGCGCCGGTGCTGGGCGACGAGGTCGCCGAGCGCGAAGTGGAGCGCGCCCTGGCCGACCTCGGGCTCTCGCCGCTGGACGGCCGACCCTATGCGCTGCGCCGGCTACGCGACCGCATCCAGGCCAACCTCTCCGGGCTGATGGGTCCCTCGGTGGCCCAGGACATCGTCGACCGCCAGCTGCCCTACCGGCGCGGCGGCCAGGAGCCCACCGACGATATCCAGTTCGTCGAGAACCGCCTGGAAGCCTACCGCTCGCGGCTCACCGGCCTGGCCCGGGAGCTCGACGGCCTGCGCCGCTACCATCGCCGCATCCTCACGCGGCTGCCGGTGGGGCTGTGCGCCTTCGGCGTCGACGACGAACTGCTGATGTGGAACGACGCCCTGGCCGAGCTCTCGGGCATCGACGGCGGAAGCGTGATCGGCGCCCGGCGCGACGGCCTGCCCGCCCCCTGGGGCGAGCTGCTCGGCCGGATGCTCGCCGAGCAGCACGACCACCTCTACAAGCAGCCGGTGGCGCTGGAAGGCGGCACCCGCTACCTGACCCTGCACCGCGCCGAGCTCAAGGCGGACGACGACATCCGCGGCGGCACCGTGATCCTGATCGAGGACCACAGCGAGATGAAGTGGCTCGAGGACGAGCTGGTGCACGCCGCGCGGCTGGCCTCCATCGGCCAGCTGGCCGCCGGCGTGGCCCACGAGATCGGCAACCCCATCACCGGGATCTCCTCGCTGGCCCAGAATCTGCGCTACGACACCGACGACCCCCAGGTACTGGAAACCGCCGCCCAGATTCAGCAGCTGACCGATCGCGTCTCACGCATCGTCGGCTCGCTGGTGGGGTTCGCCCACGGCGGGCGGCACGTGGGCGGCACCCGCTTCGCGCCGGTGTCCCTGGCCGCCGTTACCGACGAGGCGCTGCACTTGATCCAGCTGGCGCGCTCGGGCGAGGATGTGGAGTACCACAACCTCTGCCCCCCCGAGCTGGAAGCCGTAGGCGATGCCCAGCGGCTGCAGCAGGTGATGATCAACCTGCTCAGCAATGCCCGGGACGCCAGCCACCCCGGCGGCCTCATCGTCATCGATGCGGCGCCGGACGGCGACATGCTGCGGGTGACCGTCACCGACGAGGGGCACGGCCTCGATCCCCACGTCCGTGAGCATCTGTTCGAGCCCTTCACGACCACCAAGCCGCCGGGCGAGGGCACCGGGCTCGGCCTGCCGCTGGTCTACAGCATCATTGCCGAGCATCATGGCAGGATCGAGTTCGACTCCCCGCCCCCCGGGCATGAATGCGGTACCCGCATCAGCCTGTGGCTGCCCACCGCACGACAGGATGGTGAAGACACCGATGAGCCGAATTCTGATCGTTGAAGACGAAGCCATCATTCGCGCCGCACTGCGCCGCCTGCTGGAGCGCCACGACTACCGGGTCAGCGAGGCCGGCTCGGTGGACGAGGCCCTGGCCCAGGAGCCCCAGGGCTTTGACCTGGTGATCAGCGACCTGCGCCTGCCCGGCGAGCCGGGCACCGAGCTGATCGCCCGCGCCGCCCCGGTGCCGGTGCTGATCATGACCAGCTATGCCAGCATGCGCTCCGCGGTGGACGCCCTCAAGCAGGGCGCCGTGGACTATGTGGCCAAGCCCTTCGACCACGACGAACTGCTCGAGACCGTGGCACGGGTGCTGCACCAGCAGGCCTCGCAGCGCTCCGAGCCCCCCGATATCACCGACGACGGCGGCTCCCGCCAGCAGATGATCGGCGAGTGTGCGGCGATGCAGTCGGTCTACACCCGGATTCGCAAGACCGCGCCGGCCGACGTCACGGTGCTGATCCAGGGCGAGTCGGGCACCGGCAAGGAGCTGGTGGCCCGCGCCATCCACCAGCAGAGTCGGCGCGCCGGGGCCTCGCTGATCTGCGTCAACTGCGCGGCAATTCCCGAGACGCTGATCGAGTCCGAGCTGTTCGGCCACGAGAAGGGCGCCTTCACCGGCGCCAGCGCGGCGCGCACCGGCCTGGTCGAGGCCGCCGACGGGGGCACCCTGTTCCTCGACGAGATCGGCGAGCTGCCGCTGGACGCCCAGGCGCGTCTGCTGCGCGTGCTGCAGGAGGGCGAGATCCGCCGCATCGGCTCGGTGGAGACCCGCCATGTGGATGTGCGGCTGATCGCCGCCACCCACCGCGACCTGCGCGCCCTCTCCAAGACCGGCGAGTTTCGTCTCGACCTCTACTACCGGCTCAACGTGATGCAGATCGACCTGCCGCCGCTGCGCGACCGCGAAGAGGACATCCTGATGATCGCCGACGTGCTGCTGGACAAGGCCTGCCGCCGCCATGAGCGCAGCGGCCTGCGCCTGTCCCGCGCCGCGCGTCGCGAGATTCGCGACTACCCCTGGCCCGGCAACGTGCGCGAGCTGGAAAATGCCCTGGAGCGCGGGGTGATCCTGGCCGAGGGCCACCTGATCCACCCCGACGACCTGGGTCTGCGCCCCGGCCTGCCCGCCGCGTCGCGCCCCGCCCCCGAACCGGCGGTCCGACCTGCCGAGCCGGTGGAGGTCGACGCCGACGACGGTGGCGAAGACCTGTCGCTGGAGGACTATTTCCAGCACTTCGTGCTCGAGCATCAGGACCAAATGAGCGAGACCGAACTGGCCCAGAAGCTGGGCATCAGCCGCAAGTGCCTGTGGGAGCGCCGCCAGCGCCTGGGCATTCCGCGCAAGAAGCAGCCGCGACGCAGCAGCGGCTGACCCGGGCCGGCCACCGCGCCCTGTCTACGACCAATGTCCAAGCGTCCGGCGCCCAGCCTCCCGGGCGCTTTTTATCGCCACCGCTGCAGAAATTGCACCAAGTGTTACCTTCCCACACAGGGAACACCCTCTAATGGCGCATGAGGGGTAACACTAGACGGGGGCTTCATGGGACTCGTCGCAGGCGAAACCTATAGATATCTGTTTTAAAAGAAGAAAAAACAAGGTGGCATGCGGCCTGCAATATCTAAGGCAAGAAAAACAACATCCGGCTGTCACCCGCGCCAACAACAACAACAAGGCGGTCAGGCGAGACAGGGTCCGCACCAACAACAACAATGTCGGACCGTGAATGGATGTGGAAGCGGGAGTCGCAACAACAACAAGACGCCATCCCGACAGCTTCCGCCCTTCGATGCCAACAACAACAATAGCTCGAAGCACCGGATCCATAGGACGCGATGCGCTCACAGCGGCCGCCAACAAGAACAAGGGCCGAAGAAGCGCGCCCTCGGCAACAACATCAACAAGCCGAGGGTAGGCAACTCACCTTGCCGTCGTGGTTGGATTATTGTTTTGAATACGAGACGGTCGCCACCAGGAACGTCAACAATCACAACAACACTGCTTGCCTGTGTACTCCTTGGTGACTGTGGTGCGTATTCAAGGCGATGCGCCATCACGAAGAAGAATCAGCCGCACGGATGCAGCGCTTTTTGCTTGTCGGAGGAGGCCCAAGGGCCTCCTCTTTTGCTGTGCGCGCCACTCATCCCCGGGCCAGACCCGCCACTCGACGGCGACGCCAGCCGCGAAGGTGTTTCCCCTGGGTGGCGGGGTCGGCTACACTCTCCCTTTTCGCACCCTGCGAGGCGATATCGCCGCATGTTCAAAGGATTTACCCGCTTTCTGCAGAGCCCAGGCGAGCATTTGAGATCGCTGTTCGGCCCCGAAGAGGCCGCCGCTGGCGCCATTGCCGGGCCCCGCATCATCCCGCGCAACGAACACCCCGTGTCGCGCCAGCACTTCAGCGAGCCGGCGCTCAAGGTGCTCTACCGCCTGCACAACGCCGGCTACGAGGCCTACCTGGTGGGGGGCTGCATTCGCGACGCCCTGCTCGGCAAGATGCCCAAGGACTTCGACGTCGCCACCGATGCCACCCCGGAGCAGGTCCGCGAGCTGTTTCGCAACTCGCGCATCATCGGCCGGCGTTTTCGCATCGTGCACGTACGCTTCGGCCGCGAGGTGATCGAGGTCACCACCTTCCGCGGCCAGCCGGGCGACGACCATGGCGACCATCTTGCCCAGCAGTCCGAAGACGGCCTGCTGCTGCGTGACAACGTCTGGGGCAACATTCAGGAAGACGCCATCCGTCGGGACTTCACCATCAATGCGCTCTACTACAGCATTGCCGACTTCTCGATCCATGACTTCGCCGACGGCGTTCGCGACATCGAGTCGCGCACCCTGCGGCTGATCGGCGACCCGGCGACCCGCTATCGCGAAGACCCGGTGCGCATGCTGCGCGCCGTGCGCTTCGCCGCCAAGCTCGACTTCCATATCGCCCCGGACAGCGAAGCACCGATCTTCGAGCTGGCGCCGCTGCTGCTGCAGATCCCCCCCGCCCGGCTGTTCGACGAGATTCTCAAGCTGTTCATGGCCGGCCACGGTGTCGAGACCTTCCGCCAGCTGCGCCGCTACGGGCTGTTCGCCATGCTCTTCCCCGAGTCCGAGGAGGCCATGGCCGAGTTGCCCTGGGCCGAGCCGCTGATCGAAGCCGCCCTGGCCAGCACCGACCGGCGCATCCACGAGGAGCGCCCGGTGACCCCGGCCTTCCTGTTTGCGGCGCTGCTGTGGGGGCCGGTCCAGCTGCGCCAGGCGGCACTCGAGGCCGATGGCATGCCACCGATTCCCGCGCTGCAGGCCGCCGCCCAGCCGGTCATCTCCCGCCAGCTGCAGCATATCTCGATTCCCAAGCGCTTCAGCCTGCCGATGCGTGACATCTGGGACCTGCAGCAGCGCCTGCCGAAGCGGGGTGGCAAGCGCGCCAGCCAGACGCGTGAACACCCGCGCTTCCGCGCCGCCTATGACTTCCTGCTGCTGCGCGAAGCCGCCGGCGAGATTCCCCCGGGGCTCGGCGACTGGTGGACCGCCTACCAGGAGGGCGACGAGCATGACCAGCAGCGCCTGGTCGGCAAGGCCCAGGATAGCGAACCGGGTGGCGGCCGCTCCCGGCGCCGCCGTCCGCGCAAGCGGCGTCGCCGCAGCACGCCGCCCAGCAGCTCATGAGCCGGACAGTCGATGCCTACGTGGGGCTGGGCAGCAATCTCGACGGCCCCCGGGAGCAGATCGAACGGGCCCTCGAGGCGCTGGAAAGACTGCCGCTGACCGGGCGGGTTCAGGCCTCTCGCCTCTATGTCAGCGCCCCGGTCGGCCCCGTGGACCAGCCCGACTTCGTCAATGCGGTGGCCCGCCTCGAGACCCGCCTCTCACCCTTGGCACTGCTCGACCAGCTGCAGGCCCTGGAGCAGCGCCATCGCCGGGTGCGCCGGCGGCGCTGGGGCCCCCGCACCCTGGATCTGGACCTGCTGCTGTACGGGGATCGCGTCATCGACACGCCCCGGCTGCGCGTGCCTCATCCCGAGCTGGCGGCACGCGCCTTCGTGGTGGTGCCGCTCGCCGAGCTGGCACCCGAGCTGCAACTGCCCGACGGCCGTCGCCTGGCCGCCCTGAGAGAGGCCCTGCCCCTCGACGACGGGCTGCAGGTGTTACCCAACAACCCACGCGATGAATAAGATGTTACCTGTCGACACGGATGGCGCATTCTGGTAACAATCACGCGGATTGCGGGCGCCACGGCCAAGGCCGTCCGCCCAGGACAACACGAGAGCACGCCATGAAGACCGTCACCCTCAGCACGCTCAGGGCCCGCAAGCAGGCCGGAGAGCCCTTCAGCTGCCTGACCGCCTACGACGCCTCCTTCGCCCGCGCCGCCAGCGAGGCCGGCATCGAGGTCCTGCTGGTGGGCGACTCCCTGGGCATGGTCCTGCAGGGCCACGCCAGCACCCTGCCGGTGACCCTCGACGACATCTGCTACCACACCCGCTGCGTGGCACGCGGCAAGGGGGCCAGCCTGCTGATGGTCGACCTGCCGTTCATGAGCAATTCGAGCCAGGAGCGGCTGCTGCAGGATGCCGGCGAGCTGATGCGCGCCGGCGCCGAACTGGTCAAGGTCGAGGGCGAGGCCTGGATGGCCGACGGCATCCGTGAGCTGACCCGCCGCGGGGTGCCGGTCTGCGCCCACCTGGGGCTGACCCCCCAGACCGTCTATCAGCTGGGCGGCTACAAGGTGCAGGGGCGCGACGCCGAGCGCGCCGGCCAGATCCTCGAGGATGCCCGCACCCTGGTCGACGCCGGTGCCTCGGTGATCCTGCTGGAGTGCGTGCCGGCGAGCCTGGGTCGTGCGGTGAGCGAGGCGCTGGAGGTGCCGGTGATCGGCATCGGCGCCGGCCCCGACGTCGACGGCCAGATCCTGGTGATGCACGACGTGCTCGGCGTGACCCACGGCCGCACCCCGCGCTTCGTCAAGAACTTCCTGGCCGAGGCCGAGGACGTCCAGAGCGCCTTTCGCCGCTACCACGAAGACGTCAAGGCCCGCCGCTTCCCGGCCGAGGCGCACTGTTTCTAGCATTACGCTCAGGAGCCCACCATGCGTACCCTGCGAGAGATTGACGCGCTGCGCGAAGCCCTCGGCGAGTTCCGCCGCCGCGACCAGCGCATCGCCCTGGTGCCGACCATGGGCAACCTGCATGCCGGCCACCTGGCGCTGGTGGAAAACGCCCGGCGCCATGCCGAGGTGGTGATCGCCACCATCTTCGTCAACCCCATGCAGTTCGGCCCCGGCGAGGATCTCGACGCCTACCCGCGCACCCTGGAGGCGGACCAGGCGCAGCTGGAAGACGCCGGCTGCGATCTGCTGTTCGCGCCCGACCCGACGATGCTCTATCCCCGGGGCCTGGCCCACCAGACCCGCGTCTGCGTCCCCGAGGTCAGCGAAGGACTGTGCGGCGGCGACCGGCCCGGCCACTTCGACGGCGTCGCCACGGTGGTCAGCATCCTGTTCAACCTGGTGCAGCCCGATGCGGCCTGCTTCGGCGAGAAGGACTACCAGCAGCTGGCGGTGATCCGCAAGCTGGTCACCGATCTGCACTACCCCATCGAGGTCATCGGCGTGCCCATCGTGCGCACCGAAGATGGGCTGGCCCTCTCCTCGCGCAACGGCTATCTCGATGCCGACCAGCGCCGCCGGGCCCCGACGCTCTACCGCACCCTGTGCCAGGCCCGCGACGCCCTGGAGGCCGGAGCGCCGACCGCCACGACACTGGACGACGCCCTGGCGCGGCTGCGCGAGGCGGGCTTTGCCCCGGACTACCTGGAACTGCGCGCCGCCGACCTGGGCCCGGTCACGGCGACGACCCGCGATGCCGTGCTGCTGGCGGCGGCGCGGCTGGGCCCGACCCGACTGATCGACAATCTGACCCTGACCCTGCCGGGCTGAACCACGGCTACTGAGACACCAAGAGGACCCCGCACCATGTATACCGTCATGCTCAAGGCCAAGCTGCACATGGCCCGCGTCACCCACGCCGTGCTCAACTACGAAGGCTCCTGCGCCATCGACGGCGACCTGCTGGACATGTCCGGCATCCGCGAGAATGAGCAGATCCAGATCTACAACGTCGAGAACGGCCAGCGCTTCACCACCTACGCCATTCGCGCCGAGGAGGGCTCCCAGGTCATCTCGATCAACGGCGCCGCCGCCCACCTGGCCGGCCCCGGCGACCGCGTGATCATCTGCAGCTATGGCCACTACAGCGAAGCCGAACTCGACGCCCACCAGCCGGCCCTGGTCTATCTCAAGGAAGGCAACGACGTCAGCCACACCAGCAACGCCATCCCCGTTCAGCTGGCCTGACGCCCCCGGCAGGCACCCCGCTGCGGGGGTGCCTTGCCGCCTCCCCACACGCGCTTTCCAGCGCCCCCACCGCCTCTCTCATCCCCATCTCGCCCCATCTCGCCCCGACCCGGCTATACTGGGTAGCCACCCCCCTCGACCCAAGGGGGATTGCCGCACTGCAAAACATTGCCCTATGCTGGCAATCGTGAAGACTGCCAACCACCTTCAGGAGTAACCCCATGCAAGACGTGGTGATCGTTGCCGCACGCCGTACCGCCATCGGCACCTTCGGCGGCTCCCTGGCCGGAATTCCCGCCAGCGACCTGGGCGCCTTGGTGATCAAGGATATCCTGGCCAGCACCGGCGTGGCCGGCGACCAAGTCGACGAGGTGCTGCTCGGCCAGGTGCTGACCGCAGGCGTCGGCCAGAACCCGGCCCGCCAGGCGGCCATCAAGGCCGGCCTGCCCGATGCCGTCCCCGCCATGACCATCAACAAGGTGTGCGGCTCGGGCCTCAAGGCGCTGCACCTGGCGACCCAGGCGATCCGCTGCGGCGACGCCGAGCTGATCCTGGCCGGCGGCCAGGAGAACATGTCCGCCTCCCCGCACGTGCTGCCCAACTCGCGCAACGGTCAGCGCATGGGCGACTGGAAGGCCGTCGACACCATGGTCCACGACGGCCTGTGGGACGCCTTCAACAACTACCACATGGGTATCACCGCCGAGAACCTGGCCGAGAAATACGGCATCACCCGTGAAGAGATGGACGAGTTCGCCGCCGCCTCCCAGCAGAAGGCCACCACGGCCATCCAGGAGGGCAAGTTCAAGAGCCAGATCGTCCCGGTGGAGGTTCCCCAGCGCAAGGGTGACCCGCTGGTCTTCGACACCGACGAAGGCCCGCGCTCGGTGACCGCCGAGAAGCTCTCCGGCATGCGCCCCGCCTTCAAGAAGGACGGCACCATCACCGCCGGCAACGCCTCCTCCATCAACGACGGCGCTGCCGTGGTGATGCTCTGCTCCGCCGAGAAGGCCAAGCAGCTCGGCCTCGAGCCGCTGGCACGGATTGCCGCCTACTCCAACGCCGGCGTCGACCCGGCGATCATGGGCATCGGCCCGGCCCCGGCCACCCGCCGCTGCCTCGAGAAGGCCGGCTGGAGCCTCGACGACCTGGACCTGGTCGAGGCCAACGAGGCCTTCGCCGCCCAGGCACTCTCGGTCAACAAGGAGCTGGGCTGGGATGCCAGCAAGATCAACGTCAACGGCGGCGCCATCGCGCTTGGCCATCCCATCGGCGCCTCCGGCTGCCGGGTGCTGGTGACCCTGCTGCACGAGATGATCGCCCGCGACGCCAAGAAGGGCCTCGCCACCCTGTGTATCGGCGGCGGTCAGGGCGTGGCGCTGGCCATCGAGCGGTAAAGGCAAGCACCTCAGCATGAGCGGCGCCGGGGACAGGTCGTAGAGGGGGTCCTATTCCAGGGATGGAATCGGTAGCGCCCAGGGATGGGTTTACAGCGCCCCCTCGAGACCTGTCGCCGGATCAGCCGCATCGCCCACGAAAAACCGCCCCCGCAGCTAAGGCTGCGGGGGCGGTTTTTGTTGCGCCTTGGAGCTTGTGGCTCGCCGCTTACACCGCGGTCTCGGCCTCGGCGGCCTCGAAGGCGGCCTTCTCTTCCGGGGTGATCTCCTTGATGGAGAGCTTCACGCGGTTGCGGTTGTCGATATCGAGCACCTTGACCACGATCTCGTCACCCTCGTTGAGGAAATCACGCACGTCGTTGACCCGCTCGGGCACGATCTGCGAGATATGCACCAGGCCATCGGTGCCCGGCATGATGTTGACGAAGGCGCCGAAGTCGGCGATACGCACCACCTTGCCGCGGTAGAGCTGGCCGATCTCGGGCTCGGCGGTGATCGCCAGCACGGTATCGATGGCCCGCTTGGCCGCCGCCTTGTCCTCGGCGTAGATACGCACGGTGCCGTCGTCGTCCAGGTCGATGGAGGCGCCGGTGTCCTCGCAGATCTTGCGAATGGTGGCGCCCCCCTTGCCGATGACGTCGCGGATCTTGTCCGGGTCGATCTTGATGGTGGCCATGGAGGGCGCGTTCTCAGAGACCTCGGCGCGGCTCTGGCCGATCACCGCATTCATCTGCTCGAGGATGTGCAGACGCGCCTCGTTGGCCTGCTGCAGCGCCTGCTCCATGATCTCCTCGTTGATGCCCTCGATCTTGATATCCATCTGCAGGGCGGTGACGCCGGCGGCGCTACCGGCCACCTTGAAGTCCATATCGCCCAGGTGGTCCTCGTCGCCCAGGATATCGGTCAAGACCGCAAAGCCGTCGTCATCCTTGACCAGGCCCATGGCGATGCCCGCCACCGGCGCCTTCATCGGCACGCCGGCATCCATCAGCGCCAGCGACGAGCCGCACACCGAGGCCATGGAGCTGGAACCGTTGGACTCGGTGATCTCGGAGACCACGCGGATGGTGTAGGGGAACTCGTCGTCGCTGGGCAGCATCGCCTCGACGCCGCGCCGCGCCAGGCGACCGTGACCGATCTCGCGGCGCTTGGGCCCGCCCATGAAGCCGGCCTCGCCCACGCAGTAGGGCGGGAAGTTGTAGTGCAACAGGAAGCGATCCTTGCGCTCCCCCTCCAGGGACTCGATCAGCTGGGCGTCGCGCAGCGTGCCCAGGGTGGCGATGACGATCGCCTGGGTCTCGCCGCGGGTGAAGATCGCCGAGCCGTGGGTCTTGGGCAGGGTGCCGACCTCGATGGCCAGCGGCCGCACGGTCTTGTGGTCGCGGCCGTCGATGCGCGGCTCGCCCTTGATCACCCGCGAGCGCACCACGCGCTTCTCGAGGCCGGCGAAGGCACTTTTTACCTCATCGGCATCGAACTGGCCTTCTTCTTCCCCGGCCAGCTGTTCGACGGCCTCGGCCTTGAGCGCGGAGAGCGTATCCTGGCGCACCATCTTGTCGGTGATGCGATAGGCCTCGCCCACCTTGGCCTCGAAGCCACGCGCCACGGCCTCCTTGAGCGCGACATTCTCCGCCGGCGGCTGCCAGTCCCACTTGGGCTTGCCGGCCTCGGCGGCCAGCTCATTGATGGCCTTGATGGCCACCTGCATCTCCTGGTGGCCGTAGAGCACCGCGCCCAGCATCTCGTCCTCGAGCAGCTCGGAGGCCTCGGACTCGACCATCAGCACGGCCTTCTCGGTGCCGGCGACGACCATGTCCAGCTCGGAGGTGGTCAGGTCTTCCACGGTGGGGTTGAGGAAGTAGCCCTTGTCCTCGGTGAAGCCCACCCGGGCCGCCCCGATCGGGCCATTGAACGGCACACCGGAGATGGCCAGGGCCGCGGAGGTACCGAGCAGCGCGGCGATGTCCGGGTCATGATTGCGGTCGGTGGAGAGCACGGTACAGATCACCTGCACCTCGTTCATGAACCCCTTGGGGAACAGCGGACGAATCGGGCGATCGATCAGCCGCGAGGTGAGGGTCTCCTTCTCGGTGGGGCGCCCCTCGCGCTTGAAGAAGCCACCGGGGATCTTGCCCACGGCATAGGTCTTCTCCTGATAGAATACCGCCAGCGGAAAGAACGGCTGGTTGGGGTTGGCGTCCTTCTTCGCCACCACGGTGCACAGCACCACGGTGTCATCCATGGTGACCATCACGGCACCGGTGGCCTGGCGGGCAATGCGCCCGGTTTCCAGGGTGACGGTGCTGCGACCGTACTCAAACGTTTTCTTGACCGGATTCACGGCGACTTCCTTCAACTGTACTTTTCTGTGTTTGGGTCGTTTCGACTCGGCGACCATTTTAGGGGTTGACGCGCCCCGCGGCCACCGGATAGCGACATTTCCGGCCTCCCAATACAAAAACGGGCAGCCCGAAGGCTGCCCGTTTTCTACCGCTTGGGGTGCATCGCTTAGCGACGCAGGCCCAGACGCTGGATGAGCGCCTGATAGCGCTCGAAGTCCTTGCGCTTCAGGTAGTCCAGCAGCTTGCGGCGCTGGTTAACCATGCGGATCAGGCCACGACGCGAGTGGTGATCCTGCTTGTTGCTCTTGAAGTGGTCCTGCAGGCCATCGATGTTGGCGCTCAGCAGGGCCACCTGAACCTCGGGGGAACCGGTGTCGTTGTCGCCACGGCCGAATTCATTGACGATCTCGGCCTTCTTTTCAGCGGTCAGTGCCATCTGTCTCTCCAGTAAGCAATATGCCTGAGTAATGAATGGGTGAGACCACGCATATTTGCAGTCTCGGTCGTTTCTCCCTGTCGAAGGCGCTGTTGCCTTCTCACGCGGCCGCGCTACTCAGCAGCCGCTTGGGCGCCACCTCCTGTGGCCCCATCACCGTGCCGAGCCCCAGAAAGGTCCCGTCACAGTAGAGTCTCGTCGTCTCGCCGGCGGCGAGCTCGCCGGCCGCCATCCGCACCGGCTGGCCATGAGTCAAGCAGCGTGCGCCCGCCGCGTCCACCTCGAGCCGCGGCAGGTGGGCCACCAGCACGTCCACCGGCAGCAGCGTCGCCTCGCGCTCGGCCTGGCCGGGCAGCGCCTCCAGGGCCTCGAGGGTCCACATACCCTCGCCGGTGAAGGGCCCGGTCTTCAGCCGGCGCAGCGCGCTGATATGCGCGCCGGTGCCCAGGGCCAGGCCGATGTCCTCGGCCAGGGTGCGCACATAGGTGCCCTTGCTGACCGCCACCTCCAGCTCGAAGGCGTCGCCGGCAAAGGCGAGAAGGCGCGCATCATACACCGTCACGCGCCGCGCTGCACGCTCCACCGTCTTGCCCTCGCGAGCCAGCTCGTAGAGCTTGCGGCCCTGATGCTTGAGCGCCGAGACCATCGGCGGCACCTGCTCGATCTCGCCGCGAAAGCGCGCCAGCGCGCCCTCGATGTCGGCCTCACCGAGCGTCGGCACCTCGCGGCGCTCGAGCACCTCGCCCTCGGCGTCCCCACTGTCGGTGATGATGCCGAGTTCGACCCGGGTGCGGTAGACCTTGTCGGCCTCCAGCAGATGGGCGGAGAACTTGGTCGCCTCGCCGAAGCAGACCGGCAGCAGGCCGGTGGCCATGGGGTCCAGGGTGCCGGTATGCCCCGCCTTCTGCGCCTGGAACAGACGGCGGGCGCGCTGCAGAGCGTGATTGCTGGACACCCCCTTGGGCTTGTCCAGCAGCAGCACCCCGTTGACCGGCAGGCCGCGGCGGCGCCTCGCCATCAGTCGCGCTCGCCGCTGCCGCCGGCATCCTGTCCGCTGTCACCATCGGCCCCGCCCTCGTCCGGGGCATCGCCCTGGCGCGAGCGGTCGCTGGCGACCGCCTCGTCGATCAGCGACGACAGCCGATGACCACGCACCACGCTCTCGTCGAAATGAAAGCGCAGCTCCGGCACATGGCGCAGCTTGATGCGCTTGGCGATCTGGCCACGCAGGAAGCCGGCCGCCTGGCGCAGCACCTTGAGGTTCTCCTTGACCCGCTCGGGGCTGTCCTCGCCCAGCAGGGTCACGTAGACATCGGCATAGCCGAGGTCGCGACTCACCGTGACCCCGCTGACGGTGACCATGCCCAGGCGCGGGTCCTTGACCTCGCGCTGGATCAACACCGCCAGTTCCTTCTGCAGCTGATCGCCGACCCGGTCGGTACGCTTGAACTCGCGCATGCTCAACTCCCGCTGCGATTACAGCGTCCGCTCGACCTTGACCTGGTCGAAGACCTCGATCTTATCGCCGACCTGGACATCGTTGTAGTTCTTCACCCCGATGCCGCACTCCATGCCGTTGCGCACTTCCTGGACATCGTCCTTGAAGCGGCGCAGCGACTCGAGCTCGCCCTCGTAGATGACCACGTTGTCGCGCAGCACCCGGATCTTCTTGTTGCGGTGCACGGTCCCCTCGACCACCATGCAGCCGGCCACGGCGCCGATCTTGGGCGCGCGGAAGACGTCGCGAACCTCGGCCACGCCGACGATCTCTTCCTTCCACTCCGGCGCCAGCATGCCGCTCATGGCCTGCTTGACCTCGTCGATCAGCTGGTAGATGACGCTGTAGTAGCGCAGATCCAGGCCTTCACGCTCGATGATCTCGCGGGCAGCGGCATCGGCACGCACGTTGAAGCCGACCACGATGGCGTCACTGGCCAGTGCCAGGTTGGCGTCGGTGCCGGTGATACCGCCCACCCCGGAGGAGACCACGGCCACCTGCACCTCGTCGGTGGAGAGCTCTTCCAGCGCGCCCTTGATGGCTTCCAGCGAGCCCTGGACGTCGGCCTTGAGGACGATATTGACCTTGGCCACCTCGTCCTGGCCCATCTGGCTGAACATGTTCTCCAGCTTGGCCTTCTGCTGGCGCGCCAGGCGCACCTCGCGGTACTTGCCCTGGCGGAAGTTGGCGACCTCGCGGGCCTTCTTCTCGTCGGCCAGCACCATGAAGTCGTCACCCGCCTCGGGCGTGCCGTCGAGGCCCTGGATCTCCACCGGCATGGCGGGACCCGCCTCGTCGACCTGCTGGCCGAGCTCGTTGGTCAAGGCACGTACCCGGCCGTAGTGCAGGCCGGCCAGCACGATGTCGCCCTTCTTCAGGGTACCGTTCTGGACCAGCACCGTGGCCACCGGGCCGCGGCCCTTGTCGAGACGCGACTCGACCACCACGCCCTTGCCGGGCGCTTCCGGCACGGCGGTGAGCTCGAGCACCTCGGAGACCAGCTGGATCGCTTCCAGCAGCTCCTCGATGCCCTCACCGGTATGCGCCGAGACGTGGACGAACTGGGTGTCGCCGCCCCACTCCTCGGAGATCACGCCGTGCTGGGAGAGCTCGTTCTTGACCCGGTCCGGGTCCGCCCCCTGCTTGTCGATCTTGTTGACCGCCACCACCAGCGGCACTTCGGCGGCCTTGGAGTGCTCGATGGCCTCGATGGTCTGGGGCATCACGCCGTCGTCGGCGGCCACCACCAGGATGACCACGTCGGTGGCCTTGGCCCCGCGGGCGCGCATGGCGGTGAACGCCGCGTGGCCCGGGGTATCGAGGAAGGTCACGCCGCCGTGATCGTCTTCCACATGATAGGCGCCGATATGCTGGGTGATGCCGCCGGCCTCGCCGGTGGCAACCTTGGCCTTGCGGATATAGTCGAGCAGCGAGGTCTTGCCGTGGTCGACGTGACCCATGACCGTGACCACCGGCGAGCGGGTGATCTCCTCGCCCTCGTAGGAGATGCCCTCGAGCACCTCGGTCTCCAGCGCATCGTCCTTGACCAGCTTGGGCTTGTGGCCCATCTCTTCCACCACGATGGCCGCGGTGTCCTGGTCGATGGTCTGGTTGATGGTCACCGCCGCGCCCATGGTGAACATGGTCTTGATGACCTCGTTCGCCTTGATCGACATCTTGTCGGCCAGGTCGGCGACGCTGATCGACTCGGGGATAGAGACTTCGCGCACGATCGGCTGGGTCGGCTTCTGGAAGCCGTGCTTGCCACCGCTCTGGCCGCCGCCGCGACGGCTGCCGCGACGCTCGGCGCGCTTGGCCTTCTTGCCACCGCGACGGCGCTCCTCGCGGTCGCCGCGATCGTCCTCGTCGCGGCCGCCGCGGCCCTTCTTGGCCGCTGCCTTCTTGGGTGGCGCGGTACGGCGGTCGCTGCGACCCTCCTTGGGCGGCGCCGGCGGCTGCTCGGGGGCGGGCTCGCTCGTCTCCAGCTCAGGCACCGGCACCTCCGGCACCTCGGCGGCCTTCTCGGCCTCGAGCTTGGCGGCGGCCTCCTGGGCGGCCTGTTCGGCGGCACGCGACTTGGCCTCCTCGGCCTCCTGCGCCTCGCGCTTGGCCTGTGAGTCGGCCATGTCACCGACCAGCTGACGCGGACCGGTCTCTTCTGCCGGCTCCTCCTTGGGCGCCTCTTCCTCGGTGCGCTTGACGTAGGTGCGCTTCTTGCGCACCTGCACCTCGATCGACTTGCCCCGCTCGCCGGTCTTGATCCGACTGCGCGTCTTGCGGGTCAGGGTGATGCGGTTCTTCGCCCCCACGCCCTTGGTGCCATGGCTCTTGGTCAAAAAGTCGAGCAGCTGGCGCTTGTCCTCCTCGGACACGGCGTCGCTCTCGGACTTGTGCTCGAGCCCGGCTTCTTTCATCTGTTCCAGCAGGCGGGGCACATCGCGGCCCACCTTTGCGGCAAAATCCTTAACGGTCATTTCTGACATCTTGACCCTCCTCAGCCCGTGACCCGTTGTCTGTTCGTAACCCGAACGCTGGCTTCCGCGCTCACCGTCCGGTGGCTATTCGCCTTCTCGCTACTCGCCTTCGAACCATGGCGCACGGGCCGTCATGATCAGTTCTGCAGCGCGCGCTTCGTCCATGCCGTCGATATCCATCAGGTCATCGACGGACTGCTCGGCCAGATCCTCCATGGTGACGATCCCCCGGCTGGCCAGAATAAACGCCAGGTGGCGCTCCATGCCCTCCATCTCCAGCAGGTCATCGGCCGGCTGCGCCCCGTCCAGCTCCTCCTCGGAGGCGATGGCCAAGTTGAGCAGCTCATCCTTGGCGCGCGCACGAAGTTCTTCCACCTCTTCCTCGTCGAGCTCCTCGATCTCGAGCATCTCCTCGACGGGCACGTAGGCGAGCTCCTCCAGGGTGGTGAAACCCTCCTCCACCAGCAGGCGAGCGAGATCATCGTCGATCTCGAGGTGCTGGATGAAGTGCTCGACCAGGCTGTCGATCTCCTGCTCCCGCTTGTCCTCGGCCTCGCTCTCGGTCATGACGTTGAGCCGCCAGCCGGTGAGCTCCGAGGCCAGGCGCACGTTCTGGCCGCTGCGGCCGATGGCCTGGGCCAGGTTGTCCTCGGCGACCGCCACGTCCATGGCGTGCGTCTCCTCGTCGACGAGGATCGAGGCGACATCCGCCGGCGCCATGGCGTTGATCACCAGCTGGGCGGGGTTGTCGTCCCACAGCACGATATCGACGCGCTCGTTCTGCAGCTCGGAGGAGACCGCCTGGACCCTTGAGCCGCGCATGCCGACGCAGGCCCCAACCGGGTCGATGCGCCGGTCGTTGGTCTTGACGGCGATCTTGGCCCGCGAGCCCGGATCCCGGGCGGCGCCCTTGATCTCGATGAGCTGCTCGGCGATCTCCGGCACCTCGATCTTGAACAGCTCGATGATCAGCTCGGGGCAGGTGCGCGAGAGAATCAGCTGGGCGCCGCGCGCCTCGGGGTCGACCTTCGTCAGCAGCGCACGCACCCGGTCATTCATGCGGTAGCGCTCGCCGGGGATCATCTCGCCGCGGGGCAGGAAGGCCTCGGCGTTGTCGCCCAGGTCGATGATCAGGCCGTCGCGGGTGGTCTTCTTGACGATGCCGGCGACCAGTTCGCCCTCGCGCTCGGCGTAGAGGCGCACCACCTCGGCCCGCTCGGCCTCGCGCACCTTCTGCACGATCACCTGCTTGGCGGTCTGGGCGGCGATGCGGCCGAAGGCGGCGTTGTCGATCTGCTCCTCGACCACGTCTCCCCGCTTGAGAGGCGGGTCGCGGCGCTCGGCGAAGGACTCCTTGATCTCGGCGTCGGGATTCTCGAATTCGTCGTCTTCGACCACTTCCCAGCGGCGAAAGGTCTCATAGTCGCCGGTCTGGCGATCGATATGGACCCGCACGCTGACCTCGCGGCCCTCGAAGCGCTTGCGGGAGGCGCTGGCCAGCGCCGCCTCGACGGCCTCGAAGATCACGTCGCGGGGCACGCCCTTCTCGTTGGAGATCGCATCCACGACCGTCAGTATTTCTTTACTCATGCCTTTGCCTCGCCAGAAAACCTGTCCTTATGCATCGAGCCTGCTCCTCGGACCTCAATCCTCGAAGACCGGCACCACACGTGCCTGATCGATGCTTTCGATGGGAAAGCAATACTCCTCGCCGTCCAGCTGCAACAGCACTTCGTCTCCCTCGATACCGGCCAACAGCCCCTGGAACTTGCGCCGCCCATCGAAGGGCGTACGCAGCCTGAGTGCCACCTGATGGCCACGGTAGCGGGCAAAGTGGTCGAGGGTATAGAGCGGTCGGTCCAGACCAGGCGACGACACCTCGAGGCGATACTCGCCGCTGATGGGGTCTTCGACGTCGAGTACGGCGCTGACCTGGCGGCTGATGTCGGCACAGTGATCCACGCTCACGCCGTCGGCATGATCAATGTAGATGACCAATTGAGAGTGCTTGCCCTGGGAGTGATACTCGATCCCCCAGAGCTCGAACCCCATGGCGGTAACCACCGGTTCGATCAGCGCGTAGAGCGCAGCATCCTTGAGTGCCACAGAGAAAGCTCCTACAGCCGTTGCATCAGGCACCTGGCCGGGAGTGAACAGGGAAGTCAGGTGGCTGATTGGCGTTGCCCGGATAAGCGCTGCCGATCTCGACCGGCAGTATGCTGCTAACAAAAAGCCCCTTCGCAGGAAGGGGCCTTTCACAAGAAACCTGTAGTACCACTTCGACAATCTCGACTGCCTCACAAGGCAGCGGATCGGAAGATGGTAGCGGGGACCGGATTTGAACCGATGACCTTCGGGTTATGAGCCCGACGAGCTACCAGACTGCTCCACCCCGCAACATTCCAAGTCGGCGAGTATAGACATGTGACGCCTTCGCGTCAAGCCGTTGCACCGGCCCGTCCAACTCTTCCTGGTGCCAATCCTGCTTCCGCGATCCCGCTTGCTGCTCGCGACCGCGGCTTTTTCAGATGGTGCCGAAGGCGGGACTTGAACCCGCACGACCGTAAGGTCACTACCCCCTCAAGATAGCGTGTCTACCAATTCCACCACTTCGGCATTTACTGCTTTGCCATGCATGAAGGCGCGACCTTAGCCGCCGTTTTCCTCCAGCACTGGCGCGGTATTATCCACATCCCGGGCGTCGTCGTCAAGCGTCGGCACGCCGCGCTGCTGCTCGATCAGGCGTGCATCGGGAATACCGGCCTCCGGGGCCGCCTGACCCGCCTGGGTCGCGAAGTACGCGAGCGTCAGGGAGGTGGCGAAGAAGGCCGCCGCCAGCACCGCCGTGGTCCGCGACAGAAAACCGCCGGTACCGCGGGAGCCGAACACGGTCTGGGAGGCACCGCCACCGAAGGCGGCGCCGGCTTCGGCGCCCTTGCCCTGCTGCAGCAGGATAAGGACGACCAGTGCGATGGCGAGCACCACATGGATCAAGAGAATGGCAACGTGCATGGTTTCAACCTGCTGACTGGCAAATGGCTAGAAAGTCGTCGACCTTGAGCGAGGCACCGCCCACCAGGCCGCCGTCGATATCGGGCTGAGCCAGCAGCTCAGCCGCATTGTCCGCGTTCATGCTGCCGCCGTAGAGCAGCCGTAGCCCGCTCGCCAGGTCACGGTCGAAGCCGGCCTGGTACTCGCGGATGCCGGCCATGACCTCCTGGGCCTGCTGCGGGGTCGCCGTGCGGCCGGTCCCGATGGCCCAGACCGGCTCATATGCAATGATGACACGCGCGCGCTGCTCGGGTTCCAGACGCGCCATCGCATAGCCCACCTGGCGCAACACCACCTCCATGGTGCGGCCGGCGTCGCGCTCCTCGAGCGTCTCGCCCACGCACAGTACCGGCGCCATGTCGACGCTCAGCGCCGCCAGCAGCCGGTCGTAGACGTCCTCGTCGCTCTCGCGATAGAGCTGGCGCCGCTCGGAATGCCCCACCAGCGCATAGGCGACGCCGAATTCGCGCAGCATGCGCCCGCTGACCTCCCCGGTACGCGCCCCGGAGTGCAGCGGATTCAGGGTCTGGGCGCCGAGCTTGAGCGGCGTGCCGCTAAAGCAGCGCTGCGCCGCCTCGAGGTAGGGAAACGGCGGAAAGACCACCACCTCCAGCGCCTCGGACAGCGACGCCTCGGAAAAGCCGCGGCCGAAGGCCTCGACCAGCTCGCTCGAGCCGTTCATCTTCCAGTTGCCGGCGATCAGCGGGGTACGCATGGGCACTCCTCTTTCAAGGTGGAGCGAAATGGTATAGGAGCGGCCTTGTCAAGACAACCGGCTCTTCTCGAGGGCGACAGCGGCATCGCTCGGGGCTGAGCCGTCGACAAGCCTGCGAGGAGGCGCTGTGAATACCTCCCTGTACGCTCCCGACGCCGTCCCTGGCGTAGGACCTCCTCTTCGGCTTGTCCCCGGCGTCCCTCGCTATGGGCCAACTCTCACCTTCGGCGGGAATCAGGAGGCAAGCAGACTCTCCACCTCGCCGGCCAGGCGCTGGGCGAGCCCCTCGACGTCGAGGTGGGCGCGCCCCTCGACCATCACCCGGATCAAGGGCTCGGTGCCCGAGGGCCGCAGCAGCACCCGCCCCTGGTCGCCCAGCTCGGCTTCCACGGCGGCGACCGCATCCTGGACCGCCGAATGCTCCATCAGCAGCTTCGCATCGCTGCCCGGCGTCAGGCGCACATTGACCAGCGCCTGGGGCACCTTCTCGAACCCGTCCAGCAGGCGGCTGAGCGACCTGCCCTCGCTGACCATGATCGCCAGCACCTGCAGCGCCGAGACGATGCCGTCGCCGGTGGTCTGGACGTCCCCGCAGACGATATGCCCCGAGGATTCCCCACCCAGCTGCCAGCCGTTGGCCGCCAGCCGCTCGACCACGTAGCGATCGCCCACCTTGGCCCGCTCGAAAGGCACGCCCATGCCCTCCAGCGCCATGGCCAGCCCGAAGTTGCTCATCAAGGTGCCGACCACCCCGCCGTCGAGCTTGCCGCGGGCGTGGCGGTCGCGGGCGATCAGATAGAGGATGTCGTCGCCGTCGATCTCGCGGCCGTCGGCATCCACCATCAACACCCGGTCGCCGTCGCCGTCGAAGGCGATGCCCAGGTCGGCGCCCTGCTGGATCACCGCGGCGCGCAGGCTCGCCGGGTGGGTGGACCCCACCTCGCGATTGATGTTGAGGCCGTCGGGGCTCGCCCCCACCAGGCTCACCTCGGCGCCCAGCTCGCGAAACACGCTCGGCGCGATGTGGTAGGTCGCCCCGTGGGCGCAGTCCAGCACCATCTTCAGGCCGTGCAGGCTGACCCGGTTGGGGATGGTGGACTTGCAGAACTCGATGTAGCGCCCCGGGGCATCGTCGATGCGCGTCGCCTTGCCGAGGCGATCCGCCGCCACCGTGGTCAGCGGCTCGTCGAGCATCGCCTCGATGCGCGCCTCGATGCCGTCGTCCAGCTTGGTGCCGGCGGCGGAGAAGAACTTGATGCCGTTGTCGGCAAAGGGGTTGTGGGAGGCCGAAATGACGATCCCCGCATCGGCGCGGAAAGTGCGTGTCAGATAGGCGATGGCCGGCGTGGGCATGGGACCCAGCAGCGCCACGTCGACGCCGGCAGCAGAGAGCCCGGCCTCCAGCGCCGACTCGAACATGTAGCCGGAGATGCGGGTGTCCTTGCCGATCAGCACCCGAGCACGGCCGCCCTCCCGCACCAGCACCCGGCCCATGGCCCAGCCCAGCTTGAGCATGAAGTCCGCGGTAATCGGATACTCGCCCACAGTGCCGCGAATTCCGTCGGTGCCGAAGTAGCGTCTGGTCATGTTTAGCAGCCTTCCTTGAGTACGGCCCAGGTCATGTTCACCGCGTCCAGGGTCGGGCCGACGTCATGGACTCGCAGGATGCGGGCGCCACGATCGACGGCCAGCGCGGCCAGCGCCAGCCCGCCCGACAGGCGCTCCTCCACCGGCCGGCCCAGCACCTTGCCGATCATACTCTTGCGCGACATGCCCACCAGCAGCGGCAGCTCCAGCCGGGACAGCCGATCCATGCGGTTGAGCAGGCGCAGGTTGTGCTCCACCGTCTTGCCGAAGCCGAAGCCCGGGTCGAGCAGCAGGCGCTCACGGCGCAGCCCGGCCGCCTCGCAGGCCGCCACCCGGGCGCCGAGGTAGTCGGCCACCACCTCCTCCACCGGCTCATCATAGCGGGGCGCCTGCTGCATGTCGCGAGGCTCCCCCTGGCGGTGCATCAGACACACCGGCAGGCCGCTGCCGATCGCCGCCGAGAGCGCCCCCTCGCGCTCCAGGGCCCGTACGTCGTTGAGCATCCCGGCGCCCAGTGCGGCGGCCTCGCGCATCACCTCGGGGCTGCTGGTATCCACCGACACCAGCGCATCGAGCTCACGCACCAGGGCCTCCACCACCGGCGCCACCCGGTCGAGCTCCTGCTGCGGCGTGACCGGCAGCGCCCCGGGGCGGGTGGACTCGCCGCCCACGTCGATGATCGCCGCCCCCTCGGCCAGCATGCGCTCGGCGTGGCGCAGGGCGTCGTCCAGGGCCAGATGGTGGCCACCGTCGGAGAAGGAGTCGGGAGTGACATTGAGAATCCCCATGACCCGGGGAAAGGAGAGGTCGAGGCGGTGCCGTCCACACGGCAGCCAGGTCGGGGAAGCGCTGTCCATCATGTACTGTCGGTCCTGTGACGGGTCGCAGAGGCGTAGAAACGGCCACCCCGCACGGCAAAGGCGCCCCGTGGGGCGCCTGCCTGGGGCGGCGAGCGAGATCAGGAGCCCGCGGGGCCGCCCAGCGGGTCGGAGGGCCGTCGACGCGGCTCGTCATCCTCCTCCTCGCCGTCATCGCTGCCGTCCCCGTCACTGGTCGGCGATTCGCTCTCGGCGACTTCGGGCTCCTCCTCGCCGGTGATCGGCGAGCCGCCGCCATCGCCGTCCTCCCAGTCCTTGGGCGGGCGCGGCGCGCGGCCTTCCATGATGTCGGCGAGCTGATCGGCATCGATGGTCTCGTACTGCATCAGCGCATCGGCCATGGCATCCAGCTTGTCGCGGTTCTCCTCGAGGATCTGCTTGGCCTTGGCGTAGCACTCGTCGATGATCTTGCGCACTTCCTTGTCGAGCTTGGTGGTGGTCTCGCCTGACTTGAGCTTGCCGCCCTGACCGGGGCCGCCAAGGAACTGGTGGGACTCATCCTCGTCGTACATGATCGGCCCCATCTCCTCGGAGAGGCCCCACTTGGCCACCATGTTGTGGGCCAGCTCGGTGGCACGCTTGATGTCGTTGGACGCCCCGGTGGTCACGCCGTTGGGCCCGAGCGTCATCTCCTCGGCGATGCGGCCGCCGAACAGCGAGCAGATCTGGCTGATGATCTGCTGGCGCGACAGGCTGTAGCGGTCCTGCTCGGGCAGGAACATGGTCACGCCCAGGGCGCGGCCGCGGGGAATGATGGTCACCTTGTAGACCGGGTCGTGCTCCGGCATCACCAGGCCGATGATGGCGTGGCCCGACTCGTGATAGGCGGTGTTGAGCTTCTCCTTGTCGGTCATGACCATGGACTTGCGCTCGGCGCCCATCATGATCTTGTCCTTGGCGAGCTCCAGCTCTTCCATGCCCACCAGGCGCTTGTTGCGGCGTGCGGCGAACAGCGCGGCCTCGTTGACCAGGTTGGCCAGGTCGGCGCCGGAGAAGCCCGGCGTGCCGCGGGCGATCAGCGACGGCTTGACGTCGTCGGCCAGCGGCACCTTGCGCAGGTGGACGTTGAGGATATGCTCGCGGCCGCGGATGTCGGGCAGCGGCACCACCACCTGGCGGTCGAAGCGGCCCGGGCGCAGCAGCGCCGGGTCGAGCACGTCGGGGCGGTTGGTGGCGGCGATGACGATGACGCCCTCGTTGGCCTCGAAGCCGTCCATCTCCACCAGCAGCTGGTTGAGGGTCTGCTCGCGCTCGTCGTTGCCGCCGCCCATGCCGGCGCCGCGCGAGCGGCCCACGGCATCGATCTCGTCGATGAAGATGATGCAGGGCGCCTGCTTCTTGGCCTGCTCGAACATGTCGCGCACCCGCGAGGCACCCACGCCCACGAACATCTCGACGAAGTCGGAGCCGGAGATCGAGAAGAACGGCACCTTGGCCTCGCCGGCAATCGACTTGGCGAGCAGCGTCTTACCGGTGCCCGGCGGGCCGACCATCAGCACGCCGCGGGGAATGGTGCCGCCCAGGCGCTGGAACTTGGAGGGGTCGCGCAGGAAGTCGACCAGCTCCTCGACCTCCTCCTTGGCCTCGTCACAGCCCGCCACGTCGGAGAAAGTGGTCTTGATCTGGTCCTGGGAGAGCAGCTTGGCCTTGGACTTGCCGAAGCTCATGGGGCCGCCCTTACCGCCGGCACCGCCCTGCATCTGACGCATGAAGAACATGAAGATGGCCAGGATCAGCAGAATCGGGAAGCTGGCGATCAGCAGCCGCGTCCACAGGCTCTGCTCCTGGGGCTCCTTGCCCACCACGGTGACGTTGTGGGAAAGCAGGTCGTCGATCAGCTTGGGATCCTCCGCCGCCGGGCGGATGGTCTGGAACTGGGAGCCGTCGGTGCGCTCACCGGTGATCCGGTAGCCGTCGATGGTGACACTACGCACCTGCTGGTTCTGCACCTGCTGGACGAACTGCGAGTAGTTCATCGTCTGCGGTGCCGTGTCGACGCTGAAGTTGTTGAACACCGTCAGCAGCACCGCCGCGATGACCAACCACAGAATCAGGTTCTTCGCCATATCATTCAAGGGACTACCCTCATTGCAAGCATCTTTCCCGGCCGAAACGCCTGGCATTGAGACCACGCGTGGGCAAGGCATGTTCCACCCGACGCCGCGAAGCCGCGCCGCACCTAACTGTGACACAGTTGGACGGCCATGTCCGGCCATCGCGCCATTAGTCTTTATCTATCGGCAACCGGCGTGTCGCCGACCACCGTCTTCTGCCGCCGAGCCAATGCTCAGCCGCGAAATCCCTCCGCCAGCAGGTACACCTCTCGGGAACGCGCCCGGGAGGCGTCCGGCTTGCGGGTGACCACCTTGCCGAAGCTGCCGCGCAGCGCCTTGAGGTAGTCGTCGAATCCTTCGCCCTGGAAGACCTTGGCCAAAAAGCGGCCGCCCGGCCTCAGGGTCTGCTGCGCCAGGTCCAGCGCCAGCTCGACGAGATACATCGCCTGGGGCTGGTCGATGGCGGCCATGCCGCTCATGTTGGGGGCCATATCGGACATCACCAGATCCACCGGCCGACCGCCCAGCGCGGCGAGGATCGCCTCGAGCACGGCCTCCTCGGTGAAGTCGCCCTGGATGAACTCGACCCCGGCCAGGCCATCCATCTCCAGGATATCGGAGGCGATCACCACTCCCTCCGGGCCCACCTTCTCGGCCGCCACCTGGCTCCAGCCCCCCGGGGCCGCACCCAGGTCGATCACCGCCATGCCCGGCGTGAACAGCCGGTCCTTCTCGTCCAGCGCCAGCAGCTTGTAGCTGGCCCGGCTGCGATAGCCGTCCTGCCAGCGCTGCTGGACGAAGCGGTCGTCGAAGTGCTCCTTCAGCCACCCCTTGCTGGTCTTGCTGGCGGCATGCTTGCCGGCACGCGGCCGACGCGCGGCATCGGTGTTGTCACCCGAGGAGGAAGTGGAGCGAACCACGGCATCACCTTGAAAATCGGTCTAAAACGGCGAGCAGGCCAAAGCGCCTGAAGCGGTAAGCGCTGAAACTGGGCGGGTAGCCTGGCAAACAGGCCTTGCCATGCTTTCACCGGTAGGCGTTTCACCGTACCATGACAGGTTACGCGCAACCGGAAGACGCAAGATACCATGAGCTTGTCACAGGCACAAAAGAAAGCATTTCGCAGCATCGGCCACCATCTCAACCCGGTGGTGATCGTATCGGAAAACGGGCTGTCCGAGGGGCTTTTGGCCGAACTCGACCGCGCGCTCGCCGACCACGAGCTGATCAAGGTCAAGCTGGCCTTGCCGGAGCGCGACGACCGCGCCGCCATGCTCGAGGAGCTGCTCACCGCCAGCGGCGCCGAGCGGGTGCAGACCATCGGCAAGATGGCGCTGCTCTACCGCGCCAACCCCCAGGCCAACCCCAAGCTCTCCAACCTCAAGCGCTTCGAGGGGCATCACGGGCGGCACTGACCGCGCAAGGAGCGAGAAGCAAGCTCTCGGCCTCCCCCTACGCTACCGGGCAAGATACCAAGAACCCCGCCAGGCCCATGCCTGACGGGGCTTCCTTGTCGCTGCCCGAAGGGCTACAGGTGCTCGACGCTTGAGATCTCGTACTCGACCTCGCCGCCGGGGGTCCTGACCACCACCACGTCCCCCTCCTCCTTGCCGATCAGGGCGCGGGCGATGGGCGAGGTCACCGAAATCTTGCCGGCCTTGATCTCGGCCTCGTCCTCGCCAACGATGCGGTAGGTGACCTCTTCGTCGTTACCCAGGTTGATCAGCCCCACGGTGACGCCGAAGATCACCTTGCCGGTCTGCGGCAGCTTGGTGACGTCGATCACCTGGGCACTGGAGAGCTTGCTCTCGATCTCCTGGATGCGCCCCTCGATGAAACCCTGCTGCTCGCGGGCGGCATGGTACTCGGCGTTCTCCTTGAGATCGCCGTGCTCGCGGGCCTCGGCGATGGCGGCGATCACCTTGGGACGCGCCTCGCTCTTGAGGTGCTCAAGCTCCTTGCGCAGGCGCGCCTCACCGGCGACCGTCATCGGGACCTTGTTCATTGACTGGCTCCTGCATGCAGTTCTTGTAGCCGCCGCACGGTGATCTCGTTGCCATACTCCAGTGCCATGCAAACGGCACTGGCCCCCGCCAGGGTGGTGGCGTAGGGGACCTTGCGGGCAAGCGCGGTGCGGCGGATCACCGAGGAGTCATTGATCGCCTGGCGACCCTCGGTGGTATTGACGATGTAGGCGATGTCGTCGTTCTTGAGCAGATCGACGATATGCGGGCGACCTTCGTAGACCTTGTTCACGACCTCGACATCGAGACCGGCCGCTTCCAGGGCGGCGGCGGTACCGCGGGTCGCGCACAGCGTGAAGCCCAATCCTAACAGAGAACGGGCGATCTCGATAACTCCCGGCTTGTCCGGTTCACGCACCGAGAGGAACGCCTTGCGCTCGCCCTCGAGCTTGGGAATCGCCTCGCCGGCGCCCAGCTGGGCCTTGTAGAAGGCCTCGGCGAAGGTGTCGCCGCTGCCCATCACCTCGCCGGTGGACTTCATCTCCGGCGACAGGATGGGGTCGACCCCGGGGAACTTGTTGAACGGGAAGACCGCCTCCTTGACGCTGTAGAAGTGCGGCACGATCTCCCGGGTGAAGCCCTGGTCCGCCAAGCTGGTTCCGGCCATGCAGCGGGCGGCGATCTGGGCCAGCGAGGTGCCGATGCACTTGGAGACGAAGGGCACGGTGCGCGAGGCACGCGGGTTGACCTCGATAACGTAGATCTCGCCGTCCTGCCAGGCCAGCTGCACGTTCATCAGCCCCTTGACACCCAGCTCCACCGCCATGCGCTTGACCTGCTCGCGCATCTCGTCCTGCACCTCGGCGGGCAGCGAGTAGGGCGGCAGCGCACAGGCGGAGTCGCCGGAGTGCACCCCGGCCTGCTCGATGTGCTGCATGATGCCGCCGATCACCACCTGCTGACCGTCGCTGACGGCATCGATATCGATCTCGATGGCGGCGTTGAGGAAGTGGTCAAGCAGCACCGGCGAGTCGTTGGAGACCTTCACCGCATGGGTCATGTAGTTCTCGAGCTCCGAGGCGTCGTAGACGATCTCCATGGCCCGGCCGCCGAGCACGTAGCTGGGGCGCACCACCAGCGGGTAGCCGATCGCCTCAGCCTTGACGAAGGCCTCCTCGAAGCTGCGCGCGGTGGCATTGGGGGGCTGCTTGAGGCCCAGCTTGTCGATCATCTGCTGGAAGCGTTCGCGATCCTCGGCACGGTCGATGGCGTCCGGGGTGGTGCCGATGATCGGCACCCCGGCGGCCTCCAGCTCACGGGCTAGCTTGAGCGGGGTCTGGCCGCCGAACTGCACGATCACCCCGACCGGCTGCTCCTTGTCGGCGATCTCCAGCACGTCCTCCAGGGTCACCGGCTCGAAGTAGAGGCGATCACTGGTATCGTAGTCGGTGGAGACGGTCTCCGGGTTGCAGTTGACCATGATGGTCTCATAGCCGTCGTCGCGCATGGCGAAGGCGGCATGCACGCAGCAGTAGTCGAACTCGATGCCCTGGCCGATACGGTTGGGCCCGCCGCCCAGCACCATGATCTTCTGGCGATCCGAGGCCTCCGCCTCGCACTCCTCCTCGTAGGTGGAGTACAGATAGGCGGTATCGGTGGCGAACTCGGCGGCGCAGGTATCGACCCGCTTGTAGACCGGACGGATACCGGCCTTCTGGCGGGTCTTGCGGAACTCCTTCTCGGCGACGCCGAGCAGACTGGCCAGTCGCGCGTCGGAGAAGCCCTTGCGCTTGAGGCGCAGCAGCTCACGGGCATCGAGCTCGGAGAGCGAGCGCTTGGCGACCTCCTGCTCGATGCGCACCAGCTCCTCGAGCTGGACCAGGAACCAGGGGTCGATCTTGGTCAGGGCGAAGACCTCCTCGACGCCCATCCCCGAGCGCATGGCATCGGCGATGAAGAAGATGCGCTCGGCGCCGGCGGCCTGCAGCTCGCCCTTGATGTGGGCCAGGGCGTCGTCGGTGAAGTCGGTGACGATGGGGTCGAGGCCGTCGTTGCCGGTCTCCATGCCGCGCAGCGCCTTCTGCAGCGACTCCTGGAAGGTGCGGCCAATGGCCATCACCTCGCCCACCGACTTCATCTGGGTGGTCAGGCGGTCGTTGGCCTGGGGGAACTTCTCGAAGGTGAAACGCGGGATCTTGGTGACCACGTAGTCGATGGAGGGCTCGAAGGACGCCGGGGTGCGCCCACCGGTGATGTCGTTCGACAGCTCGTCCAGGGTGTAGCCCACCGCCAGCTTGGCGGCGATCTTGGCGATCGGGAAGCCGGTGGCCTTGGAAGCCAGCGCCGAGGAGCGCGACACCCGCGGGTTCATCTCGATGACCACCATCCGCCCGGTGCTGGGATCGACGCCGAACTGCACGTTGGAGCCGCCGGTCTCGACGCCGATCTCGCGCAGCACCGCAAGCGATGCGTCGCGCATGATCTGGTACTCCTTGTCGGTCAGCGTCTGGGCCGGCGCCACGGTGATGGAGTCACCGGTGTGCACGCCCATGGGGTCGAAGTTCTCGATGGCGCAGACGATGATGCAGTTGTCGTTCCTGTCACGAACGACCTCCATCTCGTACTCTTTCCACCCCAGCAGCGACTCGTCGATCAGCAGCTCGTGGTTGTTGGAGAGCTCGAAGCCGCGGGTGCAGATCTCCTCGAACTCCTCCTTGTTGTAGGCCACGCCGCCGCCGGAGCCACCCATGGTGTAGGAGGGGCGGATGATCACCGGGAAGCCCAGCGACGCCTGGATGCGCCAGGCCTCCTCCATGCTGTGGGCCACCTCGGCCTTGGGGCACTCCAGGCCGATGCGTCGCATGGCCTGGTCGAAGAGGTCGCGGTCCTCGGCCATGTTGATGGCGTCGGCGTTGGCGCCGATCATCTCCACGCCGAACTTCTCGAGCACGCCGTGCTTGTCCAGGTCCAGCGCGCAGTTGAGCGCGGTCTGGCCGCCCATGGTGGGCAGGATGGCGTCGGGGCGCTCGGCCTCGATGATCTTCTCCACCGCCTGCCAGGTGATCGGCTCGATATAGGTGGCGTCGGCCATGGCCGGGTCGGTCATGATGGTGGCCGGGTTGGAGTTGACCAGGATGACCCGGAAGCCCTCCTCGCGCAGCGCCTTGCAGGCCTGGGCGCCGGAGTAGTCGAATTCGCAGGCCTGGCCGATGACGATGGGGCCGGCGCCGATGATCAGGATGCTCTGGATGTCAGTACGTTTGGGCATGATGATTCCCGCGGCTAATCGGTGAAAAACAGGCTGATGTCGGTCGGGTCGCGCTCAGCGGCGCGCCTTCATCATGGCGACGAAACGATCGAACAGCGGCGAGACGTCCTTGGGGCCGGGACTGGCTTCCGGGTGCCCCTGGAAGCTGAAGGCCGGGCGGTCGGTGCGCTCGATCCCCTGCAGGGTGCCGTCGAACAGCGAGCGGTGCGTGGCCCGCAGGGTGTCCGGCAGGCTCGCCTCGTCGGCGGCGAAGCCGTGGTTCTGGCTGGTGATCATCACCTGGCCGCTGTCGAGGTCCTGCACCGGGTGGTTGGCGCCGTGGTGGCCGTGGCCCATCTTCACCGTCTTGGCGCCACTGGCCAGCGCCAGCAGCTGGTGACCCAGGCAGATGCCGAACAGCGGAAGCTCAGTCTCGAGGATCTCGCGGATCGCCTGGATGGCGTAGTCGCAGGGCTCGGGGTCGCCGGGGCCGTTGGCCAGGAAGACGCCATCCGGGTTCATCGCCAGCACCTCGCTGGCCGGGGTCTGGGCCGGCACCACGGTCAGGCGGCAGCCGCGGGCGGCGAGCATGCGCAGGATGTTGCGCTTGACGCCGAAGTCGTAGGCGACCACGTGGTAGGGACGCTCGGCCTTTCCATCCGGGCCGGCGGTATCGGCGTAGCCCTCGCCCAGGGTCCACTCGCCTTCCGTCCACTCGTAGGGGGTCTGGCAGGAGACCACCTTGGCCAGGTCCATGCCCTTGAGCCCGGGGAAGGCGCGGGCCGCGGCCAGGGCGCGCTCGACGGCGTCGTCGCCCTCGGCCTCGCTGCCGGCCAGAATCGCCCCGTTCTGAGCCCCCTTGTCGCGCAGGATGCGGGTCAGGCGGCGGGTGTCGATATCGGCGATGCCGAGCACGTTCTGGCTCTTCAGGTAATCGGAGAGCGACTGCTCGGAACGGAAGTTGCTGGCGACCAGCGGCAGGTCGCGGATCACCAGGCCGGCGGCGGCGATGGCGCCGGACTCGACGTCCTCGGCGTTGATGCCGGTGTTGCCGATATGCGGGTAGGTCAGAGTGACGATCTGTCGGGTGTAGGAGGGGTCGGTCAGGATCTCCTGGTAGCCGGTCATCGCCGTATTGAACACCACCTCACCGCTGGTCTGTCCATCGGCACCGATCGCCGTGCCATGAAACACACTGCCGTCTTCCAGGGCCAGTATCGCGGGTTTGTTCAATGCGGGGCTGTTCAAGACAAGGTCCTCCCATGCTGATGCGAGCCTGAGGGGCGCAGGCTCGGCGGCTATCGTCATTGCGACAGATTCGACTCGTAAAAAAGCGGGACGAAGCCGATAGATAAACCGGTTTCATCCCGCTTGTTGTCTGTACTGCTCGGGGGCTGGCCACGCAACAAGCGCGCAGTGGAACTGCTGTATTTCAGGCGCCCGGCCAAAATTTTGGAGATGTTACAGGATACAGCCTCGTGTGGCTACTGCCTTACGCCATGGACCCACCAAACCGGCGCTGAACCGGGGCTGATTCGAGCACAGGCCTGCGAGGAGGCGCTGTGAACCCATCCCTGGGCGCTACCTTCGCCATCCATGGCGAAGGACCTCCTCTTCGGCCTGCCCTCGACGCCCCTCGGACGGCAGCTGACTCACAAGCTCACAGCCCCAACACATCCTGCATCGCATAGCGGCCGTTGCTCTGGCCGGCCACCCAGCGCGCCGCGCGCACCGCGCCCTTGGCGAAGGTCATGCGGCTGCTCGCCTTGTGGGTGATCTCGATGCGCTCACCCTCGGTGGCGAACATCACCGTGTGCTCGCCGACGATGTCGCCGGCGCGCACGGTGGCAAAGCCGATCTCCTTGGGATCGCGCGGCCCGCACTGGCCGACCCGCTCGAACACGCCGTGCTCCTTGAGCGTACGGCCGAGGCTCTCGGCCACCACCTCGCCCATCTTCAGCGCGGTGCCGGAGGGCGAGTCCACCTTGTGGCGGTGGTGGGCCTCGATCACCTCGATGTCGTAGCCCTCGTCGCCCAGCGCCCTGGCCGCGGTCTCCAGCAGCTTCAGCGTCAGGTTCACCCCCACGCTCATATTGGGGGCGAAGACCATCGGCAGCCGGTCGCGGTAGCCGTCGAGCACCGCCAGCTCCTCGTCGGAAAGCCCGGTCGTGCCGATCACCATGCGCTTGCCGTGCTTGGCACAGAAGGCCAGGTTGGCCAGCGTCACCTGGGGGGAGGTGAAGTCGATCAGCACATCGAAGTCGTCGACGATGGCCTCCAGCGAGTCCACGGCGCTCACGCCCAGCCGACCGAGACCCGCCAGCTCGCCGATATCGGCGCCGGCAAGCGAACTGCCCGGCTCGACGATGCCGCCGGCCAGGGTGGTCTCGGCATCCTGCTGCACGGCGTTGACCAGGGTGCGGCCCATGCGGCCGGCGACACCGACGATGGCGATACGGGTCATGCGGACTCCTGCAAAAATAGTAGGCTTGGGATCGAGGGGCAGTATACCAGAGGCTCCGACGCCTCAGGCGGCATCTCGCGGCGACACATCCCGTGCGATCTGCTCGCCATGGTCGAGCTCGACCTTCCGGAGGTCATAGGTGGCTTGCAGGTTCAGCCACGACTGGGCATCACCGCCAAAGTAACGCGCCAGCCTCAATGCCGTATCCGCCGAGACGCCACGGCGCTCCTTGACGATCTCGTGCAGGCGCGTCGCAGGCACACGCAGCTCCCGCGCCAGCGCGTTGACGCTCATCTCCAGCGGCTGGAGATAGTCTTCCCGCAACACCTCACCCGGGTGGATTGGCCGCATACCGTTCTTGATCATATGAAGGCTCCCTACGCCAGGATCAATGATAATCCACGATCTCAACATCGAAGGCGGCACCGCTCTCGAAGCGAAAGCAGAGGCGCCATTGGTCGTTGATGCGGATGCTGTACTGCCCCTGCCTGTTGCCACGCAGTGCCTCGAGGCGGTTGCCAGGCGGCGAACGCAGAAAATCCAGAGTGGTTGCCGAATCCAGCAGCTGCAGCTTGCGCTCGGCCTGGCGCCGAAAGGCCCGAAACGCCCTGGGACACCTCCCCTCGAAAAGCTGCTGCGTGCGCTTGCAGGCAAAGGACTCGATCATGACGGTAAAAATATTACGCGAAGCGTAATACGTCAAGCAGGATGACTGCCGCTTGGGCAAGGCAGTCGCTATCGCCCACACTGGGCGTAGCGAGGCGAGGAGCGTGCCATGCTCGCACCACCAGAACCACTGCCGTCAAACCACCCCCTGCTGGCGCTGCTCGGCCGCCACGACCGGGTGCTGCTGGCCGGCGCCCCGGGCAGCGGCAAGAGCACCCTGGCCCGGGCCGCGGCCGCCAGCCTGGCAGTGCAGGGCCACGCCTGCCGCTGCCTGAGCGCCGATCCGGGCCTGCCCGGTTTCGGCCCACCCGGCGCCGCCTGCCTGGGGCGCTGGGACGCCACCCTGGGGGAGCAGGGCGACTGGCAGCTGGAGGCGCTCGCCGCCCTGGCCAGCCTGGACGCCGCCCGCTTCCGCCTGCCGCTGGTGGACGCCCTGCGCCGCCTCGCCCGCCAGGCCGGGGAGGGCCCGCTGCTGATCGATGCGCCCGGGGTGATACGCGGCGTGGCCGGCGCCGAGCTGCTACCGGCCCTGGCCGAGGCCGCCGGCGCCACGGCCCTATTGATGCTCGCCGCGGACCACGGCCCCGCGCCGCTGAGCGCGGAGTGTCGCGCCCTGGGCCTTGAGACGCGGCGCCTGCCGCCGGCCGAAGGGGCCCGCCACCCCGGCCGCCAGGCCCGCACCCAGCGCCGCACCGCGGCCTGGGACGCCTACCTGGCCGGTGCCGAGGAGCGCTGCCTGGCGCTCACCGCCTTGGCGGTGACCGGCACCCCGCCACCGCGCGGCGTGCCCGAGGCCTGGCGTGGCCGCCAGGTCGGGCTGCTCGATGCCCGGGGCGACACCCTGGCACTCGGCGAGATCCTGGCGCTCGACGGCGAGCGACTACGGCTGCGAGCCGCGCCGCTCACCGCCGCACCCGCCGCCCTGGCGGTGCGCGACGCCCGGCGCCACGCCGACGGCCAGCTGGGCACCGCCCACCCCCACCGCGCCCCGACCGGGACGCCCCGCCCCACCCCGGCCGCGACCGAGGCGCTCGCGCCCCTGGCGGCCGGACAGGGACCGCGCCCCCAGGTCCGGCTCACCACCCTGACGGCGACCCTGGTCAACGGCGTCTTCGGCGACCCGCTGCTCCACCTGCGCCTGCGGCACCAGAAGCGCAGCCTGCTCTTCGACCTGGGCGATCCGGGCCGCCTGCCGGCGCGCCTCGCCCACCAGGTGAGCGACGTCTTCATCAGCCACACCCACTTCGATCATATCGGCGGCTTCCTGTGGCTGCTGCGCTCGCGGATCGGCGACTACCCGCCCTGCCGGCTGGTCGGGCCGCCCGGGCTCGCCGGGCATATCGACGGCCTGATGCGCGGCATTCTCTGGGACCGGGTCGCCGACAAGGCCCCGCGCTTCGAGGTCGGCGAGCTGCACGGCGAGCGGCTCGAACGCTGGCGCATCACCGCCGGGGAGGCGGCGCCGGCCCCCCTGCCCCCACGCCGCGTGATCGACGGCATCGTGCATGAGGAGCTCGGTTTTCGCGTGCGCGCCGCGACGCTGGACCACGGCACTCCGGTGCTCGCCTTCGCCTTCGAACCCGACGTCCAGATCAAGGTGCGCAAGGAGCGCCTGGCCGCCCACGGCTGGCCGCCGGGCCCATGGCTTGGGGAGCTCAAGCAGCGGATGCTGGCCGGCAACGGGGAGGCCTGGCTCACTCTGCCCGACGGTGAGCGATGGCAGGCGGCACGGCTCGCCGAGGCACTGCTGCTCACCGGGCCCGGCGAGCGGCTGGTCTATGCCACCGACCTGGGCGACAGCGCCGACAACCGCCGGCGCTTGATCGCCCTGGCGCACGGCGCCCGGGTGCTGTTCTGCGAGGCCCCCTTCCTGGCCCGCGAGGCCGACCAGGCGCGCCTCACCGGCCACCTGACCGCCCACGCCTGCGGCGAGATCGCCGCCGCGGCGCAAGTCGAACAGCTGATCCCCTTCCACTTCTCGCGCCGCCACGCGGGAAACGCGGCGGCGATACACGAGGAGATTCGCTCCCGCTTCCCGGGACTCGCGCCGGCGGCGGAGCGCGCCAGCGAGTGAGCCGGGGTCAGCTCGTCGGCGCGGGCGGGCGGCCGTTGCGCAGCAGCAGGGCGATGGCCGTGAGCACCAGCACGCTGCCCGGCAGCCACACCCAGCCGATCCGCCCGGGGGCCTGGATGAACAGCAGCAGCATGGAGACGAAGGGCACCAGGTAGCCGTAGGCGGTGACGGCCCCGGGGGTCAGCGCCGCAGTGGCACGCTGCATCAGCCAGAAGGTCAGGGCGCTGGAGAAGAGCCCCAGATAGACCAGCAGCAGCAGGTCGCCACCGGTCATGCTGGCCAGGCGCCCCGTCGGTTCCACGACCAGCGCCAACAGGCCGATCAGCACGCCGCCGAGCCCCAGGCTCCAGAAGGTGCGCACCGCCGCGGACGCCGGCAGCCACCCCTTGGCGAGCCCCCACTTGCTGAGCACCGGGTAGAGCGCCGAGGAGACGCAGCCCAGGAAGAACACCGCCTCGCCGATGCCCAGGTGCAGCCCGCCCGCCTCGCCGAGCGACTCGGCGAAGGCCAGCCCCAGCGCCCCGCTGGCGCCCAGCGCCAGAATGGCCGGCAGCCGCCAGCCCGGCTGCTCGACCCGAAAGCCCAGCCCCAGCAGGAAGGCCAGCAGCGGCACGCTGACATAGAGAGTGGCCATGGAGAGTGCCGTGGCATGGTGGGCGGCCCAGAACATGGCGCCGAAGAAACCGGCCAGGCAGAGCCCCATCAGCGCATAGAGCGGCAGCACCCGCCAGGGCGGCACAAAGCCCGGCGCGCGGCGCGCCAGCCACCACAGCCCGGCACAGGCGATGGCGAAACGCAGCGAGGTGAGCGCCAGCGGCGGCAGCTCGCTCATCAGCCCCACGGCGGGAAACGACAGCCCCACCAGCACCGCCCACAGCAGCATGCCCAGGTGGGCGGCACGGCGCGTTATCGCATCGCTCAATTTTCCCAGACGATCTCGAGCGCCTCGTCACCGGCCATGCGCTCCAGGTGACTCGCCACCACGCCTTCCAGGCGATCCAGGCTCTCCTCGTCGAGGGTCTCGACCTCCACCACCAGCTTGCCCGGCTCGGCCCGCATCAGGCAGGTACCGTCCTCGAAGGCCACCCGCCCATGGTCCTCCTTGTGCTCCACCTCCAGCTTGTGCGCCCAGTGCTTGCACAGGCGGTTGATCAGCTTCGCCCCGGACTCGGTGGCAATCTCGGCACGTGAAATGGGCATGCTCGTCTCCGTTCGTCGATCAATGAGCCTTCAGACTATGACGCCACCGCCACCGCCGCCAAGCACCTATTGCAGCGGAACGAAGTGTTCGGTCGGCCGGATCATCGGGGATTTCTGATAATGTGTCCGCAACACCGCAAGTGAGAGCCCGGGAGACACAGCATGACCGATGCGCTTGCCTGCCTGACGCGGCTCAGGGTCGGGCACAGCAGGGGGAAGCCCGCGCCCAACAAGCCCTGCCTGATGCTGGCGATAATTTGCGAGATTCAGAGTGGGCATATCACGTCCTCCAGGATCGCCATTGATGAGCGACTGATCGCCCAGTATCACGACCTCTATGAGCTGGCGGCCGACAGCCGGCAGGAAGCCAGACCCTGGCTACCGCTCTGGTTTCTGGCAAGTGACAAGGGGCCCGATGGCCAGGCAGGCTCGCTCTGGCAACCGGACCTCCCTCCAGCACTGAGCGAGGTCGTCGATCAGTTGGGAGCCCCCAGGTCTCTTGCCCAGCTTCTCAAGCGCTATACAACGGCACGGCTTCACCCGACACTCCATGCTCGGCTTGAGTCCGAAAGCTCGGCGAGAGAAGCGGCAGCCTTGATCATTGCCAGCTACTTCCCCTCCAGACCCGACCTACAGACACGGCTGCATGACTATCTGGAACTGGCCTTTGCCAGCGGTGCCTACGAGCGAGCCCCGGAACGACTCAAAGGTGATCAGCAAGGCCCGCCCGAACAGCAGCGAGCCCGCTCAGCCGCCTTTCGTTCTCTGGTCCTGGAGGCCTACGACTACCGCTGTGCCGCCAGTCGCCTTCGGTTCATCACTCCCGATTTTCGCTTCCTAGTGGAAGCGGCCCACTTGATCCCCTTCTCCGCGAGCCAGGACGACCGTCCCGTGAATGGCCTGGCTCTCACCCCCAACCTTCACTGGGCCATGGACAACCATCTGATTGCCCCCGGTCCGGACCAACGCTGGCATGTCAGCGCCGCGGTGGACCCCCTGGTAGTGGATAACCGCTGGCTCTGCGAGCTCGACCAGCAGCCGCTGGTGCTGCCCCGTGATCCACGCTGGCAACCGGACCCCGACGCCCTGGCCTGGCGGCTGGACCACCTGCAGCGCTGACCCCGGATACGACACCGCCCCGGCATCATTCGATGCCGGGGCGGTGCATGTCACGAAGCGCTGATGGCCTTACGGCTTCATGTCCTCGAAGAACTTCTTCACGCCGTCGAAGAAGCCGCTCTTCTTGGGCGAGTGGTGGGCGCTGTTGGTGCCGCCCAGGCTCTCCTGGAACTGGCGCAGCAGGTCCTTCTGCTCCTCGTTCAGCTTGACCGGGGTCTCGACCACCACCTTGCACAGCAGGTCGCCAGGCGGGCCGCCGCGCACCGGCTTGACGCCCTTGCCGCGCAGGCGGAACAGCTTGCCGGTCTGGGTCTCGGGCGGGATCTTCAGCTTGACCCGGCCGTCCAGGGTCGGCACTTCGAGCTCACCGCCAAGGGCGGCGTCGACGAAGTTGATCGGCACCTCGCACTGCAGGTGCCGCCCTTCACGCTGGAAGATATGGTGCGGCTTGATCGCCACCTGCACGTAGAGATCGCCGGGCGGGCCACCGTTGATGCCGGACTCGCCCTCGCCGTTCAAGCGAATGCGGTCGCCGGTATCCACGCCCGCCGGGATCTTCACCGAGAGGGTGCGGGTCTCGCGCATACGGCCTTCGCCGTGGCACTTGTGACACGGCACCTTGATGTGCACGCCGCTGCCGTGGCAGGTCGGGCAGGTCTGCTGCACGGCGAAGAAGCCCTGCTGCATGCGCACCTGGCCGTGGCCGTGACAGGTCGGGCAGGTCTCCTTGGAAGAGCCCGGCTCGGCGCCCTCGCCGTCGCAGCGGTCGCACGCCACATGGCGCGGCACGCGAATATCGACGCTGGTGCCGGACACGGCGCTCTCGAGGTCGAGTTCGAGGTTGTAGCGCAGGTCGCTGCCGCGCTGCGGCGCGTTGGGGTTGCGCCGCCCACCGCCGCCGCCGAAGATGTCGCCGAACACGTCGCCGAAGATATCGCTGAAGCCCCCGGCACCCGCGCCGGCACCGGCCCCGCCGAAGCCACCGGCCTGGCCGTCTACCCCGGCATGGCCGAACTGGTCGTAGGCGGCACGCTTCTCGCCGTCGGAGAGTATTTCATAGGCCTCGGAGACCTCGCGAAACTTGGCCGCCGACTCATCGTCGCCCGGGTTACGGTCCGGGTGGTACTTCTGCGCCAGGCGCCGGTAGGCCTTCTTGATCTCTTTCTGATCGGCCCCGCGCTCGACGCCCAGCACCTCGTAAAAATCGCGTTTGGACATGGGTCCATGCGCCTCCTGGTCTAGGCAGTTAACGCCTGATCCGCGGAAACGGCAACGCGGGAGTCATCCCCCCGCGCTGCCGTCGTCCGTGGCATGGCCGTGACGGTTACTGCTTCTTCTGGTCGTCGTTGACTTCTTCGTATTCGGCGTCGACCACATCCTCTTCCGGCTTGCTGCCGGCATCGGCGCTGTCCGCCCCCGCCTGCTGGGCGGCATCGGCCTGCTCGGCGTACATCTTCTGCGCCAGGTTGCCGGAGGCCTCGGTCAGCTTGTCCAGCTTGGCCTGGATGTCGTCCTTGTCGTCGCCCTTGAGCGCCTCTTCCAACTCGGTAATGGCGCTCTCGATGGCCTGCTTATCCTCGTCGCTGGCCTTGTCGCCGGCCTCCTCGAGGGTCTTGCGTGAGGCGTGGACCATGCCGTCGGCCTGGTTGCGCAGTGCCACCAGCTCCTCGAACTTCTTGTCCTCGTCGGCGTGGGCCTCGGCGTCGCGGACCATCTGCTCGATCTCGTCATCGGAGAGGCCGCTGGAGGCCTTGATGACGATCGACTGCTCCTTGCCGGTGGCCTTGTCCTTGGCGGAGACGTGCAGGATGCCGTTGGCGTCGAGATCGAAAGCGACCTCGATCTGCGGCACGCCGCGCGGCGCCGGCGGGATGTCGGCCAGGTCGAAGCGGCCCAGCGACTTGTTGCCGCCCGCCTGCTTGCGCTCGCCCTGCAGCACATGGATGGTCACGGCGGTCTGGTTGTCATCCGCGGTCGAGAAGGTCTGGGTTTTCTTGGTCGGGATGGTGGTGTTCTTCTCGATCAGCGGGGTCATCACGCCGCCCAGGGTCTCGATGCCCAGGGTCAGCGGGGTGACGTCGAGCAGCAGCACGTCCTTGACGTCGCCGCCCAGCACACCGCCCTGGATGGCGGCGCCCACGGCCACCGCCTCGTCCGGGTTGACGTCCTTGCGGGCGTCCTTGCCGAAGAAGTCGGCCACGCTCTTCTGCACCAGCGGCATGCGGGTCTGGCCGCCGACCAGGATGACGTCGTCGATCTCGGAGGCGGACAGCCCGGCGTCGGCCAAGGCGGTCTTGCACGGCCCCAGCGAACGCTTGACCAGATCCTCCACCAGCGACTCCAGCTTGGCCCGGGTCACCTTGACGTTAAGGTGCTTGGGCCCGGTGTTGTCGGCGGTGATGTAGGGCAGGTTGACGTCGGTCTGCTGGGCGCTGGAGAGCTCGATCTTGGCCTTTTCGGCGGCTTCCTTGAGACGCTGCATGGCCAGATTGTCGCCGGACAGATCGATGCCGGAATCCGACTTGAACTGATCCACCAGGTAGTTGATCAGGTGCATGTCGAAGTCTTCGCCGCCCAGGAAGGTGTCGCCGTTGGTGGCCAGCACCTCGAACTGGGTCTCGCCGTCGACGTCGGCCACTTCGATGATCGAGATATCGAAGGTACCGCCACCCAGGTCGTAGACCGCGATGGTCTTGTCGCCGCGGGACTTGTCCATGCCGTAGGCCAGCGCCGCCGCGGTGGGCTCGTTGATGATGCGCTTGACCTCGAGGCCGGCGATGCGGCCGGCATCCTTGGTGGCCTGACGCTGGCTGTCGTTGAAGTAGGCCGGCACGGTGATGACCGCCTCGGTGACTTCTTCACCCAGGTAGTCTTCGGCGGTCTTCTTCATCTTCTTCAGCACTTCGGCGCTGACCTGCGGCGGCGCCAGCTTCTTGCCCTTCACTTCCACCCAGGCGTCGCCGTTGTCGGCCTCGCTGATCTTGTAGGGCACCATCTTGATGTCCTTCTGGACAACATCGTCCTTGAAGCGACGACCGATCAGGCGCTTGATGGCGTACAGGGTGTTCTCAGGGTTAGTGACCGCCTGGCGCTTGGCCGCCTGGCCCACCAGCGTCTCGCCGTCGTCGGTATAGGCGATGATGGAGGGCGTGGTGCGCGCGCCCTCGGCGTTCTCGATCACCTTGGCGCTGTCGCCGTCGAGCACGGCCACGCAGGAGTTGGTGGTCCCCAGGTCAATACCGATGATGCGTCCCATAGGAAATCCTCGAAAAGTCGTTGCTTGAATTCGTCTCTGCGGCGCTTGCCGCGGGGTTGTCGTCTATCTGGGGGGCGGCGCATGACTTTTCAAGCCCTGCCGCTCAAGTCCCGTGATTCGCCGGCTGCCGTTCAGCCCGCCGCCTGGCTGACCACCACCATGGCCGGGCGCACCAGGCGCCCGTTGAGCAGATAGCCCTTCTGGATCACTTCCATCACGCTGTTGGGCTCGAGCTCGGGGTTGGGCACCATGGCCATGGCCTCGTGGTACTGGGGATCGAAGGGCTCGCCGGCCGGGTCGACGGCCTCGACGCCGAACTTGCCCAGCACGTCGCGCTGCAGCTTCAGCGTCATGGCCACCCCTTCCCGGTGGGTCTCGCTGGCCCCCTCCTCCATGGCATCCAGCGCCTTCTCCAGGCTGTCGACCACCGGCAGCAGCTCCTTGACGAACTTCTCCAGGGCGAACTTGCGCGCCTTCTCGGCCTCCTGCTCGGCGCGGCGGCGCACGTTCTGGGCCTCGGCGGCGGCGCGCAGCGCCTGGTCCTTGGCCTCGGCCACGCTCTGCTCGAGCTCCTCGACCCGCGCCGCCAGCACTTCAGCCTCGGGATTGGCGACCTCAGGGTTGGCGCCCTCGGTATCGATCGTCTCGCCCTGCTCCTCGATCAGGCCCTCGAGCTCCTCCTGGGCCAGACGGCTCTCGGCCTCCTGCTCGGCGGTGTCGCTCTCCTGCTCGTGGCGTGCCAGCTCGTCATCGAGCGGGGTCTGGGGTTCTTTGGCCATGGGCTTCTCCTGAAACGCTAAGTCGGCCCGCGGGCCGCGCATGATTCGGGGTAGCAATCACGTTGCAATCTGCCGGCTATATTGGGGTCATGTCGCGAATCTCAAGGGATGAATCCCGAGGTTGGCCGTGCGTGCATTGAGCGCCGCCCTGGACTACTGTATAAAAACCCAATACCCGTGTACGGATATCCAGCCACGCCCTTCAGCCTGGCGCCGGGAGGAGATAGATGCTGACTCAGCTTGCCATTCGCGACTACGCCATCGTCGATACCCTCGACCTTGAGCTGGCCGGCGGCATGACCGCCATTACCGGCGAGACCGGCGCCGGCAAGTCGATCCTGCTGGGCGCCCTGGGGCTCTGCCTGGGCGAGCGCGCCGATGCCGGCAGCGTGCGCCACGGGGCCGAGCGCGCCGACCTCAGCGCCCGCTTCGATATCGCCGCGCTGCCCGCCGCCCGCGCCTGGCTGACCGAGCGCGAGCTGCCCGACGACGACTGCCTGCTGCGCCGCACGGTGGCGGCCAGCGGCCGCTCCCGCGCCTGGATCAACGGCCAGCCGGCCACCATCGCCGATCTCAAGGCACTCGGCGAACACCTGGTGGAGATCCACGGCCAGCACGCCCATCAGGCGCTGCTGCGCGAGGAGACTCACCTGCGGCTGCTCGACGACTTCGCCGGCCAGCGCCAGGCGGTGGCCGAGATGGCCGAGACCTTTCGCCGCTGGCAGCGGGCGCGCCGGCGCCTCAAGCGGCTGGCCGAGAGCGGCGACGAAGCCCAGGCGCGCCGCCAGCTGCTGCGCTACCAGGTCGAGGAGCTCGACGGTCTGGCCCTGGGTGAAGGCGAACTGGAGGGGCTGGAACAGGAGCAGGAGCAGCTCGCCCACGCCGAGGAGACCCTGCGCGAGGCCCAGTTCGCCGCCGACTGCTGCGATCACGACGAGGGCGGCGCCCTGTCGCTGCTGCACCAGGCCACCAGCCGGCTCTCCGCGCTGCCGGGCCACCAGCAGGGCAGCCTGGCCGAGACCCTGGCCATGCTCGGCGAGGCGCGCATCCAGGTGGAGGAGGCGGCCCGCGAGCTGCATCGCTTCGTCGACACCACCGAGCTGGACCCGGAGCGCCTGGCCTGGGTCGAGGCGCGCCTGGGCGAGGTGCACCGCATCGCCCGCAAGCATCATGTGATGCCCGAGGAGCTCCCCGACCTGCATCGCCGACTCGCTCAAGAGCTCGAAGGGCTGGAGGGCGGCGAGCATGACCTCGAGACGCTCTCCGCCGAGGTCGAGGCCCTGCGCGACGCCTGGCGCGAGCAGGCGCGCGCCGTGGGCGAGGCGCGCCGACGGGCCGCCAAGCGCTTTGGGAAGGCGGTACAGGAGCAGCTGGCCTTCCTGGCCATGGGCAAGGCGCGCTTCGAAGTGGACGTGGAGGGGCGCGAGAGCCCGCAGGCGGAGGGGCTGGAGGCCGTGCGCTTTCTGATCAGCGCCAACCCCGGCCAGCCGGCGCGCCCCTTGGCCAAGGTGGCCTCGGGCGGCGAGCTGTCGCGCATCAGCCTGGCAATCCAGGTGGTGGCCGCCCGCCACTCGACCATCCCCAGCCTGGTGTTCGACGAGGTCGACGTGGGCATCTCCGGCGCCACCGCCGAGATCGTCGGCCAGCTGCTGCGCCGGCTGGGCGACGGCGGCCAGGTGATGACGGTGACCCACCTGCCCCAGGTGGCGGCCCAGGCCCACCACCATCTGCACATCGAGAAGCGGGCCAAGCGCGATGCCACCCTGACCCGCATGGCGCTGCTCGACGAGGCCGGTCGGGTCAGCGAGCTCGCCCGCATGCTCGGCGGCGTGACGCTCTCCGACCGCACCCTGGCCCACGCCCGGGAAATGCTCGATGCCAGCCAGCAGCGCGCCCATCACTGAGCCAGGCCGCTGACCCAGCGCCAACGCCCCCGGCTCGGATGAGTCGGGGGCGTTGGCTATGATGGCGCCAGATCAGTCAGCCGGGCACCGTCAACCAGGCGGCCTACTTCTTCTGGATGCCTTCCGGACGGGTCGCCTGGGAGCCCCGGGGCCGCACATAGAGCACCAGCGCATGGTCGACGAGCTCGAAGCCGTGCTCTTCGGCGATCTCGCGCTGGCGCCGCTCGATGGTCTCGTCGAAGAACTCGATGATCTCGCCGCTCTCTAGGCACACCATATGGTCATGGTGCTCCTCCTGGGAGATCTCGAACACCGCATGGCCGCCGTCGAAGTTGTGACGGACCACCAGGCCGGCGGACTCGAACTGGGTCAGCACGCGATAAACGGTGGCCAGGCCCACGTCTTCGCCGGCATCCAGCAAGGTCTTGTAGACATCCTCGGCGCTGAGGTGGTGCTGCCCGGTGGCATTCTCGAGGATCTGCAGGATCTTCACGCGCGGCAAGGTGACCTTCAGGCCCGCCTTGCGCAGTTCATGGTTTTGGTCGGCCATGGTTGCTCTTCGCAGTATCAGGTAGGGTCGGGTATGATCGACCGAATCCACGATAGTGAAGAACTGAGCCAAATGCAAAAGCTGATCAAAACCGTCACCCTTTCTGTTGCCCTGACGCTGGTCAGCGGCTGCGTCTACAAGCGCGACCTGCCCCAGGGCAACTACCTCACCGAGGGCATGGTTGAGCAGCTGCAGCCCGGCATGAGCCGCGACCAGGTGGTAGGCGTGATGGGCCGCCCGCTGCTCGAAGCCCCCTTCGACGCCAACCAGTGGGACTACGTCTTCCGCCTCGACGAGGCCTACGGCGGCGTCCAGCAGCGCCGCGTGACCCTGACCTTCGCCAACGGCCGGCTGGCCGATATCAAGCGTGACGGGGACATGACCGGGGATATCGAACTGCGGCCTCAGGACGGCATCGGCCCCGCCGTGGAAGGTACCAGCCCAACCGAGGGCATGCCGGCCACCCAGCCGGACATGGCACCCGAGACCACACCGCGCGACGGCGGCACCCTGCCCCAGGGCGGTGAGCCGGCCTCGGGCGACGCCCTGGAATTCTGATCCGCCCTGGAGATCGCTGACGCCCCGGCCGGCTTACCGTCCGGGGCGTCAGCCGTTGCGGCGAGCGGCGCGCAGGGCGCGGGCCTGCTTGGGGTCGAGGAGCAGCGGGCGATAGACCTCGACCCGATCACCCTCGCGCAGCGCCTGGCCGTCCGGGTCGCGCACTGGTTTGCCGAAGATCCCCAGGTCGGCCTGTTCGAATGTCTCGGGGTCGACCTCGGGAAAGTGTCGGGGCAGCTCGGCCAGGGCGACGGCCTGGCGCGCCGTGGTACCCGCCGGCACCGCCAGGGTCACGACTCGCTGCTTCTCGGGCAGGGCGAAGGCCACCTCGACCCGGAGCGTCGCCTGCGTCGCTTCAGCGGCCATAGAGCTCGTCGGCGCGGCGGGTAAAGGAGTCCACCAGCTGCCCCGCCACCTGCTGGAACAGCTTGCCGAAGGCCATGCCCAGCAGGCGGTTGGCGAACTCGAACTCCAGCTCCAGACTGACCTTGCAGGCGCCGTCCCCCATGGGCAGGAACAGCCAGCGCCCGCGCAGGCGCTTGAAGGGGCCGCTGACCAGCGACATCTCGATACGCTCGGGTTCGATCAGGTCGTTGCGGGTGGTGAAGCTCTGCTCGATCCCGGCGCGCCCCAGGGTCATCTCCCCGATCAGGTGCGAGTCATCCCGCTCCAGCAACCGCGCGCGCCGACACCCCGGCAGGAATTCCGGGTAGCTTTCGAAATCATTGACCAGTTCGAACATATCCCTAGGGGTGTGCCGCACCAAGGCGGACCGATTGACCGTTGGCATTGCGCTCTCCGCTGACTTCACCGTGCCCAGGGCGTATCATGAGCCGTTATTTCACGCCTGAATGGTACCACGCTTCCCCGTAGATCGAAGGGGGGGCCGCCATCGGCAGAACACGATACGAGGTTCCATGGCCAATAAGAAAGGGAAGGGCAAGGGTCCCGGCAGCAACGTCATCGCCCAGAACAAGAAGGCGAAGTTCGAGTACCACATCAACGAGACCTTCGAGGCCGGCCTGGTGCTGGCCGGCTGGGAAGTGAAGAGCCTGCGCGCCGGCAAGGCCCAGCTCACCGATACCTACATCCTGATCAAGGACGGCGAGGCCTGGCTGCTGGGCAGCCATATCATGCCGCTCAACACCGCCAGCACCCATGAGATCGCCGACCCCACGCGCACCCGCAAACTGCTGCTGCATCGCAAGGAGATCGCCAGGATCTTCTCGCGCACCCAGGACAAGGGCCACACCTGCGTGCCGCTCAAGCTGTACTGGAAGGGCAACAAGGTGAAGTGCGAGCTGGCGCTGGTGACCGGCAAGAAGCTCCACGACAAGCGCGCCACCGAGAAGGACCGCGACTGGCAGCGGCAGAAGGGCCGCATCATGCGTGAACAAGTCAAGGCCTGAGGTGTCATAGGGTCGTCCATCTGGTATGATGGCGCTTATGGGGGCGACATGGCTTCGACGCCGGTGACAACCCTTGCGGTGCATGCCGAGAGCGTGATGTATCTCGTAAATCCAACATCACGACTAAATAGTCGCAAACGACGACAACTACGCTCAGGGCGCGCTGGCAGCTTAAAGCTGTTAGCTTCTAGCCCGGCCCCAAAGCGATGTGCCCATTCATCGCGGAGGGGATATGAGCCAAGACTGATGGGATCGCGGTTGGTGGTGTCCTCTCGCCAATCGCTAAAACTGACGAGGAATCGCGTTGCTGGATCCTGCCCGTCGGAGCCAGTAGCGTTAAATCAAAAGACGGACCTAAGCATGTAGAGCCAATAGGCGAGTGCCGGCGGACGCGGGTTCGATCCCCGCCGCCTCCACCAAACCTAGGTTTCAGGAGGCTCCACACCACTCCAGAAACCGCATGAACAGGGGCCTCCGGGCCCCTTTCTTGTGTCTGGACGTTCCATGGCATTCCTTGATATACCCCCACTCAAGGGGGCATCCGGCTATCACCAGCCCGAGGCGCCTCCCATGAGCCGCCAGACCAACAAGCTGACAGCCACCACCGTGAAGACGGCCAACCCCAGGGACAGGGTATTCCGTGCAGACAACGCGGTGCCGATTCGCATCGCCCCTCAATGACGCCCTTGCCGATCCTCGCCCGCGCCCTTAAACTTATAGAAACTTATGACCTATCAAGTGCAGTGGACGCTGAAAGCCACCAAGCAGGCCAGCAAGATACCCAAGCCCGACCGCAGCCGGATCATTGCCAGCGTGGGCGAGTTGGAGGACTGGCCTGGTTGCGTCACGACCAAGGACATCAAGCCGCTGAAGCGCCACCAGCACCACTACCGGCTCCGTGTGGGTCGTTACCGCGTGCTGTTCGACGTAGAAACCGGGCTGCGCGTGGTGTCTATCGAAGAGGTGAAGAAACGCGATGAGCGCACCTATTGATTACCGTATCAGCGAGGAAGCGGGCCGCCGCTTCGCCGTTGTGCCCCTGGAGCAGTTCACCGATCTGGTGGAGCGGGCCGGCGAGGCCGATGCCCTGACGCTGCCCCACGAGATCGTCCGCCGCCACCTGGCCGACGAGGTTCCGCTGGTTCGCTGCTGGCGCGAGCACCTGGCCATGACTCAGGCCGAGCTTGCGGGCCGGCTGGAGGTCTCTCAGGCCCAGGTCGCCCAGTGGGAGCGCCCCGGCGCCAACCTTCGCCACAGCACGCTGAAGAAGCTGGCCACCGCCATGGGCATCCATGTGCGGCAGCTTTCCCTCGACGACGACTGAGCCGACGGTTTCTCGGGCAGGCACCGCAGCTAGATGCAGGGCAATCCCACAATTGGACGAGGACCCTGAACCTCGAGTGCTTGAGCCCCTCACCGGAAGGCGGCACCCGGTACGGCGACTCAGACGAACTCGGAGTCGTCGGTGCGAACGATCACCGCATCGTCCGCGCCCGGCACCAGCACCGAGAACTCGCCGCCGCCCAGGTGGGTCACCCTGTGGCCTTCGCGAGTCTTGAAGGACGCCGGCTCCTCGCCCGCTGGCCCCGCATGCTGCAGCTCACTGATGTCCCTGGGGCTGACGAACATGTCGATGATGTACTCTCGACCCAGCTCATCGAAGGCCATGATGGTCTTTTCATGCTGAAGCACTTTCCGCCCTCCTCTCGGCATCTTCACTTTAGTCTAACACTTGACGCGAAAACCACTTGATACCAGCCTCAGGGGGCGCCATTATCAGCGCCCACTCGTCTACCCCCGCTGGGGAAGCCGGACGAGGCCAAGACCGGGGTGGCATCGGGTCGGGGTGCGCTGTGGCGGCCCACTACCGATAAGACCCTACCACTGTTGAACTTTCCCGATCTGGATTCGAACCCATGAGCAAAGTCTTGATTATCGGCGCCGGCGGCGTCGGCGGTGTCGTCACCCACAAGTGCGCCCAGCACCCCGAGGTCTTCAGCGATATCCTGCTGGCCAGCCGCAACGAGGCAAAGTGCCGGGCCATCGCCGACCAGCTGGATCGCCCGATCCAGACCGCCCAGGTGGATGCCGATGACGTCGAGGCGCTGGTCGCGCTGATCGAGTCGTTTCAGCCGGACGTGCTGATCCACGTGGCCCTGCCCTATCAGGACCTGACCATCATGGAGGCCTGTCTGCGTACCGGCGTGCCCTATCTGGACACCGCCAACTACGAGCATCCGGACGAGGCCAAGTTCGAGTACAAGGAGCAGTGGGCCTTCCAGGAGCGCTACGCCAAGGCGGGCAACATGGCCACCCTGGGCTGCGGCTTCGACCCGGGCATGACCAATATCTACTGCGCCTACGCCCAGAAGAACCTGTTCGACGAAATTCACCGCATCGACATCCTGGATGCCAACGGCGGCGATCACGGCTACCCGTTTGCCACCAACTTCAACCCGGAGATCAACATTCGCGAGATCACCGCGAAGGGTCGCTACTGGGAGAAGGGCGAGTGGAAGGAGACCGACCCGCTGGCGGTGAAGCGCAAGTTCGAGTTCGACGGCATCGGCGAGAAGGACATCTACCTCCTCTACCACGAGGAGCTCGAGTCCCTGTGCCGAAACATCAAGGGGCTGGAGCGCATCCGCTTCTGGATGACCTTCTCCGATAAGTACATCACCCACCTCAAGGTGCTCGAGAACGTCGGCATGACCCGCATCGAGCCGATCAAGGTGGGCGGTGCCGAGATCGCCCCGCTGGAGTTCCTCAAGGCGGTACTGCCGGATCCGGCCTCCCTGGGCCCGCGCACCAAGGGCAAGACCAACATCGGCATCATTGCCGACGGCATCAAGGACGGTAAGCGGCGCAAAGTGCATATCTACAACATCTGCGACCACGAAGCGTGCTACGCGGAGGTCAAGTCCCAGGCGATCTCCTACACCACCGGCGTGCCGGCGGTGACCGGCGCCATGCTGATGCTCCAGGGCATCTGGAAGGGCAAGGGCGTGTTCAACGTCGAGCAGCTCGACCCCGACCCCTTCATGGCGCGCATCGGCGAGATGGGCCTGCCCTGGCAGGTGGTCGAGCTCGACCCCGACCACGACCCGCTGGCCTGAGCCATGGGGGATGCACGCGACCACGGCCTAGACGTCGGGCTCGATTTCGACATTCAGGCCTGTCCCTCGCCGGCCTATGTGGTAGACGACGCCCTGCTGCGCCGCAACCTGGAACTGCTGGGGCAGGTCCAGGAGCGCAGCGGCGCCCGCATCCTGCTGGCGCTCAAGGGCTTCGCCATGTGGGACACCTTTCCGCTGGTCCGCCAGTACCTGGTCGGGACGACGTCCAGCGGCCAGGACGAGGCGCGCCTGGGGGCGGAGACCTTCGGCGGCGAGGTGCACTGCTACTCGCCGGCCTTCACCGAGGAGGAGATGGCCGTGGTACTGCGCTACGCGGACCACCTGAGCTTCAACTCCCCGGGCCAGTGGCGGCGCTTCCGCGACACCGTCGCGGCGGCGCCGCGGCGGGTCTCCTGCGGGCTGCGGGTCAACCCGGAGCACTCCACCGGCGCGGTGCCGCTCTACGACCCCTGCGCGCCGGGCTCGCGGCTCGGCACCCGGGCCGCGGACCTGGCGCCGGCGGATCTGGAAGGCCTCGAGGGGCTGCACTTCCATACCCTGTGCGAGCAGAACAGCGACGCCCTGGAGGAGACCCTGGCCGCCTTCGAGGCGAAGTTCGGCCACTATCTCGCCAGCCTGAAGTGGATGAACCTCGGCGGCGGGCATCATATCACCCGCGAGGACTACGACGTGGAGCGGCTGGTGCGGGTGGTCCGCGACTTCAAGGCGCGCCATCCGCATCTGACGGTCTACCTGGAGCCGGGTGAGGCGATCGCGCTGAACACCGGCTACCTGGTCTGCTCGGTGCTGGATATCGTCGACAACGACGGCCCCATCGCCATCCTCGACACCTCCGCCACCGCGCACATGCCCGACGTGCTGGAGATGCCCTACCGGCCGGAGATCATCGGCGCCGGCGAGCCGGGCGAGAAGGCCCACAGCTACCGCCTGGGCGGGCTCACCTGCCTGGCCGGCGACATGGTGGGTGCGTACAGCTTCGACAGGCCGCTGGCGATCGGCGACCGGCTGGTGTTCACCGACATGGCCCACTACACCATGGTCAAGACCACCACCTTCAACGGCATTCGCCTGCCGTCGATCTGCCGCATCGACGAGACGAGCCGCGCGGTGCGCACGGTGAAGACCTTCGGCTACGTGGACTATATGCAGCGGCTCAGCTAGCCGCCGCGGCCGACGAGAAAAGCACCTGCGGGTGCTTTTTTCGTTTCTGCGCCATACGATTACAGCCTCGGGCCAGGCTCAGACCGTCATGATGGCCGAAGCTTCCCCCACCCGGCATTTTCCCGCAAGGTAGGGGCATAGCGATCCAGCAAGGGACCCTTCCATGACCCGTATCTTCAAGTTCGGCGGCGCTTCCATTCAGGACGCCGACGCCATTCGCCATCTGGCCCACCTGCTCGACGCCCACGACAGCCGTCCCCTGATGGTCGTGGTCTCGGCCATGGGCAAGACCACCAACGGCCTCGAGGCCCTGCTGGCCGCCGCCCGCTCAGGCGCCGACGACGACTATCGCCAGCGGCTCGCCGCCCTCGAGGCGAACCACCTGGCCGTGGCCGAAGCGCTGCTCGGCGATGCCGCCCGGCCCGTGACACAGCGCATCACCGCGCTGTTCGAAGAGCTCGACGAGCGCCATCAGCGCTACCGGCAGGCGGCGTATTCGCTCCACTACGATCAGACGGTCTGCTACGGCGAGCTGCTCTCCACCCGCCTGGTGGCCGCCTGGCTGAACCACTGCGGCATCGCCACCGAGTGGTGCGACGCCCGCGAGCTGATCGTCACCGACGACCGCCACCAGGCGGCCAATATCGACTGGGAGGCCACCGCCGAGCGGGTGCGCTCGCTAGCGCTCGACGACGGCAGGCTCTGGATCACCCAAGGCTTTATCGGCGGCACCCGCGACGGCCTCTCCACGACCCTCGGCCGTGAAGGCTCGGACTTCAGCGCCGCCATCCTCGCCCACTGCCTCGACGCCGAGGACCTGACGATCTGGAAGGATGTCCCCGGGGTCTTCAATGCCGACCCGCGGCGCTTCGACAATGCCGTGCAGCTCCACCGGCTTAGCTACGCCGAGGCGGTGGAGCAGACCTGGTACGGCGCCAAGGTGATCCATCCGCGCACCCTGGCGCCCCTGCAGCGCAAGGGCATCCCGCTGACCGTGCGCTCCTTCCTCGACCTCGACGCCCCGCCCAGCCGCATCGGCCCCGAGCCGGGCGAGGGCGACCGCCTGCCGAGCTTTATCCTGCGCGACGACCAGCTACTGATCGATATCGCGCCCAGCGACTTCAGCTTCATCGACGAGGCGCGACTGGCCGATGTGCTCGCCAGGCTCGCCGCTGCCGGCCTGCACGCCAACCTGCTCGACCTCGAGGCCATGCGCCTGCGGCTGGTGGTCGACCACAAGCCCGAGCCGCTCGCCCCGCTGCTGGCCGACCTGGAGCGCGACTACCGGGTGACCACCCGGCGCGACCTGGCGCTGCTCACCGTGCGCCATCATAGCGACGCCCTGCTCGCCGCCCTCAGCGAGGGCAGAACGGTGATCGCGGAGAGGCGCAACGCCACCAATGCCCAGCGGCTGTTCCACGCAGAGGAGTGCCCGGAGACCTGGCACATCCCGGGGTGAAGCGACACACGCTCACACCCCGACCCAGGCACCTTCAGCGTGGGAACGCTCAACGGCGTCAATCATTAGGTTGACTCTGAGCGCCTCACGGAAATCCGGATAGAGTGGCTTGTCACCCACAATGCCCTCCACCAGATCGCGGATCTCGATGATCTTCTGGTCGTTGTAGCCAAGGCCATGGCCGGGGGCGGCGCTGAAGGAGGCGTAATCGGGATGCTCCGGGCCGACCAACAGGGTGCTGAAGCCGCGGCGCCCCTCAGGCCCTTCATGCTTGTAGAGCTGCAGTTCGCTCATGCGCTCCTGGTCGAATATGATCGCACCCTTGGTGCCGGTAATGGTGTAGGCCAGCCCCATCTTGCGCCCGGTGGCCACCCGGGAGGTTTCGATATTGCCGATCAGGCCACCGTCGAAGCGCAGCAACGCTTGCGCCTGATCGTCGTTTTCGACCTCGCCCAGTCCGCCGCTGCCGTCAGGCAGCGGTCGGCGCGGAATCACCGTCTGCAATTGGCCGAACACCTCGCTGATGCGCTGGCCGGTCAGATATTCGGCCATGTTCAGAATATGGGATCCCACATCACCCAAGGCCCCGGCTCCGGCGGTGGCCCGCTGGGTATGCCAATCCAGCGGCTTGGCGGGGTCAGTCATGTAGTCTTCGTTATGACGACCGCGAAAGTGGATCAACTCACCAATCTCGCCACTCTGTACGATCTCCCTGGCCAACTGAGTGGCCGAGTTACGGATATAGTTGAAGCCCACCAAGGTCTTCACCCCCTCCCTTTCGGCTGCCTCCACCATCTCGAGCGCATCGGCAGCGGTGAGGGCGAGCGGCTTCTCCGCGTAGACGTGCTTGCCCGCAGCGATGGCGGCCAGGGCCATTTCCTTATGCAGAAAGTTGGGGGCACAGATATCTACAACGTCTACCTCGGGATCCTTGACCAGCGCCTTCCAATCTCCGGTGGCACGTGCAAAGCCAAGCTCCCGGGCCTTGCGCGCGGCCAGCTCGTCATCAACCTCGGCGAGCAGATCGCAGACCGGCATCGCAGGCAGATTGAAAACGGTGGGGGCGGCCTTGAGGGCGATGGCATGGGCCTTGCCCATGAAGCCGGTGCCGATCAAGCCAATATTGAGCGTCTGCATCCTATGAGTCCTTTTACCTATCCAGTCGCGCCGGCCCTGGAGACCGGCGCCCTGGCAAAGCTGCCATTAGAGAGGGAGATCAGAGCGTCGGCATGGTGAAGTGGTTGGTCTCTTCCCGGATACCGCTGGGCCAGCGCTGGGTGATGGTCTTCATGCGGGTGTAGAAGCGCACGCCATCGGGGCCGTGCATGTGCAGCGGGCCGAACAGGGAGCGCTTCCAGCCACCGAAGCTGTGAAAGGCCATGGGCACCGGGATCGGCACGTTGACGCCGACCATGCCCACCTGGATCTGTTCGCAGAACTGGCGGGCGGCGTCGCCGTCGCGGGTGAAGATGGCGGTGCCGTTGCCGTACTCGTGGTCGTTGATCATCGCCACGGCCTCATCGAAGCTCGCCGCGCGGGCGATGGCCAGCACCGGGCCGAAGATCTCCTCGCGGTGGATGCGCATGCCCGGCGTGACGTGGTCGAACAGCGTGCCACCCACGAAGTAGCCGTCACCGGCGCCCTCGACCGTGGCCTCCCGGCCGTCCACCACCAGCTCGGCGCCCTCGTCCACGCCGGTCTGGATATAGCCGCGGACCTTCTCCAGGTGCTCGCGGGTGACCAGCGGCCCCATGTCGTTGTCAGGGCCATCCACCAGACCGGGACCGACCCGCAGCTTGGCCAGCTCGGCGATGAGCTTCTCGCGCAGCCTCTCGGCGGTCTCCTCACCCACCGGCACCGCCACCGAGATCGCCATGCAGCGCTCGCCGGCGGAACCGTAGGCGGCGCCCATCAGGGCGCCGACAGCCTGGTCGAGGTCGGCATCGGGCATGATCACCATATGGTTCTTGGCCCCGCCCAGGGCCTGGACCCGCTTGCCGTGGGCCGACGCCGTTGCGTAGATGGTCTCGGCGATGGGCGTGGAGCCGACGAAACTCACCGCCTGAACCCGCTCGTCGGTGAGCAGCACCTCCACCGCCTCCTTGTCGCCGTTGACCACGTTGAAGACACCGTCGGGCAGGCCGGCCTCCTTGAGCAGCTCGGCCAGGCGCATCGGCGCGGAGGGATCCTTCTCGGAGGGCTTCATGATGAAGGTGTTGCCGCAGGCGAGTGCGACGGGGAACATCCACATCGGCACCATGGCCGGGAAGTTGAACGGCGAGATGCCGGCACACACGCCCAGCGGCTGCATCATCGAGTAGCTGTCCACCCCGGTGCCCACGTTCAGGGAGTGCTCGCCCTTCTGCAGGTGCGGGATGCCGCAGGCGAACTCGACGACTTCCAGGCCGCGGGTCACCTCGCCCTTGGCGTCGGAAAACACCTTGCCGTGTTCACTCGAGATCAGCCGTGCCAGCTCGTCGGCGTGCTCCTCGACCAGCGCCTTGAACTTGAACAGGATGCGTGACCGCTTGAGCGGGGTGATCTTCGACCACTTGGCGAAGGCCGCATGGGCGATGCGTACCGCCTCGCGGGTCTCGGAGGCGCTGGCCAGTTCGACCTGAGCGCGCTGCTCGCCAGTGGCGGGATTGTAGACGGGAGCGGTTCGTCCGCTGGCGCCCTCGACCACCTGGCCGTTGAGGAAATGATGAATCTGGTTCATGGACGTCTTCTCTCTGTAAATCCGTTGTGCGCGATTGGCCGTATCAGTCGGCTACCTGGAAACCCGCCTGTTCGGCCAAGGAACGTAAATTGCGATACCCCAGGCGCGCATAGGTGAGCGGATGGGCCACCTCGGGGTCCTGCTCGGCCTCGACCACCAGCCAGCCCTGGTAACCCACCTCGCGCAGGTGAGTCAGGGCCGGCAAGAACTCCACGTCACCATCGCCCGGCACGGTAAAGAGGCCATCGAGCACCCCGTCCAGGAAGCTCTTGTCACGATTGCGCAGCTCGTCCAGCACCCCGAAACGCACATCCTTGCAGTGCACATGGTTGATCCGCGAGGCGTAGCGCTGGGCCACCGCCAGGGGGTCTCCGCCGGCACCGCTCAGATGGCCGAAGTCGAGCAGCAAGCCAACGGAATCGCGGGTACCGTCAAGCATCCGCTCCACGTCCGCCTGGCTCTCCACCACGGTGCCAAGGTGGTGGTGATAGGCCAGCTGCACCCCCTGCTCCTTGAGGTAGTCGCCCACCACGCTGAGCCCCTCGGTGAGGCGCTGCCAGTCGGCATCGCTGAGGTGGGGGCGCCGTGAAAGCGGCACCGCCTGATTACCGTGGATGCAGCGGCTCACCTCGCAGAACACCATCACCTTGGCGCCACAGGCCTTGAGCAAGTTGAGATGGTCCTGTACGGCGGCGATCTCCTCCTCGGGCGTGCGCTCCAGCAGCCGGGCGGAGTACCAGCCGGAGACCAGCGCCAGGCCGTAACGACCAAGCACGGCCGAGAGAGCCTCCGGGGTGCGTGGAAACTTGTTGCCCAGCTCGAAGCCGGAAAAGCCGGCCTTGAGCCCCTCCTCGAGACACACTTCCAGAGGCGTATCGGCGCCCAGGCTTGGCAGGTCGTCGTTGGTCCAGGTCAGGGGATTGATCCCCAGGCGTACGGTAGACATGACGTGCTCCTTTAAGGGGCAGGCCACCCGGCCCGTCCCTTGTCATGAGTAAACGGATGAATCGTTACGCGGCGTAACGGGTTCAGCGATGCTGGCGCCGTTTGGCCTCGCGGTAACCGCGATAGGCCTCGTTGACCTGCTCGCGCTCGGAGACTTCGGGCACCGCCACTTCCCACCAGGCACCGCCCTCGGCGGTACTGAGCAGCGGGTCGGTGTCCAGGGCGATGACGTAGGTGCCGCTGGCCTGGCGAGCGCGCACCAGCGCCCGCTCCAGTTCAGCGATGCCGCTTACGCTCTCCGCCTGGCAGCCCAGGGAGCGGGCATGAGCGGCGAAATCCATCTTGGGAGCCCCGTCGGGCACCGTGCGGCAGTCCTCCAACAGGTTGTTGAAACCGGCGCCGCCGGTGGCCTGCTGCAGGCGATTGATGCAACCGAAACCGCGGTTGTCGAGCACCACCACGACCAGCTTGTGGCCCAGCATCACCGAGGTGGCGAGCTCGGAGTTGTGCATCAGGTAGGAGCCATCTCCCACCATCACGTACACCTCCCGCTCGGGACGCGCCATCTTGACCCCCAGGCCACCGGCGATCTCGTAGCCCATGCAGGAGAAACCGTACTCGACGTGGTAGCTGCCCGGGCCCGAGCACTGCCACAGCTTGTGCAGTTCCCCGGGTAGCCCGCCCGCGGCGCAGACCACGGTGCCATCCGCGTCGGCCTGACGATTGACCGCACCGATCACCTGAGCATCGGTGGGCAGGTCACGCCCCTCGTCGGCGGTGACCCTGGCCACCACCTCGGCCCATTCCCGCTTCAGCCCGCCAACCCGCTCTCGCCAGGCGTCAGAGGCCCGCCACTCGGCCAGGCCAGCCTCAAGCGCCTCGAGTCCATCCAGGGCGTCGCCGATCAATGGCAGGGCATGGTGCTTGTGACTGTCGAAGCGCCCCACGTTAAGCGCCACCAGGGTCAGGTCGTCGCGCTCGAAGAGCGCCCGGGAGCCGGTGGTGAAATCCTGCAGGCGGGTGCCCACAGCGAGGATCACATCCGCCTGCTCGGCAAGCCGGTTGGCAGCCTCGCTGCCGGTGACGCCGATGGCGCCGGCAGCGCAGGGATGAGAATCGGCCAGCGCCCCCTTGCCAGCCTGGGTCTCGGCCACCGGCACACCATGGGCCTTGGCGAAAGCGGCGAGGCGCTCGCAGGCCCCGGCATAGTGAACGCCGCCTCCGGCGATGATCAGCGGGCGGTCGGCCTGCGTGAGTGCGGCAATCGCCGCTTCCAGCTCGCGGGGATCCGGCTGGGGTCGGCGGATGCGGTGCACCCGAGGGACAAAAAAAGTCTCGGGATAATCATAGGCGAAGGTCTGCACGTCCTGGGGCAGCGCCAGGGTCGCCGGACCGCAGTGCTCAGGATCGAGCAGGGTGGCGATGGCCTGGGGCAGACTGGTCAGCAGCTGCTCAGGGCGGGTAATGCGGTCGAAGTAGCGCGACACCGGCCGGAAACAGTCGTTGACCGTCACGGTCGGATCACCGAAGTGCTCCACCTGCTGCAGCACCGGGTCGGGCTCGCGGGTGGCGAAGGTGTCCCCCGGCAGCAGCAGGACCGGCAGGCGGTTGGCATGGGCCAGGGCCGCGGCGGTCACCATATTGGTGGCGCCCGGGCCGATGGAGCTGGTGGCCGCCATCAGTCGTCGCCGACCGTTGGCCTTGGCGAAGGCGATGGCGGCATGGGCCATGGTCTGCTCGTTGTGGGCGCGCAGGGTCGGCAGGGCGTCCTGGGCGTGGTAGAGCGCTTCGCCGAGGCCGGCCACGTTGCCGTGGCCGAAGATGGCGAAGACGCCCTCGAAGAGTGGCACCTCGCGCCCCTCATGCTCGATGCGCTGGGCGGCCAGGTACTTGACCAGCGCTTGGGCCATGGTCAAACGGATGGAGCGCATATCAGGCTTCCTCCAGTTGGGGGGCGGTGCGGCGAAGGCGCCGCCACTCCTGGATCAGTTCGGCATAGTTGTCGGCGACGCGGCCGACCAGGGTGGCATCGTCGATACGCCCGGCGAGCCACTCGCGGCTCGCTGCGGCGAACAGGGTGCGCCCCACGGTGAAGCCCTTGCAGTGCCCCTGCCGGGCTGCGGGGCCAAAGCCTCGCTTCAGCTCATCCATGGGCGCATCGAGGCCGAGCAGAACGACGCCACGACAATGCGGATCCTGGACGTCGATGATCCGCCCTACCGCCTGCCAGGCCGCCTCGGACATGGCCGGCAACTTCCACCAGTCAGGACGAATGCCCAGGTTATAGAGGCGCTGTAGGCTGCGCGGCAGGGTCGTGTCGTCCACCGGCATGCCGGCCGGTGGAATCACCTCGACCAGCAGCTCCAGGCCGTTATCACAGGCCGAGCGATAGAGCTGACGCAGGCGCGCCTCCTGCTCCAGGCGCAGCGTCAGGTGGTCGTCGGGATGGTAGAACACCAGGCACTTGATGATGTGTTCGGCGGGCCAGTGGCGTAGCCGGCTGCCCAGATCGTCGCCGTGCTGGAAACGCAGCGGGCGTGAGCTCGGCAGTTCCACCGGGCGACCGATCCACCAGCCGCGACCGCTGGCCTCGTTGAGGGCGTCCTGGCCGAGCACGTCGTCCACCAGGATCGCCGGCCTGGCCAGTTCACACCGCTGGGCGCCCTCCTCGGCGGCCCGCACCAGCAGCCGCTTTAATGTCGGCAGGCGTTCGGGGTCGGCATGCTCCTCGCGGGCCATATCGGTGATCTGGCGGCGATGATCGAAGGCCAGGCCACACACCTCGGGCCACGACACCGGCGTGCGGGTGGTGACCCGATGCAGATGATTGAGGCGCTCGTCCCTATCGGGGCGAGGCACCTCATCGCGGCGCGCCAGATAGTCGAATAGCTCCTCCTCGGTGGGCATGGCCGGCGCACAGCCGTGGCGGGAGACCACCAGGGCGCCACAGGCGTTGGCGTAGGCGGCGCTGGTTGCCCACGCTTCGCCTCGCAACCATCCCCGCAACAGTCCGCTCATAAAGGCATCGCCGGCACCCAGCACATTGAGCACCTCGATCTTGACGCCGCGAACCAGGATGCCGTCCTCGAGCCGATCGGGAATCTCACCTTCGATCACCACGCACCCTAGGGGCCCGAGCTTGCAGACCAGGGTGGCGGTGCTGACCCGGCGCAGCGCCCGCAGCGCCTCCAGGGTATCGGTGCTGCCACCAGCTATATGGAACTCCTCCTCGGTGCCGACGATCAGGTCGAAGTCACCGAGCCACTGCTGCAAATCGGTGGTAACCGTCTCATCGGCGATAAAGCGGGTCTCGCCGTCGCCAGGCGTGGTCAGGCCCCAGAGGACCGGCCGGTAGTCGATGTCGAGCACCCGCTTGACGCCGTGCTCGGCGGCCGCGTCCAGCGCCTTGCGGCAGGCGCGTCGCGTGGTCTCCGTAGAGAGGTGAGTGCCGGTGATGGCCAGCGCCCGGGCACGACCAATGAAGGCCGGGTCAATGGCCTCGGCATCGATGGCCATATCGGCGCAGTCGCGCCGGTAGAAGAGCAGCGGGAAGCTGTCGCGATCCTTGAGCGCCAGCAGCACTAGGCCAGTATGACGCTCCGGGTCGGTCTGCAGGGCCGAGGTATCGACCCCGGCCCGCTGCAACTCCTCGCGCACGAACTGTCCCATCTGCTCGTTGCCGACTCGCGACAGCATGGCGGACTTGAGCCCCAGCCGCGCGGTGCCGTAGGCCATGTTGCCGGAGCTGCCGCCCAGGTACTTGGCGAAGCTGGCCACATCCTCGAGGTGGCTGCCGATCTGCTCCGAATAGAGATCGACGGCGACGCGGCCGAGGCAGATCAGATCCAGTGGTCTGTTGTCGGTGTTCATTTTTTGCATACTCTCTCTCCGCGTCGTATGACGTACTGCACCTGATCGGTGGCCAGCCGCCGGGCTGACCTCTACGTGGGCACCACGACGCAAACCATTCAAAGGGTGAAGGCATCTCTGAAGCGCTGCAGGGCCAGTTCGTCATCGCCGGAGGCCCATCCCTCCAGGCCAACGGTTCCGCGATAGCCGATCTCATTGAGGGCCCTGGCGATGGCCGGATAGTGGATCTCGCCACTGCCGGGCTCGCAGCGGCCGGGCACATCAGCCACCTGGATCTCACCGATATAGGGCGCACAGCGGCGCACCAGCTCGACCAGATTCCCCTCGCCAATCTGGGCGTGGTAGAGATCGAGCATGATGCGCACCTCCGGGCGATCCACGCTGGCCACCAGCGTCAGGACATCTTCCGCACGGGCGAAGGGCACCCCCGGGTGGTCGACGGCGGTATTGAGGTTCTCCAACACGAAGGTGACCCCATGCTGCTGGCCAAGGTCGGCCAGGCGGTTCAGGGTGTCAGCCGCCTGGATCCACATGGGCCCGGTCACATCGGTGCACGGCTTGACCGGCAACCCTTGGCCGTCGAGGCCGGTGCCATGCAAGTTGAGCCGGGGGATGCCCAGCGTCTTGGCCACAGCAATCGATTCCCTGGCCGTCTCGACCAACCGGTCGGCACCCTGTCGGTCGGCGAGGGTTCCGTCGATATAGCCGGTCATGGAGGAAAAGGGCGCACCGGTGTCTACCAGGGCCTGAATGTCATGCTTCGTCCAGTCCCAGATCTCCACCTGGAAGCCCAGGGCATCGATCCGCCTGACCCGCTCGATGACCGACAGGTCGCGGAATACCATCTCGGCGCAGACCGCCAGGGTGAAGGGGGATTCTCCTGATCGTGGATTCATTGCCACAGCTCCGTGAAAGCGGTTGGCGATGCGCTTGCGCGCACCGGATTCGGCATTTCCCGCCCGCTGGTATGAAGCAGCCAGGTTTGCTTACTTCATGTGCCAGAGGCGCTCGATGTCTCCTGCCGGGACGCGGCACTTTCACGGCTCGCCTTCCTCTCCGTGTCGCTGCGCTGGAACTCGGCCAGCTCGGCGTCGAGGCTCTCGAGTTCGGCGCCACCGGCCATCATGTTCAGCACCTCTTCACGGGTGATGTCTGCCTTGCGGAAGGTACCGAGACTGCCGCCGCGCGACAGCAGGGTGAAGGCATCGGCCACCGGGAAGGCGTGATGGACGTTGTGAGTAATGAAGATCACCGCCAGGCCGTCGGCCTTCGCCTTGGCGATATAGCGCAACACTACCGAGGCCTGCTTGACCCCCAGCGCCGAGGTGGGCTCATCCAGAATCAGCACCTTGGCACCGAAATAGACCGCACGAGCGATGGCCACGCACTGGCGCTCGCCCCCCGAAAGTGTGCCCACCGCCTGGCTGGGGTCGCGCACATCGATACCGATCTTGGCCATCTCTTCCTTGGCAACCCGATCGGCGTACTTCCAGTCGATGCGCTTGAAGGGGCCCCAGCCGACGGTGGGCTCGCGACCCATGAAGAAATTGCGGGTGATCGACATCAGCGGAATCATCGCCAGATCCTGGAAGACGGTGGCAATGCCGGCGTCCAGCGCATAGGCCGGGGACTTGAAGTGCACGGGCTCGCCATCCAGAAGCATTTCGCCGTGGGACGGACTATGCACACCCGACAGGGTCTTGATCAGGGTCGACTTGCCGGCGCCGTTGTCACCCAGCAGGCACATGACCTCGCCGGAGCACACTTTCATCGAGATGTCGCTAAGGGCGATGACGCTGCCGAAATGCTTGCTGACGTTGCGCATTTCGATCATAGGAGTACGTTCACTCATTTACTTGGCCTCCATCGCCTTCTTGCGCATGAAGTTGTTGAACAGCACAGCGACCAGCAGCATTACGCCGAGGAAGACCTGGAACCAGTCGGTATTGACGCCGGTATAGAAGATGCCCATCTGCACCATGCCGAAGATCAGGGCGCCGAGCGCTGCACCGATGGCGGAACCATAGCCCCCGGTGAGCAGAGCCCCCCCGATGACCACCGCAATGATCGCTTCCAGTTCCTTGAGCAGGCCGCGGATGGTGTCCGCCGAGCCGGTATCCATCACCTGGATGCAGGCAAAGATGGTCGCGGAGAAGGCGGTGAAGATGAACAGCGAGATCTTGACCCGGTGGACCGGGACGCCGGAGTTGCGGGCGGCATTCTTGTCGCCACCGCTGGCGAAAATCCAGTTGCCGTAGGGGGTGCAGAGCAGGACCCAGGTCGCCACGGCCGTGAGGCCGAGCCACCAGACGATGGAGACCGGGATGCCAGTAACCACCGGATTACCGGCAAAGTTGGTGGCGATCCAGCCCTGTGTCGCCATCCAGGCGAACAGCCCCGTGGCCACCTCCCCGGAGAACAGGGCCGCGAACCAGTCACCCGGGACATGCTCATGCACGCCGCCGACCTGTGTACGCCCGGTCAGCAGGCGGCTGATGCCAATGGCCAGGCCGCGCAGAATGAACAGGAACCCCAGGGTGACGATAAAGGAGGGCAAGCCCGTCTTGTTGACCAGATTGCCATTGATCCAACCCACCAGGGCTGCACAGGAGAAGGCCAACAGGATGGCGGCCCACAGCGGCCAGCCATACTCCACCGCTGGGATGGCAATGAGGATGCCGGCCAGGCCGATCATCGAGCCGATGGAAAGATCAAACTCGCCACCGATCATCAGCAGTGCCGCAGCGGTGGCAATGATGCCCAGCTGGGCGGCCACCTGGAGGACGTTGATGATACCCGCCGGCGTGAACATGCCGGTGCCACTGGCCGCAACGATAAAGAAAGAGAGGACCAGCACAGCGCCGGCCAAGGCTCCAAGCTCCGGCCGGCTGAGAGCCTTCTTCCAAAGCGGTATCGCCTGCAAGCGCTCGTCCTTGGTCTCCGGTGCAGCGGCTGGGGTGGGTTCTTGATTAGGTTTCATAATACGACTCCCGGGCCCGGCGTTGCCGGGCCTGTGTTTTAAGCAGCGGGTCAGCGAATGCCTTGATTGCTCAATTCGATGACCTGGGCAGCGTTGTCTTGGGTCACGAATCCAGGACCCGTCGCCACATCTCCCGCCGGGAGCAGGCCATGGCGAGCATACTGGTCGAGGAACATCACCGGCAGATAGCCCTGCAGGTACTGCTGCTGGTCGATGGCGAAGTCCATCTCACCTGCCTCGACGGCCTGCAGAATGCTCGGGGAGAGGTCAAAGGTGCCAATGGTGAACATGTCGAGAGCCCCCTGATCGCGAATGGCACGCACCACCGGATCGGCAGCCAGCGCACCCAGGGCAAGGACGCCTCGAACATCGCTGTTCTGGTTCAGATAAGCGATGAGGGCGCTACGGATGCCCGTCGGATCATAGGTCGTTGCCAGCTGACTGGCGTTGCCGTCGAAGCCATCGACGAAGCCATCGCAGCGCTGGTCGAGCCCCTGGTTGCCCTGTTCATGGTTAATGCAGACCCCCTTCTCGACACCCATCTCCTGCATACGCTCGGCGGCGAGCTTGCCCGCCTCGTATTCGCTTTGGCCGATGTGCAGGCGGGCCCCGTACTTACTGGACACATCCCCACCGGAATTGATGGTGATCACCGGGATGCCATTGTCGGTCGCGCGCTGCACAACGCTGCCTAGAGCATCCTCATCGGTAAAAGAGAGGATCAGCCCATCGGGGCTGGACGCGATGGCTGCATCCACCAGCTGCTGCATGCGAGCCATGTCGAAGGTGGAGGGAGCGCGATACTCGAGGCGCGCCCCCACCTGCTCGGCGGCCTCATCGGCACCATTCTTGACCACTGACCAGAAGGGATCGGAGGGAACGCCGTGGGTCACCATGATGAAACGGTTGGGCTCTTGAGCCTGGACCGATCCGGCCATCATGGCGGCGGCGGCCGTGGAAGCGAGAAGCCATTGAGATAGACGTGCCATGGGTGATGTCCTCTTGGTTGTCATTGTGTGGTGCTGATTGCATGAAGCGCATCGACAAATGGAATATAGATTCCAATCATGGATAAAATCAAACCAATTGTTCTATACTTTGGTATTATTGGAATGTTTATTCCATAGCGCCTAGACTGCCCGCAAGCATTCGCTCCAGAGTCAACGCCACCTTGGCGACGGCAAGGAAGAACGACAGATGAACACGACACCCCAGGACTTCAACGAGCTGGAAACGCGCATCACGGCGGAGTACCCGTCGCTGAGTCGACGCCTGCAGCAGACTGCACGGTTCATGCTCGACCACCCCCAGGAGGTCGCCTTTGCCACCGTGGCCAGGTTAGCCGAGCAAGCTGGGGTTACCCCCTCCACCCTGATCCGCTTTGCCAACAGCTTCGGCTTCAAGGGTTTCTCGGAGATGCAGCAGCTGTTCCGCTCTCGGCTGGTGGACGAGCTGCCCAACTACACCGAACGGATTCGCGCCGTGCGCAGTGCCACCGGCGAAACCCCCGACAGCACCCAGCTGCTGTGGGAGTTCGCCGATGCTAACCGAGAGGTGCTGGAGCAGCTGCCGGGCCGCATCGACCCGCGCCATCTGGAACAGGCCCTGGATATCTTCGAGCGCGCCCAGGCAGTGCATGTGATGGGCGCCAGGCGCAGCTTCGTGGTAGCCAGCTACATGACCTATGCGCTGCACCATATCGACAAGCGCGCCTTCCTGGTCAACGGCCTGGGGGGGATGTACACCGAACAGGTGCGCGCCATCGGCAAACAGGATGCCCTGCTGGTGGTCAGCTTCTCCCCCTATGCGGAGGAGAGCAGGCAGGTGGCAGAGGCTGCCAGCGAGCGTGGCCTGCCTCTGATAGTGATCACCGACTCCAGCCTTAGCCCGCTGGCTCGACTGGCCGACGTAGTGCTGGTCGTGCACGAAGCCGAGGTCAAGAGCTTTCGCGGTCTCACCGCCTCGCTGTGCCTGGCCCAGACCCTCGCCATCTCACTGGGAGTACGCCAGGACAAGGCAAGGGATGCCAAGACACAAGATCCGGATGCGGAACGCGCCTGACGACTGAACCAACTATAAGGAGAAGTTCCTATGAGACTCGCCCTGATCGGCGCCGGACGCATCGGCAAGGTGCATGCCCAGGCCATCGATCGTCACCCCAAGGTGACGCTTGCTGCCGTTGCCGACTACCACGCCGCGGCAGCCGAGGCTCTGGCCGCCCAGTATGGCGCTCAGGCTGTGAGCGTCGATGCCATCTTCGCAGATGACGGCATCGACGCCGTGCTGATCGCCTCCAGCACCCCCACCCATGCCGACTACCTGGAACAGGCCGCCCGCGCCGGCAAGGCGATCCTCTGCGAGAAGCCCATCGCCCTGGATCTGGCCCGCACCCGTGATGCCCTGCAGGTACTGGCCGCCCATCCGGTGACCTGTGCGCTCGGCTTCAACCGCCGTCACGACCCCCAGTTCGCCGCCCTCAAGCGGGCGCTGGACGAAGACCGTATCGGCCAGCTCGAGACGCTCTCCATCATCAGCCGCGACCCCAGCCCGCCCCCGGCGGAGTATGTCGGCGCCTCCGGCGGCCTCTTCCGCGACATGACGATCCACGACTTCGACATGGCCCGCTGGTTACTGGATGAGTCCATCACTCACGTCCACGCCGAAGGCAGCTGCCTGATCGACCCGGCCATCGGCGAGGCCGGCGATGTGGACACCGCCATGGTCACCCTGACCACCGCCAGCGGCCGGCTCTGTCATATCAGCAATTCCCGCCGCGCCTGCTATGGCTACGACCAGCGCATCGAGGCCTTCGGAAGCGCTGGCATGCTGCAGGCTCAGAACGAGAGCGAGACCCGCCTGCGTTTCACCGGTGAGCCGGGCCAGGTGGAGGAGAAGCCCAAGTGGTTCTTCCTGGAACGCTACGCCGAGGCCTACAGCCTCGAGATCGGCGACTTCGTCGATGCCTGGAAACAGGGCCGAGCACCAATGGCTGGCGCCCAGGACGGCCTGGAGGCACTGCGCCTTGCCGAGGCAGCCGAACGCTCACTGAAGGAAGGCCGCCGCATCGCCATCGACGACATTCACTGAACGCCACAGGAGCGACCCATGACGTCACTACTGGTCCGCCCGCACGAGCCTGATGCCCAGGGCAAGGTACTCGAAGTCACCCCAGCCTCCGCCGGCTGGGACCACGTCGGCTTTCGCGTCCACACGCTGGCCAAAGGGCAACACCTCGAGGGCAATACCGAGGGCCGCGAACACTGCCTGGTGCTACTCAGCGGCCGCGCCAGCGTCACCAGTGGAGAACACCGCTGGGAAGACATTGGCGAGCGCATGGATATCTTCGAGAAAGCCCCGCCCTACTCTGTCTATCTACCCGACGGGGCAAGCTACAGCGTGGAGGCCACCACCGACCTGGAATTGGCTGTGTGCAGCGCACCCGGCCACGGTAACCATGCGCCACGCCTGATTACCCCCGACCAAGTCAAGTGCAGCACCCGCGGCAGCGGTACCAACACCCGCCATATCCAGGACATCCTGCCGGAAACCGAGCCGGCGGACAGCCTGTTGGTGGTGGAGGTCTACACCCCGGCGGGCAACTGGTCGAGCTACCCGCCCCACAAGCACGACGTGGACAACCTGCCCGAGGAGTCGATCCTTGAGGAGACCTACTACCACCGCGTCAATCCTTCTCAGGGCTTCGCCTTCCAGCGGGTCTACACCGATGACCGCTCCCTGGACGAGACCATGGCGGTGGAGAACGGCTGCTGCGTGATGGTACCGCGTGGCTACCACCCGGTGGGCGCCGCCCACGGCTATGACCTTTATTACCTCAACGTGATGGCCGGTCCCAAGCGAGCATGGAAGTTCCAGAACGACCCGGCTCATGAGTGGATCGTCAAGCAGTGAGCGGGTGACACCCGCAGCGTCAGACTCTCCGACCTGACGTCTCTTCACCCCGCCTCGGCGGGGTTTTTTCCATCTCAAGGCCAATGAGATAGGTGGCGGACACGACCAGGCTCCAGGCGGGCCAGGCGTCGCCGGTCAGCACAAGGCGTCCTTGCTAAGGAATTGGTGAAGCAGCGGCATACATAAGGTGGGCCCGGACACACGAACGCCGGGACGGTCTCCCGTCCCGGCGTTCGTTCGTACCGAGGCCAAATCAGCGCATCAGGCGGCGTCGCGCTTGGCGTCGCTCGCCGTCTGCATGGCCAGGGCGGTATCCAGCATACGGTTGGAGAAGCCCCACTCGTTGTCGTACCAGGCCATGATCTTGACCAGTCGGCCGTTCACCCGGGTATGGTTGGCATCGAAGGTGGAGGAGTTGGCGTCGTGGTTGAAGTCGATGGAGACCAGCGGCTGGGCATTGACCGCCAGCACCGGGGAGGCCTCGGCGGCCTTGGCGACGATGGCGTTGATCTCCTCCTTGGTGGTGTCCCGCCCGGCGGTAAAGGTCAGGTCCACCAGCGAGACATTGATCACCGGCACCCGCACCGCCAGGCCGTCGAACTTGCCGGCGAGCTCCGGCAGCACCAGGCCCACGGCGGCGGCGGCCCCGGTCTTGGTGGGGATCATCGAATGGGTCGCGCTGCGCGCCCGGTAGGGGTCGCTGTGGTAGACATCCGATAGGTTCTGGTCGTTGGTGTAGGCGTGCACCGTGGTCATCAGGCCGTTCTCGATGCCCACGCTATCGTTGAGCGCCTTGGCGATCGGCGCCAGGCAGTTGGTGGTGCAGGAGGCGTTGGAGACCACCTTGTGCGCGGCAGTCAGCACGTCCTCGTTGACGCCGTAGACCACGGTGGCATCGGCATCCGGGCTCGGCGCGGAGATCAGCACCCGCTGGGCGCCGGCCTCCAGGTGCTTGGCGGCGGCGGCACGCTTGGTGAACAGCCCGGTACACTCCATTACCAGGTCGACGCCCAGCGCCTTCCACGGCAGGAGGGCCGGGTCGCGCTCGGAGAGGATGGCGATACGGTCGCCGTCCACGCTGAGGCTCTCCTCGTCGTGCTCCACCTTGAAGGGGAAGTGACCATGCACGGTGTCGTGGCGCAGCAGGTGGGCGTTGAGGGCCGGGTCGCCGAGATCGTTGATGGCCACCACCTCGACGCGATTGCGATAGCCGTTCTCGTACAGGGCGCGCAGCACGTTGCGGCCGATCCGACCGAAGCCGTTGATTGCGATCTTGAGTGTCATGTCCTCTCTCCTCCAGAGCGTCTCTGTGGCAATTCAGGGAAGCGGGGCAGAGCCGGTGGGCAGAGATCGGGCATCGAAGATGCCGGCTGGGCAGCCTGCGGCTCCTGGTGATATGACCCACAATGTGACGCAAACTGATCAGGGACTCAAGATTTTTTTGGTAACTTTACGACATAATGGCCTAAACAGCTTACGCCGAACGCTCCTGACGTTGCTCGCTTACTCACTTTATAGGCTAGCAGAGCCAGCGTTTCGGGCAAGCGGCTACGGCTGAGGCCGCGACGGCAACGATGTAGTAAACTTACCTGAAAACCGCTATGGTTGTAGTCTGACGACATTTCCTTTCCTCCCAGGAGGCGCAACATGCCGAACCAACCGCTGCACACCCCCATCCGCCGCACCAAGATCGTCGCCACCCTGGGCCCGGCCAGCGACCGCGACGGCGTGCTCGAGGCGATGATCGCCGCCGGCGTCGACGTGGTGCGCCTCAACTTCTCCCACGGCTCCG
>NZ_JABFUC010000016.1 GCF_022341425.1 Billgrantia campisalis | reverse complement strand
TTCGAGACCCTGCCGATGCTCGGTGAGGATGACGACCTCGACTGCCTGCTCCCTTGGCGTTGGAAAGACACTCTACCGAACTGACTCACGCCGCAACAGATGGGGTTGCTGGACCGCTTACCGACGACCCCTTCCACGGCGCGCTGTGGAGCGGCCCACCGTATCGCAGCACCACTTGGCGCAACGTCACCCGCAACCGCGAGCCGGACACACCGGCCTGGCTACCAAAGTTTCGCGACGGTTCGGTGGTGCGCTTCATGAACCAGTATCAGGGGCTGGATGCGCCGGAGGGCGAGTGGGGAGCGTTTCGCATCGCCTATCTGCAGTACGCCAGCGACCCGATCACCTTCTTCGAGCCCCAGGCGCTCTACCGGGAGCCGGACTGGATGCGCGAGCCGCGGGGGCCCGATGTCTCCGAGGAGCTACGCTGGTACCCAGTGGTCACGCTGCTGCAGCTGCTGGCCGACCTGGCGATCGGCCGCTCCCCGCCCGGCTACGGCCACGAGATCGCCGCCGAGCACTATATCGACGCCTGGCTGGCGCTGACGGAGCCTGAGGGCTGGAGCGAGGCCGACCTCGACCGGCTGCGGCAACGCTTCGCCCCCTCGCCCTGACGGGCCGGGCCATGCGGGGCACCCAAGCCGGGAGCCCCGAAGGGCGAGTGATTGCTTACTCCACCATAAAAGGCTTATGTTGGAAGAGAGAGATGACAAAAAGGATTTGCCATGAGCGAGCAGCGCAGAAGCGTGATCAAGAGGGTCTATGTGCCGACGCATGCGAAGACAGGGCCACAAGGGGAACGGGTGATTGTGCCGGGACATTACCGATTACCGACTTAATTCCAGCTTTCAATACCGGAAGGCTTATCATTCGATAATTGCGGGGAGTTAGCAATCATATCTAACGCCTCCTTACTGTATCTGATATTCGTATTCCCACTAATATCCAGATCATAACCATCATCCTTATCTATCCCTTGCAGGTCATTAGCCTCCCTCCCCTCCAAGGTAACAATCGCCCCATATAACACTGGGGTTCCGTTATACTCCAGACGCCCCCCATCCTCAACAATAATCAACCCTTCATGATGACCAGTCCCCGACATATCAAAAGTCGCACCACTACGCACCACAACAACACCTATGGTATTGACATTACCCGTCCCCCTCGAAACATCCCCATTTTTAATCTCAATGATTGCCGGGCTGTTTCTACCACCAATACTAGACACAGAATCACCATCTTCAAATGACTGATCAAAAGTCAGTCCTGCAACAAAGGCTTCCCAGCCAGGCCGCCCCTCATCATCGTCATACTTTTCCGTTCGACATCCAGAGTAGCTTTCCACATCTGGATAATAGCATGCATCCTTGTTTTCAGGCTCAGGGGAAACCTCCGAAAAGCATGCATTCCCATTACATTCCGGATCATCAGGAAGCAGATAGTCCTCCCCTGTCAACTCCGAATTTCCTCCAGCCTGATGACTACATGACTCACCGTAGCAACTATGTGTCGCTGGAACATGAGGCAGGCCACCCCCAAAAGCCAGCTTTATAAAAACTGGAACACTTTCTGCAACGACCTCACTTCCGAGGCCATCAAACACAGCGCCCATCGCAAAAATATATCTCCCCACATCCTTACCAAAAAAGACCGAAGATATATTCACATAACAAGCAGCCTTACCACCAACGGATGTACAACTGCTTGCGTTTTCAGCATCATTGGCAAAACCAAAAAACTCTTTCCAGCCAAAATATTCATCCAAGTCATCCGAAGAAAAATTCTCAAATACGACTTTATCACCTAAAATAACCTTCTCATATATTTCAGACGCAGCTTCCTCTGCACGCATCTGCGCCTCAGTCGCAGCCTTGTAATTCCCCGCCAGGCGCTCATCAATAAGCGAGGACTGCATGCCGGAAAGGCCCAGCATCAGCGACATGGTCAGCATGGATAGGACGACAACCAGGGCGGCACCTTGCTGCTGCTTCATGATCTTTTCTCCACACAAACAAACCTATCAATCACGGATTGACAGCCTTGGTGCGATTCATGGTATGGAATACAACATCTTCCATTTCGCCATCAAGCCTAAAAGTTATGGTGAAAAACCCGTCATCCTCACTTTGAAACTGATCGGTATTCTTAAATCCATCCGCCACAGGCTCCCACCCATTACCGTCAACATTCAACCTTAGCGAAACAGCTTCGCCACCATCATGTAAATCATAATAGCGACACTCCTCATCAACGTACACGGAAAGCTGCGCCGGCACAGAATTACAGGTTACGCTTAACTCCGCCCGCCTAATGTCTCTAATCAAGATTTCAGCCGCAAACGTCAACGCCGCCTGCTTATCACTCAGCTCTTCGATTTTTCTAAAATTTTGAAACCCTGTCAGGAACAGCTGCCCAGCGCCCAGGATAATAACAAGCCCAATCAGCAGCGCCACCATCAACTCAACGAGAGAAAAGCCACGTGAATAGTGCATTGAGCGCTTCATGGCCTACTCCCTGGGAGTCGGGTTGTGTAGGTAAACTCAGCATCCCCGCTATCACCCAGACGCCCATCACTCCATTTCAAAACGACGTCAAACACACACTCATCACCATTGGGAGAGACACTGCCTTCCAGTCCGGGAATAATTGCTTTCCAGCGCGCCTCCCAAACTGCTTCGTCATTGCCCAGATCAGGACACTCCATTTCACCGGAATCGAACTTGGACCACAGCATCTCGACAGCATCTTGAGCCGCGAGCGACGCGGCGGCACGCTGGTAACCGGCATGCGCACTCTGCAGCGCCTTGAGCTGCATGGCCGCCACGCCCAGCAAGCCGATGGAAAGCACCACAAGCGCCACCAGCGCTTCAATCAGAGTGAAGCCGCTTTGCCGATTAAACGTCATGAGCCACCTCGACCAATTCGGCCAAAGCCACTGATTTGAATGTTTCTGCTGTCACCGCCTTGGTGGCTAACCGTCAATGTACAGCCACCATCACAGTCCGAATTCTCCACGATCCGGCCCAGCCGGTTAAATTCCACGACATTGCCGTCCGATACCGTGATCACGCTGCCACCCGCCTGACGAGTGCGAATGGCGTTGCCGCTTCCGTCATCCGTCACGTAGACCCGGTACTCCCAAGGAGAGCTCGTCATGATTTCAAAGGAGACCTCCTGTCGACGCTTGATCGCTTCGCTTCGGGCCAGGTGCAGGCCAGAGAGAACTTCGTTATAGCTGCTGGCCAGGCGGTTGCTTGCCACCAAACTCTGGAAACCTGGAACGGCAATGGTCGCAATGATCGCCATCACGGCAATGGTGACCAGCAGTTCGATCAGGGTGAATCCATGATGGCGCATCACTTCACCAGCAGCCCGACCCGGGCGTCGTCTGTCCCGTCTGGTCTATGGTCATCGTCTTGCAGGCATCTTTTACCTGATTGCCACTATGCGTGGCGGTCAAGGTATAGGAGGTGGATGACGGTGAGCCAGTGATCTCATAATAGCCGTCATCCGAGTCCGCCGGCAGGCTGACACAGCCGTCGTATGAATATTCGTTTGTAAAACAGCGCTCCAGCTGCCCGGCGAGTTCCATCAGCTTGGCCTGCCCATCGCTGACCCGGGCGTTCTTCACGTAGTTCTGATAGCTCGGATACGCAATCGACGCCAAGATACCGATGATCGCCACGGCGATCAGCAGCTCGATCAGCGTAAAGCCGACGGCGGGTCGCCGGGAGGCGCCTTCGCTTGCCCTCTGTCGAGGTCGGGTGGCGGTGGTCGTCACTCGGCGCTTCTCCCTGACTTGGTTACATTTAGTTTCAGTATGTATCATCCAATCCTTGCCTGCCAGGCGTCAGATCAAAAAAGCCGGGCGTCTGCCCGGCTTCCTTGCCATACAATTCACTTAGCCGCCTCATCTGGCGAGTACTACCTGTCTAACACAGCCCAAGCGTGCTGCCTAGTCACTGGCGATCACCCGTTCGCGCAGCTCGCGGGGCATGGAGAAGGTGATGGTCTCCTCGCGGCCGGCGAGCTCCTCCGGGGCGCTGGCGCCCAGGCCCTGCAGCCGCTCGATCACGCCCTTGACCAGCACCTCCGGGGCGCTGGCGCCGGCGGTGATGCCGATGGCATTGACCCCTTCCAGCCACTGGGGGTCGATCTGCTCGGCGTCGTCGATGAGGTAGGCCGGGGTGCCGACCCGCTCGGCCAGTTCGCGCAGGCGGTTGGAATTGGAGCTGTTGGGGCTGCCCACTACCAGCAGCAGGTCGCTGTCCGCCGCCAGCTCGCGCACCGCGTCCTGGCGGTTCTGGGTGGCATAGCAGATGTCATCCTTGCGCGGCCCGTCGATGGCGGGAAACTTGGCGCGCAGGGCGTCGATCACCTTCGCGGTGTCATCCATGGAGAGGGTGGTCTGGGTGACGAAGGAGAGGTGCGCTGGATCCTTCACCTCCAGGTTGGCCACGTCCTGCTCGTCTTCCACCAGGTAGATCTGCCCGCCGTGGGCGGTGTCGTAGCGCCCCATGGTGCCCTCCACCTCGGGGTGGCCGGCGTGACCGATCAGGATGCACTCCTGGCCGCGCTTGGCGTAGCGCAGCACTTCCATATGCACCTTGGTGACCAGCGGGCAGGTGGCGTCGAAGACCTTGAGGCCGCGACGCTCGGCGTCTTCCTGCACGGCGCGCGAGACGCCGTGGGCGGAGAAGATGACGATGACGTCGTCGGGTACCTCGTCGAGCTCCTCGACGAATACCGCGCCCCGCTCGCGCAGGGTGTCGACCACGAAGCGGTTGTGGACCACCTCGTGGCGCACGTAGATCGGCGGGCCGAAGACGTCCAGCGCGCGGTTGACGATTTCGATGGCGCGGTCGACGCCGGCGCAGAAGCCGCGCGGGTTGGCCAGCCTGATCTGCACGGAATTAGTTTGCATGGTTACGTCACCTTGATGCCTGGGCATCTGATGAGAATTTCTCAGTCCAGGGCTATCTCGGCGGCAAGCAAAAGACTTCCTTTTCGACCTGCCCCCGACGCCCTTCTGACTGAAGAATACGTCCAGAGATCCGCTCAGTGCGTCTGTGCAGGCTTTACGTCAATGACTTCCACCTCGAAGGTCAGGGTACGCCCTGCCAGCGGGTGATTGAAGTCCACCTCCACCTGCTTGTCGTCGACGCGAGTGATCACCCCGGGCAGCTCGCCCCCGGCGGCGTCGGCGAAGGACATCACCGTGCCCACCTCGGGCTCGATCTCCTCGAAGTCGCTGCGGTCGATCATTTGGATGTTCTGGGGGTTGTGCTGGCCGAAGGCGTGCTCGGGGGTGATCTCGTAGCTGCCCGATTCGCCGTCGGTCATGCCCTTTAGCGGCTGCTCGAAGCCCGGCGGCAGGTTGCCGTCGCCCACCTGAAAGGTGGCGGGCTGCTTGTCACGGGTGGAGTCCACCACGGTGCCGTCTTCCAGCTTGAGGGTGAAGTGCAGGGTGACTTCCATGCCCTCGTCGATTCGATAGTCGCTCATCATTGCTCTCGTTGACTGTGTCGTGCCGTCGCGGCCTGGCGCTCAGCCGCGACGGGGGGCCTTGCGGCGGCCGTCGAAGATGGACTCCCAGATCAGGGCGATAGCCCCCAGGGTGATGCCGATGTCTGCCACATTGAAGGCCGGGTAGTACCAGCCGGCAAAGTGGAAGGAGAGAAAATCCACCACGTAGCCGTGCACCATGCGGTCGTAGAGGTTGCCCAGCGCCCCGCCGATGATCAGCGCCAGGGCGGCCCCCAGCAGCTTCTCGTGGGCCTTGAGCCGGCTCATCCAGATCGTCAGGCCGATGCTCGCCCCCACCGCGATGACCGCGAAGAACCAGCGCTGCCAGCCGCCGTGGTCGGCCAGGAAGCTGAAGGCCGCGCCGTGGTTGTGCAGCAGCGTCAGGTTGAAGAACGGCAGCACCGCCACCGGCTGGCCGTAGGTCAGCAGCGCCGAAGCCAGCGCCTTGGTGGCGAGGTCGAGCACCACCACCGCCGCGGCCAGCCATAGCCAGCGCAGCGGTCGCGTCATGGGCACCTCATCGGGACGCTGGTGCTCAGGCATAGTGCCGCACTTCACCGGCGCCTTCCGGCAGGTTGCTCACGCAGCGCCCGCACAGGTCGGGGTGCGCGTCGTGGCTGCCCACGTCGGCGCGGTGGTGCCAGCAGCGCTCGCACTTGGTGTGCAGGCTGGCGGCCACCGCCACCTTCAGGCCGTCGAGCTCGGTGGCCTCGGCGTCCGCGCCGTCGGAGAGCGGGGCCAGCTGCACTTCGCTGGTGAGCATCACGAAGCGCAGCTCCTCGCCCAGCTTGGCCAGGGTGGCCTTGAGCTCGTCGCTGACATAGAGGGTCACCTCGGCGGCCAGGCTGCCCTTGATGGTCTTGGCGTTGCGCGCCTCCTCCAGGCACTTGTTGACCGCCTGCTTGACCTCCAGCACCTGCTCCCAGAAGTCGCGGCCCATGGCGGCGTCCTCGGCCAGGGTGGCGAGCCCCTCGTAGTACTCCTCGAGCAGCACGCTGTCGCCGCGCTCACCGGGGATGTTCTCGAAGATCTCCTCGGCGGTGAAGGAGAGGATCGGCGCCACCCAGCGGGCCAGGGCCTCGACCACGTGATAGAGCGCGGTCTGGGCGCTGCGCCGGGCCAGGGAGTCGGTCTGGGTGGTGTACTGGCGGTCCTTGATCACGTCCAGGTAGAAGCCGCCCAGCTCCCGGGCGCAGAAGCCGTGGACCTGCTGGTAGACGTCGAGGAAGCGGTACTCCTCGTAAGCGGTCTGAATGCGCGCCTGCAGCTGGGCCGCGCGGTCCACCACCCACTGGTCGAGCGCCAGCATGTCGTCGAAGGCCACGGCGTCGCGCTCGGGCTCGAAGCCGTTGAGGTTGGCGAGCAGGAAGCGCGCGGTGTTGCGGATGCGCCGGTAGACGTCGGCGGTGCGCTTCAGGATCTCGTCGGAGACCGCCATCTCGCCGCCGTAGTCGGTGGAGGCGACCCACAGCCGCAGGATATCGGCGCCGAGCTTGTCCATCACCTCCTGGGGGGCGACCACATTGCCCATGGACTTGGACATCTTGCGGCCGTGGGCGTCGACGGTGAAGCCGTGGGTCAGCAGGCCGCGGTAGGGCGGGTGGCCGTCGATGGCGCAGCCGGTGAGCAGCGAGGAGTGGAACCAGCCGCGGTGCTGGTCGGAGCCCTCCAGGTAGAGGTCGGCGCGGGGACCCGATTCATGGCCGTGGAGATGCGAGCCGCGCAGCACGTGGCGGTGGGTGGTGCCGGAGTCGAACCAGACATCCAGGGTGTCGGTGACTTTCTCGTAGTCGGCGGCCTCGTCACCCAGCAACTCGGCGGGGTCGAGGCGGAACCAGGCGTCGATGCCCTCCTGTTCCACCCGCTGGGCGGCCGCTTCCATCAGCTCGACGGTGCGCGGGTGCAGCTCGCCGCTGGCCTTGTGCAGGAAGAAGGGAATCGGCACGCCCCAGCTGCGCTGGCGGGAGATGCACCAGTCGGGGCGGTTGGCGATCATGCTGTGCAGCCGCGCCTGGCCCCAGCCCGGGGTGAACTGGGTGGCCTCGATGCCAGCCAGCGCCCGCTCGCGCAGGGTCTTGCCGTCCTTGCCCGGGATATCCATGCCCACGAACCACTGGGCGGTGGCGCGGTAGATCACCGGTGTCTTGTGGCGCCAGCAGTGCATGTAGCTATGGGTGATCGGCTTGTGGGCCATCAGCGCGCCGACTTCGCGCAGCTTGTCGACGATATGCGGGTTGGCCTTCCAGATCAGCTGACCGCCGAAGAACGGCAGGTCGTCGGCGTAGACGCCGTCGCCCTGCACCGGGCTTCTGATCTCGCTGAAATCCATACCGTGGGCGCGGCAGGTGACGAAGTCATCCACGCCGTAGGCCGGCGCGGAGTGGACGATGCCGGTGCTGCCCACCTCGGCCTCGACATAGTCGGCGAGATAGACCGGCGAGAGACGGTCGTAGAAGGGGTGGCGGAACTCGATCAGGTCGAGGCGCTCGCCGGTGGCGGTGGCGATGATCTCGCCCTCCAGCCCGAAGCGCTCGAGACACGACTCCACCAGCGCCTCGGCCAGCACCAGCAGCCGCTCGCCGGTGTCCACCAGGGCATAGGTGAACTCGGGGTGAACGTTGAGCGCCTGGTTGGCGGGAATGGTCCAGGGGGTGGTGGTCCAGATCACCACCGAGGCGGGCTTGGTGAGCTCGGTCAGGCCGAAGGCCGCCGCCAGCTTGGCGTCGTCGGCGGCCGGGAAGGCGACGTCGATGGCGTCGGACTTCTTGTCCTGGTACTCCACCTCGGCCTCGGCCAGGGCCGAGCCGCAGTCGAAGCACCAGTTCACCGGCTTGAGGCCCTTGAAGACGTAGCCCGCTTCGACCATATCGGCCAGGGCGCGGATCTCGCCGGCCTCGTTGGCGTAGTCCATGGTGCGGTAGGGGTTGTCCCAGTCGCCGATCACGCCCAGGCGCACGAAGTCGGCCAGCTGCCCCTGAATCTGCTCGCCGGCATACTCGCGGCACAGCTCGCGGGCCTTCTCGGCGGGCAAGTGCTTGCCATGGGTGGTTTCCACCTTGTGCTCGATGGGCAGGCCGTGGCAGTCCCAGCCGGGCACGTAGGGGGCGTCGAAGCCGGCCAGATTCTTCGACTTGACGATGATGTCCTTGAGGATCTTGTTGACGGCGTGCCCGATATGAATGCTGCCGTTGGCGTAGGGAGGGCCGTCGTGGAGCACGAAGGGCTGGCGACCGCGGCGCGCCTCGCGCAGGCGCTGGTAGAGCTTCATCTCCTGCCACTGCGCCACCCGGCCGGGCTCGCGCTTGGGCAGCATGCCGCGCATGGGGAAGTCGGTTTCGGGCAGGTTCAGTGTGTGCTTGTAGTCGCTCATATCCTGGGGGTCAGCCGTCGTCGTGGTCGGCGGGCGCACCCGCCGAGGAATCGGAAGTCACGGCCCCGCGCGCCAGCGGCGCCGATGCCAGAGGAAGGTCGTCTGCCGCGCTGGCGGCAAAATAGCCGCGGGCCCGGACCTGGTCGGCGGCGATCTGGTGCTTCAGGGCCTCGAAATCATCGAATTTCACCTCGCCGCGCAGCTTGGCGCAGGGGAAGACCGTCAGCCGCTCGCCGTAGAGGTTGCCGTCGTAGTCGAACAGGTGCACCTCGAGCACCGGCCGGGCGCTGCCCACCGTGGGCCGCCAGCCGATGTTGGCCACCCCCGGCAGGCGGCGACCGTCGGGCAGCTCGCTGACCACCGCATAGACGCCGCGCAGCGCCAGCGGCAGGGGCAACAGCGGCAGGTTGGCGGTGGGCACGCCGATGGTGCGGCCGAGCTTCTGGTCGGCCACCACCCGGCCGGCGAGGCGATAGGGCCGCCCCAGCATGCGTGCCGCCTGGGCGAAGTTGCCGCTGGCCAGCAGGGTCCGCACCCGGGTGCTGGAGACCCGTTCGTCGTCCAGGGCGAAGGTGCGGGTGTGTTCGACGCTGAAGCCACTCACCTCGCCCACTTCGGTCAGCAGGTGGAAGTCGCCGCGGCGGTCGCAGCCGAAGCGGAAGTCGTCACCCACCACCAGATGACGCACGCCCAGCCCTTCGACCAGCACCCGCTCGATGAATTCCTGGGCGGTGAGGCTGCGCAGGGCATCGTTGAACGGCAGACAGAGCACGTAGTCGACCCCGCTCTCACCGAGCAGGCGCACCTTTTCGCGCAGCCGGGTCAGCCGCGGCGGCGCCTGGTCGCCGGCGAAGAACTCCCGCGGCTGGGGCTCGAAGACCACCACCGTGACCGGCAGCTGCAGCGCTGTGGCCTGCTCGCGGCACTGGTCGAGGATCGCCTGGTGGCCACGGTGCACGCCGTCGAAGTTGCCGATGGTGGCCACGCAGCCGCGGTGGGCGTCGCGCAGGTTGTGCAGTCCTCGGATCACTTGCATGAGATTCGCCGCCGCCCGGTCAGTGTGAATGGCGTAAAGGGGCTGATTATAACGAACCGCCGGCCCCTTGACAGCCGCGCCGGCTTGGTCTTTAGCAATTGCCGTTCCTTTCCCAGCCTCGCTGAGCCGGGGCTATCCCGGGGGCAGGCCTGCGAGGAGGCGCTGTGAACCCTTCCCTGGGCGCTACTTTTTCCTTCCCTGGAAAAAGACCTCCTCTTCGCCCTGCCCCCGGCGCCCCTCGCCAGTTACCAACGACGCTTGGCCCTTGGGTTAGCTCGTCATCCGGAAGTGGCGGATGCGCACCCCGGTGGCGCCGAGCCAGGCGAAGTAGACGCCGGCGCCGGCCACCACCAGCAGCGCCAGCCAGCGGACGCGCTCCCAGACGCCCCAGCCCAGCCACTGCTGCCAGTCCGGCGCCAACCACCACAGCCCCAGCCCCATCACCGTGCAGCCGCCGACCAGCTGCACCGCGTAGCGGCCCCAGCCGGGCTGGAACACCAGCACCCGCTCCTTGTGGAGCAGCCAGCCCAGCAGGCCGGCGTTGAGGAAGGCCGACAGCGCCGTGGCCAGCGCCAGGCCGGCGTGGGCCAGGGGCCAGATCAGAATCAGGTTGAGCACCATGTTGGCGACCATGGCGATGATGCCGATCTTCACCGGGGTCTTGGTGTTCTGACGGGCGAAGAAGCCCGGTGCCAGCACCTTGATCAGCATGAAGGCCACTAATCCAAACGCATAGGCTCGCAGACTCATCGCCGCCATGGCGATGTCGTGCTCGGTCATGGCGCCGTAGTGGAACAGCGAGATCAGCAGCGGCTCGGCGAGGATCGCCAGCGCCAGGGCCGCGGGCAGGCCGAGCAGCAGCACCGCGCGGATCGCCCAGTCGAGCATCGCGCTGAAGTGCTGCCCGGACTGCTCGGCGTGCCGCTTGGAGAGCGCTGGCAGGATCACCGTGCCGATGGCGATGCCAAACACCCCCAGCGGCAGTTCCACCAGGCGGTCGGAGTAATACAGCCAGGAGACGCTGCCCGGCGCCAGCAGCGAGGCCAGCACGGTGTCGAGCAGCAGGTTGATCTGTGACACCGAAACGCCGAACAGCGCCGGCGCCATCAGCACCATGATCTGCTTGACCCCGGGGTGGACGAAGCTCGGCCAGGGTCTGGGCATCAGCCCCAGCCGCACCAGGAAGGGCACCTGAAAAGCGAGCTGGGCGACGCCGGCGATCAGCACACCCCAGGCCAGCGCCATGGCCGGCTCGGTCATCAGCGGCGTGAGCAGCAGCGCGGCGCCGATCAGCGAGAGGTTGAGCAGCACCGGCGTGAAGGCCGGGATGGCGAAGCGGTTCCAGGTGTTGAGCACGCTGCCGGCGAAGGCGGTCAGCGAGATCAGCAGCAGGTAGGGGAAGGTCAGCCGCAGCATGTCGGCGGTGAGCGCGAGCTTCGCCGGGTCGCGGCCGAAGCCGGGGGCGAAGACCCACACCAGCCAGGGGGCGGCGAGCATGAACAGCGCGGTGAGCAGCGCCAGCACCACGGTGAGGCTGCCGGAGACGGCGTCGAGCAGCTCGCGCACCTCGCGCTTGCTGCCGCGGGTGGCGTACTCCGAGAGCACCGGCACGAAGGCCTGGTTGAAGGCCCCTTCGGCGAACAACCGGCGCATGAAGTTGGGGATCTTGAAGGCGACGAAGAAGGCATCGGCGCCGCTGCTGGCGCCGAACAGGGTGGCCACCACCACATCGCGCACCAGACCCATCACCCGGGAGAGCATGGTCATCACGCTGACCACCAGACCCGAGCGCATCAGGCCGCCGGCCTTGGGGGCCACCACCTTGTCGTGCTCGCCCACCGGCGTGGGTGGCGTCTGCTCGCGATCCGTCACGTCTGCGTCCTCAACCTGTGCCGCAGCCACAAAAAAACCGGCCGCAGCCGGTCTTCTCGCGAGGGCACCACCGCCCGTGGGCGCGCGGTGCCTCGATGGCATCCGGCCCGCTTAGGCGGCCAGCGCCTTGATCCGCTTGTTCAGACGGCTCTTCAGGCGCGCGGCCTTTTTCTTGGAGAGCACGTCCTTGTCGGCGATGCGGTCGATGACCGGCTGCGCCTTCTGGAAGGCGGTCATCGCCTCGGCGTGATCACCGCCGCTGATGGCCTTGATGACGCGCTTGATGTAGGTACGCACCATGCTGCGCTGGCTCGCCTTCAGGACACGGCGACCTTCCGCCTGACGGGCACGCTTGCGGGCTTGCTTGCTGTTAGCCACTGACTGTCTCCTTGGAGAATTTCTTCGCCGCCTGAATCATGGCGACGCTTGATAACGAGTTAATCCGACAGGGATAAAAAAATCCCCACCGGCCTGGCCGTCCGGATATCCGGGAGTGGCAACCGATCGTTGCCCACGGGCCGTGTCTGAGAGGATGGCGCATCCTATCACAGCCCTGGCCATGCTTGCTACATTTGGCGCCCCTGCGAGGGGCGCCGGGGCCTGCCGACGGATCAACCCGAGCAGGCACGGCCGCCCGCTACAGCACCACCAGGTTGTCGCGGTGGATCAGCTCCGGAGCCTCCATGTAGCCGAGGATCGCTTCGATGCGGTGGCTCGGCTGCCCCAACAGGCGCCGCGCCTCCTCGGCATCGTAGTTCACCAGCCCCTTGGCCACCCGCTCGCCGCGCGGGTCGACACATAACACCATGTCGCCGCGGCGAAACTGGCCGCTGAGCGAGCGCACCCCCACCGCCAGCAGGCTGGAGCCGCTGTCGCGCAGCACCTTCACCGCGCCGGCGTCCAGGGTCAGGGTACCGCGCACCTGCAGCTGGCCGGCCAGCCAGCGCTTGCGCGCCGCCATCGGCGCCTCTTCCGGGCACAGCAGGGTTCCGAGCCGCTCGCCGCGGGTCAGCCGCTCGAGTACCGCCGGCTGACGGCCGCTGGCGATCACCGTATAGGCGCCGGAGCGGGCCGCCAGGCGCGCCGCCTGGACCTTGGTGACCATGCCGCCACGCCCCAGGCTACCGCCGCCGCCGGCCACCGCCGCCAGCGAGGGGTCGTCGGCACGCCCCTCATGGATCTGGCGGGCCTCGGGGTTGTGACGCGGGTCGGCGTCGAACAGCCCCTCCTGGTCGGTGAGAATCACCAGGGCATCGGCTTCCAGCAGGTTGGCCACCAGCGCCCCCAGGGTGTCGTTATCGCCGAAGCGGATCTCGTCGGTGACCACGGTGTCGTTCTCGTTGACCACCGGCACCACCCGCAGGTCGACCAGGGTACGCAGCGCCGAACGGGCATTGAGGTAGCGCTTGCGGTTGGAGAGATCGTCATGGGTCAGCAGCACCTGGGCGGTGAGCAGGCCGTGACGGCCGAAGTGGTGCTCGTAGCACTGGGTGAGGCCGTTCTGCCCCACCGCGGCGGCGGCCTGCAGCTCGTGCACCGCCGAAGGCCGTGCCTGCCAGCCCAGCCGCACCATGCCCTCCGCCACCGCGCCGGAGGAGACCAGCACCACCTCGATACCGCGCTGGTGCAGCGCGGCGATCTGGTCGACCCAGCCACCGATCGCCGGCTCATCCAGGCCGCGGCCGTCGTTGGTCAGCAGCGCGCTGCCGATCTTCACCACTACCCGGCGAGCGCCACGCAGTGCATCGCGACCCGGTACCCGCTGCTCGTTCACACCTGCTCTCCCATCCAGCAAAAACAGCTACGTCTGCGCAACCAGCTGTTTCCTCTAAGGGGCGTATTCGACCTCGACGTCATAGTCGTCATCGTCGAAATCGTCGTCGTCATCATCACGCTTGCGCTTGCGGCCCAGCCGCGCCTCGGTACGCGCCACCGACTCCGCCTCCATGCGCTCACGCATCTCGCGCTCGCGTTCGGCGACCGCCTCGTCCTCGTTCTCCAGCCGGCGCTGCTCGGTGAGCCAGCGGTGGGCCGCCTGCACCAGGGCATCGGTGCCCTCGCCGCCGATGGCGGAGATGCGATACACCGGCCCTTCCCAGCCGAGCCCCTCGACGATGGCGGCCACCCGCGCTTCGCGCTCGTCTTCGGGGAGCAGGTCGAGCTTGTTGAGCACCAGCCAGCGCGGACGCTCGGCCAGCGCCGGCGAGAACTGCGTCAACTCCCGGGCAATGGCCTCGGCCGCTTCCACCGGGTCAGACTCGTCGAAGGGTGCCACGTCGACCACGTGGAACAGCAGCCGGGTGCGGGTCAGGTGCTTGAGAAAGCGCAGCCCCAGCCCGGCGCCGTCGGAGGCGCCCTCGATCAGCCCCGGTACGTCGGCCATCACGAAGTGCTCGTGGGTGCCGAGCTTCACCACGCCCAGGTTGGGCACCAGGGTGGTGAAGGGGTAGTTGGCGACCTTGGGCTTGGCGGCCGACACCGCACGGATCAGGGTCGACTTGCCGGCGTTGGGCATGCCGAGCAGGCCCACGTCGGCCATCACCTTCATCTCCAGGCGCAGGTTGCGACGCTCACCCTCGGTGCCCGGCGTGGTCTTGCGCGGCGCGCGGTTGGTCGACGACTTGAAGTGGATGTTGCCAAGCCCGCGACGACCGCCCTGGGCCATCATCACCACCTGGCCGGCCTCGGTGATATCGGCAATCACCTCGAGGGTGTCCTCGTCGATCACCGTGGTGCCCACCGGCACCTTGACGTGCAGGTCGTCGCCGGCCCGGCCGCTCATCTGCCGCCCCATGCCGGGCTGGCCGTTCTGGGCCTTGTAGAAGCGCTGATACTTGAAGTCGATCAGGGTGTTGAGGGCGTCGTCACCGATCAGGTAGACGCTGCCGCCGTGGCCGCCATCGCCGCCATCGGGACCACCCTTGGGCACGTACTTCTCGCGGCGGAAACTCAGGCAGCCGTTGCCGCCCTTGCCGGCTTCCACGATGATCGAGGCTTCGTCGACGAACTGCATCTGTCACTCTCCAGACGGCAAGCTGCCGTCCCAGCCGCCATGGTAGCCATGGTATAAGTACAAGAAGGCCCCGCCTGAGCGGGGCCTTCCCATTGCCGGTTCGGGCGCGCTCAGGCAGAGACGACGCTGACGAACTTGCGGTTCTTCGGACCCTTGGTCTCGAACTTGATCACACCGTCGTTCAGGGCGAACAGGGTGTGATCGCGGCCGAGGCCAACGCCGGTGCCGGCGTGGAACTTGGTGCCGCGCTGACGCACGATGATGTTGCCGGCGGTCACGACCTGGCCGCCGTACAGCTTGACACCAAGGCGCTTGGATTCGGAATCGCGACCGTTGCGGGTAGAGCCCGCCGCCTTCTTATGAGCCATTGCAAAGTCCTCGCTCGTTCAGGGGGTATCTCGAAACACCTGCCGCATGCGCGGAGCTGTTTACGCGGAGATCCCGGTGATCTTGACTTCAGTGAACCACTGACGGTGGCCCTGACGCTTCATGCTGTGCTTGCGGCGACGGAACTTGATGATGCGGATCTTCTCGCCACGGCCGTGGGAGACGATCTCGGCAGACACCTTGGCACCGTCGACCAGCGGCGCGCCGACCTTGACGTCGTCGCCGTCGGCAACCAGCAGCACCTCGTCGAACGCGACGGTCTCGCCGGTCGGCAGCTCCAGCTTCTCGAGCTTGAGGGTCTGCCCTTCCTCAACGCGGTACTGCTTGCCACCGCTCTTGATAACTGCGTACATGCTTGTCTCTCCGAAACTCATCGGGGGTTGGCTCTTCATCGGCCTGCTTCGAGTGGCGCCCCTTTCGGCAGCCATCTGACAGGGAGCATGATGAGTGGGCCGCGTATTATAACGACAGTCAACGACAGCCACAAGTCGCTCCTTGCCTTGCGCAGACGCCCGACACCACCGTCCACCAGCCGGGCGGCCCCTGCCGCTTGACGCCCCCATGGGGGCCCCATAGCATGGCCGACAACCCAAGGCCAGCGGCCACGCCTGCCCGTGCCCGGCCCCACCCGCGCGATGACCCGACTCCATGCCAGCCAAAGCCACTTCGACTCCGTCCGCCAGCACCGCCCCCGCCTCGCCGCTGCATGCGGCGGTCGCCGATGACTTTGCCGCCGTCAATCGCACCATCATGGCGCAGCTGGCCTCACGCGTGCCGCTGGTCGAAACCATCGGCCAGTACATCATCGCCAGCGGCGGCAAGCGACTGCGCCCGCTGCTGGTGCTGCTGGCCGCTCGCTCGCTGGACTACCGGGGCGACCAGCACATCTCCCTGGCCACCCTGATCGAGTTCATGCATACCTCGACGCTGCTGCACGACGACGTCGTCGACGAGTCCCACCTGCGCCGCGGCAAGGCCACCGCCAACGACGCCTGGGGCAATGCGCCCTCGGTGCTGGTCGGCGACTTCCTTTATTCGCGCTCCTTCCAGATGATGGTGGAAGTCGGCTCGCTGAGGATCATGGACGTGCTGTCGCGCGCCACCTGCGTGATCGCCGAGGGCGAGGTGCAGCAGCTCACCAATGTGGGCAACCCGGACACCGACGAAGCGGCCTACTTCGAGACCATCCAGGGCAAGACCGCGATGCTGTTCGAGGCGGCCTCCCACAGCGGCGCCATCCTCGCCGAGGCCACCCCGGAGCAGGAGGCCGCCCTGCAGTCCTACGGCCGCTACCTGGGCCTGGCCTTCCAACTGGTCGACGACCTGCTCGACTACGAGGGCGACGCCAAGGCGATGGGCAAGAATGTGGGCGACGACCTGGCGGAAGGCAAGCCGACCCTGCCGCTGATCCAGGCCATGGCCGTGGGCACCCCCGAGCAGGTCAACACGGTGCGCCAGGCCATTCGCCAGGGCGGCCTGGAGCGGCTCGACGAGGTGCTGGCCATCGTCCACGACACCGGCGCGCTGGACTACACGCGGGCCCGCGCCGAGGAGATGTCCGCCAAGGCGCTGGCCCAGCTCGACGCCCTGCCGAAGAGCCGCTACCGCGACAGCATGGCCGACCTGGCCCGCCTGGCGGTGGAGCGCCGCACCTGAGCGGACCAGCCGCCACCATGGGCTTGCAAGGCCGCGGCTTTTGGGTATAATGCCCATCCGTCGGCTCCCGGAGCCGGCAGAAGCCCCCTCCTCGAGGCGGCTCGAAAAGCAAGACACGGAGTATAGCTCAGCTTGGTAGAGCGCTGCCTTCGGGAGGCAGAGGTCGTAGGTTCGAATCCTGCTACTCCGACCAAGAACATAGCAAAAACCGCCACTTACGGGTCATGCCGGGTGGCGGTTTTTCGTTGCGCCCTGCTCTGGGTGACAAACGGGTGACAAGCGGCCGGACTGGAGTGGCTGCGCCAGCCAGTGAAGTGGTGGTTGCTGCATAGGGAGAGAGAGGATCGCACCTTACCCCCCGGGGACTTGCTGGGGAGGGGGCAGCATAATTTCGCCTGGCTCCGTGCGCAACTCCCACCCCCTCCCCCCGGGGGAAGGCTATATAAGCGTCCCCTGAAAAAATTCTGCGGTGGCTGGGGAGAGAACGCCGACCAGGGGGTGGGCTATGACTTCCATGACTTCCCTCTCACTTGCCGAATTGGAAGGTATACCCCCTGGCAGGCGCACCCGTGCCACCCTGAAAAAATTTTGAGATTTCCAGCCGGGGCGGGGGCGCCCCTCGGGGAGCTGCCGGTGGGTGTGGCCAAAGTCGGGTTTATGGCCCCTAGCAAAGCCGACTAAGCTTCTACTGCGGGCATCACTAAGAACAGGTGCTCCGACCGAGCCAGGGGATAAAACAGTATGAGAAGGGCCTTCCTTGCTGCGTGCGCAGCCATCAGCCTCCTGCTTTCAGGCTGCGCCAGCCAGCTGAGCATTCAGGCACAGCCAGCAGCAGACCACCAGACGGTCTACGTGGCCGGCCAGCCGCTGATGCTCTCGGACAAGCAGTATTCGGTGGCAGTCAGCCCGTCATCCTCTCTGGCAATGTCTAACGAATCGCTGAGCTTTCTGGTCTTCTTGACCAACACTCATGACGAGCCCATAAACTTCGGCCCGGGCAACATTACCGCCTTGCTCAATGGCCAACCCATCAGGGTGTTCACTCATGAAGAGGTCCTTGTCCAGATGGAGAGAGACAGAGACGCACAGGCACTCTCTGCCGCACTGGCAGGATTGGGGCAGTCCATGTCGGCCACTGGCCATCAGCAGCATTTTGGAACCATGTCTGGCCAATACTACGGCAGGCAAGGATACGTCGGGCATGGAACTGGGACATATAGCGGCACCACCTACGACCCCACTGCTGCGGCAGTTGCACAGTCAAGTATCCAGGCCAAGACGCAGCAAAACATCAGCAACATCAGCCAAAGGCACGACCAAGAAATTGCAAACGCCAGGGCAGCCCTACTTCTTACAGAAACCGTCTACCCGGGGCAGAGTCATGGAGGGTACATACGTACCGAACAGCTTGGTGATAACAACACATCAGGCACTCTTAACTTAACTGTAACGGTAGACGGAGAGCATCACTCTTTCGACTTCGCTGTTAGAAACAACTAGCCGACTGGTGAGCGGTTCCCCTGGGGCTTTCGGCGCCCCCCTTTCGCGCCAGGCTCCATCGGCGAGTCTCTTATCGCTGACTGGTAAAATCCCTGAACCAGAAAAACTCCAGGATGGTGGCGCGGTATCCGACGTCAACTACTTTGACCGGCCAGAGTAATTGTCGCTCTATAAAGCGGGAACTGATAGAGAAGCGGACGGCACGGACGGTGCCGATTCCGCCTGGGGGAGCGCTGAGCGATTACGTTCCTTTCTACTTCACGCCTTCCTCGATGATGCTGTACAACATCGTCACCGGTCACGGTGTCAAACAGCAACGCCGTGAGGACATCGTCGTGCTGGTGAGTTCGCTTCCCCACCTGCAGCAGCTAGGCGTCCCCTTCGTCTTCACCGACCGGCATGCCTACCTTGCCAATGCCGAGTTCAGCAGTCAGATGGAAGATCTGGCGGAGTTCGTGCCGTGGAGGCTGCTGCAGGCCAAGGACTTCAAGCGTGACCTCGAGAACCCCGACAAGACGGACCGCTACCAGGCCGAGGCCCTGCTTCATCATCATCTACCGGCCTCGGCACTGCTGGGCATTGGCACGTATACTGACGAGGTGCGAGTCGCCGTCGAAGCACAGGTGGCGGCACACCATCTTCCACTGAAGGTGGTTACACGACCCAACTGGTTCTTTCGATGATTGAGTACACCCGTGGCAACCTCCTTGAGGCCGATGTTGAGGCACTGATCAACACCGTCAACACCGTCGGCGTGATGGGCAAGGGGATCGCCTTGATGTTCAAGGAGGCCTTCCCCGAGAGCTTCGCATCCTACGAGGCGGCCTGCAAGCGCCAGGAGGTGGTAACCGGTCGTATGTTCGTCACCGAGCGAGATGCCCTGCTGGGGCCGCGCTGGATCATCAACTTCCCTACCAAGCAGCACTGGCGCGCCAAGACGCGCATGGAATGGATCGAATCCGGCCTGGAGGACCTCAAGCGAGTGATACGGGAGCAGGGCATTCGCTCCATCGCCCTGCCGCCGCTGGGTTGCGGCAACGGCGGCCTGGCCTGGGACAAAGTCCGACCACGCATCGAAGACGCGCTTGGCGAACTGGACGACGTACGGGTACTGGTCTTTGAACCCACCCACGAGTACCAGAATGTTGCCAAGCGCTCGGGCGTCGAGAAGCTGACACCTGCGCGGGCGCTGATCGCCGAGCTGGTGCGCCGCTACTGGGTGCTGGGAATCGAGTGCTCACTGCTTGAAGTTCAGAAGCTCGCCTGGCTGATCGAGAGGCGGGTCGTGGCCCATGGCCTCGCTAATCCCCTCAAACTCGAGTTCCGTCCTCACCGCTATGGGCCCTACTCCGACCGGCTGCGGCATCTGCTCAATGGCCTGGACGGCAGCTATCTGCATAGCGAGAAGCGCATCAACGACGCTACCCCCGACGAGGTGGTGTGGTTCGATGAGTCGCGACGAGAGCGCGTCAACGCCTACCTGCGCAGCGCCGAGGCCATGCCCTATGCCCAGGCCCTGGAAGAGGTTGACGCGCTGATAGATGGCTTCCAGTCGCCGCTCGGCATGGAGGCGCTGGCAACGCTGGACTGGCTCATCAGTCAGGAGCAGATCGAGCCCAGCGTCGAGGCCATCAAGGAGGGCCTACGACATTGGCCCGATGATGTGGCCGGCCAGCGCAAGCTGCGGCTCTTCTCGGATCGCCTGATCGCGCTGGCGCTGGAGCGGCTGACCGGTGAAGTCACGGCTCCCACAGTGCTCGCCGCCAAAAAATAGGTTCACCCCCCTACCGGCACAGACGAGTGCCGCGCCTGGCTGGCGCAGCAGCTCAACAATTTTGTTAGCGCTTTCCGCCCGCGGCTGAAGGCGATGGCCAAGTGACCCCGGTCTGCTAGCCGTTACAGCACATCGATGAACTCCCGCAGCCTATCCGCCGTGACGATCAGGCCACAGGCCGCCAGGGTATCGAGATACTCCTCGGCGCTTCTCGGCGGCTTGCGCAGGCTGGCGCGGTGTCGATGGACGGTCCTGAGTACCAGCCCCTCGTTCAGCTCGAACTGCTGCTCCAGGAAGGTGTCGGGATGGACGGCCTCGATACCGAAGCCGGCCAGGGTGTCGGCAGGGAAGTCCTTCAAGTTGAAGGTGACGATCAGCTGAGCACCGGCGCGAATGGCCGCGGCCAGCACATGACGGTCGTCAGGGTCGGGCAGCTCAAGCGCCTGGATCAGCGGTTCGTGCCCGGTGACCAGGGCATCCGGCACCGCTTGATTCATGAGCTCGACGGTTCGCGGTAGCGCCTCCGCCAGCTCGGGACGTTTCTTGAGCAGGTTGCGCGTCCACTCGTCGTGGATCTGCTCGGTCCAGCGTGCGGCGAACAGCCCCGTGGTAGCCAGGCGCATCAGCAGGTCCCGCAATGGCGCGGGGTAGAGCACACAGGCGTCGTAGACGACCACGAAGCGCATCAGTAGCCCATATTCAGGTCCTGAGCCTGGTCGGCCAGCTCCTGGAGGGCGGCCTCGGAGTCCTCTTCCTGCTGGCGCTTGTAGGCCAACAGGTCCTGCAGGCGAATCCGGCGGTGCGTGCCGACTCGGGTGAAGGGAATCGCGCCCTCCTCGAGCAACTTGACCAGATGCGGCCGCGAGACATTGAGCATGTTGGCGGCTTCCTGGGTCGTCACCTCGGCATGGGTCGGGAGAATGGTCACGGCATTGCCCTGGGCCATCTCGGTCAGCAGATCACGCAGCAGCACCAGCGCCTGGCGGGGCAGCACCAGGTCAGCCCCATCCAGCTTGATGTGCGCACGGTCGCTCTCCGGCCGCTCGCGGAGCAGCTGGCTCAGCTCGGTGGCACTGGCCCTGGCCAGGCGGGTGAGCTCGGCATCGTGGGGCACGGACTCCCGGGCGGTAGTGTTCATGGCATGACCTCCTGGCAGCCCCGGCTATTGCTGGTTGGCTACCGTCGTGTTGCATCGTTACCTTCCAGGCTATTCGAAACAAACAAAAGTCGCAATATCCGAAACGAGCTACCGGCCCATGGACTGGTATGCTCAGGGAAGTGAATTCACACAGGGAGCCACGCCATGGCAGGTCCCGAGTACAAGGACGTCGAGAAGCCCTTCATCGACCAGCTGGTGGGTCAGGGCTGGGAGTTCCTGGCCGGTTCACTGGACGATCCCGACGCCACCCACCGCGAGAGCTTCGCCCCTGTGGTGATGGAGCCCGTGCTGCGCCAGCGGCTGCGCAAGATCAACCTGCGCGCCGGCGAGCCCTGGCTCGACGAGGCGCGCCTGGACCAGGCCGTGGCGGCCATCACCCGCCTGCCGGCCAGCAGGGTGCTGGAGGCCAACCAGCAGGCCACCGATCTGCTGGTCAACGGCCTCACCGTGGAGGGGCTGGAGGGCTGGGACGGCGGCCGCGGCCAGACCCTGCGCTACATCGACTGGGAGGAGCCCGCCAACAACGTCTTCACCGTGGTCAACCAGTTCAAGGTGAAGTGCCCGCCCGGCCATGACTCGGCCAAGGGCCACGTGATCCCGGACCTGGTGCTCTTCGTCAACGGCATCCCGCTGGTGGTGGTGGAGTGCAAGAGCCGCAGCGTGCCGGAGGGCCTCAGCCAGGCGGTGGACCAGCTGCGGCGCTACCACGACCAGCGCTTCCTGGAGGGCGAGGTGGGCGAACATGAAGGCGCCCCGGCGCTGTTTGCCACCAGCCAGTTCCTGGTGGCCAGCAACTTCGATGAGGCCCGGGTGGGCACCATCGGCGCCCGCTTCGCCCACTACCTGAGCTGGAAGACCGTCGCCCCGCTGCGCGAGGCCGAAGTGGCCATCGACCTGGGCGTTGCCGATCTCTCCGCCCAGCAGCGGCTAGTGGCCGGCATGCTGACTAAAGCCAACCTGCTCGACATCGTGCGTCACTACACCCTGTTCATGAACGTCGGCGGCCAGACGATCAAGCTGGTGTGTCGCTACCAGCAGTTCCGTGGCGTGACCCGAGCTGTGGAGCGGCTGAAGAGTGGCAAGACCCGCCGCGAGGACGGCGAGGCCGACCGCCTACAGCGAGGAGGATATCGAGGGCGCCCTGCAGAGCCTCAAGGACGAGATCCCGCTGCTGCGCGACCGCCACCTGCGGGTCATCGACGTGCTACGCAGCCAGGGCGTGGACGACCTGGACGACACCGAGGAGGCGGTACAGGCCCTGGCCGACGAGCGGGTGCGCGCCGAGTTCGTGGTCAAGCTCAAGGAGTTCAACCGCGGCCTGGATGACGTGCTGCCCCGCCCCGAGGGGCTGGAGTTCGTCAACGACGCCAAGCGGCTCGCCTATATCCACGCCCTGGCGCGCAATCGCTACAAGGACACCCCGGAGCTCGGCCGCGACATCGGCAACAAGGTGCGCAAGCTGATCGACGACTACGTGATCTCGCTGGGCATCGACCCGCGCATCCCGCCGGTGCAGCTCACCGACGCCGAGTTCGACACGCACCTCGGCCGCCAGGTCGGCGACCGCGCCAAGGCCTCCGAGATGGAGCACGCCGTGCGCTCCCACGTGCGCAAGCACCTGGACGAGGACCCGGTGAAGTACGGCCGCCTCAGCGAGCGTCTGGAGGAGCTGCTCCAGCAGCTCGATGGCCAGTGGGCCGAGCAGGTGGAAGCGCTCAAGACGCTGATTCAGCAGCTGCGCGACTTCGTGATCGAGAAGCGGTTATGGATCTACCAGAAGCTGGCGCAGAAGGCCGAGCGCCGCCGGCGGCTGCCGCGCAAGGAGTACGTCAACGGGGAGGGCTTCCTCTACCTGGGGCGCAGCTACCGGCTGAAGTGCGTGCCCCGCGATACCCAGGAGGCCCCGCTCAAGCTCGCCGCCGGCCGCTTCCAGCTCCGCGAGGACGCGCTACCCGACGCCCGCAATCACTTCGTTCGCTGGTACAGCGCCCGCGCCACGGACTGGCTCACCGCCAAGGTGAAGGAGCACGCCCGGCGTATGGGGGTGGAGCCAGCCGGAGTGACGGTGCAGGACCTCGGCTATCGCTGGGGCTCCTGCGGCAAGGGCAACCGGGTCTACTTCCACTGGAAGACCATCCTGCTACCCCGCCATATCGCCGAGTACGTGCTCGTCCACGAACTGGTTCACCTGCGCGAGCCCCATCACACCCCCGCCTTCTGGCGCCGCCTGGAGCGCGCCATGCCGGACTACGAGCAGCGCAAGAGCTGGCTTGCCCGGCATGGGATCGAGGTGGAGGGGGGTTGACCTGCAGCGACACCTACGCCTTTAGCCTGGCCGGCCGCCGCGCCAGATGCCTGCGACCGGAAAAGGCGCTATGCTGCATGATCACGGTCAGTTCCCGACCCTGCATAAGCAGATCATTCAGTCGTGTCCAGCAAGAAGCTTGCCCTGCAACAAGGAGAGTGCTCGTGACGTCCGACGAGCTCGGCAACACCACCCCAGGAAGCGCGCTCGGCCACGCCACGGCCTTTGGCGCAGCCTGGCAAAGCGCCGATATCGACACCCTGCGCGCCAAGTTCTATCAGCTCTATATCGCCGTGGAGCAGAGTCCCGCGGCCACGGCGATCACCGACACCAGCGGTCGTATCGAGTACGTCAACCGGCGCTTCCTCGATGTCACCGGCTATCGCCGCGAGGAGCTGATCGGCAAGACCCCGGCCATGATCCAGTCGGGCATGACCCCGGCATCCGTCTACCACGATCTCTGGCAGTCGCTGCGACGCGGCGAGGTGTGGAAGGGGGAACTACTCAACCGCAAGAAGAACGGCGAGCTGTACTGGGAGGCCGAGGTGATCACGCCGGTCCGCAACGATGACGGCGAGATCGTCAATTTCGTGGCGGTGAAGGAGGACATCACCGAGCGCAAGCGCCAGGAAAACGAGCTGAAGCTGCTGGCCAGTGTCTTCGAAACCGGCCAGGCCACGCTGATCACCGATGCCGACATGCGCATCGAGAAGGTCAACCAGGCCTTCACCGACATCACCGGCTATCGCGCCGAGGAAGTCATCGGCGAGACCCCGCGGCTGTTCAAGTCCGGGTATCATGACAAAGACTTCTACGCGCGACTTTGGGAATCGGTGCTGACCACCGGCCACTGGCAGGGCGAGATATGGAACCGCAACAAGTACGGGGATATCTATCCGCTCTGGCAGTCGATCACCGCGGTCCACGACGAGCAGGGCAAGATTCGCAACTTCATCGCTGTGTTCCACAACATCAGCGAACGCAAGGAGATGGAGAACGAACTGGAGCGTCAGGCCACCCGCGACCACCTCACCGGGGCACACAACCGTCGCGCCTTCGACAGCGCGCTCCACCAGGCCATTCGCCAGGCGGAGCGCGGCGGCGACACCTTCTCGCTGCTGCTGTTCGACATCGACCACTTCAAGTCGGTGAACGACCGCCACGGACATGACGTTGGCGATGCCATCCTCAAGCGTCTGGCCAACAAGGTCAGCGCCAGCCTGCGCAGCACCGACCTGCTGGCCCGCTGGGGCGGGGAGGAGTTCACCATCCTGCTGCCAGACACCCCCCTCTCGGGGGCCGCCACCTACGCCGAGCGGCTGCGCCAGCAGATTGCCGATTCCCGCTTCCAGGGCCTGGCCATCACCGTCAGCCTCGGCATTACCCAGTACCAACCGGGGGATGACATGGACGGCATACTCGGCCGCGCCGATGACGCCCTCTACCGGGCCAAGCGGGCGGGGCGCAACACCCTGGTGCTGGCCGGCGAGTGACCCGCCTCAGGTCACGGTAATCACCGTGCAGTCGGCCCCGTGCGACACCCGATGGGACACACTGCCCACCACCATTCCCTTGAGGTCGCTCATGCCACGACTGCCCATGACGATGACATCGGCCCCCACTTCCTTGGCCTCCTGCAGAATGGCCCGGGCCGGGCGGCCCTCGCGTATCAGCTCCTTGACCTCCAGCCCCGACAGATCCACCGCCTGGCGCGCCTGATCGAGGACGCGGCGCGACTTCTCACGATTCTCGGCCGCGAGTTTCTCGCGCCGCTCTTCAGTCAAAGGGCCCTTGCTAGCCCCCATCAAGATGCCGATGTCGTCGGGATACTCGGTGACATGCAGCAGATGAATGGCGGCCGAGGAAGCCATGGCCATTTGCGCCGCCACGGCCAGGGCCTTCTCGGCATGCGTAGAGCCATCAATGGGTACGAGTATGGCGTGATTCATGTGCGATCTTGTCCTCTGGCGATGCGTTGAGACGCAGGCGCGCTGGGCGCCGTTCCCTGCTTTCAGACTAGCCGCTGCCTCCCAGAGGGCAACCCCGGCGGGCAGGCTCAGCGCGCCCAGCCGAAGCCCAGCACCGGCATTGCCAGGGCAAACACCACCAGGGTGATCACCACCACCCCGGCCAGGCTGACCAGGGCGCCGGCCCGCACCATGTCGATCACCCTCAGCTTGCCGCTGCCGAACACCACGGCGTTGGGGGGCGTGGCCACCGGCAGCATGAAGGCACAGCTCGCGGCCATGGCCACCGGCACCGACAGCAGCAGCGGGCTCGCCCCCAGGCTCACGGTCAGCGAGGCGGTCAGCGGCAGGATAGCCGCCGCCGTCGCGGTGTTGCTGGTCACGTGGCTCATCAGCATCACCACCAGCACCACCAGCGTCACCAGGGTCCACTGCGGCCAGTCGCCGAAGGCCGACAGCCCCTCGGCCACGGCGGCCGCCAGGCCGCTGCTCTCGATGGCGCTGCCCAGGCTCAGGCCACCCCCCACCAGGATCAGCACGCCCCAGGGCAGGTGGCGCGCGCTGTCCCAGTCGAGCAGGAACTGGCGGGACTGCCAGCGGGCGGGCGTCACGAACAGCAGCAGGGCGCCGATTACCGCGACTCCGGCATCGGTGAGCTCCAGCCCGGGCAGCAGCCCCTGCAGCAGCGGGCGAGTCACCCAGGCCACCGCCACCAGGGCGAAGATCATCGCTACCCGGCGCTCGGGGCCGGTCATGCGCCCCAGGTCATCGGCCTGCTCGCGCAGCAGCCCCTCGATTCCCGGCACGACATCCCGGGGCAGCGGGTAGACCAAGCGGGTGAGCAGCCACCAGGCCAGCGCCAGCAGCACCAGTGCCGGCGGCACCGCCAGCAGCATCCACTGGGCGAAGCCGATCTCGATGCCGTAGTTGTCGGCCATGAAACCGGCCAGCAGCGCGTTGGGCGGGGTGCCGATCAGCGTGCCCATGCCGCCGATATTGGCCGCCAGGGCGATGCCCAGCAGCAGCGTCAGTGCCATGTGCCGGCTGGCGCCGACCCCGCCCTGGCGCTCCAGCAGGCCCAGCACCGACAGGCCGATGGGCACCATCAGTGCCGCCGTGGCGGTATTGCTGACCCACATGCTGAGCCCGGCGGTGGCGATCATGAAGCCGCCCACCAGCTGATGCGGGCGATGCCCCGAGACCCGCAGCACCAGCATGGCGATGCGCCGGTGCAGGTTCCAGCGCTGGATGGCCTCGGCCAGCAGAAAGCCACCGAGGAACAGGAAGATCAGCGGATTGGCATAGGGCGCCGCCACCTCGGCGATGGGCGCCATGCCCATCAGCGGCAGCACCGCCACCGGCAGCAGCGCGGTCACCGCAATGGGCACCGGCTCGGCGACCCACCAGACCGCCATCCAGGCCGTCAGCGCCACTACCTGCCAGGCCGCCGGGGGCATCTGGGCCGGCGGCGCCGTGAGCATCACCAGCAGCGCCAGCAGCGGCCCCAACAGCAGCCCCGCCGCCAGCCGCCATCGCCGCCGCGCCTCGCGGCGAACCTCCTGCTGCGCGTCTTGCGGGTCGCTGTGCGTCATGCGCCCCCCCCCCTGTTTCATCGACACCCTGCCCCGGGGCTCGGCCCACGGCTGTCGACTCATCCCACCCCGACCTTGGTAAACGTCAAGGCGCGTCGTCGTCATCATCGGCGTCCGCCAGGCGACGGTCCAGCGCCTTGCGCGCCTTGTTGCGGCGATACAACCGCATCAGCGCCAGCACCAGGGCGCAGGCCACCATGAGCGCCAGGGTCAGCCCCTGCCAGGGGCGGGCGGCATTGCCCATCAGGGTTTCCAGGGTGATGATGAGGATGAAGCCCAGCGCCTGGCTGGCGATGGCCAGGGCGCGAAGGGTATCGTGAGGCTTGTTGACCATGAAGGGCTCCCGCCGGGTGGCAAACCTGCGCTTGAAAAGCCGGCCCTGTCGATGAACAGTAGGCATGCCTTTGCCGAAACGCTGTCGTAAGCGTGTGATTCTACCCGGTCCCGCCGCCGGCGCCGACCCCGCACCCCGGAGCTAACCCCATGGATGCCTTCGCCCTGGGCCCCGTGCTGATTTCCATTCCTCGCCTCTACGCCCTGGCCAGCGCGCTGCTGCTGCTCGCCGCCGCCTGGCTACTGCTGGGGCTTTCCAGTGGCGCCCGGGCGCGCTGGTTCAACGGCCTGATCCTGGCCTGGCTGGTCGGCGCCCGACTGGGTCACGTGGCCATGAATCTCGACGCCTACGCCGCCGCCCCGCTGGACGTGCTCAAGCTGTGGCTGCCGGGCTACCACGGCCTGTGGGGGCTGCTCGCCGCCCTGATCTGGACCGGCTGGACGCTGCGCGACCACCTGCTGCGGCTGATCGGCGCAATGGCGCTGACGGTGGGCGCCTCGGCGCTGTGGCTGGTGCTGGTGACCCTGGCCCCACTGGGCGGCGACATGGTGCTGCGCGAGCTGCCCGATATCGCTCTGGAGAACCTCGAGGGTGAGACGGTTCACCTCCAGGAGCTGCGCGGCGAACTGGTAGTGGTCAACCTGTGGGCCACCTGGTGTCCGCCCTGCGTGCGCGAGATGCCGCTGCTGGCCGAGGCCGACGCCCGCGACGGCGTCAGCGTGGTGGTGGTCAACCAGGGCGAGGACCTGCTGCAGGTGGTGCGCTACCTCGACGAACAGGAGCTGGCATTTCGCTACCCGCTGCTCGATCCCTATCAGGAGCTGATGATGATCATGGAGTCGCCCGGCCTGCCTACCACAGTGCTGTTCGACGCCGAGGGGCGCGCCGTGGAACGCCACGTGGGCGAGCTCTCCCGCGCCCAGCTCGACGGCTGGCTGCGCCGCCACTGAGCCTTGCCGCCTTAACATGCTCTGAGCGTCATCGCCACCCTTAAGCCGGGACGGGCTTTGCGTTAGAATCCCTCGCCCCGTTGCCGCCGGCGGCTCAATCGTCGGCGGTGTGCGCACCGTTTTCAGCATCCTCCGAGGCACCATGAGCGACTTTTCACCCGGCCAGCGCTGGATCAGCGACGGCGAGGCCGAGCTGGGTCTGGGCACCATCCTGAGCTGCGATGCGCGCAGCGTCACCGTGCTGTTCGGCGCCAGCCAGGAAACCCGCACCTACAGCAGCCGTCAGGCCCCGTTGACACGTGTCGCCTTCGGCAGCGGTGACCGCATCCAGTCCGCCGACGGCTGGCAGATGCGGGTCGACGACAGCAAGGAGGTGGGCGGCCTGATCGTCTATATCGGCGAGGACGACCAGGGCGAGCTCACCGAGCTGCCCGAGGCCAAGCTGGCCGACACCATGCAGTTCGACCAGGCCCGCGACCGACTGCTCACCGGTCAGGTGGACCGCAACGACTGGTTCGACCTGCGCTTTCGCACCCTGCACCATTTCCACCGCATCGAGCAGAACCCGGCGCTGGGCCTGGCCGGGCCGCGTATCGACCTGATCCCCCATCAGCTCTATATCGCCGACGAGGTGTCGCGACGCCACGCTCCCCGGGTGCTGCTGGCCGACGAGGTGGGCCTGGGCAAGACCATCGAGGCGGGACTGATCCTGCACCGCCTGCTGCTCACCGGTCGCGCCGAGCGGGCGCTGATCCTGGTGCCGGCGAGCCTCTGCCACCAGTGGCTGGTGGAGCTGCTGCGCCGCTTCGCCCTGGAGGTGACCCTGCTCGACGAACAGCAGAGCCAGGCCCACGGCGCGGCCAACCCCTTCGAGGCCGGCCAGCTCATTCTGGCCAGCCAGGACTGGCTGTTCGCCAATCCCCACCGCCAGGCCCAGGCGCTGGCCTGCGCCTGGGACCTGCTGATCGTCGACGAGGCCCACCACCTGGACTGGAGCGAGGAGCAGGCGGGACCCGGCTACGCCTGCGTGGGGCGCCTGGCCGCCGAGATCGACGGCGTACTGCTGCTCACCGCCACCCCGGAGCAGATGGGCCTCACGAGCCATTTCGCGCGGCTGCGCCTGCTCGACCCGGACCGCTACCACAGCCTCGAGCGCTTCCGCGAGGAGGAGCAGGGCTATGTGCAGGTGGCCGAGGCGATCGATGCCCTGGAGCGACTGCCCGGCTCGTCGACCGGCGGCGATGACGCCGACCGAGAGCGGGTCGCCGCGGTGATCGACGAACCCGACAGCCTGGCGCTGCTCGACACCCTGGCCAACCCCGAGGCCGGTGACTCCCAGCACGCCGCCGCCCGCAGCCAGCTGCGCGAGGCGCTGCTCGACCGCCACGGCACCGGCCGGGTGATGTTTCGCAACAGCCGCCGCCATGTGGGCGGCTTTCCGGAGCGTCGCCTGCACCTGGCCCCGCTGGCGCTGCCCTCGCCCTACCGTCGGGTGCTGCGCAAGCTCGAGCGCGACGAGGACTACCTCGACGAGCTGCTGATCGAGACCGGCCTCGACCACCCGGACGTGCTGATCTATCCCGACGCCATGTACCAGGCGCTGACCGACGACCCCTTGAACGAAGAGCCCTGGTGGCAGTTCGACCCCCGGGTCAGCTGGCTGCTCGAGCGACTCGCGGACGACGGCGAGCAGGGCTTCGCCAACGACAAGGTGCTGGTGATCGCCCACGGCCGCGACACCGCCCAGGGCCTGGCCGAGGCGCTGCGGGTGCTCGGCGGCTTCCATGCGCCGGTGTTCCACGAAGGCCTCTCGCTGGTGGAGCGCGACCGCGCCGCGGCGGCCTTCGCCGATGACGAGGATGGCTGCCGGGCGCTGATCTGCTCGGAGATCGGCTCCGAGGGGCGCAACTTCCAGTTCTGCCGCCACCTGGTGATGTTCGACCTGCCCCAGCATCCCGACCAGCTGGAGCAGCGCATCGGGCGGCTCGACCGGATCGGCCAGCGCCATGCCATCGAGATTCATGTGCCGGTGCTGGAAGGCAGCCCCGGCGAGCGGCTGCTGCGCTGGTACCGCGAGGGCATGGAGGCCTTCAGCGCCCCTCACGGCGAGGGCAACGCCCTGTTCGACGCCTTCGGCGACGCCCTGGCCGAGGCACTGCTCGACGACGAGAGCCTCGACGAGCTGATCGCCGAGACACGCGCCCTGTTCGACAGCCGGCTGGCCGAGCGCGACGCCGGCCGCAACCGGCTGCTGGAGCTCAATGCCTGCCGCCCCGGGCGGGCCGAGGCGGTGGCCGACGCCATCCGCGAGCTGGACGAGGACCGGGCGCTGCCGCGCTACCTGGACCAAGCGCTGGATATCTTCGGCGTCGACGGCCAGGAGCTCGGCGGCGGCCTGCTGCACCTGCAGCCGAGCCCGCAGATGCTCGACGGCCTGCCCGGCCTGGTGAAGGGCGAGGACGGCTTCACCGCCACTCTGTCACGGTCGCGCGCGCTGGCCCGCGACGACGTCCAGCGTCTCTCCTGGGAGCACCCGCTGCTGCGCGAGATGATGGGCCGTATCCTCGACGGCACCATGGGCAACACCGCCCTGGCGCTGCTCAAGCACCCGGCGATTCCTGCCGGCCGGATCATGACCGAGCTGGTGTTTCGCACCCACTGCCCGGCGCCCCGGCGGCTGCACGTCAACCGCTTCCTGCCGCCCACCGCGGTGCGGGTGCTGCTCGACGAATCCGGCGCCGTGCTCACCGACAAGATCTCCTTCACGGGGCTTTCGAAGAACCTGCAGAAGGTCAAGAAGGCCATGGCCCGGGATCTGATCCGCAGCCGCCATGACCGGCTGCGCGAGCTGCTCACCCAGGGCGAGCTGGAGGCCGACCGCGAGCTGCCGAGCATCGTCGAGGCCGCCCAGGTGCGCATGCGCGAGTCGCTGGACGGTGAGCTGGCCCGCCTCACGGCGCTGGCACGGCTCAACCCCGCCGTGCGCGAGGAGGAGCTCGAGGCCCTGCGCCACGAGCGGGCCGAGCTCGACGCCGCCATCGACGGCACCCGTTTGCGCCTGGATGCGGTGCGGGTGATCGTGACGGTGGGAGAAGAGGCAAGGTGATCCGGGACTGGTCCGGCGACAGGCCTACTAGGAGGCGCTGTGAACCCCTCCCTGGGCGCTACATTTGCCTTCCATGGCAAATGACCTCCTCTTCGGCCTGCCTCCGGCGTCCCGCCACATTGGCAAGGTGGTTCAACCCAGGATATCGGCCAGCGCCGCCTCGAGCGTCTCGAACTTGAACTGAAAGCCCGCCCCCTGGAGGCGCTTGGGGCGCATGTCGGCGCCGGTCAGCAGCAGCCGCGCCATCTCGCCGAAGGCGGTTTCCAGGACGATGGCCGGTACCGGCAGCACCGCCGGCCGCTTGAGCTGCTTCGCCAGGGTGCGCGCGAACTCGGCGTTGCGCACCGGATGCGGCGCGCTGCCGTTGACCGGCCCCTCCAGCTCATCATGCTCGAGCAGAAAGCAGATCGCCCGCACCAGATCCTCACGGTGGATCCAGGGCATGAACTGCCTGCCGTCACCGAAGCGCCCGCCGAGCCCCAGCTTGAACGGCGGCAGCATCTTCTGCAGGCTGCCGCCGCCGGCATCCAGCACCAGGCCGAGACGCAGCAGCACCACCCGGGTGCCGAATTCCGTCGCCTCCCGGGCGGTGTCCTCCCAGCGCTTGCACAGCCGATGGGCGAACTCGTCATGGGGCGGGGTCTCCTCGGTGACCTCGGTGTCGCCCTGGTCGCCGTAGTAGCCCATCGCCGAGCCCGAGACCATCACCTGCGGCGCCCGGCCGCCGGTCTGCTTGAGCTGTTCGCAGAGGATCACCAGGTCGCGGGTGATATTGACCCGCGAGTCGATCAGCCGCTTCTTCTGATTGTCGCTCCAGCGCCGGCCGGCGATGGACTCGCCGGCCAGGTTGACGATCGCATCGGGGGGCGAGTCGACGAAATCCAGCACCGAGCGGCGCAGATCGGCCCCCTTGGGAAGCCGACTGCGCACGGCTTCCGGGTCGCGGGACACCACCAGCAGCCGGTGCCCCGCCTCATTGAGGCGCTGACACAGCCGCTGCCCGACGAACCCACTGCCTCCGGTAATCAGCACTCGCATCCCGAACTCCTCCCTGGCATCGTTGATCGTGAAAATGCTGGTTATACAACCGTTGTACGCTTCTGCTAGTCTAGCGGAAAAGCCGCTTCTCTGCGTGAGGCCCCATGACCCAGACGGCCCCCTGTTCCACCGCCATCATCGGCGCCGGCATCGCCGGCCTGGCCTGTGCCCGGGCCCTCCACTCGGCCGGCTGGCCAGTGACGCTGTTCGAAAAGTCCCGCGGCCCTGGCGGACGTCTGGCAACCCGGCGCCTGGCGGAGGCCAGCCTGGACATCGGCGCTCAGTTCTTCAGCGTAAGAGACGAACGCTTCCAGCGCGAAGTCGAGCGCTGGCGGCGTGACGGGCAGATAGCGCCCTGGCCCCAGCGAGTCTGGCGGGTCGAGGCCGGGCAGTGGCACCGCCACCATGACGGCCGCACCCGCTATATCGGCACCCCGCGCATGAGCGCCCTCACTCGCCATCTGGCCGAGGGGCTAACGCTGCAGGTCGATACGCGCATCGTCCAGCTGGCCCGGGACAGCGCCGGCTGGTGGCTGCACGACCACGGCGGCCATCGCCACGGCCCCTACGACCAGGTAGTGGTGAGCGCCCCGACGCCCCAGGCCGAGTCTCTGGTGGCGGCCCACGAGGCGTCGCTCGGCGAGGCCTGCCGCCGGGTGATCCAGCGCCCCTGCTGGGCGGCCTGGGCGCGCCTCGCGGCACCGCTGCCGCGCCTGCCCGGCGTGCCCCAGGACTGGCAGGCGGCCATGCCGGCCGAGGGCCCGCTGCGCTTCGTGGCCCGCAACGACAGCAAGCCCGGGCGCGCGGAACAGGGTGAGAGCCTGACCCTGCTGGCCAGGCTGCCCTGGAGCCAGGAGCACCTGGAGGCCGACGCCGCCTGGGTGGTGGCCGCGCTGCTCGACGCCCTGCGCACGGCCCTGCCCGACGGGGTGGAGCTCCCCGCCCCCAGCGAAACGGGGGCCCACCGCTGGCGCTATGCCCAACCCGACGTCTTCGCCAGCGGCGAGGCGATCAACCGCGACTACCGGCGCGGGGCCGGCGGCCTGGCGCTGTGCGGCGACGGCTGGCGCGGCCCCCGCGTCGAGGATGCCTGGCTCTCGGGCTACCACCTCGGCCAGGCGCTGATCAACGGCAACTGACGCCGCCAGCCGGTGAATACTCGGCCGGCGACCACGCCCAGGCGGCACTTGTACAGCGCCTGAGTGGTGTACAATATCGCGATATCCAAGGGCGATACCGCCCGCACCCAGGCGACGACAGGCGGAGGCGTTCGGTCCCGCCCAACCAGGAGGCAAATGCAGCATGACCGACAAGGCGACCCACCCGGCCGACACGCCGCTGTACCCGATACGCGAGGTGTCCCGACTCACCGGTGTCAACTCGGTCACCCTGCGCGCCTGGGAGCGCCGCTACGGGCTGATCTGCCCGCAGCGCACCCCCAAGGGCCATCGCCTTTACGCCCGGGAGGACATCGAGCGGGTCGAGCGCATCCTGCAGTGGCTCAACCGCGGCGTGCCGGTCAGCCAGGTCAAGGACCTGCTCGACCAGCCGGAGGTCGCCCCCGCCCCCGAGCCGGCATCCGGCGACTGGTCGAGCCAGCGCCGCCAGCTGATCACGGCGGTGGAAGCCCTGGACCTGGCCCGCCTGGAGGCCCTGTTCAACCAGGGCCTGGCCCTCTACCCGGTGACCACCTGCCTGGTCGAGCTGTGGCAGCCGGCCGTGCGCGAGCTGGAGGAGCAGTGGGACGACCAGCTCGGCGCCACCCTGCAGCGCCGATGCCTGGAAGCCTTCCTGCGCACCCGCATCGGCACCCGGCTCTATCACGCCAACCTGGCGAGCCAGGGGCCACGGCTGCTGCTTACCCCGCTGCCCGACGACCCGGGACCGCTGTGGCTGCTGCTGGCGGCCCTGGCCGCCAGCGACGCCGGCTACCATATCCAGCTGTTCGATGCCCCCCTGCCCCTCGGCGAACTGCCGCTGGCGGCGGAGCGACTGCGGGCCTCGGCCCTGCTGCTGGCCAGCGGACGCGCCGAACGCGCCGACCTGATCCGCCGCCAGCTGCCGCGCCTGGCGGAGCAGTTGGAGGTACCGCTGGCGCTGTGCGGGCCGGTGGCACGGATCCGCCACAGCGACCTGAAGGCCAGCCAGGTGGCGCTGCTCGGCGATGACCTGCCCCAGGCCATCGCCCAGCTTGGCCCGCTACTGCGAGAGGCGTGACACCGCTCCACGCCACCCCATCACCGCCGCGCCCGAGGAGCCGCTATGCCTCCCGTTCTGATGTGGTTTCGCAGCGACCTGCGCCTCGCCGACAACGCCGCCCTGGCCGCCGCCGCGAGACAGGGGCCGGTGGTGGCGGTCTTCCTGCGCTGCCTGCCCCACTGGCGGCGCCACGGCCACGGCGCCAACAAGCTGGACTTCTGGCACCGCGGGGTGGCGGCGCTGGGCGAGGCCCTGGCCGGGCTCAATATCCCGCTGCTGCACCGCGACCTCAACGACTTCGCCCAGGCCCCGGCGGCGCTGCTGGCCATCGCCCGGGAGCTCGGCGCCGCGGGGCTGCATTTCAACCACGAGTACCCCCTGGATGAGGTCACCCGCGACCGCGCCGTGGTCGAGGCCTTTCAGGGGGCGGGGCTCGGCGCCTGGGGCCACCACGACCGCGTGGCCTTCGCCCCCGGCGAGCTGCTGACCGGCAAGGGCGACGTCTACGGTGTCTTCACCCCCTTCAGCCGCGCCTGGCATCGCCGGCTGAGTGGCGAACGGCTGGCGCTGCACGACACCCCCGCCCCCCAGGCGCACCTGCCCATAGCCGCCGATGCACTGCCCGCGCTGCCCGCGCTGCCCGCGCTGGAGGACACCCCCATCGACGGCCGCCAGTGGCCCGCCGGCGAGGGCCCGGCCGCCGACCGGCTCGAGCGCTTCCTGCGCTTTCGCGCCCGCCACTACGCCGAGCAGCGCGATATGCCGGCGATCCGCGGCACCAGTGAGCTCTCTCCCTACCTGGCGCTGGGCATGCTCTCCCATCGCCAGTGCCTGCAGGCGGTGCTGACCGAGAACAACGGCCGCCTGACCGAGGGCGACCCCGGCCTCGCCGCCTGGGTCAACGAGCTGGTATGGCGCGAGTTCTACCAGCACATCGCCTTCGGCTTCCCTCGGGTGTGTCGCCACCGCGCCTTTCAGGTCCACACCGAGCGGCTCGCCTGGCGCGACGACGAGGCCGGCTTTGCCGCCTGGTGCGAGGGCCGCACCGGCTACCCGATCGTCGATGCCGCCATGCGCCAGCTGGTGGCCACCGGCTGGATGCATAACCGGCTGCGCATGATCACCGCCATGTTTCTCGCCAAGCACCTGCTGATCGACTGGCGCCGCGGCGAGGCCTTCTTCCTGCGCCACCTGGTGGACGGCGAATTCTGCGCCAACAACGGCGGCTGGCAGTGGGCCGCCTCCACCGGCACCGATGCCGCTCCCTATTTCCGCATCTTCAACCCCACCACCCAGTCGCGGCGCTTCGACCCCAACGGCCGCTTCCTCGCCGAGTGGTTGCCCGAACTGGCCGCGCTGCCGGCGAAGGCGCGCCACGCCCCACCCCGCGACCGGCTGCGCGAGCTTGGCTATCCGCCGCCGATCGTCGATCACAGGGCGGCCCGGACCCGCGCCCTGGACGCCTTCGCGTCACTCAAGGCCGGCTGACACCCACCCCCACGTCGAGAGCGACTCCCCATGGACCAGGACCCGCACCTGGAAGCCTTCTGCGGCTTCTTCAATAATCTTGACAAGAGCTGTACAGAAGAGCTCTACAGGTTCTATACTTCCGACGTCGTGTTTATCGACCCGCTCCACCGAATTGAGGGAACAGAGGCGCTGGAACGCTACTTCGCCAGCCTGTACGAGAATGTGACGGCGTGTCGATTCCGCTTCCATGAACGGCAGCGCCTCGGCGATACCGCCTTCGCCACCTGGACCCTGCACCTGACCCACCCGCGACTGGCAAAGGGGCGTGAGATACAGGTCGAGGGCTGTTCCCGGCTGCGCTTCGCCGCCGACGGCAGCGGCAAGGTGGCCTGCCACCGCGACTACTTCGATGTCGGCGCCCTGCTCTATGAGCGCCTGCCGCTGCTCGGCGGGGTGATTCGACAGTTGAAACGACGATTCGGCTAGTGCGGCCAGGGTGGCCGCCAGCAAACCGGCGGAACGCCCGCCACTGAACTGGAGGCTGCATGTCCTCACCCGTCCCCCAACGTGTCTGGTTGACCGGCGCCACCTCCGGCATCGGTCGCACCCTGGCCCGGCGCCTGCTGGAACAGGGCCACCGGGTCGCCCTCAGCGCACGGGGAGAGCGCGAGCTGGCGGCGCTCGCCGCGGAATTCGACAACGCCCTACCGCTGCCGCTGGACGTGACCGACCGGCAGGCCGTCGCCCGTGCCGGCGAGCGACTCGCCGAGGCCTTCGGCGGCCTCGACCTGGCGCTGCTCAACGCCGGCACCTGCGAATACCTGGAGGCCCAGGACTTCGACGTCGAGCTGGTGGAGCGGGTCTTCGCCGTCAACTTCTTCGGCGCCACCTACTGCCTCGAGGCGGCCCTGCCGCTGCTGCGCCGGGCCCGCACCGAGGGCATGCGACCGCTGCTCGCCGCCACCTCCAGCGCCGCGGCCTATCTGCCGCTGCCCCGCGCCGAGGCCTACGGCGCCTCCAAGGCGGCGCTCAGCCACTTTCTCGAGTCGCTGCGACTGGACCTCCACGCCGAGGGCATCGACGTGAGCCTGATCCACCCCGGCTTCGTCGAGACCCCGTTGACCGCGCGCAACGATTTCCCCATGCCCATGCGCATCCCGGCCGACGCGGCGGCAGAGGCCATTCTCACCGGGCTGGCAAAGCGCCGGCTGGACATCCACTTTCCCCGTCGCTTCACACTGCCGCTGCGACTGCTCGGCATTCTGCCCCCCGGGCTGCGCCTGCGGCTCGGCCGGCGCCTGTCCCGCTCACCGGCCACGGAGGCCCACCCATGAACGCGCCCTGCCTTCCCCTGCGCCACCAGCCGGAGCCCCCCCAGCGCATCGCCGTGGTGGGCAGCGGCATCAGCGGCATGGCGGCCGCCTGGTACCTGAGCCCCCGCCATGAGGTCACGCTGTTCGAGGCCGGCCAACGACTGGGCGGCCACACCGCCACCGTCGACGTCGAACTCGACGGCCGGCACTACGCCATCGACACCGGGTTCATCGTCTTCAACGACTGGACCTACCCCCACTTCCAGCGCCTGATGGCGCGGCTGGGGGTGGCCAGCCAGCCCACCGAGATGAGCTTCTCGGTACACCAGACCGACCGCGACTTCGAGTACAACGGCCACACCCTGGCGACCCTGTTCGCCCAGCGTCGCAACCTGCTGCGCCCGGCCTTCTACCGCCTGCTGGCCGATATCCTGCGCTTCAACCGTCGTGCCGTACGCGACCTGGACGAGGAGCGCCTGGACGCCGCCACCACCCTGGGCGACTACCTGGCGAGCGGCGGCTACGGCCATGCCTTCCAGACCCGCTACCTGCTGCCCATGGGGGCCGCCATCTGGTCGGCCAGCCTCCACGACCTGCGCGCCTTCCCGGCACTGTTCTTCCTGCGCTTCTTCCGCCACCACGGCCTGCTGTCGGTCAGCGACCGCCCCCAGTGGCACACCCTGGTCGGCGGCTCGCGGGCCTATGTGCCGGCGCTGACCGCCCCCTACGCCGAGCGCATCCGCCTGGCCACCCCGGTCACCGGCCTGCGCCGCGAGGTTACCGGTGTCTCGCTGCGCACGCCGCGAGGCATCGAGACCTTCGATCAGGTGGTGCTGGCCTGTCACGCCGACCAGGCGCTGGCGCTGCTCGATGACGCCACCCCGAGCGAACGCGAGATTCTCGGCGCGCTGCCCTACCGCGACAACGACGTGGTGCTGCATACCGACACCCGCCTGCTGCCCCGCCGCCGCCGTGCCTGGGCGAGCTGGAACTACCGCCTCGACGGCCGCGGCGAAAGCGCCCGGGTCTCGGTGACCTACGACATGAACATCCTGCAGCGCCTCGACGCCCCGCACACCTTCTGCGTGACGCTCAACGACAGCGCCGCCATCGACCCGACCAGGGTGCTGGGCCGCTTCCGCTACGCCCACCCCCAGTTCACCCTGGCCGGTCATGCCGCCCAGGCTCGCCACGGCGAGATCTCGGGTGGCGCTGGCCGGACCCACTTCTGCGGCGCCTACTGGCGCAACGGCTTCCACGAGGACGGGGTATGGAGCGCGCTGCGGGTGGCCCGGGCCCTGGGCTGCGACGAAGCGCTGCCGCCACGGACCGCCCCCGCCGGGGCAGCGCTGGAGACCACGCCATGAGCGATACGCCCCGCTCACGCATCTATCGCGGGACGCTGCGCCATCGTCGCTTCCTGCCCCGTGAGCACGCCTTTCGCTACGGGGTCTGGATGGCCTGGCTGGACCTCGACGAGCTGCCCGCACTGTTCGACGGGGTGCCCGGCTTCAGCGCCCGGCGCCCGGCCTTGGCCCGCTTTCGCCGCGAGGACCATCTCAAAGACCAGTCGGCGTCCCACGACCGGCCGCTGGCCGACGTGGCCCGTGACGCCGTGGCTCGCCAGCTGGGTAGCGCCCCCGCTGGGCGCGTTTGCCTGCTGACCCAGCTGCGCACCCTGGGCAGCGGCTTCAACCCGGTATCGTTCTACTACCTCCACGATCACCAGGGGGCGCTGCGAGCCCTGCTCGCCGAGGTCACCAACACCCCCTGGGGCGAGCGTGTCCGCTACGCCTGCGCGGTGGAGCCGAGCCGGCACCGCCACGAAGCGACATTCGCCAAGGCAATGCATGTCTCCCCCTTCAACCCCATGGACATGGCCTACCGCTGGCGCTTCAACACCCCCGGCGAGCGGCTGCTGATGCACATGGAGACCTGGCAGGGCGAGGCCTGCCACTTCGACGCCACCCTGACCCTGACCGCCCGCCCGGCGACCCGCCGGGTGCTGCTGAGCACCCTGGCCCGCCAGCCCTGGATGAACCTCAAGAGCCGCGCCGCCATCCACCTCGAGGCGCTGCGTCTGTGGGCCAAGGGGGTTCCGATCCACGACCACCCCGGCCCCGCCCCGAGATCCCGTAAGGAGGGTTCATCGTGAACACCCTGCGCTCTGCTAGCACCACCCGCCCCCTGGCGGAAGAGACCGACCGCCTCACCCGCTGGCTGCGACCCCGGCTGCTGGCCCAGCTGCAGCGTCTGGAGGGGGGCAGGATCACCCTGATCGAGGGTAGCCGGTGCTACCATCTGGGCCAGGATGGCCCGCTACGGGTGACGCTGGTGGTGCGCCGCCCCCGGGCCTGGCGACGCCTGGCGCTGGGCGGCAGCGTGGGGGCCGCCGAGGCCTATATCGACGGCGACTGGGACGCCGACGACCTGGTGGCGCTGATCCGGCTGTTCGCCCTCAACCTCGAGCGGGTCAACGGCGAGCTGGAAAACGGCACCGCGCGGGTCGGCCGCTGGCTGCTCGGCGCGTTCAACGCCCTGCGGCGCAATACGCGGCGCGGCGCACGGCGCCATATCGCGGCCCACTACGACATCGGCAACGAGCTGTTCGCCACCTTTCTCGACGGCGAGCATCGCATGTACTCCAGCGCCCTCTTCCCGCATGCCGAGGCGAGCCTGGAGGAGGCCTCCACCCATAAGCTCGAGGTGATGCTGGAGGCACTGGACGTTCGCCCCGAACACCATCTGCTGGAGATCGGCACCGGCTGGGGCGGGCTGGCCATCCATGCGGCGAAGACCCGGGGCTGCCGGGTCACCACCACCACCATCTCCGCCGAGCAGCACGAGCATGTCGCCCGGCGTATCGAGGAGGAGGGACTGGGCGAGCGCATCACCCTACTGCGGCAGGACTATCGGGAGCTCCAAGGACGCTTCGATCGACTGATCTCGGTGGAGATGGTCGAGGCGGTGGGCCATCAGTACCTGGACACCTACCTGGCCACGCTCGACCGGCTGCTGACCGACGACGGCCTGGCCATGCTGCAGGCGATCACCATTCGCGACCAGCGCTTCGAGGCGGCCAAGCGGGAGATGGACTTTATCAAGCGCCATGTCTTTCCCGGGGGCTTTCTGCCTTCCCACCGCGCTCTGCTCGACGGCCTGGCCCGGCGCACCTCGCTCAATGTGCTGGCCCTGGACGAGATCGGCCCCCATTACGCGCGCACCCTGCGCGAGTGGCGCCACCGCTTCGAGGCGAGCCTCGAGCGGGTCCGCCGACTCGGCTACGACGAGCGTTTCATTCGCCTGTGGCGCTACTACCTCTGCTACTGCGAGGGAGGCTTTGCCGAGCGCACCATCGGCACCTGCCAGCTGCTGCTGGCCAAGCCGGGGGCGCGGCCAGCGCCGCGGCTAGGAGCCTGTCGGATTTGACCGATCGTCGCGAGAGATTTGGATTTCGAGACAAGTTTATCGATCTGATGAGGCGAATAGCCCGCTATTTAACGAAGCAGATCGAATGAAATTGGCCGAAAGACCGGATCTCGCAGTAGGTCAGCGTTAAGTCCGGCAGGCTCCTAGGCCAACCATGACGAGTGGAAAGAGTGGACGGCCAGCCATGAGGAGCGCTCAGGGGGTCGATTCGGAGTGCAGCGCGCCCGGCGACGGCTGGGCGCCACCTGCGGCCTGCTGCCACTGCGCTTCCAGTGCCTGGGCCGAGACCGGCCGCGAGTAGAAAAAGCCCTGCACCAGCGCACAGCCGGCATCGCGCAGGAAGCTCAGTTGCCCCTCGGTCTCCACGCCCTCCGCCACCACGTCCATGGCCAGGCCCCGGGCCATGGCCAGTACCGCGCCGACGATGGCGGCATCGGCGGTGTCGCTGGGCAGCGAGCGGATAAAAGCACGGTCGAGCTTGATCTTGTCCAGCGGCAGGCGCTTGAGATAGCTCAGCGACGAATAGCCGGTACCGAAGTCGTCGATGGCGATCCGGTGGCCACTCTCGCGCAGGGCTTCGAGCCGCGGCACGATATCCCCGGCCCGCTCATCGAGCAGCACCGACTCGGTCAACTCCAGGCCCAGCTGTTCGGCGGGGATGCCGTGGCGGGCCAGTCCCGAGGAGAGCGCCGACTCCAGCTCGCCCTGGAACATCTGGATCGCCGAGATATTGATCCACACCGGCAGCTGAGGAAGCCCCAGCTCACGCCAACGCGCCATCTGTCCCAGCGCCTCGTCGATGACCCAGTTACCCAGCTGGCCCATCAGGCCGTGGCGTTCGGCAAGGGGAATGAAGTCGCCCGGTGAGACCATGCCGTGCTCCGGATGACGCCAGCGCAGCAGCGCCTCCATGCCCACCACCGTGCCATCCGCGGTGCGATGCTGGGTCTGGTAGTGGAGTTCCAGCTGATCGCCGTTGGCCAGGGCGTCGCGTAGGGAATAGACCAGCGCCATGTGCGGGCTGTCCTGAACATCCAAGGCGGGGCGAAAGCGCTGGCTGACGTTGCGGCCGTGGCGCTTGGCCGAGTAGAGCGCCGATTCCAGGCGCTGGAACAGAACGCCCGACTCGCGACCGTCCTCTGGCGCCCGGCAGCTGCCGATGGACAGCCCCAGGCGCAGCGAGCGGCTGCCGATCTCGAAGGGCTCCCCCAGATGCGCCCGCAGGCCTTCGACCCACTTGTCGTGGTCGTCGAAGGTGGTGGTGCGGATCACCAGGAACTCATCGCCGCCCAGGCGCCCCACCACGCCGCCGGCCGAGTGCCCCGCCAGCCGCTGGCCGAAGCGGGCCAGCAGGCGGTCGCCCTGCTCGACGCCGAGGCTGTCATTGACCGACTTGAAGCCATCGATGTCGATGATGGCGATATCCAGACTCTCGCCGGCGCGCAGGTGGCGCAGGCGCGAGGTCATCAGGTCGTGCAGCCGACGCCGGTTGGGCAGCCCGGTCAGCGGATCCTCGAAGCCGATGCGCCGCAGGTCCTGCTCGCGGGCCTTGTGGACCGAGATATCGGTGAAGGTGCCGACATAGTGGCGGGTGCGGCCGTGGGCGTCGGTGATCGCCTTGATGCGCAGCCACTCGGGGTATTCGTCGCCCTGCTTGCGCCGGCTCCAGATCTCGCCTTCCCAGCGCCCCTTGCTCTCCAGGGCCTGCCAGTAGCGCTTGAAGAAGGCCGCGTCATGCCGGGCGGCCACCAGGTTGCTGGCATTGAGGCCGCGCACCTCCTCCTCGGTAAACCCGGTGATGCGGGTGAAGGCCGGGTTGACCGCCAGGATGCGATGCTTGGCGTCGGTGATCTGCACCCCCTCTTCGGAGAGCATCAGCGCCTGCTGCATCAGGTCGGCATGCTGTCGGTCGCGCCGCAGCTGGCGCCAGGTATCGGCGAGCCCCAAGGCGACGACGCCCACTGCCACCAGCCGCAGCCCCGGGCCGGGCAGCCAGATGCAGGCCGGCAGGGCGGCCAGGGCGGCCCAGGTCAGGGGACGGTTGAGGGTCGAAGCAGACAGCATGTCAGGTTCCGCGGTGACGGGCGCAAGAAAGAGGAGTGGCGTCGACTAGCCGCCTGTTGAGAGACTATCGACCCGCTGGCACTACACTTTAATCTCTCGGGGGCGGCGCGTCATGCCCGGCGTGCATTCGTCGGCCGCGGCCAGTAGACTAGGCGGGGCCGCCCGGGCTAGGGGCGCCGCCATGATGACGACGCGCCCGCCATGCCCGCGGGAGGCCCACAAAAACTGCGACTCGGAACGACCCAGTGACCAAGCAACACTCCTTCGAACGCGAAGAACTGCTGGCATGCAGCCGCGGTGAACTGTTCGGCCCCGGCAATGCCCAGCTGCCGGCCCCCAACATGCTGATGCTCGATCGCATCACGCGAATCTATGAAGACGGCGGGGATCACGGCAAAGGCGAGCTGATCGCCGAGCTGGATATCACCCCCGACCTCTGGTTCTTCGACTGCCACTTCCCCGGCGACCCGGTGATGCCCGGCTGCCTGGGGCTGGACGCCATGTGGCAGCTGGTGGGCTTCTACCTGGGCTGGCTCGGCCATCCCGGCCGTGGTCGTGCACTGGGCTGCGGTGAGGTCAAGTTCACCGGCCAGATCCTGCCCGACGCCAAGAAGGTCACCTACAAGATCGACATCAAGCGCATCATCACCCGGCGCCTGATCCTCGGCATTGCCGACGGCACCGTGTCCGTCGACGGTCGCGACATCTACCAGGCCACCGATCTGCGCGTCGGCCTGTTCACTTCTACCGCGAACTTCTGATCAGGAGGCTCCCATGCGACGAGTGGTAGTCACTGGACTGGGCATCGTGTCCTGCCTGGGTAATGACCGCGACGCGGTCACCGAGGCCCTCAAGGCGGGGCGCTCGGGCATTCGCTTCAAGGATGAGTACGCCGAGCGCGGCTTCAGAAGCCAGGTAGCCGGCGTCGTGGACATCGACCTCGACGAGCTGGTCGACCGCAAGCTGCGCCGCTTCATGGGCGACGCCGCGGCCTACGCCTATGTCTCCATGGCCCAGGCCATCGAGGACGCGGGCCTGACCCCGGAGATGGTCTCCAATGAGCGCACCGGTCTGATCGCCGGCTCCGGCGGCGCCTCCAGCGCCAACCAGGTGGAGGCCGCCGACGTCATGCGCGAGAAGGGCCTGCGCCGGGTCGGCCCCTACCGGGTCACCCGCACCATGGGCAGCACCGTCTCCGCCTGCCTGGCCACGCCGTTCAAGATCAAGGGGGTCAACTACTCGATCTCCTCGGCCTGCGCCACCTCCGCCCACTGCATCGGCAGCGCCATGGAGCAGATCCAGATGGGCAAGCAGGACGTGGTCTTCGCCGGCGGCGGCGAGGAGGAACACTGGACCCTCTCCTGTTTGTTCGACGCCATGGGCGCCCTCTCCACCCACTACAACGAGATTCCGGAGAAGGCGTCGCGCCCCTATGACAAGGCCCGCGACGGCTTCGTCATCGCCGGCGGCGGCGGCATGCTGGTGCTCGAGGAGCTGGAGCACGCCAGGGCGCGCGGCGCGAAGATCTACGCCGAGGTGGTCGGCTACGGCGCCACGTCCGACGGGCACGACATGGTCGCACCCTCGGGCGAGGGGGCGGTGCGCTGCATGCGCCAGGCCCTGGCCGGCATCGACGGCAAGATCGACTACATCAACACCCACGGCACCTCCACCCCGGTGGGCGACGTGGCCGAGCTCACCGCCATTCGCGAGGTCTTCGGCGACACCACCCCGGCCATGAGCTCCACCAAGTCGCTCACCGGCCACTCCCTGGGCGCCACCGGGGTGCAGGAGGCGATCTACTCGCTGCTGATGATGGAGAACGACTTCATCGCCGCCTCGGCCAACGTCGAGGAGCTCGACGACCAGGCCAGCGGCTTCGATATCGTGACCCAGCGTCGCGACGGCGTAGCCATCGAGCGGGTGCTCTCCAACAGCTTCGGCTTCGGCGGCACCAACGCCTGCCTGGTGCTCCAGCGCTACCGCGACTGAGTTTTTGTCGCCCCCTGAAAAAAGGCGTCCGCTGAGCGGACGCCTTTTTTCGTGACCCGGCTTTCCCAGCCTGGCTTGTTGGCCTGTGGCTTGCCTACGCGGAGCGTACCCTCTGCGGGCGGTCAGGCGCAGGCGCCCCGGGCCTCGGCACCTCGGAGATCTCGGCCAGGCGCGCCTCGATCCACGCCTCCACCTCGGCCAGCACCTCGTCGGCGCTGCGCCCCTGGGTGGCGATCGGCTCGCCCACCACCACGTTCAGGGTCCCCGGGTTCTTGACCCAGTGGCGCCCCGGCCAGCGCTCGCCGGCGTTGTGGGCCACCGGCAGCACCGGCACCCCGGCCCGGCAGGCGATCACCGCGCCGCTCTTGTTGTAGCGCCGCCGCTGCCCCGGCGCCACCCGCGTTCCCTCGGGGAAGATCAGCACCGAGAGCCCCTCCTGCAGGCGCGCCACGCCCTGGGCCAGTACCTGACGCATGGCCCGCGCCGGCTTCGAGCGGTCCAGGGCGATGGGGTGCAGCAGCCGCAGCCCCCAGCCGAACAGCGGGATGCGCAGCAGCTCCTGCTTGAGCACCGTGCACACCGGCGGCTTGAGGATCTGCAGGTAGAGGGTCTCCCATTCGCACTGGTGGTTGGCGAGTATCACGCAGGGCCCTTCGGGCAGGTGCTCCCGCCCCCGGATGTGGTAGCGAACGCCGCAGGTCCAGCGAAACCAGGCCGTCACGAAATGGTTATAGAGATTAAGCAGGCGGTAGCGAGCCGGCAGCGGCAGCAGCGGCGCCACCGGCAGGAAGAGCCCGCCGCAGACCAGGATGGCCAGGAAATAGCCCAGATAGAAGAGCAGGCTGCGAATCACGTTCATGAGCGAGCGTCACCCTCCGCCAGCGGCGGACGACGCGCCTGGCACCACTCGTCGAGCATGCGCCCCACCTCCAGCCGCCAGGGTTTCTGGTGCACCCCGAAGGCCTCCAGCACCCGGCGGCAATTGAGCACGCGGCGCAGCGGCTGGTCATGGTGGTGCTTGAGTGCCTTGACTTCGCCCAGGGTCGCCGGCTTCCCCAGGCCCTCGAGCCGCGTGGCGAGCTGGGTGCGCACCAGGGAAGTAAAGGTGTAGGCGCTGACCGGCTCGGTGCCGGCCAGGTGGTAGGCCCCCCAGGCGCTCGAGCCGCAGGCCAGCTGGTGCAGCATGCCCACCAGCGCCATGGCCACGGCGTCCGCCGACGTGGGGCAGAAGATCACATCCTGGGCGGCCCGCACGTTATCGCCGGCGATCAGGCAGTCGATGACGTCACTGAGCCAGGCGTGCCCGCCCTCAAGGGCGAACAGCGGCCCCAGTCGCACAATCAGGTGGCGAGGGTGGCCGCTGCGAATGCGGTCGCCGATAGCGATCAGCCGCCGCAGGCTTTCGTCGCGCGGTGCGGGAATCACGTGCTCGTCGATGGGCGTGTCGAAGCCATCCTGATAGAGCTGGTCGGAAACGCACCACACCAGCGGCGTATCGGTTTCCCGGCAGGCCGCCAGGCAGGCGTCGACGCCATGGCCATGGGCCACCACCGCCGCCGGCTCGATATCCATGGGGCCGGACAGCGGCGGAATGATCACCGCGTCCGGCGCCAGCTCGCGTAGCCGCTCGGCATCGATCTCCAGGCCGGCCTCGATCACCAGCTCGGTATCGCTGCGCCGATGCGCCACCCGGGCCAGGGCCAGGTTCAGGCAGTGCCCGGCATCCAGTATCAACAGCTTCACGCCAGACCCTCCGACAGGCTGAACACGCGTTTCAGAACGGGATCTCGTCGTCGAAATCGTCGAAGCTGCCCGGATCGGGGGCGCCATAGTTGCCCTGCTGCTGGCCACCCTGCTGCGGGCTGCCCTGCTGCTGGCCACCCTGCTGAGGCATCGGGGCCGGCTGGGGAGCCGGGCGCGGCGCGGGCTGGCCGCCGGCGACGTTGCCGCCCTGGGGCGGCGGCGCCGTGCCATAGCCGCCCTGCTGCTGGGGCTGACCGCCGTAGCCGCCGCCCTGGTAGCCGCCCTGGCGAGGCGCCCCGCCGCCCTGGAAATCACCGCCGCCGCCGCGGGAGTCAAGCATCTGCATGTCGTTGACCACGATCTCGGTGGTGTAGCGGTCCTGGCCGTCCTGGCCCTGCCACTTGCGGGTCTGCAGCCGGCCCTCGACATAGATCTTGCTGCCCTTCTTGAGGTACTGCTGGGCAATCTCCGCCAGCTTGTTGAACAGCACCAGGCGATGCCACTCGGTGCGCTCCTGGCGCTGGCCGCTCTGGCGGTCGGTCCAGGTGTCGGTGGTCGCCAGGTTGAGATTGGCGACGGCAGTACCCGAAGGGCTGAAGCGAACCTCGGGATCCTGCCCCAGGTTGCCGATGAGAATGACCTTGTTGACGCCTCGGGCCATGATGGAACTCCCTATTCGTTGGTTCTGCTCGTGATATGGGTACCCTAGGAGCGCCCGCGGGCACCCGCGCCCGGGTCAGGGCTAGCCGCCACGATGGCGGTTGGAACGGATCAGGCGATCCAGGGCATCTTCATCGAGACGCCGCCGGTCCACCTTAAGATAGGCCAGCCGCTCTTCGGGAACGACCAGCACGTCCTCGACGCCGGCCACCTCGGCGAAGCTCGCCATCAGCGTCTCCATGGCGCCTTCGGGGTGGTCGTCGTCCAGCGCCACCACCTCGCTGGAGAGATGCGGCGGAGCCGGCATGCCGAGCATCACCAGCCACCACAGCGCGGCCAGCAGGGCGCAGCCGATGAATACCGCCGGCAGCCCCCACTGCTGGGCGAGCAGGCCGCCCAGCAGGCCGCCCAGGAAAGCCCCCAGGAACTGGCTGGTGGAGTAGACCCCCATGGCGGTGCCCTTGGCCCCGGCCGGGGCCAGCTTGCTGAGCATCGACGGCAGCGTCGCCTCGAGCAGGTTGAAGGCCGTAAAGAACAGCAGCAGCCAGGCGAACAGCAGCCAGCCGCCGCCGACCCCCGCCAGACCCGCCAGGCTGACGGCGATGCCGCCGATCGCCAGCAGACACATGCCGCGCATGCGCTGGCGCTTCTCGGCCACGATCACCAGCGGCACCATGCAGGCGAAGGCCAGCGCCATGATGCCCAGGTAGGCCAGGCCGTGATGCTCGGCGGCGATGCCGGCCTCGACCAGCCGGAAGGGCACGGCGACGAAGATCGCCATCAGCACCAGGTGTAGGGCGAAGATCGACAGGTCGAGCCGCCACAGGTCGGCGCGGGTGAGGATGCCGGCCAACTGGCGGCGGTCGATACCCACGTCGCGATGCCGCAGGCGACGCGGCGCCGGCGGCACCAGCTTCCACAGCACCACGAGCCCCAGCGCGGCGAGCAGTGCCGTGAACCAGAACACCGAGGAGAGACCGAACAACGCCGCCAGCCAGGGGCCGAGCACCATGGCCACGGCAAAGGCCACGCCGATGGAGAGCCCGATGGTGGCCATGGCCGCGGTGCGCACCTGCTCGCGGGTCTGGTCGGCGAGCAGCGCCATGATCGCGGCGGCCACCGCTCCACTGCCCTGCAGGCAGCGGCCGAGGATCACCCCGCCGATGCTGTCGGCCTGGGCGGCGACCACGCTGCCGATCAGAAACAGCAAGAGCCCGCCGGCGATGATCGGCTTGCGCCCAAAGCGGTCGGAGAGCAGGCCGAAGGGAATCTGCAGGATCGCCTGGGTGAGACCATAGACGCCCAGAGCCAGCCCTATCAGCAGGGGCGTGGCGCCGGCCAGGTCGTCGGCATAGAGCGCCAGCACCGGCAGCACCATGAACAGGCCCAGCATGCGCGTAGCATAGAGACTGGCCAGGCCAGTGATGGCGCGCCGTTCAGAGGCAAGCAGGAGTCCAGAGACCTTGCGCATAAGGTGGATGAATCCGATGGATAGGCGGGCGACCTCGCCCTGGGTGAGGGCCCATTCTAGCCGTTCCGGCCGACACAGGAAACGTTCGTCCCCAAGGCGCTTTGCCGCCCGACGGACCCCGCCCGTATAATGGTGGTTTTGCCGCGCGCCACGAGGTGGGAATGGACAGGATTCTGGTCAGGGGTGCCCGCACTCACAACCTCAAGCAGATCGATGTCGAGCTGCCCCGCGATGCCCTGATCGTGGTCACCGGGCTATCCGGGTCGGGCAAGTCGTCGCTGGCCTTCGACACCCTCTACGCCGAAGGGCAGCGGCGCTACGTCGAGTCGCTCTCCACCTACGCCCGCCAGTTCCTGTCGATGATGGAGAAGCCCGACGTCGACCATATCGAGGGGCTGTCGCCGGCGATCTCCATCGAGCAGAAGTCCACCTCCCACAACCCACGCTCCACCGTGGGCACCATCACCGAGATCTACGACTACCTGCGCCTGCTGTTCGCCCGGGCCGGTACGCCGCGCTGCCCGGAGCACGACGAGCCGCTGGAGGCGAGCACCGTTTCGCAGATGGTCGACCAGGTACTGGCGCTGCCCGAGGGCAGCAAGCTGATGCTGCTCGCCCCGGTGGTCAAGGGGCGCAAGGGCGAACACCTGCAGCTGCTCGCCGAGCTGCGCGCCCAGGGCTTCGTTCGCGCCCTGATCGACGGCCAGGTGCTCGAGCTCGATGACATCGCCCCGCTGGACAAGAACAAGAAGCACGACATCAGCGTGGTGGTGGATCGTATCAAGGTTCGCGAGGGGCTTGCGCAGCGTCTGGCGGAGTCCTTCGAGACCGCGCTCCACCTCGCCGACGGCACCGCGGTGATCCACTTCATGGACGGCGAGGCGGAGGATATTCCCTTCTCCTCGCGCTTCGCCTGCCCGGTGTGCGGCTACGCCATCGCCGAGCTCGAGCCGCGCATGTTCTCCTTCAACAACCCGGCGGGTGCCTGCGGGAGCTGCGACGGCCTAGGCGTGCAGCAGGTGTTCGACCCGGAGAAGCTGATCAGCCACCCGGAGCTGTCGCTCGCCGAGGGGGTGATCAAGGGCTGGGACCGGCGCAGCGTCTACTACTTCAGCCAGCTGCAGGCGGTGGCCGAGCACTACCGCTTCGAGCTGGAGACCCCCTGGCAGGAGCTCGCCCGCCACGAGCGCGAGATCATCCTCCACGGCAGCGGCTCCGACGACATCGCCTTCCACTACGTCAACGACCGCGGCCGCAAGGTGACCCGTGAGCATCCCTTCGAGGGCGTGCTGCCCAACATGCAGCGTCGCTACCGCGAGACCGAATCGAGCATGGTGCGCGAGGAGCTGGCCCGCTATATCGCCGAGCGCCCCTGCCCCAGCTGCCACGGCTCGCGGCTGCGTCTCGAGTCGCGCCACGTCTTTATCGACGACCGCACCCTGCCCCAGGTCGTCCGACTGCCGATCGGCGAGGCCTGGGACTATTTCCGGCGGCTGACCCTGCCGGGACGCAAGGGCGAGATCGCCGTCAAGATTATCAACGAGATCCACGCCCGCCTGGAGTTCCTGGTCAACGTGGGGCTCGACTACCTCAACCTGGAGCGCAGCGCCGACACCCTCTCCGGCGGCGAGGCCCAGCGCATCCGTCTGGCGAGCCAGATCGGCGCCGGCCTGGTGGGAGTCATGTACATCCTCGACGAGCCCTCCATCGGCCTGCACCAGCGCGACAACGACCGCCTGCTCAAGACCCTGATCCACCTGCGCGACCTGGGCAACACCGTGATCGTGGTGGAGCACGACGAGGAGGCCATTCGCGCCGCCGACCATGTGCTCGATATCGGCCCCGGCGCCGGCGTCCACGGCGGGCGTATCGTCGCCCAGGGCACCCCCGAGGCGGTGATGGCCAGCCACGACTCCCTGACCGGTCTGTACCTCTCCGGCAAGCGGCGCATCGAGGTGCCGCCGTGGCGCATCCCCGGCAACCCGGAGAAACAGCTGCGCCTCACCGGCGCCACCGGCAACAACCTGCACCGGGTCAACCTGACCCTGCCGCTGGGCCTGTTCATCTGCGTGACCGGCGTCTCCGGCTCCGGCAAGTCGACGCTGATCAACTCGACGCTGATGCCGATCGCCGCCCGGGAGCTCAACAAGGCGACCACCCTGACCCCGGCGCCCTTTGAGTCGATCGACGGCCTCGAGCAGCTCGACAAGGTCATCGACATCGACCAGAGCCCCATCGGCCGCACCCCGCGCTCCAACCCGGCCACCTATACCGGCATCTTCACGCCCATTCGCGAGCTGTTCGCCGGCACCCAGGAGGCCCGCTCGCGGGGCTACAAGCCGGGGCGATTCAGCTTCAATGTCAAGGGCGGACGCTGCGAGGCGTGCCAGGGCGAGGGCATGATCAAGGTGGAGATGCACTTCCTGCCCGATATCTACGTGCCCTGCGATGTCTGCAAGGGCAAGCGCTACAACCGCGAGACCCTGGAGATCGCCTACAAGGGCAAGAGCATCCACGAGGTGCTGGAGATGACCGTGGAGGAGGCGCTGGCCTTCTTCAGCCCGGTGCCGGCCATCGCCCGGCGCCTGCAGACGCTGATGGACGTGGGCCTCTCCTACATCCACCTGGGCCAGAGCGCCACCACCCTCTCAGGCGGCGAGGCCCAGCGCGTCAAGCTGGCCCGGGAGCTGGCCAAGCGCGACACCGGCAAGACCCTCTACATCCTCGACGAGCCCACCACCGGGCTGCACTTCGAGGACATCCGCCAGCTGCTCACCGTGCTGCACCGCCTGCGCGACCACGGCAACACCATCGTGGTGATCGAGCACAACCTGGACGTGATCAAGACCGCCGACTGGATCGTCGACCTCGGCCCCGAGGGCGGCTCCGGGGGTGGGCGGATCATCGCCGAGGGCACCCCGGAGCAGGTGGCGAAGATGGACGTCTCCCATACCGGGCGCTTCCTCAAGCCACTGTTGGAGCGGGCCAAGCACAGCCAGGCAGTGCCAGAAACCGCCAGCTGATCTGCCTCAAGGTGAGCGGCGCCGGGGACAGGTCCTGGAGGGGGTCCTACGCCAGGGATGGCGTCGGTAGCGCCCAGGGATGGGTTTACAGCGCCCCCGAACAGGCCTGTCGCCGGGCAAGCCGCGGATCAAGACCCACCGGAGCAGCGGTTTACGGGGTTAAAGATGAAAAAAACCGGCCCCTTGCGGGAGCCGGTTTTTCTTTCAGCGCTTGCCGTAGCCGGAAGGCCGGTCGGGGATCACTCCTCGACGGCGTCTTCCTCGACCTCGACGATCGGGCGATCGACGAGCTCGACATAGGCCATGGGCGCGTTGTCGCCGGTGCGGAAGCCGCACTTGAGGATCCGGACGTAGCCGCCCGGACGCTCGACGTAACGCGGACCCAGCTCGTTGAAGAGCTTGCCGACCGCTTCCTTGGAGCGGGTGCGGCTGAAGGCCAGACGCCGGTTGGCGACGCTGTCCTGCTTGGCCAGGGTGATCAGCGGCTCGATGACGCGACGCAGCTCCTTGGCCTTGGGCAGGGTTGTCTTGATCACTTCGTGCTCGATCAGCGACACGCTCATGTTCTTGAACATGGCCTGGCGATGCGAGCTGGTACGATTCAGGTGACGACCACTCTTACGATGACGCATGGTTGTGATTCCTTACCAAACTGGGACTCGAGTCGACGCTTAGGCGGAGCTCTTTTCGTCCTTCAGGCTTGCCGGGGGCCAGTTTTCCAGCCGCATGCCCAGAGAAAGACCGCGTGCTGCCAACACGTCCTTGATCTCGTTCAGGGACTTCTTGCCGAGGTTCGGCGTTTTCAGCAGCTCCACCTCGGTGCGCTGGATCAGGTCACCGATGTAGTAGATGTTTTCGGCTTTCAGGCAGTTGGCACTGCGAACGGTCAACTCGAGATCGTCTACGGGACGCAGCAGGATCGGATCAATATGATCCTCCTCCTCCTCGACCTCCTGTTCCTTGTCGGCTTCCAGGTCGACGAACGCTGCCAGCTGCTCCTGCAGGATGGTGGCGCTGCGACGGATGGCCTCTTCCGGATCCAGGGTGCCGTCGGTCTCCAGGTCGATGATCAGCTTGTCGAGGTCGGTACGCTGCTCGACACGCGCCGCATCGACGGCGTAGGAGACCCGCCGCACGGGGCTGAAGGTCGCATCCAGCTGCAGGCGACCGATGGCGCGCGACTCGTCGTCCGCCCCGACGCGAGCGTCGGCGGGCTCGTAGCCACGGCCACGCGCGATCTTGAGCTGAATCTTGAGCTCAGCGCCCTCGTTGACGTGGGCGATCACGTGTTCCGGATTGACGATCTCGACGTCGTGATCGAGAACGATGTCCCCCGCGGTCACCACGGCCGGGCCCTGCTTGTTCAGCGAGAGCACCGCCTCGTCGCGACTGTGCATGCGGATGGCCACGTCCTTGAGGTTCAGGAGGATCTCGATGACATCTTCCTGAACGCCCTCGATCGCGCTGTACTCGTGCTCGACTCCGGCGATCTCGACTTCCACCACGGCACAGCCGGGCATGGACGAGAGCAGGATGCGGCGCAGCGCATTGCCCAGCGTGTGGCCAAAGCCACGCTCGAAGGGCTCGAGCACGATCTTCGCGTGATGTGCGCTGATCTCTTCGACCTTGATGTCGCGCGGACGGAGAAACTCTGTCACTGAACGCTGCATATACTACACCTTTGAGGCTGCCAAACGGTTACTCGGTACTCGACGCCGGCCCCGCAGGGCCGGCACGACGCGATCAGCGACGCTTACTTCGAGTACAGCTCGACGATCAGGTTTTCGTTGATGTCGGCAGACAGGTCGCCGCGTTCCGGGATAGCCTTGAAGGTGCCTTCCATCTTCTTCGCGTCCACTTCGATCCAGGCCACGTCGCCGCGGTTGGCGGCGATGGACAGGGCGCTCTGGATGCGCGCCTGGTTCTTGGCCTTCTCGCGCACGGACACCACGTCACCGGGCTTCACCTGGTAGGAGGCCACGTTGACGGTCTTGCCGTTGACCGCGATGGCCTTGTGGCTGACCAGCTGACGCGCCTCGGAGCGCGTTGAGCCATAGCCCATGCGGTAGACGACGTTGTCCAGTCGGGATTCCAGCAGCTGCAGCAGGACTTCGCCGGTGGCGCCGGAACGACGCGCGGCTTCCTTGTAGTAGCTGCGGAACTGCTTCTCGAGCACGCCGTACATGCGACGTACTTTCTGCTTCTCACGAAGCTGCAAGCCGTAGTCGGAAAGACGCTGACGGCGCTGGCCGTGCACACCCGGGATCTGCTCGGATTTGCACTTCTTCTCGAAGGGAGTGACACCGCTCTTCAGGAAGAGGTCGGTCCCCTCGCGACGAGACAGTTTGCACTTCGGTCCAATATAACGAGCCATGAATCTGTCTCCTTAAACGCGGCGTTTCTTCGGCGGACGGCAGCCATTGTGGGGAATGGGCGTCGCGTCGGTGATGCTCTGCACGCGGAAGCCGGCAGCGCTCAGCGCGCGCACGGCGGATTCACGGCCAGGACCGGGGCCCTTGACCAGCACGTCGACGTTTTTCACACCATACTCGGCTGCAGCGGTCGCTGCACGTTCGCTTGCCACTTGAGCAGCGAACGGGGTGCTCTTGCGAGAACCACGAAAACCCGAACCACCGGCTGTCGCCCAGGAGAGAGCGTTGCCCTGGCGGTCTGTGATCGTCACGATCGTGTTGTTAAAAGAGGCGTGGATATGCGCAACGGCGTCCACTACCTGCTTTTTAACCTTTTTACGGTTGCTACGCGGGTTAGCCATGTTGATGTCTATTCCTGTCTTTACGCCAGAACGTGCGTGTTACTTGCGGATCGGCTTGCGCGGGCCCTTACGGGTGCGCGCGTTAGTCTTGGTCCGCTGACCACGCAGCGGGAGACTACGACGATGACGCAGACCACGATAGCAACCCAGGTCCATGAGACGCTTGATGTTCAGCGTCACATCACGACGAAGGTCACCTTCCACGGTGTACTTGCCGACCTCAGAACGCAGGGCATCCAGCTCTTCGCTGGAAAGCTCATGGATCTTGGTGGTCGGCGCGATGCCGGTCGCGGCACAGATTTCCTGCGCACGCGTGCGGCCAATCCCGAAGATATAGGTCAGCGAGATCGCCGCATGCTTGTTGTCCGGGATATTGACGCCTGCAATACGGGCCATCAGCTTACTCCGAAATTTGAGCGGCTTGCTCGATTGGTCACTACAAAAGGCGCAACAGCATACCCCTTTACCCAGCCAAGGGCAAGGGGCATGCCGGCACCGGTTTCATTCAGCGCTGGGATCAACCCTGGCGCTGCTTGTGCCGCGGCTCGATGCAGATAACGCGCACGGCGCCATTGCGTCGAATGATCTTGCAGTTGCGGCACATCTTCTTGACGGAAGCTCGAACTTTCATCGTTCCTTCTCCAATTCACGTACGGCGCGCCTTAGCGCATGATGCCGCCGCTGCCGTAGCCTTTCAGGTTGGACTTCTTCATCACCGAGTCGTACTGATGCGACATGAGATGCGACTGCACCTGGGCCATGAAGTCCATGATCACCACCACAATGATCAGTAGCGCGGTACCGCCGAAGAAGAACGGCACGTTCCAGGCCACGATCAGGAACTGGGGCATCAGGGAAACCGCAGTGATGTACAGGGCGCCGCACAGGGTCAGACGGGTCATGACCTTGTCGACATAGCGAGCGGTCTGCTCGCCAGGACGAATACCCGGCAGGAAGGCCCCTGACTTCTTGAGGTTGTCAGCGACATCCTTGGGATTGAAGACCAGCGCTGTGTAAAAGAAGCAGAAGAATATCACCGCCGCGCCGAAAAGCAAGATGTAGAGCGGCTGTCCCGGCCCCAGGGCCTGGGACGCACGCTGCAGCCACTCCATGCCGTCGCCCGCACCGACCCACTGGCCGAGGGAAGCGGGGAACAGCAGGATACTGGAGGCGAAGATCGGCGGAATCACGCCCGCCATGTTCACCTTCAGCGGCAGATAGCTGCTCTGCCCGGCATACATCTTGTTGCCGACCTGGCGCCGCGGATAGTTCACCGTGATGCGGCGCTGGCCGCGTTCGATGAACACCACGAAGGCCACGGTCGCCACGCCCAGCACGGAGAGAGCCAGCAGCGGCAGCACATTCCAGGCACCTTCGTTGCGGGCCAGCTCGAACGCCTGACCCACCGCACCCGGCAGGCCGGCGACGATACCGGCGAAGATCAGCAGCGAGATACCGTTGCCGATACCCTTCTCGGTGATCTGCTCACCCAGCCACATCAGGAACACCGCGCCCGACACGAAGGTGACGATGGCGGTGAAATAGAAGCTGAAGTCGGCCGTGTAGGCGATGCCCTGGCTGGCCAGACCCACCGACATGCCGGTGGCCTGAATGAAGGCCAGCAGCACGGTGCCGTAGCGGGTGTACTGACTGATCTTGCGGCGGCCGGCCTCGCCTTCCTTCTTGAGCTGCTCGAGATGAGGCGAGACCGCGGTCAGCAGCTGCATGATGATCGACGCGGAGATGTAAGGCATGATGCCCAGCGCCATGATACTCATGCGCTCCAGGGCGCCACCCGAGAACATGTTGAACATGCCCAGGATGGTACCCTGCTGCTCCCTGAACAAGGCAGCAAGCTGGTCAGGATTCATACCGGGAACGGGGATGTGGGCACCGATCCGGTACACCACGATGGCGAGGAGCACGAAGCGCAGGCGCGCCCACAGTTCACTCAGACCGCTGCCCATCGCCGGCACATTTCCTGACTTGGCCATTTAGTCCTCTACCTTGCCGCCGGCGGCTTCGATCGCGGCGCGGGCACCCTTGGTGACCTTGATGCCGCGGACCGTGACCGCCTTGTTGAGTTCGCCGGACAGGATGATCTTCGCGTGCAGCGTGGCATCCTTGAGCACGTTGGCCTGCTTGAGGCTCTCGAGGGTGACCTCGTCACCGGCCACCTTGGCCAGCTCGGCCAGGCGCACCTCTTCGGAGACCAGCGACTTCATGGAGGTGAAGCCGAACTTCGGCAGACGCCGCTGCAGCGGCATCTGGCCGCCCTCGAAGCCGGGCTTGACGCTGCCGCCGCTGCGCGACTTCTGACCCTTATGGCCACGGCCGCCGGTCTTGCCCAGACCGGAGCCGATGCCGCGGCCGACGCGCTTCTCGGCGTGCTTGGAGCCCGGTGCCGGGCTCAGGCTATTGAGTTTCATGGATTACTCTCCCTCAACGCGCACAAGGTAGTTGACCTTGTGGATCATGCCGCGCACGGCAGGGGTGTCTTCCAGTTCGACCGTATGACCGATGCGGCGCAGCCCCAGGCCCTTCATGGTGGCCTTGTGCTTGGGCAACGTGCCGATGGTGCTACGGGTCTGGGTAACCTTGAGTGTTGCTGCCATGGTATTTACCCCGTGATCGCTTCGACGGACAGACCGCGCTTGGCGGCGATGTCGTCCGGCGACTGCATGGAAGCGAGGCCCTTGACGGTCGCCCGCACCACGTTCACCGGATTGGTGGAGCCGTAGCACTTGGCCAGGACGTCATGGACGCCGGCCAGCTCGAGGACCGAGCGCATGGCGCCGCCAGCGATGATCCCGGTACCCTCGGAGGCCGGCTGCATGTACACCTTGGAGGCGCCGTGACGGGCCTTGACCGGGTACTGCAGGGTGTGCCCCTTGAGGGTAACCTTGACCATGTTGCGGCGCGCCTGGTCCATGGCCTTCTGGATCGCGACCGGCACTTCACGCGCCTTGCCGCGGCCGAAGCCGACACGACCATTGCCGTCGCCCACGACGGTCAGTGCGGTGAAGCCGAAAATACGACCCCCCTTGACCACCTTGGCGACACGGTTGACCTGTACGAGCTTTTCCTGCAGGTCGCCGGTGTTCTGTTCGTTCTTCGCCATCGTAAAACCCTTTAGAATTCCAGGCCGCCTTCACGAGCGGCGTCGGCCAGGGCCTTGACGCGACCGTGATACTTGAAGCCGGCGCGATCGAAGGCCACCTGGGTGATGCCAGCCTGCTTGGCGCGTTCGGCGATCAGCGCACCCACCTTGGCGGCGGCGTCTGAGTTGCCGGTCGCACCCTCGCGCAGGACCTTGTCCAGCGTCGAAGCGCTGGCGAGGACCTGGCCACCATCCGGCGAGATGATCTGCGCATAGATGTGGCGGGGGGTACGGTTGACGCACAGGCGATACACGCCCAGCTCGCGGATCTTGGCGCGAGCGCGGCGGGCACGACGGAGACGAGATTCTTTCTTCGCGTTCATAACCCTGCCTTACTTCTTCTTGGCTTCTTTGCGACGCACCTGCTCGTCGGCGTACCGAATCCCCTTGCCCTTGTAGGGCTCGGGCGGACGGAAGGCGCGGATTTCCGCGGCGACCTGACCCAGCTGCTGCTTGTCCGCGCTCTTGAGCACGATCACGGTGTTCTTCGGGGTTTCCACCGAGACACCTTCAGGAAGCTGGTAGTCGACCGGGTGCGAGAAGCCCAGTGTCAGGTTGAGCGTCTGGCCTTTAGCCTGGGCACGATAGCCGACGCCGTTGATTTCGAGGGTCTTGGTAAAGCCCTCGGAGACGCCGGTGACCAGGTTCTGGACCAGAGCACGAGTGGTGCCGGCCATGGCCCAGGACTTGGCTGACTCGCTCGGGTTGAAGGTCAGCTGACCCTCTTCCTGAGCGATGACCACGTCCGGATGGACGGTCATGGTCAGCGTGCCTTGGCCGCCCTTGACGGTCAGCTGGTCACCGTCGAGTTTGACCTCGACGCCAGCGGGCAGTTTAACCGGATATTTGGCTACGCGGGACATTCCAAACTCCTAGAATACGGTGCAGATGACTTCGCCACCGACGCCGGCCTGGCGAGCGGCACGGTCGGTCATCACGCCCTTGGAGGTGGTGACGATCGCGATACCCAGACCGTCGGCCACCTTGGGCAGCGAATCCTTGCCCTTGTACTGACGCAGGGACGGCTTGGAAACCCGCTGCAGGTGCTCGATGACCGGCTTGCCCTCGAAGTACTTGAGGGTCACGGTCAGTTCGGGCTTGGCGCCTTCGTCAACCGCGAACTCGGTGATGAAGCCCTCGTCCTTCAATACGCGGGCCACCTCGACCTTCAGCTTGGAAGACGGCATGGTGACCGTCTCCTTGGTGGCCATCTGCGCATTGCGGATACGGGTGAACATATCCGCCAGAGTGTCTTGCATGCTCATTTACGTTGCGCTCCTGATGATTCTACGTGGCGGCTTACCAGCTGGACTTCTTGAGCCCAGGGACCTCGCCACGCATGGCGGCTTCACGCAGCTTGTTACGACCGAGGCCGAACTTGTTGTAGAAGCCGTGCGGACGGCCGGTCACGCGGCAGCGGTTACGCTGGCGTACCGGGCTCGAGTCGCGCGGCAGCTGCTGCAGCTTCAGCGTTGCGTCGAAGCGCTCTTCGTCGGAAGCGTTCACGTCCTGGATGATCGCCTTGAGCTGGGCACGCTTGGCCGCATATTTCGCGACCAGCTTGGTGCGCTTCAGCTCACGCTCTACCATGCTTTTCTTTGCCATGATCCCACCCTTATTTCTTGAACGGGAAGTTCAGCGCGCTCAGCAGCGCACGACCTTCCTCATCGGTGTTGGCGGTGGTGGTGATAGTGACATCCAGACCACGAATCCGATCGATCTTATCATACTCGATCTCCGGGAAGATGATCTGCTCACGCACCCCCATGGAGTAGTTGCCGCGACCGTCGAAGGACTTCGGGTTGAGACCACGGAAGTCACGCACGCGGGGAATCGCGATGTTGACCAGGCGATCAAGGAACTGCCACATGCGCTCGGAGCGCAGGGTCACCTTGATGCCGATCGGCCAACCTTCGCGCACCTTGAAGCCCGCGATGGACTTGCGCGCCTTGGTCACCACCGGCTTCTGACCGGAGAGCTTCTCCAGGTCGCCGATAGCATTCTCGATCAGCTTCTTGTCGCTGGTCGCGTCACCGATGCCCATGTTGAGGGTCACCTTGGTGATCCGCGGCACCTGCATCACGTTGGCGTAGCTGAACTGCTCTTTGAGCTGAGCCACCACCTCGTTCTGATAACGTTCTTTCAAGTTCGCCATTTTGCTACCCGACTCGCGTTAGGCGTCGATCCGCGTCTGCGTCGACTTGTAGATGCGTACCTTGGTACCGTCTTCCTTAACCTGGAAGCCGACGCGATCCGCCTTACCGGTCTCCGAGTTGAAGATCGCCACGTTGGACGCGTGAATCGGAGCCTCGCGCTCGACGATACCGCCCTGCTTGCCCGCCATGGGGTTGGGCTTGGTGTGACGCTTGATCATGTTCACACCGGACACGACGAAGCGTTCGTCCTTGAGGACGCGCTTGACGGTGCCCCGCTTGCCCTTATCCTTGCCGGCGATGACGATCACTTCATCGTCACGTTTGATCTTTTGCATATCCGCCTCGCTCCTTACAGCACTTCCGGCGCCAGGGAAATGATCTTCATGAACTTCTCGTTACGAAGCTCACGGGTCACCGGCCCGAAGATACGGGTACCGATCGGCTGTTCGTTGGTGTTGTTCAACAGAACCGCCGCATTTCCGTCGAAGCGGATCAGCGAGCCGTCGGAACGACGGACACCGCTGCGGGTGCGAACCACTACCGCCTTGAGGACCTGGCCTTTCTTGACCTTGCCACGCGGAATGGCTTCCTTCACCGTGACCTTGATGATGTCACCCACGCGAGCGTAGCGGCGGTGTGAACCGCCAAGCACCTTGATGCACTGCACCCGGCGCGCTCCGCTGTTGTCGGCGACATCCAGCATTGTCTGAGTCTGAATCATCGGTTTTCTCCAAACCTAATCTGACTGCTCTCGCCGAGCTCAGCCCTTGGCCTGCTCGATCACCTCGACCAGCGCCCAAGCCTTCTTTCTGGACAGCGGACGGCACTCCTGGATGGAGACCGTATCGCCGACCTTAGCCTGGTTCGCCTCGTCATGGGCGTGCAGCTTGGTGGAGCGCTTGACGTACTTGCCGTAGATCGGGTGACGCTCACGGCGCTCGATCATCACGACGATGGACTTTTCCATCTTGTCGCTCACCACCTTGCCGGTGAGCGTACGGGATTTCTTCTCTTCGGCCATCTCAGTCACCTGCCTTCTCGTTGAGCACAGTCTTCACCCGGGCGATGTCCCGACGAACCTGCTTGAGCAGGTGTGTCTGGCTCAGCTGGCCGGTGGCCTTCTGCATGCGCAGGTTGAACTGCTCGCGGAGGAGTTCGAAGAGCTGCTCATTGAGCTCTTCGACTGACTTTTCACGAATTTCCTGGGCGTTCATCACATCACCGTCCGTTTCACAAAGGTGGTGGATACGGGCATCTTCTGTGCCGCCAGGGAGAAGGCCTCGCGGGCCAGCTCTTCGGAGACACCTTCGATTTCATACAGGACCCGGCCCGGCTGGATCTGTGCGACCCAGTACTCGACGGAGCCCTTGCCCTTGCCCATACGAACTTCGAGCGGCTTCTTGGAAATCGGCTTGTCGGGGAAGACGCGGATCCAGATCTTGCCGCCACGCTTGACGTGACGGGTGATCGCACGACGGCCGGCTTCGATCTGACGCGCCGTGATGCGGCCGCGACCGGTAGCCTTCAGGCCGTATTCCCCGAAGCTGATCTTGCTTCCGCGATGTGCCAGGCCACGGTTGCGGCCTTTCTGCATCTTGCGGAATTTCATGCGCTTGGGTTGTAACATCGACTCGCTCTCCCCTTATCTGGAACCTTTCTTCTTGGAGGGCGCGGCAGGCTGCTGTTTCGCCTTGGCGCGGACCTCTTCGATGCCCCCGAGGATTTCACCCTTGAAGACCCAGACCTTGACTCCGATGATGCCGTAGGTGGTCTTGGCTTCGTAGGTGGCGTAGTCGATGTCCGCACGCAGGGTGTGCAGCGGCACGCGACCTTCCCGGTACCATTCGGTACGGGCGATTTCCGCACCGCCGAGACGGCCGGAGAGCATCACCTTGATACCGCCGGCGCCCAGGCGCATGGCGTTCTGCACGGAACGCTTCATGGCGCGACGGAACATCACGCGGCGCTCGAGCTGGCCGGCGATGTTCTGCGCGACGAGCTTGGCGTCGAGTTCCGGCTTGCGAACTTCCTCGATGTTGACGTGCACGGGCACGCCCATCATGGCGGTGATGTCGCGACGCAGGCGATCGACGTCCTCGCCCTTCTTGCCGATCACGATGCCCGGACGGGCAGTGTGAATGGTAATGCGGGCGTTGTTGGCCGGACGCTCGATGTGGATGCGGCTCACGGAGGCGTTCTTCAGACGCTCTTCCAGGAAGCGACGCACCTCAAGATCGTTGTTCAGCTTGTCGGCATAGGCACCGCGCTCGGCATACCACACCGAAGCGTGATCCTTGACGATACCCAGCCGAATACCTGTCGGATGTACTTTCTGACCCATCTGGTCGACTCCTACTTCTCGGCTACCTTGACGGTGATGTGGCAGGTGCGCTTCAAGATACGATCCGCACGGCCCTTGGCGCGCGGCTTGATACGCTTGAGCGTCATGCCCTCATCGACGCAGATGGTCGAGACACGCAGCTCGTCGATATCCATGCCGTTGTTTTCTTCCGCGTTCGCGATGGCGGACTGCAGCACCTTCTTGACCAGCTTGGCAGCCTTCTTCGGCGAGAAGGTCAGCAGGTCGAGCGCCTCGGCGACCGGCTTACCGCGCACCTGGTCAGCCACCAAACGGGCCTTCTGGGCGGATAAACGAGCGCCACGCAGCTTAGCTGTGACTTCCATCTCTCAATCCTCTCTGGCTTACCGTTTGGCTTTCTTGTCCGCCGCATGACCGCGATAGGTGCGGGTGGCAGCGAATTCGCCCAGCTTGTGGCCAACCATTTCCTCGGAGACGTGCACCGGGACGTGTTGGCGACCGTTATGGACTGCAATGGTGAGCCCGACCATGTTGGGCAGGATCATCGAGCGACGCGACCAGGTCTTGATCGGTTTGCGATCGCCCTTCTCCACTGCAGCCTCAACCTTCTTCAGCAGATGAAGGTCAATGAAAGGACCTTTCTTCAGTGAACGTGGCACAGCCGTTACCTCTTAATGTCTTGGCGTATGGTCTCAGCCCCGGGCCTTGCGGCGACGGATGATGAGCTTGTCGGTGCGCTTGTTCTTGCGCGTCTTGTGGCCCTTGGTGGGAACGCCCCACGGGGAAACCGGGTGACGACCACCGCTGGTGCGGCCTTCGCCGCCGCCGTGCGGGTGATCCACCGGGTTCATGGCCACGCCGCGAACGGTCGGACGCACGCCTCTCCAGCGCTTCGCACCGGCCTTGCCAAGCTGACGCAGGCTGTGCTCGGAGTTGCTCACTTCCCCCAGGGTCGCGCGGCATTCGGCCAGCACCTTGCGCATCTCGCCGGAGCGCAGACGCAGGGTGGCGTAGTTGCCTTCACGGGCGACCAGCTGGGCGCTGGTGCCGGCGCTGCGGGCGATCTGGGCGCCCTTGCCGGGCTTCAGTTCGATGCAGTGCACGGTGGAACCCAGCGGGATGTTACGCAGCGGCAGGGTGTTGCCCTTCTTGATCGCTGCGTTGACGCCGGACTCGAGGCGGTCACCGGCCTTCACGCCCTTGGGCGCGATGACATAGCGACGCTCGCCGTCCAGGTACTTGAGCAGCGCGATATGGGCGCTGCGGTTGGGATCGTACTCCAGGCGCTCGACGACGGCGGGAACGCCATCCTTGGTGCGCTTGAAGTCGATGACCCGGTAGTGCTGACGGTGACCACCGCCCACGTGGCGGGTGGTGATGCGACCGTTGTTGTTACGTCCGCCGGAGCGCGACTGCTTCTCGAGCAGGGGCGCGTAGGGCTTACCCTTATGCAGATCTTCGCTGACGACCTTGACCAGGTGGCGACGACCGGCGGATGTGGGTTTAGTCTTGACGATTGCCATGATCCGTACTCCTGCCCTTATTCGGCGCCAGTGAAGTCTTCGAGCGTCTCACCAGCGGCCAGGGTCACGTAGGCCTTGCGGTAGCCCTGGCGGCGGCCCAGACCCTGCGCGGTGCGCTTGGTCTTGCCCTTCATGTTCAGCACCTGGACGCGATCGACCTTCTTACCGAACAGCGCCTGCACGGCCTGCTTGATCTCGGGCTTGGTCGCGTCGCTGGCCACCTTGAACACATACTGGTTGCGCTCGGCGGCGAAAGCGGCCTTCTCGGTCACGTGCGGACCAAGCAGAACCTTGAATACGCGCTCCTGGTTCATGCCAGCTTCTCCTCGAATTTACGCAGGGCGGAGACGGTGACCAGCACCTTGTCGAAGGCGATCAGGCTCACCGGGTCGGCGGCGGCCACGTCCACCACATCCACGTTGGGGATGTTGCGGGCGGCCAGGTAGAGCTTCTCGTCGACCTCCTCGGTGACGATCAGCGCCTTCTCCAGGCCCAGCTCCTCGAGCTTCGCCACCAGCTGCTTGGTCTTGGGCGCATCGACGGTGATCTCGTCGATGGCCACCAGGCGCTCCTGACGCACCAGCTCCGACAGGATGGCGCGCATGGCTGCGCGGTACATCTTGCGGTTGACCTTCTGGGAGTGATCCTGCGGGCGAGCCGCGAAGGTCACGCCACCGCTGCGCCACAGGGGCGAGCGGATGGTACCGGCGCGAGCGCGACCGGTGCCCTTCTGGCGCCACGGCTTCTTGCCGCCGCCGCGCACGTCGGAACGGTTCTTCTGGGCGCGGGTGCCCTGACGAGCACCGGCCAGGTAGGCGGTGACGACCTGGTGAACCAGCGCCTCGTTGAATTCTTTGCCAAAGGTGGCGTCGGACACTTCGACGGTACCCGCGCCTGCAGCAAGATTCAGATTCATCGGTTTATCCCCTTCAGCCAGCTTTGACGGCGCTGCGCACGATGACGTCGCTGCCGGTGGCACCGGGCACGGCACCCTTGATCAGCAGCAGGTTGCGTTCGGCATCGACCCGCACGACTTCCAGGCTCTGCACGGTGCAGCGGACATTGCCCATCTGACCGGCCATTTTCTTGCCCTTGAAGACGCGACCCGGGGTCTGACACATGCCGATGGAACCCGGCGCGCGGTGCGACAGGGAGTTACCGTGGCTGTTGTCCTGGGTGCGGAAGTTCCAGCGCTTGACGGCGCCCTGGAAACCCTTGCCCTTGGAGGTGCCGGCCACATCAACCATCTGACCAGCTTCGAAGAGGGATACGGTGAGTTCGCCGCCCACTTCCGGAGCCTCCGCGCCATCTTCCAGGCGGAACTCCATCAGCGAACGACCGGCCTCGACACCCGCCTTGGCGAACTGACCCGCCTGGGCTTTGGTGAGGTGCTTGGCCTTGCGGGAGCCGGTTGTCACCTGAATCGCCGCGTAGCCGTCGGACTCGACGGTCTTGACGCGCGTTACGCGATTGGGATCAACCTCGATCACGGTCACGGGCACGGATGCGCCATCTTCGGTGAAGACACGGGTCATCCCGGCCTTCTTACCGACTAAACCGATAGTCATTCTCAGTCTCCTATAGTGTACGGGGCTATCACCCGCTATGGCTGCCCTTTCCAGAGCATTCCACTAGCACGTTGTATGACGCCATCCCGGCGTGGCGGCTGCTGCTCGAACGTTGACGACGAGCGCTGGGCCGCGGGTGTCTAGTGTTATCAGTCGAGCTTGATCTGCACGTCCACGCCGGCGGCGAGGTCGAGCTTCATCAGGGCATCAACGGTCTTTTCGGTCGGCTCGACGATATCGAGCACACGCTTGTGAGTGCGGATCTCGTACTGGTCGCGCGCGTCCTTGTTGACGTGCGGCGAGATCAGCACGGTGTAGCGCTCACGGTTGGTCGGCAGCGGAATCGGACCGCGCACCTGAGCACCGGTACGCTTGGCGGTCTCAACGATCTCCGCGGCGGACTGGTCGATCAGGCGATGGTCGAAGGCCTTCAACCGAATGCGAATCTTCTGGTTCTGCATTTGCCCTAAACTCCAATGGATGTCGACGGCGCGAGCCGTCTACCCACGCATTTAAAGGATGCGCATTATAGGTGCGCCGGCGGCGAGTGTCAAACACTCGCCGCGCTGCGCAGAAAGGGGGCCCCTTGCGGAGCCCCCTTCGATCAGTCAGCAGCCTTAAGCTTACTGAACGATCTTGGCCACGACGCCGGCGCCGACGGTACGGCCGCCTTCGCGGATGGCGAAACGCAGACCTTCGTCCATGGCGATCGGAGCGATCAGGGTGACAACCATCTTGACGTTGTCGCCCGGCATGACCATCTCGACGCCTTCCGGCAGCTCACAGGTACCGGTCACGTCGGTGGTACGGAAGTAGAACTGCGGACGGTAGCCCTTGAAGAACGGCGTGTGACGACCACCCTCTTCCTTGGACAGCACGTAGACTTCGGCTTCGAAGACGGTGTGCGGGGTGATGGTGCCCGGCTTGGCCAGCACCTGACCACGCTCGACTTCGTCACGCTTGGTACCGCGCAGCAGGGCGCCGACGTTCTCACCGGCACGACCTTCGTCGAGCAGCTTGCGGAACATCTCGACACCGGTGACGACGGTCTTGGTGGTGTCCTTGATACCGACGATCTCGATCTCTTCGCCGGCCTTGACGATACCGCGCTCGATACGACCGGTCACCACGGTGCCGCGGCCAGAGATGGAGAAGACGTCCTCGATCGGCATCAGGAACGGCTGATCGATGGCACGCTCCGGCTCCGGGATGTAGTCGTCCAGGGCCTTGATCAGGTTGGCAACGGCGGTGGTACCCATGCCGTTGTCGTCCTTGCCTTCCAGGGCCATCAGGGCGGAACCGGTGATGATCGGAGTGTCGTCGCCCGGGAAGTCGTACTCGCTCAGGAGTTCACGCACTTCCATCTCGACCAGCTCGAGCAGCTCCTCGTCGTCGACCATGTCCGCCTTGTTCAGGAACACGACGATGTACGGCACGCCGACCTGACGCGACAGCAGGATGTGCTCGCGGGTCTGCGGCATGGGGCCGTCGGCGGCGGAACAGACCAGGATGGCGCCGTCCATCTGGGCCGCACCGGTGATCATGTTCTTGACGTAGTCGGCGTGCCCCGGGCAGTCGACGTGCGCGTAGTGGCGCTGCTCGGACTGGTATTCAACGTGAGAGGTGGCGATGGTGATACCGCGCTCACGCTCTTCCGGGGCGTTGTCGATGGTGTCGAACTCGCGCCAGTCGCCGCCGAAGACCTCGGCGGAAACACGCGTCAGGGCCGCAGTCAGAGTGGTCTTGCCGTGGTCGACGTGACCGATGGTGCCGACGTTGACGTGCGGTTTGGAACGTTCAAATTTTTCCTTAGCCACTTCGATAACCTCTTTACGTTAGCTAACGGTTAACCGATTAACCTTTCTGGTTGATGACGGCTTCAACGACGCTGGAGGGCGCCTCGTCGTACTTCGCGAACTCCATGGAGTAGCTCGCACGGCCCTGGGTCTGAGAGCGCAGATCGGTGGCGTAACCGAACATCTCACCCAGCGGCACCATTGCGCGGATGACCTTACCGGAAGAAGAGTCATCCATGCCCTGCACCAGACCGCGACGACGGTTCAGGTCGCCCATGACGTCACCCATGAAGTCCTCGGGGGTCACGACCTCGACCTTCATCATCGGCTCCAGCAGCACGGCCTTGGCCTTCCTGGCACCTTCCTTGATTGCCATGGAAGAAGCGACCTTGAACGCGTTCTCATTCGAGTCCACGTCATGGTAGGAACCATCGTACAGCGTAACTTTGACGTCGATCATCGGGTAGCCCGCGATGACACCGTTCTGCAGCTGCTCGTAGGCCCCTTTCTCGACGGCGCCCACGTACTCCTTGGGCACCACGCCGCCAACAATCTCGGAGGCGAACTTGAAGTGCATCTCCTCGTCTTCGCCCTTGTCCGCGTCGGTGAGCGGCTCGATGCGCAGCCAAACGTGGCCATACTGGCCGCGACCGCCGGACTGGCGCACGAACTTGCCTTCCTGCTCGACCTTGCCGCGAATGGTTTCGCGATAGGCGACCTGGGGCTTACCGATATTGGCTTCCACCTTGAACTCGCGACGCATGCGGTCGACGATGATGTCCAGGTGCAGCTCGCCCATGCCAGAGATGATGGTCTGGCCGGTCTCTTCGTCGGTCTTGACCTGGAAGGAGGGATCCTCCTGGGCCAGCTTGCCCAGTGCCACGCCCATCTTCTCCTGGTCGGCCTTGGACTTCGGCTCCACGGCCACGGAGATCACCGGGTCCGGAAACTCCATGCGCTCGAGGATGATCTTGCTCTCGAGGTCGCACAGGGTGTCGCCGGTGGTGACGTCCTTGAGGCCGATGCAGGCGGCGATATCGCCGGCGCGCACTTCCTTGATCTCCTCGCGGGAGTTGGCGTGCATCTGGACGATACGGCCGACGCGCTCCTTCTTGCTCTTTACGGAGTTGAAGACGCTGTCGCCCGAGTTCAATACGCCCGAATAGACGCGAATGAAGGTCAGGGTGCCGACGAAGGGGTCGGTGGCGATCTTGAACGCCAGGGCAGCGAAGGGCGCGCTATCGTCCGCTTCGCGGGTAGCGACAGTGCCGTCCTTGTCGTCCAGCTCACCCTCGATGGCCTTGACCTCGGTGGGCGACGGCAGATATTCGACCACGGCGTCGAGCACCGCCTGCACGCCCTTGTTCTTGAACGCCGAGCCGCAGGTGACCAGCACGATCTCGTTAGCCAGGGTACGCGCGCGCAGTCCGGCCTTGATCTCTTCCTTGGTCAGCTCACCGCCTTCCAGGTACTTGTCCATCAGCTCTTCGGAGGCCTCGGCGGCCGCCTCGATCATCTCCTCGCGATACTTCGCGGCGGTCTCCTGGAGCTCGGCCGGGATGTCGACCAAGTCGTAGGTCGCCCCCAGATCGGCTTCGTTCCACAGGATCGCCTTCATCTCGAGCAGGTCGATAACGCCCTTGAAGTCTTCCTCGGTGCCCCAGTTGATCTGGATCGGCACGGCATTGGCGCCCAGGCGCTCCTTGAGCTGATCGACGACCATGAAGTAGTCGGCGCCGGTGCGGTCCATCTTGTTGACGAACACCATGCGCGGCACTTCGTACTTGTTGGCCTGACGCCACACGGTCTCGGTCTGGGGCTGAACGCCGGAGGAGCCGCACAGCACCACCACGGCACCGTCGAGTACGCGCAGGGAGCGCTCCACCTCGATGGTGAAGTCGACGTGCCCCGGGGTATCGATGATGTTGATGCGGTGCTCATCGAACTGGTGGTTCATGCCCTTCCAGAAGGTGGTCACGGCAGCGGAGGTAATGGTGATACCCCGCTCCTGCTCCTGCTCCATCCAGTCAGTGGTGGAGGCACCCTCGTGGGTCTCGCCCAGCTTGTGGTTGATACCGGTGTAGAACAGCACGCGCTCGGTCGTGGTGGTCTTGCCGGCATCGACGTGGGCGACGATCCCGATATTACGATAGCGGTTGAGTGGAGTCTTGCGAGCCACGGTGGAACTCCCCGTTGGTTGGCGATGCGCTTAGAAGCGGTAGTGTGAGAAGGCCTTGTTGGCCTCTGCCATGCGATGCACGTCTTCACGCTTCTTGACAGCAGAGCCCTTGCCTTCTGAGGCATCGAGCATTTCACCAGCGAGACGCTGCACCATGGTCTTCTCGCCACGCTTGCGGGCGGCATCGACCAGCCAGCGCATGGCCAGGGCCTGGCGGCGTGAGGGGCGAACTTCCACGGGCACCTGATAGGTCGCACCGCCGACCCGGCGGGACTTGACCTCGACCATGGGCTGGATGGCTTCCAGCGCCTTGTCGAAGATCTCCAGCGGCTCTTCCTTGCTACGCTCGGCAACCGTGTCCAGCGCACCGTAGACGATACGCTCAGCTGTGGACTTCTTGCCGCTGACCATCAGGTGGTTCATGAACTTCGCCAGACGCTCACTTCCGAACTTGGGATCCGGCAGGATCTCACGCTTGGCTACAACTCTTCTTCTAGGCATGACAAGCCCTCTGTGAAGGGTCTTTCAGGCAAACCCGGCACTCACGTCATTTCGACACGCACGCTGCGCTGACGCCGTCCGGCCTTACTCTTATCAGACCGAAATAAATTCTGGGTACGTACCGAGGTCGATCAGGACTTCGGACGCTTGGTACCGTACTTGGAACGGCCCTGCTTACGGTTCTGGACGCCGGAGGTATCCAGGGCGCCACGCACAGTGTGATAACGCACACCCGGCAAGTCCTTGACACGACCGCCGCGGATCAGCACGACAGAGTGCTCCTGAAGGTTGTGGCCTTCACCGCCGATGTAGGAAGAGACCTCGAAGCCGTTGGTCAGGCGCACGCGGCAGACCTTACGCAGGGCCGAGTTCGGCTTCTTCGGGGTGGTAGTGTAGACGCGGGTGCAGACGCCGCGCTTCTGCGGGCAGGCCTGCAGCGCCGGCACGTCGCTCTTGGCGGCGGGGCGCTTGCGCGGCTTGCGCACGAGCTGATTGATCGTTGCCATATTGGTAGCTGAACTCCAGTGGTTGCCTTGCCTTCCAGCGGGCGCGGGCGTACCCACCCCACTGTTAAAGGCTGCGCATTCTAATGTCTCACGTGGGCCGGCGTCAAGCAGGGGCACGCGGCCCCCACCTGACGCGACACGTGATCTACAGGTCGTCGTCGTCCGAGTCCAGCGCGGTCAGCTGGGCGCCCAGCTCCTGCTCGACGTCGAAGGCCGACGGGTGAAGCAGTCGCTCACTGTCTTCGCGCTTGCGGCGACGCTCCTGGTGATGGGCCAGACCGGTCCCGGCCGGGATCAGGCGACCCACCACCACGTTCTCCTTCAGGCCGCGCAGGTAGTCGCGCTTGCCGGTCACCGCCGCCTCGGTCAGCACCCGCGTGGTCTCCTGGAAGGAGGCCGCGGAGATGAACGACTCGGTGGCCAGGCTAGCCTTGGTGATACCCAGCAGCACGCGCTGGTAGCGGGCCGGGAACTTCTCGTCCTTCTCCAGGCGAGCATTCTGCTCGAGCACGCGAACCAGCTCGACCTGATCACCGGGAATGAAGTCGGAGTCGCCGGCATCGGTGACTTCCACCTTGCGCAGCATCTGACGCACGATAACTTCGATGTGCTTATCGTTGATGCCCACGCCCTGGAGGCGGTAGACCTCCTGGATCTCGGCGGTGATGTACTTGGCCAGCTCCGCCACGCCCAGCAGCCGCAGGATATCGTGGGGGTTGCTCGGCCCGTCGGAGATCACCTCGCCCTTCTCGACCGTCTCGCCCTCGAACACCGCGATCTGGCGCCACTTGGGGATCAGCATCTCGAACGGATCGCTGCCGTCGGTCGGTGTGATCGCCAGGCGGCGCTTGCCCTTGGTCTCCTTGCCGAAGCTGATCACGCCGCTGATCTCGGCGAGGATCGCCGGCTCCTTCGGCTTGCGCGCCTCGAACAGGTCGGCCACGCGGGGCAGACCACCGGTGATGTCCTTGTTGCCGGAGGCCTCTACCGGGATCCGCGCAACGATCTCGCCGACGCCGATCTGGGTACCGTTGTCCACCGAGACGATGGCCTTGCCGGGCAGCAGGTACTGCACCGGGGTGTTGGACCCCGATACGCAGACCGGCTCGCCGGCCGCATCGGTGAGCATGACCATCGGGCGCTTGTCGCGGCCGGCCTGGGGGCGCGCCGCGGACTCGATCACCTCGATGGAGGAGAGGCCGGTCATCTCGTCCACGCTGCGGTGGATGGTGACGCCTTCGTCCATATCGGTGTACTGCACCTGACCCTCGACCTCGGCGATGATCGGGTGGGTGTGCGGGTCCCACTTGGCCACCGCCTGGCCGGCATCCACGGCATCACCGTCCTTGACGGACAGCTCGGCGCCGTAGGGCAGCTTGTAGTACTCGCGCTCGCGGCCGTGGTCGTCGGCGACAGCCAGGGCGCTGGAGCGGGAGACCACCACCAGCTTGCCGTCGGCCCGCTCGACGAACTTCATGTTGTGCAAGCGCACGCGGCCGCCGTGCTTGACCTGGACGCTGTCCACCGCCGAGGCCCGCGAGGCGGCGCCACCGATGTGGAAGGTCCGCATGGTCAGCTGGGTGCCCGGCTCGCCGATCGACTGGGCCGCGATGACGCCCACGGCCTCGCCGATGTTGACCTGGTGACCGCGGGCCAGATCGCGACCATAGCAGGTCGCGCAGACGCCGTGGCCGGATTCGCAGGTGATGGCGCTGCGCACCACGATCTCGTCGACGCCCATGGTATCGAGCCGCTCGCACCAGGCCTCGTCGAGCAGGGTACCCTTCTCGATCAGCACTTCCTGGGTTGCCGGGTCGACCACATCCTGGGCCACCACGCGCCCCAGCACCCGCTGGGCCAGGGAGACGATGATGTCGCCGCCTTCGATGACCGGGTGCAGGGTCAGGCCACGCTCGGTGCCGCAGTCGGTCTCGGTGATCACCATGTCCTGGGCCACGTCCACCAGGCGTCGGGTCAGGTAGCCGGAGTTGGCGGTCTTGAGCGCCGTATCCGCGAGGCCCTTCCGCGCACCGTGGGTCGAGATGAAGTACTGCAGGACGTTCAGGCCTTCACGGAAGTTGGCGACGATCGGCGTCTCGATGATCGAGCCGTCCGGCTTGGCCATCAGGCCGCGCATGCCCGCCAGCTGGCGGATCTGGGCGGCACTACCCCGGGCGCCGGAGTCGGCCATGATGAAGACGCTGTTGAAGGAGTCCTGCTCGACCTCGTTGCCGTCGCGGTCGACCACGGTCTCCTTCTCGATGCCGCGCATCATCGCCTTGGCCACCTTGTCGTTGGCCTTGGACCAGATGTCGATCACCTTGTTGTACTTCTCGCCGGCGGTGACGAGGCCCGAGGAGAACTGGTCCTCGATCTCCTTCACCTCGGCCTCGGCGGCATCGACGATCTCGGCCTTGGCATCGGGGATGACGAAGTCGTTGACGCCGATGGAGGCCCCGGACCAGGTGGCCAGGCGGAAGCCGGTGTACATCAGCTGGTCGGCGAAGATCACCGTCGGCTTGAGGCCGGCGCGGCGATACACCTCGTTGAGCAGCTTGGAGATCGCCTTCTTCTTCATCGGCTGGTCGACCAGCTCGAAGGGCACCCCGTCGGGCAGGATGCGGAACAGCAGCGCACGCCCCACGGTGGTGTCGTAGAGGTTGCGCTCCACGCTCTGCTCGCCGCTCTCCTCGTCGATCACCAGCTCGGTCAGGCGCACCTTGACCCGGGCGTGCAGGTCGACGTGCTGAGTGCCGAAGGCGCGCTCCACCTCGTTGAGGCCTGAGAACACCATGCCCTCGCCCTTGGCATTGATGCGCTCACGGGTCATGTAGTAAAGACCCAGCACCACGTCCTGGGAGGGCACGATGATCGGCTCGCCGTTGGCCGGTGACAGCACGTTGTTAGTGGCCATCATCAGCGCCCGAGCTTCGAGCTGGGCTTCCAGGGTCAGCGGCACGTGGACCGCCATCTGGTCGCCGTCGAAGTCGGCGTTGTAGGCGGCACACACCAGCGGGTGCAGCTGGATCGCCTTGCCTTCGATCAGCAGCGGCTCGAAGGCCTGGATGCCCAGGCGGTGCAGGGTCGGGGCGCGGTTGAGCAGCACCGGGTGCTCGCGGATGACATCGGCGAGGATATCCCACACCTCGGGCAGCTCCCGCTCGACCATCTTCTTGGCCGCCTTGATCGTCGAGGCGTAGCCCAGCGACTGCAGCTTGGAGTAGATGAACGGCTTGAACAGCTCCAGCGCCATCTTCTTGGGCAAGCCACACTGGTGCAGGCGCAGGGTCGGGCCCACGGTAATCACCGAGCGGCCCGAGTAGTCGACCCGCTTGCCCAGCAGGTTCTGACGGAAGCGCCCCTGCTTGCCCTTGATCATGTCGGCCAGCGACTTCAGCGGACGCTTGTTGGATCCGGTGATGGCGCGACCGCGGCGGCCGTTGTCGAGCAGCGCATCGACGGCCTCCTGCAGCATGCGCTTCTCGTTGCGCACGATGATGTCCGGCGCATTGAGGTCGAGCAGACGCTTGAGGCGGTTGTTGCGGTTGATCACCCGGCGATACAGGTCGTTGAGATCCGAGGTCGCGAAGCGGCCACCGTCCAGCGGCACCAGCGGACGCAGGTCCGGCGGCAGCACCGGCAGCACCTCCATGACCATCCACGCCGGATCGTTGCCGGAGTTGTAGAAGGCCTCGAGAAGCTTGAGTCGCTTGGAGAGCTTCTTGATCTTGGTCTCGGAGTTGGTCTGCGGAATCTCTTCACGCAGGCGATCGATCTCCTCGCCCAGGTCGATGTCCTTGAGCAGCGCCTGGACCGCCTCGGCGCCCATGCGGGCATCGAAGTCGTCGCCGAACTCCTCGAGGGCCTCGAAGTACTGCTCGTCGTTGAGCAGCTGACCACGCTCGAGCGTGGTCATGCCCGGATCGATGACCACGAAGCTCTCGAAGTAGAGCACCCGCTCGATGTCGCGCAGGGTCATGTCCAGGAACATGCCGATCCGCGACGGCAGCGACTTGAGGAACCAGATGTGCGCCACCGGGCTGGCCAGCTCGATATGACCCATGCGCTCGCGGCGCACCGCGGCCTTGGTCACCTCGACGCCGCACTTCTCGCAGATGATGCCGCGGTGCTTCATGCGCTTGTACTTGCCGCACAGGCACTCGTAGTCCTTCACCGGGCCGAAGATCTTGGCGCAGAACAGCCCGTCCCGCTCCGGCTTGAAGGTGCGGTAGTTGATGGTCTCGGGCTTCTTCACCTCGCCGTAGGACCAGGAGCGGATCATGTCTGGCGAGGCCAGGGTGATCTTGATCGCGTCGAACTCTTCGGTCTGCGACTGCGATTTGAGGACTTTCACCAAATCTTTCATGGAGTCGGCTCCTAGCTCTCTAACTCGATATCGATGCCCAGCGAACGGATTTCCTTCACCAGCACGTTGAAGGATTCCGGCATGCCGGCGTGCATGGTGTGGTCACCGTCGACGATGCTCTTGTACATCTTGGTACGCCCCTCCACATCGTCGGACTTCACCGTGAGCATCTCCTGGAGGGTGTAGGCGGCACCGTAGGCTTCCAGGGCCCAGACCTCCATCTCGCCGAAGCGCTGCCCGCCGAACTGCGCCTTGCCGCCCAGCGGCTGCTGGGTGACCAGCGAATAGGAGCCGGTGGAGCGGGCGTGCATCTTGTCGTCGACCAGGTGGTTGAGCTTGAGCATGTACATGTAGCCCACCGTGACCTGACGGTCGAAGGCGTCGCCGGTACGGCCGTCGTAGAGGGTCATCTGGCCGGAGTCGGGCAGGTCGGCCAGGCGCAGCAGGTGCTTGATCTCCCGCTCGTCGGCGCCGTCGAAGACCGGCGAGGCCATGGGCACGCCTCCCTGGAGGTTCTTGGCCAGGGCGATGACTTCGTCATCGGTCAGGGTGCTCAAGTCCTCCACCCGCGTCCCCGGGGTGTTGTAGACCTGACCGAGGAAGTCGCGCAGCTGGGCGACCTGCTGCTCGCGGGCCTCGCGCAGCATCGACTGGATCTTCATCCCCAGCCCATGGGCGGCCAGGCCCAGGTGAGTCTCGAGGATCTGACCGACGTTCATGCGCGACGGTACGCCCAGCGGGTTCAGCACCACGTCCACCGGCTCGCCGTTGTCGTCAAAGGGCATGTCCTCGATCGGCATGATCGCCGAGATGACGCCCTTGTTGCCGTGACGGCCGGCCATCTTGTCGCCCGGCTGGATGCGCCGCTTGACCGCCATGTAGACCTTGACGATCTTGAGCACGCCCGGCGCCAGGTCGTCGCCCTGGGTCAGCTTGCGCTTCTTGTCCTCGAAGCGCTCCTCCATCTCCTTGCGGCGGTTCTCCAGCTGCTCGTCGGCCTGGGCCAGCAGCTCGTTGAAGGCCTCGTCCTGCAGGCGCAGCTTGAACCACTGCTGGCGCGGCAACTCCTCGAGATAGCTCTCGGAGAGCACATCGTCCTTCTTGAGCTTGGGCCCGCCGTTGACCGGCTGGCCGGCAAGGGTGCGCTTGAGGCGCTCGAAGGTGGCGTCCTCGGCGATGCGGTAGGTCTCCTGGAGATCCTTGCGCACCTCGTCGAGCTGCATCTGCTCGATGGACAGCGCCCGGGAGTCCTTCTCCACGCCGTCGCGGGTGAACACCTGAACGTCGATGACCGTCCCCTTCATGCCGGTGGGGGCACGCAGGGAGGTATCCTTCACGTCGGAGGCCTTCTCGCCGAAGATCGCCCGCAGCAGCTTCTCTTCCGGCGTCAGCTGGGTCTCGCCCTTGGGCGTGACCTTGCCGACCAGGATGTCGCCCGGCCCCACTTCGGCGCCGATATAGACCACGCCCGCCTCATCCAGCTTGGCCAGCGCCGACTCACCCACGTTGGGGATATCGGAGGTGATCTCCTCCGGCCCCAGCTTGGTGTCGCGGGACACACAGGTGAGTTCCTGGATGTGGATGGTGGTGAAACGGTCTTCTTGCACCACCCGCTCGGAAAGCAGGATGGAGTCCTCGAAGTTGTAGCCGTTCCAGGGCATGAAGGCGATGCGCATGTTCTGGCCCAGGGCCAGGTCGCCCATGTCGACGGACGGACCGTCGGCCAGGATGTCGCCGCGCGCCACGGTATCGCCAGGGCGCACGATGGGACGCTGGTTCATGCAAGTGTTCTGGTTGGAGCGCACGTACTTGGTGAGGTTGTAGATGTCGACGCCAGCCTCGCCGCCGATGATCTCGTCCTCGTTGATACGCACCACGATACGCTTGGCATCCACCGAGTCGATCACCCCGCCACGCCGCGCCACGGCGCAGACGCCGGAGTCACGGGCCACGAAGCGCTCCATGCCGGTGCCGACCAGCGGCTTGTCGGCGCGCAGGGTGGGCACCGCCTGGCGCTGCATGTTGGCCCCCATCAGGGCGCGGTTGGCGTCATCGTGTTCGAGGAAGGGGATCAGCGCCGCGGCCACGGAGACCACCTGGCGCGGCGAGACGTCCATCAGGGTCACCTGCTCGGGACGCATGAAGGTGGTCTCACCCTTGTGGCGGACCTGCACCAGGTCGTCGACCAGGCGGCCAGTCTCATCGACACCCGCCGAGGCCTGGGCGATGACGAAGTCACCTTCCTCGATGGCGGAGAGGTGCACGACATCGTCGGTCACCTGGGCGTTTACCACCTTGCGGTACGGCGTCTCGAGGAAACCATAGCTGTTGGTGTGGCTGTAGGTGGCCAGCGAGTTGATCAGGCCGATGTTGGGGCCTTCCGGGGTCTCGATCGGGCACAGGCGACCGTAGTGGGTAGCATGTACGTCGCGCACCTCGAAGCCGGCCCGCTCGCGGGTCAGGCCGCCCGGGCCAAGCGCGGAGACGCGGCGCTTGTGGGTGACCTCGGAGAGCGGGTTGTTCTGATCCATGAACTGGGAGAGCTGGCTGGAACCGAAGAACTCCTTGACCGCCGCGGCGACAGGCTTGGCGTTGATCAGGTCCTGGGGCATCAGGCCCTCGCTCTCGGCCATGGAGAGACGCTCCTTGACCGCGCGCTCGACGCGCACCAGGCCGACCCGGAACTGGTTCTCGGCCATCTCGCCCACGCAGCGGATGCGGCGGTTGCCCAGGTGATCGATATCGTCGACTTCGCCGAAGCCGTTACGGATATGGATCAGCTCCTTGAGCACATCGAGGATATCGCGATTGTCGAGCACGCCCGAGCCGGTGTCCGCATCGCGGCGCAGGCGACGGTTGAACTTCATGCGACCGACGCCGGACAGGTCGTAGCGGTCCTCGGTGAAGAACAGGTTGTGGAACAGCGTCTCGGCGGCCTCCTTGGTGGGCGGCTCGCCGGGGCGCATCATGCGGTAGATCTCGACCAGCGCCTCGAGCTGGGAACCGGTGGTGTCCAGCTTGAGGGTGTCGGAGATGAAGGGGCCGCAGTCGAGATCGTTGGTATAGAGGGTCTCGAGGCTGGTCGTCCCGGCCTGAGCGAGCTTCTCGAGCAGCTCGGGGGTAATCTCGGTGTTGCAGGGGCAGAGCAGCTCGCCGGTATTGGGGTCGACCTGATCCTTGGCCAGCGTCTTGCCGTAGAGATACTCCATCGGCACCTCGAGGCGCTCGAGGCCGGCCTTCTCCAGCTGACGGATATGCTTCTGGGTAATTCGCCGCCCCTCTTCGACGATCAGGTTGCCTTCGCCGTCCTTGATATCGAAGGTAGCGGTCTCGCCGCGCAGGCGCGAGGGGACCAGCTCCACGGAGAAGCCGGAACGCTCGATATGGAAGGTGCTGGTCTCGAAGAACTCGTCGAGGATCTCCTCGGCGGTCATGCCCAGCGCGCGCAGCAGCACCGTAGCCGGCAGCTTGCGGCGGCGGTCGATGCGGACGAAGACACTGTCCTTGGGATCGAACTCGAAGTCGAGCCAGGAGCCGCGGTAAGGAATCACGCGGGCAGAATAGAGCAGCTTGCCGGAGGAGTGGCTCTTGCCCTTGTCGTGGTCGAAGAACACCCCCGGGCTGCGGTGCAGCTGGGAGACGATGACCCGCTCGGTGCCGTTGACCACGAAGGTGCCGTTCTCGGTCATCAGGGGGATCTCCCCCATGTAGACTTCCTGCTCCTTGATATCCTTGATGGCCTTGTTCGAGGAGTCGCGATCGTAGATGATCAGACGGACCTTGACCCGCAGCGGCGCCGAATAGGTCACACCGCGCAGCTGGCACTCCTTGACGTCGAAGGCCGGGGTGCCGAAACGGTAGCTGACGTACTCGAGGGCGGCGTTGCCGGAAAAGCTCTCGATCGGGAACACAGACTTGAAGGCCGCGTGCAGGCCGATCTCAAGACGCTCCTCGGCCGAACGGTCCTGCTGGAGGAAGTCGTAGTAGGAATCAAGCTGGATCGCCAGCAGGTAGGGCACATCCATCACTTGGGGCAGTTTGCCGAAATCCTTGCGGATGCGTTTTTTCTCAGTGTATGAGTAAGCCATCTGTATTCCCCAGCTTGTTCACCATGGGTGACCGATGCGTGGTCGGCGCCACCCGACAGGCTCGGCCCTGTCAGGCGCTGACGGCAAGCTCCCAGAGGGTAGCTCGCCGTCGGGATTCTTCTAGCGACACTGCGTAAGCACGACGCTAGTGCAACAGAAAAAGGCCGGCAGCGGGAGGGCCCGCCACCAGCCGTGGAAGCTTACGCAGCGCGTGAAGCCATGGGCACAAGGATTACTTGAGCTCCACGCTCGCGCCGGCTTCTTCCAGCTTCGCCTTGGCCGCTTCGGCGTCTTCCTTGGACATCGCTTCCTTGATGGTCGCCGGTGCGCCGTCGACGGCGCCCTTGGCTTCCTTCAGGCCCAGGCCGGTCAGCTCGCGGACGGCCTTGATGACGTTGACCTTCTTCTCGCCGGCGGAGGTCAGCACCAGGTCGAACTCGGTCTGCTCTTCGACAGCGGCTTCGCCACCGGCAGCCGGACCGGCCACGACGGCAGCCGCAGCAGAGACGCCGAACTTCTCTTCCATCGCTTCGATCAGCTCGACGACTTCCATCACGGACATGTCGGCGACGGCGTTGATGATGTCTTCTTTGGTCAGTGCCATTTTCGTATTCCTACCTTTGCGGGAGCCTCGGTGTGCCGAGCGCTCGTCTATTCAGTGTTCGATTCAGGCTGCAGAAATGAGTTCGCCGATCAGGCGGCCGCTTCCTGCTTCTGGTCGCGCAGGGCCGCGAGGGTGCGGACCAGCTTGCCGGCGGACGCTTCCTTCATGACGGACATCAGCTTGGCGATGGCCTCGTCATAGGTCGGCAGGGTCGCCAGACGGTCGATATCGCTTGCCGCAATCAGCTCGCCTTCGTAGGCCAGCGCCTTGACTTCGAAGCTCTTCTCTTCCTTGGCGAAGTCCTTGAACAGGCGGGCAGCAGCGCCCGGATGCTCAAAGGAAAACGCCAGCAGAGTCGGGCCAACGAAGCTCTCGTTGAGGCACTCCCACTGAGTGCCCGACAGGGCGCGGCGTGCCAGGGTGTTGCGAACAACACGCAGCTGGACGCCATTCTCGCGGGCCTGCTTGCGCAGGTCGGTCATCTTGCTGACCGTGACGCCACGAGAATCGGCAACGACGACGGAGAGCGCCTCTTTGGCGACTTCACTGACCTCGGCAACGATCGCTTTCTTGCCTTCGAGTGCTAGTGGCACAGTGATCACTCCTTCGTGCCGGCCCCTCGCCTGAGGGACCGATGGTTACCATCTCTCCCGACGCCACCCCAGAGGGCGAGACCGGGAGTCCAGGGTGATGGTGCTCACCAGCGGCGACTGGCGGACACACCATCTGCGCAGGCAACCCGAACGGGAAGATTAAGCCGCCTTTCGCGAGAGAGGCGGCGCCTGCGGTCTTTGACGGTGCCCCGCCGAGACTGAATGCATCAGCGCACGGGGACCGCAAAGTTCTTGCAACCGGCAATCAGACCGCGCGCATCAGACCAGCGCGGAATGATCGATGGTCACGCCCGGCCCCATGGTGCTGGACAGGGTGACCTTCTTGAAATAGACGCCCTTGGAGGTGCTCGGCTTGAGCCGCTTGAGGTCGGCGACCAGCGCCTCCAGGTTGCCCTGAATGGCGGCAGCGTCGAAATCGACCTTGCCAAGGGTGGTATGAATGATGCCGTTCTTGTCGGTACGGAAGCGCACCTGGCCGGCCTTGGCGTTCTTGACCGCCGTGGCCACGTCCGGGGTTACGGTGCCGACTTTGGGGTTCGGCATCAGGCCGCGCGGACCGAGGATCTGACCCAGCTGGCCGACGACGCGCATGGCGTCCGGCGAGGCGATCACCACGTCGAAGTCGAGCTGGCCCTTCTTGACCTGCTCGGCCAGGTCGTCCATGCCGACGATATCGGCACCGGCTTCCTTGGCGGCATCGGCGTTGGCACCCTGGGTAAAGACAGCGACGCGCACGTCCTTGCCGGTCCCGTTGGGCATGACGGTAGCGCCACGCACCACCTGGTCGGATTTACGCGGATCGACGCCCAGATTGATGGCGACGTCCAGGGATTCCTTGAATTTGACGGTGGACAGCTCATTGAGCAGGGCCACGGCCTCTTCCAGGGAGTACGCTTTGGCCGGATCGACCTTCTCGCGAATCAGCTGCGCGCGCTTGGATAGCTTGGCCATGATCAGAGACCCTCCACGTTCAGGCCCATGCTGCGGGCGCTACCGGCAATGGTACGCACCGCGGCGTCGAGATCGGCAGCCGTCAGATCCGGCTCCTTGGTCTTGGCGATCTCTTCGAGCTGCTCGCGGGTCACGGTACCGACCTTCTTCTTGTTCGGCTCACCGGAGCCGGACTTGATGCCTGCGGCCTTCTTCAGCAGGACTGCCGCGGGCGGCGTCTTGGTGATGAAGGTGAAGCTGCGATCGGAATAAACGGTAATCACCACGGGAGTGGGCAGACCCGGCTCGATTTCCTGGGTCGCGGCGTTGAACGCCTTGCAGAACTCCATGATGTTAACGCCGTGCTGACCCAGCGCGGGGCCGACGGGCGGACTCGGATTGGCCTTACCCGCTGCGACCTGCAGCTTGATGTAAGCCTGTACTTTCTTGGCCATGGTAAACTCCAGTTGGGTAGTAGCGCCTCGGAAAGCACTGCACAAATGCCTGCGCGGGTGAATCGCTGCGTTGCGCGCTGCTCGACGTCCTCACCTAGTACCGCCCAGGCTCCGGCGTCTGCGCTGCGGGCGTCTTGCGCTTCATCCTGCTCGCCAATTTGTTCAGCACTCCCCTTGCGGCTCCCCGGGTTAAGCGGCCGCCTCAGCGACCGACCAGCGAACAACAGCTCGAGAAGATTACTCCTTCTCGACCTGTGCAAATTCCAGCTCGACAGGGGTCGCGCGACCGAAGATCAGCACGCTGACCTGCAGTCGGCTCTTGTCGTAGTTGACCTCTTCGACCACACCATTGAAGTCGGCAAAGGGACCGTCGATGACACGCACCGACTGACCCGGCTCGAACAGGGTCTTGGGGCGCGGCTTGTCGGTACCGTCCTTGACGCGACGCAGGATGGCATCGGCTTCCTTCTGGGTAATGGGCGCCGGCTTCTCCTTGGTCCCCCCGATGAACCCCATCACGCGGGGCGTCTCGTTGACCAGGTGCCAGGTGGCGTCATCCATCTCCATCTCGACCAGCACGTAGCCGGGATAGAACTTGCGCTCGCTCTTGCGGCGCTTGCCATCGCGCATCTCGACGACTTCCTCGGTCGGCACCAGGATTTCGCCGAAACGATCCTCCATGCCATACATCTTCACGCGCTCGATGAGCGAGCGCATGACATGCTTTTCGAAGCCGGAGTAGGCGTGAACGACGTACCAACGCTTGGACATGAAAGCTCCTAACCGATAACGCCGGACATCGCCCAGCTCAAGAGAGTGTCGATCAGCCACAGCATCAGCCCCACCACCAGAACCGCCACCAGCACGATGGCGGTGGTCTGCACGGTCTCGGGGCGGGTTGGCCAGACCACACGCTGGATCTCTTTCTTGGCACTCTTGGCCAGCTCGGCCAACTCACGCCCTTTGACGGTGGTCAGGGCAATCACGCCGGCCAGCGCACTGAGCGCGACCACGCCTAGCACGCGATAGAGGATCGCCACATCGGCAAAATAGGTGTTGCCGACCACGGCAAGCACCAACAGAGTGACGACAACCGCCCACTTGAGCCCGTCGTGGCGCGACTCCTGCACCTCGGCGTTATGTTTCATGAAAACGAGACTCCTCAGGGTGCGGCAAGCGAATCGTGTATCTGAAAGGCATGTAATTGGCGCATCGCGCCTTGCGTGCACCGTGCGCCAACCTGGGGAAGGTTGGCAGGCCAGGAGGGAATCGAACCCCCAACCTGCGGTTTTGGAGACCGCTGCTCTGCCAATTGAGCTACTGGCCTGTATCTGATGCACGCCACCACCCTTTGCAGGCAGCGGGGACAACAGCGGGCGCCATGATAGCGAAGCCTGACTCGCCTGGCAACCCCTTCGGGCACAATGTGCCGCGAAGAAGAAAGGCGAGCCGAAGCTCGCCTTTCTTGTACTGGAGCTCATGGACGGATTTGAACCGTCGACCTCACCCTTACCAAGGGTGTGCTCTACCCCTGAGCTACATGAGCCAAACTCTGCCTGGAGCGGGTAGCGGGAATCGAACCCGCATCATCAGCTTGGAAGGCTGAGGTTCTACCATTGAACTATACCCGCCTACCCACTCTGGCTGCCGAATCGCCAAAGCCGATCACGGCAAAAAACTTGGTGGAGGGGGAAGGATTCGAACCTTCGAAGCTTTCGCGGCAGATTTACAGTCTGCTCCCTTTGGCCACTCGGGAACCCCTCCAACTGGCGGCCTATTCTACCGCCTCCGAAAACCGTGTCAAGCGCTTATTTATCAGCTACTTGCTTTTCTGCGCATCTCCCAGGAGATGCCTTCGGCTCCGGAACGCGCTGCATTGTGTCAAAGCAGCATGGAGAATGCAAGGCCGGCGCGGATTTTTTCCAGCCCTGCCGGCGGCGGCACGCGAGGCGCCCCTGACATACGCCCGGCCCGTTCGGCGGCGGTCAGAGGAAAGCAGGCCTCGAGTCCCGCATAGACCATATCCGGCCAGATGGCATGGGGTGACTGAACCCCCCGCGCCACGACACGCGCATCGCCCCCCGTCAGCAGCATCGGCAAGGCAACACCCTCCCGATCGCAGACCTCCGCATAGATGCGATTGATCGCACTGACCGCCGCCAGGAAGATCCCGTGATTGACCGCTTCGACGGTGCGCTGGCCGGGCAACAGCATCTCTTCGGCCTCGCTGTCGGGGTCGATGGCCACGTTGCGGGTGCCGAGCTTCAGGCTCTCCTTCATCAGCCGCAGGCCTGGAATGATATAGCCGCCCAGATGCCGCCCCCCGGGTAGCACGAAGTCAACGGTGATGGCGCTGCCGCAATCCACCGCACAGCAGCCCCCCGCTAGCTGGTAGCCGGCCAGCACGCCCATCCAGCGGTCCACGCCCAGCCGATGTGGCTCCGCATAACCGTTAATGACTCCCAGGGCCTCGGGGGTCGAGCCGGCCACATGCACCGTACGCACGCGATCCTGCAGCAACGATACTGTCTGCCCCAGCACCGCGGCTCTTGCCACGCTGGAAATGCGCACCGCCTCGACCACATCCAGATCCGGAATATCGGAGCCCGGCTTCCACTCCTCACGGGTCCAAACGGCGCCCCGAGAGCGAATCTCGCTACTGTCGGCATCCTTGAGCCGCCACTTGGACAGCGTATTGCCGATATCCAGATCCAAGATCATGAACGACCACGCACGCTGATTTCGCCACCCGATAGCCGCTCACGCTCTCCACCCCGCCGGACCCAAAGGTTGCCCGCCTCATCCACAGACTCGGCCACGGCCTCGAGACGCTGGTCGCCTCTGAGGATGTCGATAGCGCAGCCGGCAAAGGCATGCCGGGCATTCCACTCTGCCTGCCAGGCGGCAAAGCCCCGCTGTTCATAGCTCGCCATCAACGGCAGCAGCTCCTCCAGCAGCTCTACAGCCAGCGTATTGCGCGAGAGGCCCGGCGCCTGGTCATGCACTGCGGCCACCGGCTGCTCGATACGCTCACGAAAGGCCGCCGGCAGACTGACATTGATCCCCATCCCGACCACCGCCTCACAGGGACCCGCCGTATCGCCACTGATCTCGACCAGGATGCCCGCAAGCTTGGCGACACGCCCGCCCTCATCCTCCAGCAGCACATCGTTGGGCCACTTGAGCCTGGGGGCGACCCCATGGCGCTCCAGTACGCGGGCCAGCGCCACGCCCACCGCCAGGCTCAGCCCCTCCAGGGACGCGATACCGGAGTCGAATCGCCAGCCGAGCGAGAGCATCAGCGCGCCCCCCCAGGGGGTCGACCAGTTGCGGCCGCGACGCCCCCGTCCCTCGCTCTGCTGCTCGACCAGACAGACCTCGGCGTGTCCGGCCCCCTGATCGAAGCGCTGGCGAATGAACTGGTTGCTCGACGGGAGCGTCTCCTCGATGAACAGCCGCGTCAGGTGCTGCCGGCCAGTGCGGGAAAGGCCAGCCACGATAGCGCTGCCGTCCAGCAGCTCCATCGGCGCCGGGAGGCGATAGCCCTGCCCCTTGACCGCCTCCAGGGGAATGTCCAGCGCCTCGAGTTTCTTAAGCTGCTTCCATACCGCCGTTCGGGATACTCCCAGGCGCTCGCCCAGCTGCTCGCCGGAGTGAAACTCACCGTCGCTCAACAAGCGGATCAGATCACCGATGGTCATGCCCTATGCCCCAAGCGGGAAAAAACCCATTCTAGCGGAACTGATGCAGGCCCGGAAACGCACCGGCCGGAAAAAGAAAAACCCCGAGTTCATTAGAACTCGGGGTTTTTCGGTATAAGTGCCTGACGATGATTGCGCCGGGCTCCGGGACTCTCCATGGGAAGCCCCCAAACGACGAAACCCCGACCAATGGCCGGGGTTTTGTCGAAATAAGTGCCTGACGATGACCTACTCTCGCATGGGGAAGCCCCACAC
>NZ_JABFUC010000015.1 GCF_022341425.1 Billgrantia campisalis | reverse complement strand
CAAGACTCGCTACCGGCTGGTGGCTAACCTTGACCGGGTGGGACTTTCACCCACTGGGTTTCAACTCATCCTTTCCACCTCCTCGGTTTCCCGGATGACCAGGCTTTGCCTGGCGCACTCAAAAGCGTTGGCCGGTACTGGGTCACTTTACTTGGCCATTAACATCAAGCATGATTGCTTTCAAATCATGCGGCAATGACTCATCCTCACCTTTCCAAAATGACGTCAGCTTCCTATCTCCTCTCACCATACCCATCATGAAGTCTCTTGATTCATCCCAAATACTTCCTGGCATAAGGAAATCATAAGAGACCCCCTCACCGTAGCGGTCTGTCAACGCGCCCTTCAGATTTTCAAAATAGTTCTTCAACTCATGCCCATAACGATTTGTTTCAATGGGCCCCGTCACTGCACGAACAGCACACAAACCAGCTTCTTCACCAACCATGACCGAGTACCTCTCGAAATGTTGGCTAGGCACGGGGACTTCAGTCGCACGATACATTAACGGATTTTCAGTCGCCTCCAGCCCACCGATCTCTTCTTTCTTCATACCTTGCTCAAGGCCAAAGGGTCCCGCAGCAAGGCTCACAGGACTAGCTGCCACCAAGCACAATACAGTCATGGTCTTACGGAGATTAATCGCATTTCTGGAATTTCCTTTCATGTCATCACCTCTCAAGGAAAGAGACAGCATGATGACATGCCTCACCCAGATAGCAGTGAACTCGTAAGGTTACGAGAACCCCAGCACGGCTCATCTTTTATTCCAGCGAGAAATCTTACAATCCGAATAACAAGCATTCAGGCAACCGGTAAACTGCCTCAACCCTTTCTATATCAGGGAAGTATTCTTACGTCGAGATGGATAACAATCGCCGTCTGAAACTCATGTCTCAACCCCTTCTATGTCAGGGAAGTGTTCTTACAATCCCGCATTTCCAACTGTGATCGACCATTAGTCTCAATCCCTTCTATGCCAGGGAAGTGTTCTTACCCGCCCGGGTGCGCGAGATGAGCTACGCCGAGCGTCTCAATCCCTTCTATGCCAGGGAAGTGTTCTTACCTTCGGTAGCAGCGTCACCGGATGCGATGCAAGGGTCTCAATCCCTTCTATGCCAGGGAAGTGTTCTTACAATTCGCCACTTGGCTGGAAGAGCAGGGCCATAGGTCTCAATCCCTTCTATGCCAGGGAAGTGTTCTTACGATGAGATAAGGCTCAAAACGGAGGATACAGGCAGTCTCAATCCCTTCTATGCCAGGGAAGTGTTCTTACCAACGGCGGGATCGTGGTTCGCAAGCTTCGGTAAAAGTCTCAATCCCTTCTATGCCAGGGAAGTGTTCTTACGCCCCATTAATAATAATGGGCAAAGTGTTAAAGTCTCAATCCCTTCTATGCCAGGGAAGTGTTCTTACACTATCTTAGAAGCTGGACCAACTGAAGAAAATGAGTCTCAATCCCTTCTATGCCAGGGAAGTGTTCTTACGCATCGTACAGGGCGGTTGTGATAGTGGTGCATAGTCTCAATCCCTTCTATGCCAGGGAAGTGTTCTTACTGATATCGAAAAGGCGCTGGAGTATGAGTATAAGTCTCAATCCCTTCTATGCCAGGGAAGTGTTCTTACCTACTCGTAGGTATGCGTTTTGGGTACGTGGCACTGTCTCAATCCCTTCTATGCCAGGGAAGTGTTCTTACGGCCGTGACTATCGCTAGGAGCGACGAGCATCACGTCTCAATCCCTTCTATGCCAGGGAAGTGTTCTTACAAAGGATGGATAGGTATTGCGGTCTTTATTATTGCGTCTCAATCCCTTCTATGCCAGGGAAGTGTTCTTACGATGGGTCAGACTCGAATTGCAAACTATTGCCGATGTCTCAATCCCTTCTATGCCAGGGAAGTGTTCTTACGCGGAATACCTTGCGGAGCGGCGCGCCGCGCGGTGTCTCAATCCCTTCTATGCCAGGGAAGTGTTCTTACTCGTCAAGAATGGGCTTGTCGAAGTCAACGAGAAGTCTCAATCCCTTCTATGCCAGGGAAGTGTTCTTACTGGACGAGGGCGGCTGACATGAAAACATTGCTGTCTCAATCCCTTCTATGCCAGGGAAGTGTTCTTACCTCAAGCGCGCATGGCGGAGGAATTGGCGCGCTGCGTCTCAATCCCTTCTATGCCAGGGAAGTGTTCTTACCAGCGTAGTCGGCGGCAGCGGGCAATCCGCCTATGTCTCAATCCCTTCTATGCCAGGGAAGTGTTCTTACGAACTGGAAGAACGTTTTGATGAAGAATTAAATGTCTCAATCCCTTCTATGCCAGGGAAGTGTTCTTACGAGCTGATATATTATATACATACACACAAGGTAAGTCTCAATCCCTTCTATGCCAGGGAAGTGTTCTTACCCAACGACTTGCGCTGATAGCGGGCCGTGACTTGTCTCAATCCCTTCTATGCCAGGGAAGTGTTCTTACCTCAAGCGCGCATGGCGGAGGAATTGGCGCGCTGCGTCTCAATCCCTTCTATGCCAGGGAAGTGTTCTTACCAGCGTAGTCGGCGGCAGCGGGCAATCCGCCTATGTCTCAATCCCTTCTATGCCAGGGAAGTGTTCTTACGAACTGGAAGAACGTTTTGATGAAGAATTAAATGTCTCAATCCCTTCTATGCCAGGGAAGTGTTCTTACGAGCTGATATATTATATACATACACACAAGGTAAGTCTCAATCCCTTCTATGCCAGGGAAGTGTTCTTACCCAACGACTTGCGCTGATAGCGGGCCGTGACTTGTCTCAATCCCTTCTATGCCAGGGAAGTGTTCTTACGACGGGGCTGATTGCATACCGGAAAGTGGGGTCTGGTCTCAATCCCTTCTATGCCAGGGAAGTGTTCTTACCATGCTTATGGCCTTTGAATGGCGGGAGATACGACGTCTCAATCCCTTCTATGCCAGGGAAGTGTTCTTACGGCGTTTCAAAGGAAGAATGGGATATTCTGGAAGGTCTCAATCCCTTCTATGCCAGGGAAGTGTTCTTACGCATTTGATAACGGGAGATACGACCATGCGACAGTCTCAATCCCTTCTATGCCAGGGAAGTGTTCTTACTAAACGCCATACATCCCCTCCTTAGGCATTCTGAGTCTCAATCCCTTCTATGCCAGGGAAGTGTTCTTACATCAGCATGCGGACGGAGGACTACGCCGACATGGGTCTCAATCCCTTCTATGCCAGGGAAGTGTTCTTACGACGATGTTTACGTTATACGATACGGGTCAGAGTGGTCTCAATCCCTTCTATGCCAGGGAAGTGTTCTTACCCGGGTACGGTTTTGTACCGAACGAAGAGAAGGCGTCTCAATCCCTTCTATGCCAGGGAAGTGTTCTTACGAAAGCCCGGCCGTTGAGCCGGGCGAATTTTTTGGTCTCAATCCCTTCTATGCCAGGGAAGTGTTCTTACTTGAAGCTGCCGACGTTCGCGCCCGAACCGCGAAGTCTCAATCCCTTCTATGCCAGGGAAGTGTTCTTACTGACCGAAGCAACTGAGCAAGCCGCTGACACTGGTCTCAATCCCTTCTATGCCAGGGAAGTGTTCTTACTTGACCGGCGTTCGCGTATTGGAGGATTCGGGCTAGTCTCAATCCCTTCTATGCCAGGGAAGTGTTCTTACTGTTTGGGGTGTTCGTGTTTACGTACAGCGAGGGTCTCAATCCCTTCTATGCCAGGGAAGTGTTCTTACCCGTATGCGCGCCCTGTTTCGGCCACACGCGCCCGTCTCAATCCCTTCTATGCCAGGGAAGTGTTCTTACGCATGTCGGTGACGATACCGTTTGACGCACTGGAAGTCTCAATCCCTTCTATGCCAGGGAAGTGTTCTTACACAGTAATGGCGCTTTTGGCGTGGATTTATGCTACGTCTCAATCCCTTCTATGCCAGGGAAGTGTTCTTACTATCGCCGCGCGTCTTACTGAAAAAGGAAAAGACGTCTCAATCCCTTCTATGCCAGGGAAGTGTTCTTACGCTAAAGGCGCGGGCAGTACGCACGGCGTAACGGTCTCAATCCCTTCTATGCCAGGGAAGTGTTCTTACGTCATTAACGGTAACGGCGTCGACCGCTGTGTGAAGTCTCAATCCCTTCTATGCCAGGGAAGTGTTCTTACCGAACTGCTGGAAAGCATCGCGCAGGCTGGCGAGTCTCAATCCCTTCTATGCCAGGGAAGTGTTCTTACCCGACTGAAATACCGCACCAGTTCGATGTTATACGTCTCAATCCCTTCTATGCCAGGGAAGTGTTCTTACTTGTTCACCCTGACGACCCCAACACCGAAGCGCAGTCTCAATCCCTTCTATGCCAGGGAAGTGTTCTTACGACGTATGCGGCGGCGAACCGCCCCCGTTCCCCGAAGTCTCAATCCCTTCTATGCCAGGGAAGTGTTCTTACGTCATTAACGGTAACGGCGTCGACCGCTGTGTGAAGTCTCAATCCCTTCTATGCCAGGGAAGTGTTCTTACATAACAAAGTTGTCGAAATCGAGGTCAGAACATGAGTCTCAATCCCTTCTATGCCAGGGAAGTGTTCTTACCGATGACCGGCGGTTTTTACGGCGTGTACTGCAATGTCTCAATCCCTTCTATGCCAGGGAAGTGTTCTTACGCACGACGAGCGCGGATCAAGACGATGTGATTGGTCTCAATCCCTTCTATGCCAGGGAAGTGTTCTTACGACAGGCATCGCCAATGGAAACACACAGCGCCCGTCTCAATCCCTTCTATGCCAGGGAAGTGTTCTTACAGCTCCACCCCAAAAGCCCAGTGCCAGCAGCCGTTTACAGCTTGGTTTAGCACAACGATGCCCGTCACCCACCCTACAGTACACTGCATTGTGAAAGAGCGGTGAACTGCCTTAGCCTTCGGGCTCTCTGTCATCGTCGACAATGCCTTGTTGCTGCATGCGGATCAATGACTCTACCATCAACGGCAGCCGCGTGGTGCCCTGGATGATGGCATTGGCAAGATCCTCGATCGGATAAAGCCGCACATCGTCTTCACCCTCATCCATCAGGCTTCTCAGTTCTTCAATCATGACACCCAGATCTTCTGCTTTCAATGCGCAGGCAAAGACCGAACGCTGCAAAGGCATGCCCCAGTGGCGGCAGCAACGGTGGACCCGACGCAGCCGCCGCGAGTCACGGATGTCGTAACATACCAGCCAGTTCACCCCTGTTACAGCCATTCATCCGCCCTCAATTCCAGCTGCAGCAGCAAGCGCTGCATATGGTTCTCCAGGCCCTCGCTGAACGCCTCGAAGGCCTGGCAGCACTGCTGCACGTCGGGTGCCGGCCGGTGTCGCAGCCACCAGCGCCCCTGCACCATTACCCAGGGCAACAGCATCCGGTGCAGCGTGGTGATCAGACAGCGCGCCGGCCGTTGGGCGCTATCCAGTTGATACTCGGCAGCAACATCATTGAGCAGGGCCCCTGTCAGGCCATCAAGCCAGTCACGGGCATCCTCGCTCAGCGAATGGCGGCAGCGCCCTGCCTGCTCACGCAGCTGCAGGGTGATATCTCGCTCGAGGTGCCGCACTTGATCATCCTGCCAGTCCGCCAGCCAGTCGCGAAGGTGACTGTTGTGCATCAACCGTTCTGCCAGTAGGGGAAGCGGGCTGCTCTCTATTGCGGGCGCATTGAAGGCGCCGATCAGGCGGCCTCGGCTGCCCATGAAGGTCACGCCCACTCCCATCTCGAGCAGTTTCCAGAGGTAGCGCATGTCGCCGGGGGCACGCTCGATAAAGATCACTCGACGCAGCCGGCTGAGCGGAAACAGCTGCTCGGCACGCCGCTGCATACGCACCGAAAGGGTATTGCCGACCAGCCGCCACTGCTGCAGCTGGCGGCCATGAATGAATAGTGTCGCCATAATGGCCGTATCCGTACTCATGCTAGCCCTCCTGTTCCCAGCGCTGGCAGAGCCGCCGCGCCAACCTATGGATATGACGTCGGCACGGCGCCAATCGCACCTCATAGCAGGGAAAGTAGATTCCCCTTCCCTCTTTCTTGAGCAGACAGGCACCCAACTGGCGCGTGAAGTGGTGGGCCCGCAGATCCTGCCTCGCCACCAAGCGCCACACGAAGTGGTCAGCTTGCGGCCTCACCAGTTCCACGAGATCGCAGGCCAGCGAAGGCCTACCGTAACCCACGCGGTGGTAAACCCCGTAGGCTGGGTCCAGCCCGGCCAGCTGCAGTGCCCGGCTGCACTCGCTGGTCAGCATGCTGTAGGTGAGCGACAGCAGCGCATTCACCGGGTCCGGAGCGGGCCGCTTCCGACGTCCGCTGAACCCAAGGCTGGCGGGTACCAGGCGTTGGAAAACGCCAAAGTAGGCGCGTGCAGCGCTACCCTCCAGGCCCAGCAGCTGCTGCGCATCAGCATCCGATACCTGCTTTTGAAGCAATGCCAGCTCTCGCTCCGCCCGGCGACAGCGACCCGCCTCGGCGCCACGTCGCGCCGCAAAGCGTAGTAACTGATGGCGTTGCGCCTTGACCTTCCAGCGCACCAGCAGCCGAGCCCACGTCAGGCAGCGTGCGTCATCCAACACCAGCGCATACTGCTGCAAGCGCCGCCCATGGTTGCCGTGAATCGGTGTCAGACACTCGGTGGCCTGGCTCTTGCTTCGCGGCGACAACAAGGTGATTGTGATTCCGGCGCTGGAAAGCCGGTGCAACAGGCGGGTGGAAACCTCGATATCCGCCACGATGGTCACACGTTCCAAGAGATGCAGTGGCACATGGGCCACCGGCCGCTCGGGCACTTTCACTGTCAGGCTTCGCCCGTCCAGCGCCAGCTGCGTATTGGCATGGTCCAGATACAGATGTCGGCTCATCGTTGCTCCCCTCACCCCACCCACATGAAGGCTTCATCAAGCGGCGCCACGCCCTGCCCCAGCGGATGAATGGTGCGCTGGCGCTGCAGGCAGAGCAGTGCAAAGGCGTCGTCACCCTCAGTCAGGTCGCGCATGGTGGCCAGCAGCTCTTCCCGCTCGCGGTGCGTGAGATAGCACTCGAAGCAGGAGTACTGCCGCCCGCTGGCATACCCTTTGAGCACCTTGAGGCACATACGCAGCCGCTTGGGACAAGTGATGTCGTAACAGGCGAGGTAGAGCTTTCGCATTTCGACTCCCTCCGCACCGACGAGGCATGGCACATATTTCCTATTCGCACTAAGCCTAGCCGGGCACTCGCTCACCGCTGAGCTTCGAAAGGTTTTGGCTGCTGGTTCATAACCTTACGAAGTCCCAAATTCTCACGCGGAAGGTTCAAGATCCCTGCCATGACCGTGCGTTCAGGGAGCTTGTATGCTGCCGATTACCCCCAAGTCGACCGAGGTGGACTTGCGGTAACGGCAACTTCGCATAGCATGGAGGGGAAGTTCAGCCTTCGTCACAGGGTGCCAGGGAAGCAAACGCCGCTCAGTAGGTGCGGCCAACAAGGAGCCAGACATGGCACAGCAGCCGATTTTTCTGATGGTGGCCGGGCTGTCACCGCAGGTCGTAACGGAAACGCTCTACGCATTCCATCGCGAGTCGTCCACCAGTCTGGTGGGCGCCGAGCTGCATCTGATTACCACGCTGGAAGGCGCGCAGCGTGCCGAACTAACCCTGCTCACCGGCGCCAACGCCCGCCTACCCAAGCTGATCGCCGACTATGGCCTACCCGACATTCGCTTCTCCACCACCCACCTGCATATCATTCCTGACAGCCAGGGCCGACCACTAGAAGATATTCGCACTCCAGACGATAACGCCGCCGCAGCCAACTTCATCACTCAGCGCGTACGCGATTTCACCTCACGCCCGGATACCGCTCTGCATGTCTCTCTGGCAGGAGGCCGCAAGACAATGGGCTTCTATATTGGCTATGCACTGTCGCTATATGGCCGAGAGCAGGACACGCTCTCCCATGTGCTGGTCAGCGAACGCTTCGAATCGCACCCTGAGTTCTTCTACCCCACCCCGGAGTCTCAGGTGATCTATACCCGCGATGGCAAACCGCTGGATACTCGCCGCGCCGAGGTCACGCTGGCACGCATCCCCTTTGTGCGTCTGCGCGATGAGCTGCCACAAGAGGCGCTGGTGCAGCAGCTCAGCTTCAGCGACGCAGTGGCACTGCTAAACGCAGCAACGCAACCAGCTCAGCTAAGGGTTTCCGTAAGTACCCCTCGGCTGATCTGCAACGGTATCAGCGTCACGCTTGAGCCCATGGAATGGATGCTTTACCTGTGGTTCGTGCACCGCTGTCAGCAGCGCGCAGAGCCGCTAACCCCGCCGGTGGAAGGCCACCCCGACCGGGCGCTGGCCAATGAGATGCTCGGAGTGATTCGCCACTTCGACCTGGAAGACCGCCTTTCTCCCCGCAGCCTGGCTGCCCTGGAGGATGGCCTGGACCTGGGCCCGCTGCGCACACGCCGCTCCACCCTGCACCGCAAGCTGAAGCTGGGCCTGGGCCGCCGCCTGGCAGAACCTTTCATGATCGCTAACGTACGCCACCAGCGACATAGCGGCTGGGCGCTGACGCTATGCCCGGAGCAGATCACACTCACGCATCATCCACTGGACGGGCCACTTGATTCTTCACCTACCCCTCACGTATCGCAGGGAGGAGCCACTTGATGCAGGCCAACGATTCTCAAACGGTTGATCAGGCGCTGCTGCAGGCCAGCAGCCGAGTGGCCTTTGCCGGCCTGGTGCACGACCTGGGCAAGCTCGGCGAACGTGCACGGGTGGAAGCGCCCAAGTCGCACATCGACGCCAATGTTCATCTTTACTGCCCCTTCAACAAGGAGAAGGGCTTTCACAGCCACAAACATGCCGCCTATACGGCGCTGTGTCTGGATCGTATCGAGCGCCACCTACCCCACCTTACCGGCGACAGCGTAGCGCCCTTTGCGAGCTGGAAGTCACAGGGAGCGGATGACTCGCTGCTCAACGCCGCAGCCATGCATCACAAGCCCGATACCCTGCTGCAGTGGGTGATCGCCACGGCGGATCGCATCGCCTCCGGCTTCGAGCGTGAAACCTTTGCCGAATACAACAAGGCCGAGGAGCGCAACCACTACCGCACCCGGCTGCTCTCACTCTTCGAGCCGCTTTACCGGGAAGAGCAAGCCAGTGCCATCGACCAGTTGAAGTATCGCTACCCGCTGGCGCCGCTGAATCCCGAAAGCCTGTTTCCCGTAGCGCGGGATCAGGCCGAGCCGGACAACAACGGTGCGGCCCAGGCCGAGTACCTGGCGCTATGGGAACAGTTCTGCCACAAGCTGGAGCGGATCCCACCCAGCCACCGCAAACAGTGGCCACTGTGGCTGGACCATTTCGATAGTCTATGGATGGAAACCGCTCAGTCCATCCCCGCGGCAACAGCGTTCAACAGCCGCCCGGATGTGTCGCTCTACGACCATAGCCATACGGTGGCAGCCATGGCCACGGCGCTATGGCGCTATCACCATGAGCGAGGCGACGATCCAGAACAGGTGCGCAAGGCCATGCAATATCGCCAAGACTGGGACGAGGCCAAGTTCCTGCTGATTCAGGGTGATTTCTTCGGCATTCAGGACTTCATCTTCAGCGCTGGTGGCGAGACTCGCAAGAGGGCCAACAAGCTGCTGCGTGGTAAGTCATTCTATGTGTCGCTGCTGTGCGAACTGGCCGCCCTGCGCCTGCTCGAAGCTCTGGCGCTGCCCGCAACCAGCCAAATTACCAACGCCGCCGGCAAGTTCATGCTGGTGGCGCCCAACACACCGCGCACCCAGGCCGCCATTGCCCGGGTGGCGACAGAGTGCCAAGACTGGTTTGGCCAGCACAGTTTCCACCTTTCCGGCATCGGCCTGGCCACCACAGAAGCCTGCGCTAACGACTTCCTGGCTGGAAAAGGCGGGCAAGAACCGCCTTTTCGCCACCTGATGCAGCGCCTGTTTGCGGCACTGGAGACCGCCAAATACCAGCGGCTGTCGCTGACCGACCCGGAAGTGCCCATCATTCAGAGCAACTTTTTAAGTCGCTTTGATCAAGAGAAAGGCATCTGCGCCCTGGACGGCCGCTCACCGGCCGAGGTGCGGCTGGAGCGCGATAACACGCAGAGCCCCTGGGTCAGCCGGTTGGCCCGCGACCAGGTCCAGATCGGTGAGTGGCTGGCACAGCCTCGCCATCAGCGGCTGGTCATTACGCGTGGCCAGCCGCTGCATGACGGCTTGACGCTGGCCATTTTCGGCTATGGCGTCGGCTTTACCGGCCCGGGCGAGGCCAGCGGCCAGTTCGGCGCCCTGGCCAAGCAGGGCGAACTGGTGCGCTGCTGGGATATTTCACTGCCCACCCTCGACGACACCAGCCTGTTCCATGGCTATGCACGGCGCTTTATCAACGCCTATGTGCCGCTGTTCGGCTCACCCGATGGCTACGAGCAGCAGCGCTACGGCGACCATGCTCCGCTCGATGAAATAGCGCCCGGCAAGATCAAGACGCTGGAGCACCTGGCCTGCGAGGACCGCGGCCCACTGCTCAAAGAGGACCACTGGGTTGGCCAACGCGCCCTGCATATCCTCAAGGGCGACGTGGATGACCTGGGGCTGTTGTTCGAGCGCGGTCTGGCCCAGCCCAGCTTTGCTCGCATGGCGGCACTCTCCCGCCAGATGCACTTCTTCTATAGCCTCTGGCTGCCGGCCTGGTGTGCCCGCCACGCGCCGAACACCTATACGGTGTTTGCCGGCGGCGACGACTTCTTCCTGATCGGTCCCTGGAAGCAGACAACCCGCCTGGCGCTGCAGATGCGCCAGCAGTTCGAGCGCTTTGCCGCACACAACCCCGGGCTGCACTTCAGCGCCGGCCTGCTGCAGGTCAAACCCGGCGCGCCCATTCAGGCGCTGGCCGAGCAGAGCGAGCAGGCACTGGAGCTGGCCAAGGCCGAGCCCGGCAAGGATCACGTCACGCTATACGGCCAGACCCTTGGCTGGCCGGTGCTGGCTGAGCTGCTGCACACTTCCGAGCGCCTGTTGGCCCAACGTCGCGAGGCCGCGGTACCGCTTTCCACCGGCTACCTCTATGGCCTGCTGGAGCTGTCCCAGATGGCAAGCGAAGCCCAAGTACGCCCAGAGGCGGGGCTGTGGCGCAGCTATCTGAGCTACCGCACCCAGCGCAACGTGATCGATAAGCTTTCGAAACGTCCTGGCGAAACGCGCGACGCCTATGCTGAGCGCCAACGCCAGGCGTGTGACGATGTGCTGTCGCCGATTGCCCAGGGCATCACTCAGCACCGTCAACGCTTCCAGATTGCCATACAACACCTGCTCTATCAGCTGCGCTGAGCCAGCTTTTTCTCAATGCCACCGGGAGAGACCAGATGAGCGACACGCCTTTCGATCTGCGCAACCCCAGCGCCGAGCTCTATGACAAAAATGCCGAGCAGTTCGCCGGCATGTTTCGCAAGCCGGAATCGAGCCAGCTTCGGCGCTTCTATGATGAACTGGTCCGCCTGGAGACCCAGGCCCGCCAGCAGCCGGAAAAGTGGGAAGAGATCAAGCCGCTGGTCAAGATGCTCAATGCCCAGGTGGCCTATGCCCATGGGCGCCAGCATGTCGATGAAGTGTTCTACAACGCCTTTGTGGAGCTGATTCGCCAGATTGAATCGCTTGAGCACCTGACCCGCTGCAAGCATTTCCTGGAAGCCACCATCGGCTTTCGCAAGCTCAAGGAAGCCCAGGCAAAGTCGCGCCGCTGAACACCATCACATGCCATGGCCAAGGAGATTAAGGATATGAAACTGGAAGCTATAGACATTCTGGAGGGGACGCTTGAGGTGGTGACCGGCCTGCATATCGGCGCGGGCAGCGCCGGCATGCGCATCGGCGGCATCGACAGCCCGGTGGTCAAACATCCCCTAACCGAGCTGCCCTATATTCCCGGCTCCTCACTCAAGGGCAAGGTCCGCAGCCTGCTGGAGTGGCAGGCGGGTGCCGTGGTAGCAAGCAACGGCGGCCCGGTGAGCTGGGAACAGGCCAGCCAGGCCGAAGATACCGCCATGGCGAAGCGAGTGGTACAGCTGTTCGGCACCAGCGGCGACGCCAAACTCGATATGGATGAAGCGCTGGCGCTGGGCCCCACACGGCTTGCCTTCTGGGACTGCCAACTCTGTTCCTCATGGCTTGAAGAGATCGACTGGGCCGAGCGGCGCCAGCCGCTCACCGAGGAGAAGAGCGAGAACAGCATCGACCGCATTCGCGGGGTGGCGCAGAACCCGCGCTTTATCGAGCGGGTACCGGCCGGCGCACGCTTCGACTTCCGCCTGACCTTCAAGCGTTTGACCGATGACGATGACGCTCTGCTCGACCTTCTGCTGCGCGGCCTGGCCCTGCTGGAGCTGGACGGCCTGGGCGGCAGCGGCAGCCGTGGCTATGGCAAGGTGCGCTTCTCCCGCCTTCAGCAGGGCGATACCAATCTCTGCCCGCGCCTGCGCGAGGCGCTGAGCGCCACCTGAACCGGCGCACCACCGCCATGCTTGCCACCGCCTGACAAGGAACCGCCATGTCCCGCTATCGCCTTACCATCGAACCCTTGACCGCATTCGCCACACCGCTGAAGGGCGACACGCTGTTTGGCCAACTTTGCTGGACACTGCGCCACCTGAACGGCCTCGAAACCCTAACGGCGTGCCTGGCGGGCTATGGCAAGGGGCGCCCCTTTCTCGTGGTTTCCGACGCGCTGCCCCACGGTTTTCTCCCCCGCCCCACGCTGCCGGCCCACCTGATCGGCTTCAATATGGCCGATGCGAGCAACCGCAAAGCGGCCAAGCGTCGGCAGTGGTTGCCGGAATCGAAATCGGGCGAGCCGCTGGAGACCTGGCACCAGCATCTGGTCGCGTGCGGCCACCAAGATGATGGCAAGGTGCCAGCCCCTCACCTGGAGGAGCAGAGCCACAACACCATCAATCGGCTGACCAATACCACTGGCACCGGGCAGTTCGCCCCCTACAGCCGCTCGGTGAGCCACTATGCCCCCGGTACCCGCCTGGATCTCTATGTCGTGCTGGATGATCGCCTGGAGGTCGCCACCCTGAAGCAGCTGATGGCTCGCTGCGGCCAGCAGGGTTTCGGCAAGGAGGCCACCACCGGGCTTGGCAAGTTTCGCGTAGTAAGCTGCGAAGCGCTGCCTGAGCCAGCTTCCGCTCGCCATTGGCTGACCCTGGGACCCTGCGTGCCAGCAGCCGATACGGAAGAAAATGACGCCTGGGTGGCAAGAGAGAGCTTCTACAGCCTGCACGTGCGCTTTGGTCGCCATGGCGACCTGGCGGCGGTGTCGGGGCAACCCTACAAGAACCCGGTGATCATGGCACAGACCGGCGCCCTGATGACCCGCCATGCACCTGCCGCGCTTACCTGGGTGGGCACTGGCCTGGGTGGCAACGGCGAGCTTTCCCGCGCCCTGCCCGAGACAGTGCATCAGGGCTATGCGCCGGCTGTGCCGGTCAGCGCCGGCGCCTCACTCGACAAGGAGGTGGCCTGATGACGGAACGCGACACCCAACACTATGCCCTGCGGCTAACCACCCTGGCGCCGGTACATATCGGCACCGGCCAGGATATCGACGCCACCCGCTATGTGGTCGATGACGGGCGGCTCTTCGAGCTCGACCCCCTGGCCATGATGTCGCTGCTCAACGCTGGGCAACGCCAAGCGCTGGAACAATGCTGCGATGACGTACCACTGCTGGAAGACGGCGGCGATCGCAAGCGCCAGGCGGCACAGGTGCAGCGCGCCTTTGTGCGGCTGCAGCGCTTCTTTCATGAACATCGAGAGACGCTCAAGAGTGCGGCCCGGGATGTTCGTCCGATCACCCCCCAGTTCGAGCGCTACTACCGGGACAAGCTGGGCATCGGCACCAAGCCAAACGAACGCGCCCGGCTGGAGGTTGCCGCCACCCTGACCTCGCCGCTGACACAGCAGCCGGTGATTCCCGGCTCGACCCTCAAGGGCGTGCTGCGCACGGCCATTACCAATCTTGGCGCTCGAGCGCAAAGCCAAGCACTCGAGAAACAGCGTGTTGACAGGAACAAGAAGGCACGCATGATTGAGCAGGGGCTTCTGAACTACGATGACAAGCATATCGATCAGGACCCCTTTGCCGGTATCAAACTGGCCGATGCCATGACCAGCCGCGCGCTGCCACGACAGATCCTGTTTGCCCAACAGGTGTCTCGCAAAACGCCCGACGAGGCCAACGCCCGCGACAGCAGAAATAGTTTCTACAAGAACCACGTGCCGCTGGAAGTCATCCCGCCCTTTGCGGTGCGTGCCTTCGATACCCGGTTGACGGTTCGCCGCGACTTCCTCGAGAAGCGTGGCGGCAAAGGCGACCGGCAGTTGGCGGAGCTGACACTCGAGCAGGTCTTTGTGGCGCAGAATCGCTTTGCACTGCCCCAGCTAGAGGCCGAGCTGGCCCGCCTGGAGCGCCAGGATGTCCACCAGGGCTGCTACTGCGCGCCGGAAACCAGCTGGATCACGCTGATGCGCCGCCTGCTGCGCGAGCTGGAATCGCCGCTGCGAGAGGGCCGGGCTGCTCTGATGCGCCTGGGCCACTACGCCGGTGCCGAGAGCAAGACCTGGGATGGGCTGCGCGATATCGATGTATCACTAGGTAAAAGGCGCAAATTTTCCGACACACCGAGTACCGCCTGGCTTGCAACCCCTTCCCCACGTCAGGGACAGTTCGGTCTGCCCCTTGGCTGGGTGCTGGTGGAAAACGCCGATGAACCGCTGAACCTATCCGCCCTGGAGCCGCTCAAGGCGACCAGCGTCGGCTGGGCAGCGGAGTTTGACGCCTGCCGGGACGAACTGGCCGAGCTGCGTGCGGCTCGAAAGGAGGCGCAGGCCAGGCAACGCCAGCAGGAGGCCGAACTGGCCGAGATGGAACGTGCCCAGCGCGAGAAAGCCGAGCGTATGGAGCGGCTCACGCCAGCCGGACGAGCGGTGGAAGCGTTGCGCGAGAAGCTGGCCAACGACCAGCGCTTCAAGATCAGCGATGTCTCGGGCGAACTGCGCACGCTACTCAACCAGGCCGTCGCCAAGGTAGTCGAAGAGGGTGACCCCGAGTTGAAGACCGAAACCCGCGAACTATTCAGTGCCTGCTGCCAGCTATGGGGCGTGGATCGCAAGAAAAACAAGAAGCTCAAGGAACTGTGGAAACCGCTGAATGAATGATCTACCGCTGTGCCGCCCGGGCGATACGCTGCCGCTCGCCCGCTACCGTTTTACCCTGCAGGCCGAGGCTCCCCTGCATCTTCCCGCCTATCCCGGCTCCATGCTGCGCGGCAGCTTAGGCCATGGGCTGCGCTCGGTCAGCTGCATCACGCGTCAAAACACCTGCGAGGGCTGCCCACTGCTGGAAGCCTGCCAATACCCCGCTCTGTTTCAACCACGCCCCTCGACGGAGCTGGCCGCACGCTTTCCCGAGGTACCCGCACCTTATGTTATCGAGGTGCCGCTGGGCACACCCACAACCTTGGCCCCCGGCGAACGTTTCCACTTCGAGATGGTGCTGTTCGGCCCGGCACAGGCGCAGTTGGGAACGCTGATCCTTGCTTGGCAGCGTGCCGCCTGGCACGGCCTGGGCAAGGGCCGAGCCCGAGCCACGCTGACCGCTGTCGAGTGGGAACGGACACCCGACGACTGGCTGACGGTGTTCACTCCCGACACCGGTAGCGTCACTCCGCACCGTGCCCGGCTGGCACTGCCGGAGATTCCCGCCGAGACAAGCACGGTCACCCTGCAGTTGGACACTCCCACGCGACTTCAGTACCACGGCAAGCTATGCAACAGCTGGCAGCTCACTGCATCTATCGTGCTGCGCACGCTGGAGCGTAAGGTAGCGCTGTATGCCCACTGTTATCTGGGCGCGTTGCCAGCAGCACCGAAAGACGCAAGCCTGGAAAGCATTCGGCTCGATGCCAGCACCCGGCTCTATCAATGGCAGCGCTACTCCAGCCGACAACAGCAGCGCATGGCCATGGATGGCCTAGTCGGAACCTTGACGCTGCATGGTCAGCTAGCCCACTGGCTTCCCTGGCTGTGGCTGGGCCAATACACGCACCTGGGAAAGAATACGAGCTTCGGCCTGGGGCGCTATCGATTACATCAGTCGTAACCCCAAACTCGATTGTCTCATCCTCAATACTATCGCTACTTCAGGTAGTGGTAGCGGCAGGAGAGGATGGTGAGGTAGCCCTCGTCCACGGCATAGACCAGCCGGTGGGACTCATCGATGCGCCGCGACCAAAAGCCCGAGAGGTTCTCCTTGAGGGGTTCGGGCTTGCCGATGCCTTCGAAAGGGGTGCGCTGGGTCTCCTGGATCAGCTTGTTGATGCGCCTCAGCGTCTTGCGATCCTGTCCCTGCCAGTAGAGGTAATCCCGCCACGCCTCGTCGGTCCAGGCCAGCAGCCTAGTCATCGAGAGCCTTCTCGGGGCCCGGGTCGTCGATCGGATCACGCTGTTTCGCCTGCCCCTGGCGATACTGCTCGATGGAGCGCGCCAGGTGCTCGGCGTTGGCCGGGGACTTCAGCAGATGCACGGTCTCCATCAGGCTGTTGTAGTACTCCAGCGACATCACCACCGCATCCTCGGCATCGCGCCGAGTGATCACCGTGCAGTCGGCGTCACTGACCACCTGATCCAGCACTCGCTTGAGACTGTTGCGTGCCTCGGTAAAGGAGACGATGTTCATGTTTTCCTCCACATGCCCGACCCCACATGTTCAACTAACCGTACAAGTTTACCAGCACTGCGCTGACTGACAACCTCTCCCGACCGGCCTGCTCCACCGTCACGACTCAGCAATGGGGGGGCTTGCACGACAACGTTTTTTTCGCCGCGATGGCGACAGACGGCAAGCAAGGGATATAGCCTGTCTTCTATGAGGGCGGCCATCCCACCCCGATCGGTCGCCGCCGCCGCAGAAGGAACGAGGCCATGTCCCACCTGCACATCGCGCTGGTCAACGAGCATCCCGAGCGTACCCTGATTCCGCTGCTTCAGCTGCGACCCGAACGAATCGTGCTGGTGGCCTGCCGACGCGGGCAGCAGGCCGCCGAGCGGCTACGCATCCTGTTGCAGCACGAACTGCCCGAGGCCCACGAGATCCGCCTGCATGAAGGCCTGCCCCAAGGCGACCCGCAGCGCATCGCCGAGCTCGCCCTGGCGCTTGCCGACGAGCTGGCCAGTCAGCAGCGCGAGGTGCCGCCACTCGAGGTCACCTGCGACCTGGCCGGCGGCGACCGCTTGACCGCCCTGCTGTTCCAGCAGGCCATGCGCCACTGTGACGCCGACTGTCTGCACCTCGACCCCGAACGCGACGTCATCCACCGCCTCGGCCCGACACTCGATCCCCACTCCCTGCAGCGCCTGCCGATCACCGCGGTGCTGACCGCCGATCTTATCCTTCAGGCCCATGGCCGCAAGCGCATCCGGGCGGCCTCGGACGGCGCCGAGTGGCGGGAGACAGTGATTTCACGCCGGCCCCTGACCCGCTTCCTGGCCCATCAGGCGCCGCGCATCGCAGCGCTGCTCGTGGAGCTCAAGGGGCTGCTCGCGCCCTCCCCGGAAGCCGCCGGGAGGGCCGCCGACCCATCGCACCTGCTCACCCACACCCCGCCCTTTCCCGAGACCGACGCCCTGCAGCGGCTCAGCGAGGCGGGGCTGATCGGCTGGTCCCAGCAGCAGCCACGGACACTGAGCGTGGCCACCCCGGCGGCGGCCGACTACCTGACGGGGGGCTGGCTCGGCGAATACGCCTGGCTAAGCGCCCGGGACGCCGGGCTGCAGAGGGCCTGCGGCGAGGCCCATGTGCTCGATCTCAGCGGACGCCACAACGACGAACCCACGGTGTTCGACTGCCTCGCCGTGCACCGCAACCGGCCGCTGATCCTCGAATGCCTGGCACGCCCCGACGATGATGCCGCGGTGCTGCACCGCCTCTATGAACTGGCCGAGCACGGCGACGAGCTCGGGGCCACCCGGGTAGTGCTGAGCGACGCCCCCCTGGGCAGTGCCGGGCAACGCGAATCCCATCTGCGCCGCGCCCAGCGCCTGGGGGTCGCGGTGCTGGAGGGGGACGAACTCACCCGGCTGCCGGCCAGCCTCAAACAGTGGATGGACAGCGGACGCTGGCCGGCCGGCTAAACTCGACCGACGGCAAGGCCGTCTCTCGCGCCGAGCCAGGGCACCGAGCCAGGGCGCGTGATGCCACTCACCGCCTCGCCACCCTCACACCGGCATCTCGGCGCTCGCCATTACCGGCATCTTGGCACTCACCGCTGCGTGGCGGCGGGAATCGGCCGCTGCCCGGGGGATCAACCGGCTGTCGGCTCGCCCCCACCAGTGGGCCACTCCCTCGACCCAGCCGGCGGCCCCGGTGGCCACGGTGCGATACAGGGCCGGCTGCGCCGGCTCGACGGTGAGGCCGTGGCGGTTGCGGATCACCACCGCCTGGTCCACCGCCTCGAGCATCCCCACGTCGTTGGGGCCATCGCCCAGCGCCAGCGTGTGCGGGCGACGGCCGCGCAGCGCTTCGAAACGGCTCAGCAGCCAGTCGACGGCGCGGCCCTTGTCGGCCTGGCCGGTGACGTGCCAGAAGCGCTCCCCGCGCAGCAGGCTGAGACCGTCACCCGCCAGCCCCTCGCGCAAGGCCTCGAGCTGGGCGTCGTCGCCGTGCCACAGCAGCGGCTCGCTGCCCTCGCGCATGCGCGCCAGGCGCGCCTCGCCCTCTTCGAGCCCGGCCACCACGCTCAGCTCCTCCAGCGCTATCTCGCTCATCAGGGTGAAGTCCGCCCCCAGCCGCTGGCGCCATACCGAGAGCCGCTTGCGAATGAAGCCGATGTCCACCCCCAGGGTCTTGACCACCAGCCCGTCGGGCCCCGGGCGACGGTCCAGCCGGGCATGGCACCAGGCCGGCGGCAGCCCGACCACGGCGCCGTTCTCGGCGATGAAGGGGGTGTCGGCAAGGCCCAGGGCCAGGCGCAGCGGCGCAAGCTCGCTGCGCGTCCGGCAGGTGACCGGAATCACCGGCACCCCGTGCTGCTTGAGTCGTGCAAGCCAGGGACGCGCCGGGGACCCGTCTGGGCAGTGCGGGTCGAGCAGCGAACCGTCCAGGTCGGTGAACAGCAGGCGCGGCGTCAGAGCATCGTGGACAGGCATGGCATTACCCTCGGACCGGAAGGAAGATAGTCATGTCATGCACGAGGCATGCCAGTTCATCGCAGCACCTTGGCCCGGGGCCCATCGCGCGCCCCCAGCGACACGCCCAGCGCGTTTTTCACCGCGAAGGAACGGCCCGCCCGGAACCCGCACCAAAATTGTGCACACCCCATGACAGAACGCCCCCGACACCTGGGTGCCGGGGGCGAGAGTTCTGCGTCGTGTGTCGCCTTAGAACCGATAGCGTACGCCCACGCTGGCGGCATCGAAGGTGCCGTCAGACTTGTCCAGGTAGCGCATGTAGTCGGCGCCGACCGACAGGTTGGGCGCCACGTCGAACTCGGCCCCGGCGCCGTAGGAGAAGTCACTCTCGCGATCGCTACCCGAAAAACCGCCGGCGGAGCCGGTCATCTTGACCTCGGTCACGCCGGCCAGGCCGTAGATCCGAAACTCCTGGGAGACCGGCACGATGCCCTTGGCGTAGGCACCCACGATATAGTCGAGCTCTGCCTTCACCCCCTGGTTGGTGTCGGAGCCGCCGGTGCCCAGGTGGCCCTCCACGGCGAAGAACTCGTTGAACTGAGCACCGCCGTTGAGACGCAGGCCCACGCCATCGAAGGAAGAGGCGCCGTCCGGATCGAGGCTCCAGAACATCGCGTCACCCCCCACATAGGCCTGGGGATAGAAAGGCTGCTGGGCCTGGGCGGTGGTGGCGAAGGCACCCGCCAGCAGCAGGGCGGAAATCGACGTAACAGCAAAAATTTTCATGGTCTACCTCCAATTAGGAAACAGTGTTTCCCTACTCAGACAACAGTCTGGTACAGAGGCCGGCCGCACGCAAGGATTAAGTGCCTCAGCGCTGCCGCGACAGGCTCAGCACCACGATCCCACCCAGCACGATGGCGCCGCCCAGCAGCTGCACCCCCGAGAGCATCTGCCCCAGCACAAGGTAGCCCAACGCCAGCGAGGCGACCGGCTCGACGTTCATCACCGGTGCATTACGCGCCATATCCAGTCGCGGCACGCTGATGAACAGCAGGGAGAAGGCCACGCTATAGAGCACCGCCAGCGCGCCCAGCCCTACCCAGCCGGTAGTGGATGCCGGCAGCGCCATCCCGCCAGGCACCAGGCTCAGCGTGCCGGCCAGCAGCATGGCGACCAGCACCGTCAGCATGGTCAACAGACTGCGCAGGGTGCTGCCCACCGCACCGAGGTGGTGCTCGGTGATCCACAGGGCACCGGCCAACCCCGCCGCGGCAATCAGCCCGAAGGCCACGCCCGAGCGCCAGTCGGGCCCCATCGCCTCGGGATTGGCCACCCAGGTCGGCACGTCGAGCACCACCACCAGACCGGCCAGGATGACCGCCATGATCAGCGCCGCCCGCAGCGTGGGCCGCGGCCCGCCCAGCGCCCAGGTCAGCAGCGCCAGCTGGATCGGAAAGGTGTTCATCAGGAGCAGCGCCACCACGACCGGAATACGCGCCACCGACGAATAGAGCATCAGGCTCTGCACGGCAATGAGTGCGCCCACCGCGAGCTGCCAGGGCCACGTCGCCCTTGGCAGCACCAGGCGCTTGCCCTGTGCCACGAACAGCACCGAGAGCACCGCCAGAGCCGTTGCCGAACGCACCAGCACCGCCAACAGCAGGCCGGTACCGTCATCGAAGGCCAGCCGGGCCGCCACATGATTACCGGCGAACAGGGTGGCCACGCTGGCCAGGATCAGCACGGCGAGATGGCGCGGCAGCGGGCCCGAAGCGGCCTGGGTCGCGGAGGCTATCGACATGGCGGGATTCCCTGGGGTTTCGAGAAGGCACTCAGCATGCCAGCCTTGTCCGGGGAAGACGACTCCCGATGCTCACTGCTGCAACGCAACACATGATAGACTAAGGTCTAAATTATCCCTAGCCAGTGGAGACTCGATGAACGCCCCGGTGCTGGTCATCAACTGCGGTTCCTCCTCGATCAAGTATGCCCTGGTGCCAGACACCCCCGACCAGCCGCGGCTGGCCGGACTGGCCGAACGGCTGGGCAGCAGCGACGCCCGCCTCAAGGGCACCGACAGCCAGGGGGAGACCTATACCCAAGCGCTCTCCGGCGCCGACCACACCGCCGCCCTCGAGGCGATACTGACGCGCCTGGAGGGCCGCCGTCCCGGCGCCGTGGGCCACCGCATCGTCCACGGTGGCGAGCGCTTCACCCGTGCCGCGCGGATCGACGATGACGTCGTGGCCGCCATCGAGGCAACCGCCGCCCTGGCGCCGCTGCACAATCCCGCCAACCTGCAGGGCATCGCGGCCACCCGCCAGGTGTTCGCCGCGCTGCCCCAGGTAGCGGTGTTCGATACCGCCTTTCACCAGACGCTGCCCCCGCGCGCCTACCGCTATGCGCTGCCGGAAGCGCTCTATCGCGACCATGGCATTCGTCGCTACGGCTTTCATGGCACCAGCCACGCCTATGTCAGTGCCCGTGCCGACGCCTTGAGCGGCCTCGATAGCGGCGGCTGGCTGACCGCCCACCTGGGCAACGGCTGCTCCACCGCCGCGGTGTGGGAGGGCCAGAGCCGCGACACCAGCATGGGCCTGACGCCCCTGGAGGGCCTGGTGATGGGTACCCGCAGCGGCGACGTGGACCCGGGCCTGCACGCCCATCTGGCGCGCCAGCTGGGCTGGAGCCTGGCGCGTATCGACGAGGTGCTCAACCGGGGCAGCGGCCTGCTGGGGCTGTCCGGGCTGACCAACGACATGCGCGAGCTGGAGAGCGCCGCCAAGGCGGGTCACGCCGGGGCCGAGCTGGCCATCGAGGTGTTCTGCTACCGCATCGCCAAGTCGCTGGCCGCCCTCTCCTGCGCCCTGCCGCGGCTGGACGGCATCGTCTTCACCGGCGGCATCGGCGAGAACTCGCCCCAGGTTCGCCAGCGGGTGGTCGAGGCGCTGCCGCATTTCGGCTGTCGTCTCGACGCCGCCGCCAACCGGTCAACCACGCTCGGCCGGGAAGGCCGCATCGACGCCGGCGGCCCGCAGCTGTGGGTCATTCCCACCGATGAAGAGGGGCGCATCGCCGCCGAAACCCGCCAGCTACTCCAAGAGGGTCACGCATGACACCGCGCAACGCCCACCCGCAGCCCCAGGTCCTGCTGATGGTGCCCACCAGCGAGGGCGTCGGCCTGACCTCGGCCAGCCTGGGCCTGATCCAGGCGCTGGACACCATTGGCCTGAAGGCGGGCTTTCTCAAGCCGTTCCGCCAGGACGAACTCAATGGCCCCGGCCCCGACCGCTCCACGGCGCTGGTCGGCACCACCCTGGGCCTGCGCCCGCCGCCCCCGCTCGCCCAGGCCCATATGGAGCGCCTGCTGCGTCAGGATCGCCTCGATGTGCTGATGGAGCAGGTGATCGACCTGCACGACCAGGCGATGGAGTCACATGACGGCAGCCGCCCCGACCTGATCGTGGTGGAGGGCCTGGTGCCCACCTCCCACGGCACCTATGCCACCTCACTCAACGCCCAGTTGGCCCACGCCCTGAATGCGCGGATCATCCTGGTGGGCAGCGGTGACATGCACGACCCCCAGGCGCTGGCCGAGCAGCTCGACATGCATGCCCGAGCCTTCGGCGGGGTGGGCTCGACGCGCACCCTGGGCTGCATCCTGATGCGCATGCGCAACCTGCCCGACCCCGAGAAGGCGCCTGCCCTGGCCCCGGGAACCGCCAGCAAGACGCTCGATGACGAACTGCTGGCCGAGCTGCGCCGCTACTCCCCCGCGCTTGCCACCGACCGCTTTCACCTGATCGGCGTGGTGCCCTACAACCCGGCGCTGGTCGCCCCGCGGGTGCTCGACGTGGCCCGGGCGCTGGGCGCGGAGTTTCTCAACGAGGGCGACGCCGCCAGCCGCCGGGTACTCTCCACCAGCCTGTGCGCCCGCAGCGCCGCCAACGCCCTGCACGCCTTCCGTCCCGGCAGCCTGATCGTCACCTCGGGCGACCGCGACGACATCGTACTGGCCTCGGCGCTGGCCACCATGAACGGCGTGCCCATGGCCGGGGTGCTGCTGACCAACGGCTTCATGCCCAACGACAGCATGGTGGAAATGTGTCGCCCGGCGCTGAAGACCGGCATGCCGGTGCTGGCGGTGGACACCGACAGCTTCACCACCGCCAAGCACCTGGCCGCCATGGGCAACGACATTCCCATGGACGACCTGGAGCGCGCCGAACAGGTGACTCGCTTCGTGGCCGGCTATATCGACCTCGAGTGGCTCAAGGACCACCTCAGCCGCGGCTACGCCCGGCGCCTCTCGCCCTCCGCCTTTCGCCACCAGCTGGTCAAGCTCGCCCAGCAGGCCGACAAGCGCATCATCCTGCCCGAGGGCAGCGAGCCGCGCACCGTGGAGGCGGCGGCCATCTGCCAGCGCCGCGGCATCGCCCGCTGCGTGCTGCTGGCGCGCCGCGAGGAGGTCGAGGAAGTCGCCCGCAACCGCGGCATCGAGCTGCCCGACGACCTGGAGATCATCGACCCCGACCGCATCCGGGCCCGCTACGTGGCCCCCATGGTCGAGCGCCGCAGCGGCAAGCTGAACGCGCTCACCGCCGAGGCCCAGCTGCAGGACAGCGTGGTGCTCGGCACCATGATGCTGGCCCTCGACGAGGTGGACGGCCTGGTCTCCGGGGCGGTGCACACCACCGCCAACACCGTGCGTCCGGCCTTCCAGCTGATCAAGTCCGCCCCCGACTACCGCCTGGTATCGTCGATCTTCTTCATGCTGCTGCCCGAGCAGGTGGTGGTCTACGGCGACTGCGCGGTGAACCCCGACCCCGACGCCGAGGCCCTGGCCGAGATCGCCCTCCAGAGCGCCCGCTCGGCCCAGGCCTTCGGCATCGAGCCGCGGGTGGCGATGATCAGCTACTCCACCGGCGAATCCGGCTCCGGCGCCGACGTGGAGAAGGTGCGCGCGGCCACCCGCCTGGCCCAGCAGCAGGCCCCGGAGCTGCCGATCGACGGCCCGCTGCAGTACGACGCCGCGGCCATCGGGAGCGTGGGCCGCCAGAAGGCCCCGGACTCGCCGGTGGCCGGCCGCGCCACGGTGTTCGTGTTCCCCGATCTCAACACCGGCAACACCACCTACAAGGCCGTACAACGCAGCGCCCGGGTGGTCAGCGTCGGCCCCATGCTGCAGGGCCTCAACAAGCCGGTGAACGACCTCTCCCGCGGCGCCCTGGTGGACGACATCGTCTTCACCATCGCCCTGACCGCCATCCAGGCGGCGCAGCGGGACTAGGTGACCTCGCTCGCCCGCGCCCCACGCTCATCATGAGCGGGGTCGAGGTCTCACGTGGCAGCAATACGCCCACTCTTCGGCGACGAGGCTTCCGCCCGGTCGCGGCGCGGCATGCGTCCGGCCAGGAAGGCCGTCCGCCCGGCTTCCACGGCGCGTTTCATCGCATGGGCCATGCGAATCGGCCGGGGTGAGTGGGCAATCGCCGAGTTCATCAGCACCGCATCGCAGCCCAGTTCCATGGCCAGGGCCGCTTCGGACGGCGTGCCGATGCCGGCATCGATAAGCACCGGCACCCTGGCGCGCTCGATGATCAGGCGGATGTTGTGCGGGTTCTGGATGCCACAGCCCGAGCCGATCAGCGACCCCAGCGGCATGACCGCACAGCAGCCCAGCCGCTCGAGCTCCAGGGCGACGATGGGGTCGTCGCTGGTATAGGCCATGACATCGAAGCCGTCCTTTACCAACTCCTCGGCCGCCTTCAGGGTCTCTACCACATTGGGATACAGGGTCGTGTCGTCCCCCAGTACCTCGAGCTTGACCAGGTTATGCCCATCCAACAGTTCGCGGGCCAGCCTGCAGGTGCGCACTGCGGCACGGGCGTCGTAGCAGCCTGCGGTGTTGGGCAACAGCGTATAGCGCTCCGGCGACACCGCATCCAGCAGGTTGGGCTCATCGGTATTCTGGCCCAGGTTGGTGCGCCGCACGGCGAAGGTCACCACCTCGGTACCGCTCGCCTCCAGTGCCCTGGCCGTCTCGTCGAAATCCCGGTATTTTCCGGTCCCCACCATCAGGCGCGATTGGAAGCGTCTGCCTGCCACCACCAGCGGGGCATCATCGAAAGGTTGGTCATGCATTGCGATCTCCTCCTCGTTCAGGTTCAGCCGCCGCCAATGGCATGGACGATTTCGACGCGATCCCCATGACGGATCTGGCAAGTCTCGTGCTGGCTGCGAGGAACGATTTCTTCGTTCAACTCGACCGCCACACGCCGCCCTTCCAGCCGGTTAGCCACCAGCAGCTGACGGATCGTCGTTTCCGGGCTCAGCAGACGGCTCTCGCCGTTGATCCACACTTGCATCACAGACTCACCACGCCAAACAGGATGAAGGCCAGCACCAGCCCGAGCAGGAACAGGGTCTCGGAGACCATCAGGATGACCGGCTTCCACCCCACCACGGCCAGCTTCTGGAAAGAGGTCTTGATCCCCAGGGCCGCAATGGCAGTGACCAGGCACCAGCGCGACAGGTCCGTCATGCCATCGGCAACGCTCGTCGGAATGGCCCCGAAACTGTTGATGATCACCAGCATCACGAAGGCGACCAGAAAGCCGGGAAGGCGGGGTATCTTACTGCTGTTCTGGCTGCCTTCCGCATGGCGAAATAGCAGAATGAAGCACATCACCACCGGGACCAGCATCGCCACACGCATCAGCTTGACGAAGGTAGCGACATCCCCGGCATCCTCCGAGATCATGTAGCCCGCACCGACGACCTGGGCCACGTCATGGATGGTACCCCCGAGAAAGACCCCAGCCTGCTGGTCGGTGAGACTCAGCACGCCGGCAATCAGCGGATAGAGCACCATGGCCGCCGTCGACAGGGTGGTGACCCCCACCACCGTGAGGATGGTATTGCGCTCGCTGTTGGCCCCGCGAGGCATCACCGCCGAGAGCGCCAGCGCCGCCGAGGCGCCGCAGATCGCCACGGCCCCGCCCGTCAATAGCCCCATGTCACGGTGCAGCCCAAGCAGCCTGGCCAGCAGGACCCCTATCAGAATGGTCAGCACCACACCGGCCACCACCGTGACGATTGGCCCAATGCCAAGCGACGTGACCTGCTCAACGGTGATCCTCACCCCCAACAGGGCAACCCCGAAACGCAGGATGGTGCGGGCCGCAAACTCGATACCCGCCACGCAGCGCCCCTCCTCCGAGAGGAAATGCAGCGCCATGCCGAACAGCAGGGCATAGAGCAGCGTGGGGCCGCCGTAGTGATCGGCGATAAAGGTCGTTGCCAAGGCAATGGTGATGCAGATCAGCACCCCTGGCATGACCTGGGGAAATCCGTCGACAGCTGCACGGGACAGGGTGATGGGACTTCGCATGGCTCGCTTTCCACGTTCGATGATCATGTTGTGCACTTCCTTCGAGCGATCCTGGGCACGAGCGCACCCCCGGCACCGTTTCGGCACCATTCGAGCACTCATATGGATGGAAAAGTGATAGACGCCGCCGGCTCGCCCCTACTCAGGCGGTGGAACCACCACGACTGGCACCTGGCTGCGCTTGAGGACGCCTCGCGTCACCTTGCCGGCGTAGGAGGCGGTAAACCCACGCTTGTTGGAGGCCATCACGATCAGGTCACAGCTCAGCTTCGATGCCCGCTGGACGATGACCTTGGCGGGATAGCCTTCGACCACGTCTCGACTGGCGACACGGGATGCCAAGGCGTCACCGTCTTCGCCCCAGGCACTAAAGAAATTCTCCAGCTTGGCATCCAGCTGCTGGCGGGCATCTTCCAGGCGCTTGCGAATCAGCGCCTGAAGGGTCTGCTTGTCGCGAATATTGACGCGCAGGGTGTTCATCACGTCGTCATCCAGGGACTTGACGGCATGCAAGAGATGCAGCCTGGCTCCGGTGGCCAATGCCAGCCTGACCGCCTGCTCCAGCACCACCTGGCTATCGCTGCGAAGCCCGACACAGCACAGGATGTTCTCGATCGATTTTTCCATACGCCCTCCCGTGAAGTCTGAAAATGATCCAATACTCAGATCAGTAGCCCATGACTCTGGGCAGCCAGAGAGCGATCTCCGGGACATAGGCGATGATGAACAGCGCGATGATCGAGGCGGCGGCAAACGGCAGCGCACGGTAGGAGATTTCCTCGATGGAGGCACCACCGATACCCGAGGCGACGAACAGGTTCTCCCCCAGCGGCGGCGTCTGAAAGCCGATCGCCAGGGCGCAGACCATCACAATGCCCACGTGCACGGGATCGGCACCCAGCATGTACATGATGGGCAGCAGCACCGGGGTCAGGATCATGATGGCCGCCAGGGTCTCCATGAACATACCGACGAACAGCAGGAACATGATGATCATGGCCCAGATGAGGTACATGTTCTGGGTAAAGTCCAGCATCGCCGAGGCGATATAGGCCGGGACACGCTGCTCGACCAGCAAGCGACCGAATACCGTGGCGGTGAACAGAATCAGCAGCACCCGACCGCTGATCCAGGTGGTGGTCTCCAGGGTTTTCATGGCCGGGCGGAACTTGAGCTCCTTGTGGATGAAAATCCCCACCACCAGGGTGTAGAAGATCGCCACGATGGCCGACTCAGTAGGCGTGAAGACCCCAGAGTAGATGCCGCCAAGGATGATGATGGGCGCCAGAATGGACCAGATACCGCGGCGCAGCGCCGTCTTGATCGAGGCCGTCGACCAGTGATCCGTCAGTCCGCGGTAGCCGTGTTTCTTCGACAGTAGGTAATTCATGGTCAGCAAGCTGCCGGCGATCACCATACCCGGGAAGATGCCGGCGATGAACAGCTTAGGAATCGACAGCGTCTGGAAGCTGCCATGCTCCGCAATCGCTTCCGGCGGTGGCATCATGCCCATGCCGGTGATACCGAAGATGACCATGGGGATCGACGGCGGGATCACCACGCCCAGCCCCCCGGAAGACGCGGTGATCGCCGAGGCATAGCTCTTGTCGTAGTGACGCTGCACCATGGCGGGAATCATCAGCATACCCACGGCGGCCGTGGTAGCCGGCCCAGACCCCGAGATGGCACCGAAGAACATACAGGCAAAGACCGTTGCCGCCGCCAGCCCCCCGGTAGCCGGGCCGGCGAATGCTTCGGCGATATCCACCAGCCGGCGCGATATCCCCGAGGCTTCCATCAGGGCGCCCGCCAGTATGAAGGCCGGCAGCGCCATCAGCGGGAAGGAGCCCACCGAGGTAAAGGCGATCTGCACGAAAGAAGCTGGGTTCTGCCCTATATAGAGAAAGGCTGCCAGGGCCGACACGCCGAGTGACGCCGTAATGGGAGCCCCCAGCAACAATAGCAGGAAGAAAGTGCCAAACAGCACATAGACAATGGTGGGATCCATGACGTTATCTCCGCTCGCTCAGCTCTTACCGTCAGTATTGTTCTGCATGCGCTTCATCTCTTCTATCTGTGCATCTTCCGGATCCATCACCTGCTTGTTCATGACGTGTTTTACATACATGTTCTGCAGAATCCGAATCGACATGATCAAGAAGGCAAGCGGAAGGATCATGTAGAAGTACTTCATCGGAACCCCCATTGTCTGGGACTTCCAGAACACATTCATTTTATTGAAAACAAAGTCGTAGCTCAGGTAGACGAAGTAGAGATTGAACCCGACCCAGACAAGATCGGTGAAGATATTACAGACCTTCTCCACGACTCGCGGGAAGAAGCGAAACTGAAAGGTGACGCGGTTATGCGCCGACATCTTGGCCGCATAGACCGCCCCCATATAGGCAAACCACACGAAGGCGTAGGTGGCCAACTCATCCCCCCAGGCCAAAGAGCCGCTGAGCACATTTCGCAGCACGATCTGGATAAACAGAAGCACTACGAAGAACACCAGGAGAAACTGGCACAGATAGTTTTCCAGGTTGTCCAGCACTTTAAAGATCACCTGTTTCATTTGGCCAACACCTCACCGATGTTCTATCCACAAGGTACGAACGCTGCACCGACCCCAGGCCGGTGCAGCGCATTCAGGGGTATAGGTCAGTTGAGGTCTCGCCCCAGGGCCTGGAGCGCCGCCTCGAGCCGCTCCTCACCGCCGATGCTGTCGTAGAAGCGCGGCCAGATGCTGGAAGCCCGCTCGATCCACTCCTGCTCGCCATTGGCCGGCTCGATGATTTGCATCCCGTGCTCTTCCACCAATGCCTGCTTGATCGCCTCTTCCGAATCCAGCAGGTAGTCATAGCTGTAGGCAGTGGCCTCACGCCCCGCCTCCAGCACGATCTCCTGCATGTCCGGGCTCAGACTCTGGAACTTGGACTCGCTGATGATCAGCGGTTCGAGCGAGAACACGTAGCAGATATCGGTGATGTAATCCTGAACCTCGTAGAACTTCATCGCATTGATGGTGATATAAGGGTTGTCCTGCCCATCCACGACGCCCTGCTGCAGGGCCGTGAAGGTCTCCGACCAAGCCATGGGCAGCGGATTGACACCCCACTCCTGGTAGGAGGCGATCATGATCTCGTTACGCGGCACGCGGATGGTCAGCCCACGCAGATCGTCCGGGCTGGCAACCGGTTTGCTGGAGTTGCTCAGTACCCGACACCCCGAATAGGCCCAGGAAAGAATCCTGACGCCGGCATCGCGAATGGTATTTTCCGTCAGCTGCTCACCGATCTCACCCTGGGTAAGCACCTTGGCATCCTCCGGTCCCGTGATAACGTAGGGAAGTGTCAACACGCCCACCGTGGGCGAGAAAGGCGTAATGTTATTGATCGCCAGCACCGAAAAATCCAGCAGACCCATACTGGCGCCGCTGACCGTGTCCTGCTCACTGCCTAGCTGACCATTGGGAAACAGATCGACATTGACCTGACCATCGGTTTTTTCATGAATCAGCTGGGCAAACTTTTCTCCCATCGCGTACTGGGTCCCACCCTGGGCATCGCCCAGCGCCATGCGCCAGGTCTCGGCCAGGGCATTCTGGCTGATGACGGCACTGACGGCCGCTACGGCTACAGGAAGCATCATCTTTTTCATGTCGTTCTCCCAGCAAGGTGTTGTTATTGAGCTTGTATTCCCCAGAAACAGGCGCTCGGATCATTCCGTGAGTTCTACGCTGCTCCGTGACTCTCACTTTATCCCCCCTGCCGACAGAGACTAGGGCCAGACACCGCCCATCGATTGGTCCAGCTCACCGACAAATCATCCCCCACGGCACCCGCACTGTTCTTCGTGCTTTGCCGATTTCAAGCAATTGATTTCACAATAATCAAACTGGACATCCGGCGATTTTCTTGGCATGTTCGATGGCATGTGGATCAACCCTTGAGCACCACTCTTCGTACCGCGCGGGGCAGCCTTCACTGCCGCTACCGGGCGCGGAGCGGCACCCTGATCGAGTGACTCATGAGCCAGCTTCTGTTCCACCTCGATTCGAACCAGCCAGCGAGCCTGCAACAGCAGCTTCGCGAGCAAATCGTCCACGCCATCCTGGACGGCCATCTCCCCCTGGATGAGGCCCTGCCCTCCAGTCGCAAGCTTGCCAAGGAGCTTCAGGTCGCGCGCAATACGGTGATGCTGGCCTATGAGCAGCTGCTCGATGATGGTTACCTGATCGCCAAGAGCCGCAGCGGCTATTTTGTCAACCCGGAGATCCTCGAGGGCCGTGCCGAGAAGCCGGTCCGACTCAACGACATCGATGCCGAGCGCATGCCCTGGGAAGAGCTGCTGACGGTCCGCCCATCCCAGCAGGCAACCATTCGCAAACCCAGCGACTGGCACCGCTATGACTATCCGTTCCTCTACGGCCAGATCGATCCCGCACTCTTTCCCACCCAGCACTGGCGGGAATGCAGCCGCGATTCCATGAGCGTGCCGGCGATTCGCAGCTGGTCGGTCGATCATCTCAGCGATGACGACCCGCTACTGGTCGAACAGATTCATCAGCGGCTGCTGCCGCGACGGGGAGTCTGGGCCAAGCCCGAGGAGATTCTGGTCACTGTCGGCACCCAGCAGGCGCTCTGGATCGCCGCCATGCTGCTGCTCAAGCCGGGCCGGCAATTCGGCATGGAGAACCCCGGCTATGTGGACATGTACAACATCGCGCGGATCTTCACCGACGACATTCGCCTGCTGCCGGTGGACGAACAGGGCATGCGGCCCATCGAGGAGCTGACCCAATGCCAGCTGGTCTACACGACCCCCAGCCACCAGAGTCCCACCACGGTGACCATGCCGCTGGAGCGCCGCCGACAGCTGCTGGACATGGCCGAAATCGATAACTTCCTGATCATCGAGGACGACTACGACAGCGAGACCAATTACCTCAGCAACCCCACGCCTGCCCTCAAGAGTCTCGACCGGCATAGTCGGGTCATCTATGTCGGCAGCCTCTCCAAGACCCTGGCGCCGGGGCTTCGGCTCGGCTACATGGTTGCCCACCCGACGTTGATTCGCGAGGCTCGCGCACTGCGGCGGCTAATGCTGCGCCACCCGCCTACCAACAACCAGCGCGCCCTGGCGCTGTTTCTCGAGCGCGGCTATCACGATGCGCTGATCCGGCAGATTCACCAGACGTTCCAAGCGCGCTGGCAGCGCATGAGCGAGGCCCTCGAGCGTCATCTCCCCGACTGCTATACCCCCTCCACCTACGGCGGCTCCTGCTTCTGGATCAGAGGCCCCGAAGGGCTGGACTGCCAGCGCCTCCAGGCGCTGGCTCGGGAGGAAGGCATCCTGCTGGAACGCGGCGACCTGCACTATTTCGACCGTCCCGCCAGGGAGTACCTGCGCCTGGGCTTCTCAGCCATTCCCGAGGAGCGCATCGAGCCAGGCATTGAACGCCTGGCCCGACTGATGCCGCTGGCAATGACGCCGGGGGAGTAGCACCACTCCCCCACCGACTCACTTAGAGCACCTCGTCCTTCAGGTAGTACCAGCGATAGAGAAAGCGCTGCCCGAATCGCCGGAAGGGGGCGAAGGCCTGGGATTCGACCTTTTCCCGGATATTCGGGAACGGCAGCTTGGAGGTGAAGATCGGCAGGTCGAGCTGCTTGCCGTCACCGGCGATCCACTGGGCCAGGCGACGCCCCGCCTGGGCCGAGTACATGACCCCGTTGCCCCCGTACCCCAGGGCATAAAAGATGGCTTCCTTGGGGTCCGGCTGGTGAATGCGCGGCATCATGTCATGGCTGACATCCACCCAGCCCCACCAGGAGTAGTCCAGCGCGACCCCTGTCAATGCTGGAAACTTGCGAACCATGTTGCTCACCAGCACGTTTTCGTATTTTTTCTGGGGCGCATCACGCCCGGTGATCGCACTGCGGCTGCCGATCTGCAGCCGGTTGTCCGGCAGCAGGCGGTAATAGTGTCGCAGCACGCGGGTATCGGTGATGACCTGGTGGGTACGCAGGCTACAGGCTTCGATTTCACCCGGGGTGAGCGGCCGGGTGACGATCGAGTTCGACAGGATCGGCAGCAGCCGATTCTTGAGCTGGGGGTGCAGGCTCTGGGAAGTGTAGCCGCCGGTGGCGATGCCTACCGCACGCGCCTTGACCACCCCTCCAGGCGTTTGCAGGTAGTGAACGCCATTGCGGGTTTCCCAGCCCTGCACGGGACTCGAGGGGTGTACACGGGCCCCCAGCGATCTCGCCTTCTCGAGATAGCCGAAGGCCAGCTTTCCGGCGTGAATGCCGATGCCCTCGGGCTCATGCATGGCGCCGGCCGCCTCCTGATCGCCGATCCAGTCGCGCTTGACCGTCTCGGCATCCAGGATCTGGGCATCGTAGTCGAAGATCTCGCGCAGCAGCTTGGCTTCCTTTTCGAGTGTCGGCATGACCTTGTCGCGGTGGGCCACGTAAAGGTGCCCGCCATGCTGAGGCTCACAGTCGATATCCCGAATCAGCGACTTGAAGGTCTCCATGCCCGCCAGGCACTCACGATGCAGCTTTAGCGCGGTATCCAGGCCATAGCGCTCGATCCACTGGGAGCGTTTGAGCCGCCCCGAGGCGCACTGGGCCTGGCCACCGTTACGGGTGCTGCAGCCCCAGCTGGTGCGATTGGCCTCGAGCACCGTGGCGCGAATGCCGTACTCCTGGGCCAGAAAAATAGCCGCCGTCAGGCCGGTGAAGCCGGCCCCGACAATCACCACGTCGACATCCATGTCGGCGGTCACCGGGCCATCGTCGGCAGGCGGCTCCCCCGCCGTACCGATCCAGTAGGTGGGAGCGTAGTCACGGCCCTGCCCCGGCGTCGCACTTCTAAGCGGATCGTAAGCCGGATCATATGGCTGAGAGGGGGCGGTCGCACGGCACTTCTCGTCTCGCGCCCTGCTGGCGATTGTCTCCATGATCGACTCCTTGCTGTCATTGCTGGGCCGTGACGACGGAACGGGCTTAGCGGTCGCCGCCGGCGACCGGCGGACGGTTCTTGCGGAAGGCATTCTTGACGGCAATCTTGCCGTCGCGGAAGGTGAAGGCATCGATCATCCGAGCCTCGGAGCGAACCCCGTCGGTGGTCGTGCCCTTGTAGGTGGTTTCCGAAAAGCCGCGGTCACCGATCACGAAGTGCTCGCCATCCACCCAGCAGGCATCGGGAGCCGTCTTCCAGGCGTTCTCCAGCCCTTGCCGCACCTCGGCCTGGCCGACGAAGCTCTTGCCGACCAGCTCAGGGCCGGCCACGGCATGAAACACGCAGTCATCGGTCATCATCGCCATGACCGCATCGATATCGTGACGATTGAGGGCGTCGCTGAAGGCCTTGAGAAATTCCACATCCGGCTGGCGCATTTGTCTCTCCCGTAAACTGGCTGATAGTCGCGATAGCGAGTGAGGCTCTGTCTGCATGGCGAGTGCCATCGGTCAGAGCCTGACAACGAGACTACTGGTGTGCTCTGCTCTCGCTTAGCGCCAGTTGGGAACGACCTATTGGGCCAGGATTTTTTCGCCGGTTATTCAATGGTTTGGCCAGGATCAGCCACTGCTTTCAGAGGATGGTAGTGAGGGGTATACGGCGTGGGGTCGATCAATGGGGAGCGCCCCAGCAGTCGGTCGACCAGCAGCCGTGTCGATGCCGGTGCCAGCACCAGGCCGTTGCGGTAGTGGCCGGCGTTGACAAAGAGCCCGCGGATCCCCGGCAGCTCACCGATGAAGGGAATCCCGTCGGGCGCGGCCGGCCGAAGCCCAGCCCAATGGTGCTCGATGGCGCAGTCGGCCAGGGCCGGCAGCATGGCCAGTGCGCTTTGGCGCAGCGACTCGCGAGCCTCATCCGTGGGAGTCTTGTCGAAGTCGGCCTCTTCCAGGGTCGAACCGATCAGCACCCGTCCGTCCCCGCGGGGGATCAGATAGCGGCCGTCGGCCAGCACCACCCGTTCGAGGAGTTGCCTGCCCCCGGCCATCGGCGGGGTGAGAAACAGCATCATCTGCCCCTTCACCGGGCGAACCGGCAGCGCCAGGCCCAGCGTGCCGAGCAGCTGCCCGCTCCAGGCCCCGCCGCACAGCACCACCCGGCCGGCGGCCAGGTGCCCGCGGGGCGTCTCCACCCCGCTCACCCGCCCTCCTTCGACGCACAGCCGCTCGACCTCCATCCCTTCCTTCAGTGTCACGCCCGGAAGCGCCATCAGCCGGGCCCGCAGCGCCTGGCAGAGGCGCGGATTGCGAATGCTGCCCAGGGTCGGCATCCACAGCCCCGAGTCGATCCCCTCGGCCAGCCACGGCTCCTTGGCATAGATGAGATCGGCACCGACCGCCTCGAGCGGCTTGCCGAGTCGGCGCGCCCAGTCGAAGGCCCTGTCGCCATCGTCAACGCGCAGATAGAGCAGCCCCTTCTGGCGATACTCGGGATCGATGCCGGTCTCCTCGAGCAGCCGGGCGGCCAGCTGCGGATACTCATGCTCGGCAAAGCGCGCCAGGCTGGAGACCGGCTCGCTGTAGCGCCAGGGGTACAGGGGGGAGACGATGCCCCCCCCGGCCCAGGAGGCCTCTTCGCCGCACCGCCGGCGTTCAAGCAAGGTGACGGAACAGCCGGCCTCGGCCAGCTGCCAGGCGGTCATCATGCCGATGACACCGCCGCCAATGATCAAGACGTCTTGCATATCGCATTGCCCCTCATGGCCCGGGGTGACTGCCCCGCAGCCACCGTTTCAGCCCACCAAACGAGATCCCCGGTCCGGCAGCGACAGACTGCCCGGCGACCGGGGATCATCCAATGGAACGTTATGCCAGCTTGTGCGCCGAATTTCGAGCCGCCGGATCGGCGGCTCGAGTCCGACGCGCAGCTTCAGACGTAGTCCTGGTACTTCTCCAGCAGGCGCACCGGCTTCTTCAGCGCGTCGCGGCGGAACGGGTCGCCCAGTTCGCGGGTACACATCACCTCGATGATGCAGGTCTTGCCCTCGTTCATCTGCATCTCCACCGCTTTCTTCAGCGCCGGACCCACGTCCTCGAGCCTATCCACGGTGATGCCCTCGGCCCCCATCGCCCGGCCGATCTCGGCGAAGCTCTGGTTATCCAGCTCGCCCGCCACGAAGCGACGGTTGTAGAACTCAACCTGGTTCTTCTTCTCCGCGCCCCACTGGCGGTTGTGGAACACCACCGCGGTCACCGGGATGTTTTCCCGAACCGCGGTCATGGTCTCCATCAGGCTCATGCCCCAGGCACCGTCGCCGGCGTAGGCGATCGCCGGACGGTGCGGGGCCGCCGCCTTGGCGCCGATGATGGTCGGCAGCGCATAGCCGCAGTTGCCAAAGCTCATCGGCGCAAAGAAGCTGCGCGGCTTTTCGAAGCGCAGGTAGCTGTGGGCCACGGCGTTGATGTTGCCGATATCGGTGGAGACCATCACGTCCTCGGGCATGGCCTTCTCGAGCTCGCGCAGCACCTGACGCGGGTGCAGGTACTCGCCGCCGGAGAACGGCCGCTCGCCCCTGGCCTCCTCAATGGCGTCGAGGCTGAACGGGTCCTTCTCGTGGGTCCACTCGTCCAGCTCCTTCTCCCAGGCCGCCTTCTCGCTGGCGATCTGGTCGGCGCGACTCGCCTTGGTAGCATCGCAGGCCAGCTCGCGACCGGCCAGACGCTCGCTGAGCGCCTCGGCCGCCGCCTTGGCGTCGCCGCAGATGCCCACCGCGATCTTCTTCACCAGCCCGAGCATCTTATGGTCGGCGTCGATCTGGATGATCTTGGCATTCTTCGGCCAGTAGTCCAGGCCGTGCTGGGGCAGGGTGCCGAACGGCCCCAACCGCGTGCCCAGCGCCACCACCACGTCGGCCTGGGCGATCAGCTTCATGCCCGCCTTGGAGCCCTGGTAGCCCAGTGGGCCGCACCACAGCGGATGGCTGGCCGGGAAGGAGTCGTTGTGCTGGTAGCTGTTGACCACCGGTGCGCCCAGCCGCTCGGCCAGGGCTTTGCATTCCTCGACGCCATCGGCCATCACCACCCCGCCGCCGGAGACGATCACCGGGAACTTGGCGCCCGCCAGAAGCTCGGCGGCCTCATCGAGGCTCTTGGTACCGCCGGGCCCGCGATCCAGCCGCGACGGCTCGGGAATCTCGCACTCGATCTCACCGTAGAAGTAGTCGCGCGGGATGTTCAGCTGGGTCGGTCCCATCTCCGACATGGCGCGATCGAAACAGCGCCCGGTGTATTCGGCCATCCGGGCCGGGTGGGTGACGTGGCCCTGGTACTTGGTGAATTCCTGGAACATGGGCAGCTGGTGGCACTCCTGGAAGCCGCCCAGGCCGATCCCGTTGGTGCCCGCCTCGGGAGTGACGATCACCACCGGGCTGTGCGCCCAGTAGGCCGCCGCGATACCTGTCACGCAGTTGGAGATGCCGGGTCCGTTCTGGCCGATCACCACCCCGTGGCGACCGGAGACCCGCGCATAGCCGTCGGCCATATGGGCGGCACCCTGCTCGTGCACCACCGGCACCAGGCGGATGCCGGCCGGGGCGAAGATATCCATGGCGTCCATGAAGGCCGAGCCCATGATGCCGAACATATCGGTGACGCCGTTAGCCACCAGGGTTTCGACGAAGGCCTCGGACGGGGTCATGGTCTGCTTGCCCTGCACGACAGGGCGAGTATCGGGGGTGTTGTCGGTGCTCATGGGAGTCCTCCGGGCGACATTGGCCGTTTCGATTTATATGAAACCTATGATTCCGTTTATCGGAATCCACGTTGACTCTAGGCTCGCGCCGCCCGGCCGTCAAGCTTAAATTCCATAAAACGATACACTTTGACTCTTTTTATGAAACCGACCTATGATGACGGAGCACCAACAAGGCCCCTCCCCGACAGCGAGGCCGCGATCCCCATGGCCAGAGCCCCATGGCCAGACCCCAGGGGGGCAAGGAGACAGTGATGACAGATCCGATCAACATCCAGCCCGATCTCATGCGTTCGGTCCGCGAACTCTTTGGCATCGACAGCGACCTGCAGGTGCCAGCCTTCCGCGAGCGTGATGACTACGTACCGGATGTCGACGAGGCCTACCGCTTCAATCCCGACGTGACCCTGGCGATTCTGGCCGGCTTCACCCGCAACCGACGCGTCATGGTTCAGGGGCTACACGGCACCGGAAAGTCGACCCATATCGAGCAGGTGGCGGCTCGGCTGAACTGGCCCTGCATGAGGGTCAACCTGGACGGCCACATCAGCCGCCTGGATCTGGTGGGCAAGGATGCCATCGTGGTACGCGAGGGGGTGCAGGTCACCGAGTTCCAGGAGGGCATCGTGCCCTGGTCGCTGCAGCGTCCGGTGGCGCTGATCTTCGATGAGTACGACGCCGGCCGACCGGACGTGATGTTCGTCATCCAGCGCATCCTCGAGCGCGATGGCCATTTCACCCTGCTCGACCAGAACCGGGTGATCCATCCCCATCCCCACTTCCGGCTGTTCGCCACCGCCAACACCGTGGGGCTGGGCAACCTCACGGGGCTCTATCAGGGCACCCAGGTGCTCAACCACGCCCAGATCGACCGCTGGAACATCGTCGCCAAGCTCGACTACCTGCCCCGCGACGAGGAGGTCGCCATCGTGCTCGGCCGGGTACCGTCCAAGGACAGCGACAAGGGGCGCAAGCTGATTGCCTCGATGGTCGCGGTCGCCAACCTCACCCGCCAGGGCTTTGCCACCGGCGACCTGTCGACGCTGATGTCCCCGCGCACGGTGATCACCTGGGCAGAGAACTGCGAGATCTTCCGCAGCCCGGCCCTGGCCTTCCGCCTGTCGTTCCTCAACAAGTGCGACGAGGCCGAGCGCCCCATCGTCGCCGAGTATTACCAGCGCTGCTTCGACGAGGAGCTCGACGAGGCCAGGGTGCGGGAGGCAGATCCCACATGACCACGAGCCCCCAGCAGCAGGCGCGCCGCCAGGAGCGCATCGAGCAGCTGTGCGCGGCCAGCCTGCGCGCCCTGACCGGTGATGCCGATCTGCACTACCGCGGAAGGCGTCTCTACCAAGGCGAGATACGCCTGCCGACTCATGCGCCGCACCTGCGCATTGACCCCGCGCAGGATGCGTTCAGCGATTGCCGGGCCGCCGCCGACGGCATGGCCTTGCGCCTGTTGCACTCCGATGCGGCCCTCCACCGACGTCTCTGCCCGGAAGACCCGGTCGAGCGGCTGTTCTTCGAACTGCTCGAGCAGCTGCGGGTGGAAACCTTCGCGCCTAACGACATGCCCGGCATGGCCGCCAATCTCCGGCAGCGCTTCGAGCGCTGGTCCCACGCCTTCCACCGCTCCGGGCTGACCGAGGGAAGCATCGGTATCCTGCTCTACACCGTGGCGCAGATGTGCTGGTCCCGGCTGCACGCCCGGCCGGTGCTGGAGGAGACCGAGGGCTTTATCGAGAGCACCCGCTATGGCCTGGCTGACGAGCTGGGCACCCCGCTGGCCGGCCTGCGTCGCCAGCGCCACGACCAGGCAGCCTACGCCGTGCACTCCCTGGCCATCGCCCGCATCATCGGTGCGCGAGTCCGGGCAGCGCGCGCGGCTAGCGCCAGCGAGGACGATGCCAAGGAGCGAGAAGAGGAGACCACCGACGCCTTCGCCCTGCTGCTCGATTTCGAGGAAGGCGACGGAGATGACAACGGCATCGCGGCGACAACATCCGGGCGCAGCAAGGTCTTCGAGGACGCCGCGCTCTCCTACCGGGTATTCACCACACGCTTCGATCGCGAGGTCGCAGCCGGCAGCCTGGTGCGCCGGGCCCTGCTACGCGAGTACCGCGAACGACTGGACCAGGCCACCGCGGAACAGGCCATCAACCTGCCGCGCCTGGCTCGCCGTCTTGGCCATGTGCTTTGGGAGCCGCGCCCCGACGGCTGGGCCTATGGCGAGGAGGAGGGGCACATCGACGGGCGTCGACTCGCCCAGCTGGTCAGCTCACCCACCGAACGTCGCCTGTTCTATCGCCAGCAGCTCAAGCTAGGCACCGACTGTGCGGTCAGCCTGCTGATCGACTGCTCGGGGTCCATGAAGCACCACATCATGCCGGTGGCGATGATGGTCGAGAGTGTGATGCGCGCCCTGGAGATGATCGGCGCCAGCACCGAGCTGCTCGGCTTCACCACCGGGGCCTGGAACGGCGGTCGCGCCTATCAGGCGTGGCTGCGCGGCGGCCGGCCCCGCGGACCAGGGCGCCTGAACGAGGTGTGCCACATGGTATTCAAGGAGGCCGACCGCAGCTGGCGACGCGCCCGCAGCGACATCGCGGCGCTGCTCAAGCCCGACCTGTTTCGTGAAGGCATCGACGGCGAGGCGGTGGAGTGGGCCTGCGAACGCCTGCTCACCCGCTCCGAGACCCGACGCATTTTGATCGTGATCTCCGACGGGTGCCCGGCAGACAGCGCCACCAACCTGGCCAACGATGCCTACTACCTGGACAACCACCTGAAGGAGGTCGTCGCCCGGCGCGCCCGGGAAGGCCAGATCGAGATCCTGGGCCTGGGCGTGGGCCTGGATCTCAGCCCCTTCTATCGTCGCTGCCTGGCCACCGACATGTCCCAGGCCCTGGATAGCCACCTGTTCGAGGAAATCGTCGATCTGATCAGCGGTCGACGCCGCCGTTAACGGGCATGCCGCCATCACCGCTCACCGGCCGAGGAAAGGCCACGCCAGACGTGGCCCATCGCCACACCGGAACTGGCGCCATAGGCACACCAAACTGGCCCCATCGCCACACCAAAACTGGTCCCATTCATACGCCACCAAGCCTGTTAGGCTCAAAGCACGACACCACGGTTGGCCACATCGCGGCCAACCGGGCGGCCTGGCAAGGGCCGGCCCGCTATAACAACGACAATGATCCCGAGGCACCCTGTTTATGCGACTCGCTATCCTGCCCGCGTCACGCGCCTGGGCCGGGGCCCTGGCAGCACCGCTGCTAGGCGTCGTACCCAGCGCCAAGGCGGCCGGCATCGACCAGGCTGCCGAGACCCTGATCGCCCCGGTGGCATCGGCGGTCTCCTCGCTAATTTTCTTCACCCTGCCGCTGTTCGGCGCCGAGCTGCCGCTGGTGGTGCTGTGGCTGATCGCCGGCGCGGTGTTCAGCACCTTCTACTTCAACTTCATCAATCTACGCGGCCTGGGCCACGCCTTTAAGCTGGTACGCGGCGACTACGCCCATCCCCGGGCCCGCGGCGAAGTCTCGCATTTCCAGGCCTTGGCCACCGCCGTCTCCGGCACCGTGGGCATCGGCAATATCGGCGGGGTCGCCATCGCCATCGCCCTGGGCGGGCCGGGCGTGCTGTTCTGGATGATACTCGCCGGCTTTCTCGGCATGTCCACCAAGTTCGTCGAGTGTTTCCTGGCCACCCACTACCGCCGCCAGAACGCCGACGGCAGCGTTTCCGGCGGCCCCATGTTCTATCTCTCCCGAGGGCTGTCCGAGCGCGGCCTGCCCCGCCTCGGCAAGGCGTTGGGCAAGTTCTATGCGATCGGGATCGTGATCGGCTGTCTGGGCATCGGCAATATGTTCCAGTCCAACCAGGCCTTCATGCAGTTCGTCAATGTCACCGGCGGCGCCGACACCAGCTGGTTTGCCGACAAGGGGTGGCTGTTCGGCCTCTTCCTGGCCGCGCTCATCGGGCTGGTGATTCTCGGCGGTATCAAGTCCATTGCCCGGGTCACCGAGAAGGTGGTGCCCGTCATGGCCATCCTCTACTGCAGCATGGCGCTGCTGATCCTGGCCATGAATGCAGAAGCGATTCCCTTCGCCATCCAGGCGATCTTTCACGGTGCCTTCACGACCGAGGGTGTTGCGGGCGGAGCCCTGGGCGCCATGATCATCGGCTTTCAGCGGGCGGTATTCTCCAACGAAGCCGGCATCGGCTCCTCGGCCATCGCCCATGCCGCGGTGCGCACCCGCGATCCGATGACCGAGGGGTATGTTTCGCTGCTCGAGCCGCTGGTGGATACCATCATCATCTGCAGCCTCACCGGCCTGGTGATCGTTACCACCCTCTACTACGACCCGGGCCTGACTGAAGCCGCCAGCGGCATCCAGATGACCTCCCAGGCCTTCGAGCGAAACGTCGCCTGGTTCCCGCTGCCGCTGTCGGTGGCCGCACTGCTGTTCGCCTTCTCTACCGCCGTCTCCTGGTCCTACTACGGCCTCAAGGGGTGGTGCTACCTGTTCGGCGAAGGCCAGTGGGGGCGCAATCTGTTCAAGCTGCTGTTCTGCACTTTCATCGTGATCGGTTCGATGATCCAGCTGCAGTCGATGCTCACACTCTCCGACGCGCTGGTCTTCGTGATCTGTGTGCCCAATATCCTCGGCATCTATCTGCTTGCCCCGGTGGTCAAGCGCGAGCTCAAGCGCTACCGGCAGCGACTCGCCAGCGGCGAGATCGTTGACTACCGGCGAGCCGCTGGCGCCGCTGCGGCGAAAGCTTCGGAGCGGACAGGACCTTGAGCCGGCTCACCCCGGACGCCAGGAAAATGGCCACTCCTCAGATGTAAGATCAGGCAAGCGCGGAGGCGATCAGGCTGACCCCCATCACCAGCAACACCAGGAAGGCGATGCGGCGCATGACCAGCGGGGAAAAGGGCAGCGGGAAACGGCGCCCCGCGTAGGTGGCAAGCGCGATGACCGGCACCGACCAGACTGTGAGCCAGAGGATCTCAGCGGTCATCTGCCCCAGGGAGACCACGAACAGGGTGCGCACGCCGGAGGTCGCCGCAAAGAGCAGGATCAGCAGGTTGCGGATTCGGATCGGCTCGATGGGCTGACGGTAGCAGTGATAGATCAAGGGCGGGCCGGCCATGCCGAAGAGCCCGCCCAGCAGCCCGGAGAGGCCACCGAACAGAGCGAAGCTGCGCCGTGAGGAGAGCCGCTGCTGACGGCTCGGCTGGAGCAGCAGGCTGGCACCACCATAGAGAACGACCACGCCCAGCAGCAGGCTGAGCAGGGTGGCGGCGCTGCCGCTCAGGTAGTCGAGCAGCAGCACGCCCACCATGATCATCGGCACGATGCCGGCTACCGCTGCCCAGGCCGACGGCCAGTCGACATGCTGCAGCCGACCCGGCAGGGCCACCAGGCAGTTGATCAGCGTCATCAGGCTGACGACGGCGGCGACCGATGCCACCGGCGCGATACCGAGCCCGCTGGTCGCTCCCATCACGATCATGCCCAGCCCGAAGCCGGTCACCGTCTGGAAGTAGCCCGCCAGGGCGGCAATCAGCAGGAACGCCAGCAGCGTCTCGAGTGCCATGGGATCAGGCGCCCGCGGTGTGGCGCGCTTCGGCCGCCTGGGCCTGGACGCCGGTCACGGCGATGACATGGTAGATATCGTCAACGCTGCAGCCCCGCGACAGGTCGTTGGCCGGTTTCGCCAGCCCCTGGAGCAGCGGTCCGATCGCCTCGGCCCCGCCGATGCGCTCAGCCAGCTTGTAGCCGATATTGCCCGCTTCCAGGTCGGGAAAGATCAGCACATTGGCATTACCCTTGACCCGGGATTCCGGCAGTTTGCGTTCGGCGATCTCGGCCACGATGGCGGCATCGAGCTGCACGTCTTCATCGATGGCCAGGGCAGGGCGCCGGGCCTTCACCTCCCTGGCGGCCTGCACGACCTTCTCCACGCTGCCGTGGCGAGCGCTGCCGCTGGTAGAGAACGACAGCATCGCCACCCGCGGTTCCTCACCCAGCAGCGCTTCGGCACTATCCGCCGCGGCCAGGGCAATCTCCGCCAGCTCCTTGGCATCGGGGTCGATCACCAGTCCACAGTCGGAAAAGATGAGGCCGCCCTTCAGGCTGTGGAATGGCTGGCACAGCATCATCAGGAAGAAGCTCGAGACCAGCCGACAGCCCGGTGCCAGGCCGAGGACCTGGATAGCCGTGCGTACCACATCGGCGGTGGTGTTGACCGCACCGGCCACGCTGCCATCGGCGTACCCTTCACGCACCAGCAGGTTGGCGAAGCACAGCGGCTCTCGCACCGCGGCGTCGGCCTGCTCACGGGTCATGCCCTTGCGTCGACGAAGCTCATGCAGCGCCGTGGCCAGCGGCTCGCTCAGGGGCGAATCAGCGGGGTCGAGCAGTTCGATGCCGGTCAGGTCGAGTCCCCGATCGGCCGCCACGTCCACCATGGCCTGACGCCTGCCCACCAGCAGGATGCGAGCGATGCCTGCCCTGGCCGCCTTGACGGCCGCCTGAAGCACCCGCTCGTCTTCCCCTTCACAGAGCACGATGCGCTTGGGCTCCCGACACGCCCGTTCCACTATCCGATTCAATGCTTTCATGTCGACTTGCCCTGCGCGGCCGCTCGGGTATAGGGAGTGCTGTCTGTTCTCATCGGGATCCTCCAGGGCATGTGTTACTCGATACTATTTTTATGGTACAAAAAGTTCCGGATAACGAAATTTAATCAAAATCTAGCCATCCCGCTCGCCTACGTCAACGTAAATTTCAAAAAACGGGACAAATTGATTTCTTTTAAAGAACCCCTTACCTTGGCGCCAAAGGGAGACCACGCCATGACCCGCCAAAAATCCGAGATCACCAAGCTCGACGGCGACACCCCCGCCCAACGCCTGCTGGCGCTGCTGGAAGTGATTGCCGAGAAGGATCAGTTCTTTACCCTGCAGAGCCTGGTCGACGAGACCGGACTGCCCAAACCCACCCTGCACCGCATGCTGCAGCAGCTGGAAGGCTCTGGCATGCTGCAGCGCGAGGCCGATAGCCGCCATTACAGCAAGGGCAGCCGACTGCGCCGGCTGGCGGAAAATCTGCTGCTCAACGACACCGTGCACGGCGCCCGCCATGCAGTGCTCAGCCAGTTGGTCGACGAAATCGGCGAGAGCTGCAACATCACCGCCCTGTCGGGCGGTGAAGTGCTCTACCTCGACCGCGTCGAGACGTCTGAGGCCCTGCGCTTCTACCTGCAGCCCGGCTCCAGGGTGCCAGTGCACTGCTCGGCCAGCGGCAAGCTGTTCCTGGCCCAGATGGGTCCGGCCCAGCGGCGGCGACTGCTCGGTGAAATCCCCCTCAAGCCGTTCACCCGCAATACGCTGACCGACCTCACGGCTCTCGAGGCCGAGATCGAAACGGTTCGCCAGAAGGGCTACGCCTTCGATGACGAGGAGTTTCTGCCCGGCCTGCTCTGCATCGCCGTGCTGGCCCCCAGCCCAAGGGGCAAATCCAACCTGGGTATCGCCATCCAGGCACCCATCATGCGCATGACCAAAGAGAAGGCCCTCGAGTGTCTTCCGGCCCTGCAGCGTGCCGCCAAAGCCATTGCCGCCATCGACCAGCAGGCCATGCCCCGGGACGACAGCCTGGCCGGCTCGGAAGCCTGAGCCTCACTCGGCAAAAGGCCATCGATACTCGCCCAGCGTTGGGACAGACTCAGCCACAACCGAACAGGCAAGCTGGCCGGCCCTTGAGGACCAGCCAGTCGTGCCGGCGAGGGCTCAACCCGCCAAGGATGCATCGTCACGACGCGCTGCCGTTCTCCGCCGCCAGCGCTTCAGGTTGCGGATGGTGATCAGAATCAGCGACAGCGCCGTCAGCGCCAGGAAGAAGATCGTGATCTCGTTGCGCAGCAGGATCGAGTAATCGCCGTTCGACATTTGCAGGGCGCGTCTGAGGTTGTTCTCCAGCATCGGGCCCAGCACGAAGGCGATCAGGAAGGGGGCCGGCGGGATATTGGCCTTGAGCATCCCGAAGCCCAGAATGCCGACCAGAAACATCACCAGCACATCGAAGGGATTGCTGTTGACCGCATAGGCGCCGAAGACACAGAGCACCAGCACCGCGGGGAAGAGCACGGTATTGGGGATATCGGCAATGCGGGCGAATACCCGGATACCCAGCTTGCCCCACATCACCATGAACACCGAGCTGAGCAGAATGCCGCAGAAGATGGCGTAGACAATGTCGATGTTCTCCTGAAACAGCAGTGGCCCCGGCGTCAGGCCGTGAATCATGAAGGCGCCGAGGATCACCGCGGTGATCACGTCCCCCGGCACCCCCAGCGACAGCAGCGGAATCATGGTCGCGCCACAGACCCCATTGTTGCCGGCCTCGGAGGCCGCAACCCCTTCAAGTTCTCCCTTCCCAAAGTTGTCACTATTCTTGGAAGCGCGCTGCGCCGCTCCATAGGAGACGAACGCCGCCGGTGCCCCGCCGATGCCCGGAATGGCACCCAGCACCACACCGATAACGCTGCCGCGCAGGATGCTGCGCAGCGACCCCTTGAACTCCTGCCAGCTGACCCGCGCATTGGCCGCCTCGGCAATCCGGGTAGCGACCCGGTAGCGCTTGGTGAACTGATTGATGATCTCCGGCATGGCGAACAGGCCGATCAGGATCGGAATGAAATTGAGCCCGGCAGTCAGCTCCACCTCGCCGAAGGCGAAGCGCGGCGTACCGAAGATGATATCCAGGCCCACGCTGGCCAGCAGCAGGCCCAATGCCGCGGAGGCGAGCCCCTTCATCAGCGAGCTGCCCGAGACACCGGCGATGATAGTCAGCGAGAAGCACATCAAGGCAAAGAACTCCGGCGGGCCGAAGCGCAGCGCAAAGGCCGCGATAAAGCCGGCCAGGAAGATCAGCGCCAGGTTGGAGATGAAGTCGGCACAGGCCGACGAGTAGAGCGCCATGTTGAGCGCCTTACCCGCCTTGCCCTGGCGGGCCAGCGGGTAGCCATCCATCACGGTGCAGGCACCGCCGGGTGTGCCCGGCGTCTTGATCAGGATCGCCGGGATCGAGCCGCCGTAGACCGCCCCCTTGTAGACGCCGACCAGCAGCAGGATGCCGGTCACCGGCGGCAGGGAAAAGGTGAAGGGCAGCACCAGGGCCACGGCCATGGTTCCCGTCAGGCCGGGGATGGCACCGAACACGATCCCCGCCAGCACACCGATCAATATCGCCAGTACATTGCCCCAGCTCAGGAAGAGCTCGAGGCCTTGAGCAAAGTTGTCGATTATCATGAATACGTCCTTCTGCGCCCAGGCCAGGCGACAGTGTTCTCAGGGAGGTGAACCGTATTGGCCCGCTCAGAAAAGCGCGCGGAAAACCGTTCGGGCCAGGGGATCGGGAATGGGGATTCCCGCCACATAGACGAAGAACAGATAGAGGGCCACCGGCAACAACAGCGCCACGGGTATCAGGACCTGCCAGCGACGTTCGCCGTAGGCATATGCCAGCAGCACAATCCCTACTGCAGAAGCGACGACCATGCCTAGCCGCGTCATCGCCCAGTAGTAGCCGGATAGCAGAACGAAGCCGACGACCAGCCCGACAATGGCGCTGGTGAAGGGAAGCGGCTCGTCATCTTCATCGCTCTCAGTTGGCGTACCCTGGCCTTTCTCGAACCACGCCATCGCGGTCAGCACCACCCCTGACATCACCAGAATCGAGGTAGCGATCAGCGGCCAGAAGCGCGGCGACAGCTGGCCCTCCCGCAACCGGCTAGGCTGCGGTATGCCCTCTGGAATCAGGAAGATAAGAAGAAGAAAAGCCAGGGCCAAGACGAATAGGCCAATGCCGACTTCCTTGAGTCTCATGGTCATGGTAATACCCGCCCTTGATAGGAATCTCGGAGAGCTGAACTGCCGAACATGATGAATAACGTCACGGGGGGCCGCCCGGCAGCCCCCTCAGACGCGGTAATGACAGGCTCAGTTGGCGAGATCCAGGCGCTCGACGATATCGCGAATCACGCCGACCTGGCTGCCTACGAAATCCTTGGTCTCCTCGGGCGACATGACGCTGGGGATCGCGCCTAGACGAAGCACAGCGGCGTTCCAGCTTTCAGAGTCCTTCAGTTGGGCCAGTGCTGCGGTCCAGGCCTCGACAATTTCGCCATTCAGGTCGGGAGGACCGACCAGTGCACTCCAGCCGACCCCGGCTTCCATGCTGTCGTAGCCCAGCTCTGAGAAAGAGGGCACCTCCGGCAGGTCATCGACGCGCTCGGGCGTCGTCACGCCAAGCGGCTTGACGGTACCCGAATTGATCTGCCCCAGGGCCGGGGAGAGGTTGACACAGGTGAAGTCCACATGGCCGCCCACCACCGAGGAGACCACCTCCCCGTCGCCTTCATAGGGGACGTGGTTGGCGGTGTCCGGATCGATGCCTTGGCTATCGAGCAGCAGGGACACGACCAGGTGATTGCCGGTGCCGAACCCCGAGGTCGAGTAGCTGTACTTGCCGGGGCTGGCCGCGACCCCTTCGCGCCACTCATCCAGGTTATCGTAGGGAGAGTCTGCGGGGACGATGCAGACAAAGGCATCCAGCGATAGCATGCCGAGATAGGTAAAGTCGTCCCAGTCATAGGGGGCATCCGGGTTCAGGGCAGGCCCTGTCGCATGGGACCCGTAACGAGCCAGCAGCAGGGTCTCGCCGTCCGGAGCGGCATTGCGCACGAAATTCGAGCCCACCACCCCGGCCGCCCCGGTGCGGTTGACCACCAGCACGTTCCCCCCGATGTAGTCGGGGATAGAGGATGCCATGGTGCGGGCGGCCAAGTCCGAGGAGCCGCCCGGGCCGTAGGGCGCCACCACGGTAATGGGGCCGTCCGGATAGTCGGCCAGTGCACCGAAGGAGGTCAGCGCCATGGCAGATGCAACGGCAAGGGGGAGAGATTTAGTGGAGATATTCATCTGATGTCACCTGACTCTGTTGGCATTGTTGTGACTGTCGTCAGCGTCGCGAAGGCCGTGCGGTCAAGCCCCTTCACCCACTGACTCCCCTTGACGCTACTTGCCAACTCCCAGGGGCAATAGAACCAGTCATGACCTGTGGGTAAGGCCAGTTGAATGCCATGGCCAGTGGAAAAGCACGCGGCAAGACACTGTCCATTCGGTCAAAACCTCGAGCCGGAGCGTCTTGGCTCACGGTTTTCCCCCTCATGCCAGGCAACCCAAGCGGCGCTATCGGCAGCGCCTGGACGAAGCCAGCTACAGTGGGAACATAACCGGTTCTTCCACGGCCGCCTTTACTGGCCTAGAGTGGAAGCATGTTTCGTCCACATGCAGGAGGCAGGCCCATGACGGCGCAAGACCGACCCAAGGCCGTGGCAGGACCCCAGCGACGCGCCCAGCTCTCGCTTTTCGCACGCAACTTCTTCAAGCACCCCAAGATGCTGGGCTCGATCATCCCCAGCTCTCCCTTCCTGGTCAGGCGCCTGCTGGACCGAATCGACTGGGAGCGGGCCCGGGTGGTGGTCGAGTTCGGTCCCGGCGTTGGCACCATCACCCGGGAGCTGCTGCGCCGCATGCCCCCGGACTCGACGCTGCTGGTGCTGGAAACCAACCAGGACTTCGTTGAGTTTCTCGAGCAGTCACTGCCCGATCCTCGGCTGCAGGTGGTCAAGGGCTCGGCTGAGAGCGTCCAGGCCGAGCTGGAACGCCTGGGCCTGCCGCCGGCCGACTATGTCCTGGCGGGCATCCCCTTCAGCACCATGCCGGAGGACGTTCGCGAGCGAATCCTCAGCGGCAGCGTGGACGCCCTCTCGCCCGCCGGCTCCATGCTGATCTACCAGTTCTCGTCGCGGGTGCTGCCCGACCTGCGCCGGGTCTTCTCCGCCGTGGAGACCGACTTCGAACCGCTCAATATCCTGCCCGCGCGGCTCTACTACTGCAGCCCCTGATGCCCTCACGGTAGGGCCCCCGCCCTTGCCGTGAGACCGCCGGCATCGACCGACCCGCTGCGGGCCAGCATATCCCGCTGGCCCGCAGCGGGCGTTGCGCATATCCTCAGTGGTTTGAGTCCCCACACCGAACGAAACAGGGAGAGAGAGATGTCCGGCCTGCTACCCGATGTCGACCCCGATGGGCTGCTGGAATACTCGGTGGTCTACACCGACCGCTCGCTGAACCATATGTCCCAACGCTTTCAGGGCGTGATGCGCGATATCTCCGCCACGCTCAAGCGGGTCTATCACGCTCACAGCGCGGTGATCGTGCCGGGCAGCGGCACCTTCGGCATGGAGGCCGTGGCGCGCCAGTTCGCCGCCGGCAAGCGCTGCCTGGTGGTGCGCAACGGCCAGTTCAGCTACCGCTGGAGCCAGATCCTCGAGATGGGCGACATACCGGCCTCAATCTCGGTGCTCAAGGCTCGCCGACTGGACCCGAGCGACCCGCAGTCGCCCTTCGCGCCGGCCCCCATCGAGGAGGTCGAGCAGGCCATCCACGAGCAGCGTCCCGAGGTGGTCTTCGCCCCCCATGTGGAGACCTCGGCGGGCATCCTCCTGCCCGACGACTACCTCGAGCGCCTCGCCAAGGCCGTCCACGCGGTGGGCGGGCTCTTCGTGCTCGACTGCATTGCGTCTGGCACCCTGTGGGTGGACATGCAGGCCATCGGCGTCGATGTGCTGGTCAGCGCCCCCCAGAAGGGCTGGAGCGGCCTACCCTGCTGCGGCATGGTGATGCTCTCCGAGCAGGCGCGCGAGCGCATCGAGGCCACCAGCAGCAGCAGCTTCGCCTGCGACCTCAAGAAGTGGCTGACCATCATGGAGACCTACGAGGCCGGCGGCCACGCCTACCATGCCACCATGCCCACCGATGGCCTGGCCCGGCTGCGCGATATCATGGCCGAGACCGACGCCTACGGCTTCGACAAGGTCCGCGATGAGCAGCTGGCTCTGGGCGAGGCCGTGCGGGCCCTGCTGGCCGAATACGGCTATCGCAGCGTGGCCGCACCCGGCTTCGAGGCGCCGGGGGTGGTGGTGTGCTACAACGACGACCCGGGCATCGCCGGCAAATTCGCCGCCGCCGGCGTGCAGATCGCCGCCGGCGTGCCGCTGATGTGCGACGAGGGTGAGGACTATCAGGCCTTCCGGATCGGCCTGTTCGGCCTCGACAAGCTACACCATCGCCAGCGCAGCCTGGCCAATCTGGAAGCCGCCCTCAAGCAGATCGGCTGACCCACTGAAAGCCAGCCATAAACGCAGCGGGGCGGCCAGATGGCCGCCCCGCTGCGTTTGGCATGGCGCAAGCGCCCCTGCAGGGTCAGTAGCCGCCCACGCCCCGCGGCACCAGCCCCACGTTATTCTCCACCGACTTCACCCCGGGGGTATTCTCGATGGCCACCTGAACGGCCATCCGCTCATCCTGGTTCTCCACCAGGCCCCAGGCCTGCACTGCGCCATCGGCGACGATGATGTTGATCCGATCGACCCAGACCCCAGTGTTGTCGTCGATCTCCTTGAGAATGGCGTCGCGAATCTGGCGATCATCGGCGCTGGCCATCGGTTCTGCCTCGGCCTCGGCGGAGAAGCCGCGCAGCAGGTTGGCCCGGCTGACGATGCCCACCAGCCGGCCGTCGCGCACCACCGGCACCCGCTTGATATGGCGTTTCTCCAGCAGCTTGGCGATCTCGCGCAGCGACTGGTCCTCGCCGACGGTCACCGGGTCGGGGGTCATGATCTCACGGGCCTTGCGCGCATGGGTCTTGACGTACTCGCTGGGGTTGCTGCCCTCGAACAGCTGCAGCCACCAGGACTTGCGACGCTGGGTGCCGTTCTCGACCCGGCGCATCAGGTCCCCCTCACTGACGATGCCCAGTACCTTCTGGTCATCATCCACCACCGGCAGCGCGCTGATGTTGTTGTCGAGCAGCAGGCGGGCAATCTCCTGGACATCCGCTTCGGGGGATACGGTTATGACATTGGGCGTCATGACATCGGCAGCTCGCATGGTGGCATCTCCAGCAGTGGGCCGTCTGGGCCAAGGGATTGTGTAGCTTGACTCTAGCCCGGGTTGGCGGCTCTCACAATCCGCGCTATTGCGTACCAGCCTAACAAGAGATCAACGGTTCGCCATTGACATGGAACAACCATAATGGCCTCAGGCACTGAAATGGCGATGAAGAATCGACCCGGGCCTGTTCAGCGGGGCTGCGTGTCATCCGCCCCCTCCTGATAGACCCGTTCGACATCGACAATCCGCGAACGACTCATGACAATCTTCCAGCGCTGCAGCGTCGGCTCAGCGCTGCCGCCCTCCTCGCGAATTACCAGATTGAACAGGTGACGTTTCTCCACCGACTCCCGCGACACCTGGCCCTCCTTCAGCCGATAGACATGGTGCTTGCCCTTGTCCATCAATCGCGCCAGCAGGGAGAGATCCAGCGACAGCGTTTCGCGGGTCTTCTCGTAGCCGCTGAGAAAGCGCGTCGGCGACATCCGTGAACTGGAGCGGTAGTGCAGCACCACCTCTTCGCGCTGGGCGACGTTACGCTTGCGAACCCGCTGAATCTCCTCGTCAAGCCGCGTGAAGCGCTTGTAGTCGAACCACTCCAACTGGCGGCCGACCAAGGCATTGCTGGTGGCATCCAGGTACTGGCGACGCCACTTGGGACGCCCTTTGCGCAACCAACGCCAAAGGGTGTTGCGCAGATCATCCTTGAACACCTCGCGCATGGCATAGAGCACCGCCATGGCCAGCACGAACAGCGCGGTGATATCCCCCAGGGTGTCGCGAGCATGCAGCAGCCCCAGCGACACGAAGATCATCACCACCGCCGTGGCCAGGCCCTTGACCGCCTTCTGCTCGCCGCTGCCCAGCTCCTGGCTCTGCTGCTTGAGGGTCACCGGGTACTCGATCAGCCGCCTTAGCAGCCGCATCTTGTTGGACATCCGGGTGGGGTCGCGGGTGACCCGCGGCGAGTTGTATTCGGCCCGCTCGCGATGCTCGCTCTCGGCCTGACAGATCATCAGCAGGCGCTTGCGTATCGACCGGTACCCCTTGCCACGGGGCAGGTGCGCCACCAGGGCCAGCAGCTGCTGCTCGGTGAACCAGGAGAGGTAGTTGTCGATATTGGCGTAATACTTGTGCAGGCTCTCCTCGCTGGGGCGGTGACGCCGCAAGCGTCGCAGGATGCTCTGGGCCAGCTCGCACAGCTCCTCGAGCTGGGCGTTGAAGCGCTCGGCCTGCTCCAGCACACGCGCCTGGTCGCGACGCTCCTCGCCGCCTGCCGACTCGGCCGTGGCGAGGGCCTCGGCCCGCTCGGCGGTCTCCCGGGCGGTATGCAGCAGCTCCTGGGTCGCCCGCTCCAGCGCCACCGCATACTGGTAGGCGTAGAGGCTCAGGCTCAGGCGGTACTGCTCGGTACTCAGCTTGCCGCGACTGGCCAGCCGGCTGAGCACCAGCGGCAGATGGTGCTTGTCGCTGTAGTAGGTGCGCTTGACGTGAATGGCGCCGTGGTAGAACGCGTCTTCGGAAATCACATGGTCGTTGAGCCCCAGCTCGCCGGGAACGAACAGGAAGAGATCCAGGCGATGGGAGGTCTCCTCCTTCAGCACCCGGGAGATCTTGAGGTGGAAGCTGTCCTTGCGTTCGACGGTGATCACGGCGTCGCGGCTCCTGGCAACGGAGGGCCTGTCCACCCCTCCTGCCCCATGGTACTGCCCGCCACCGTGGACTGGCCATCATCGCGGCCCACGGCGTCCCTGGCCAGCGCGCCGTCCCACCATCAGCCGCTCTGGCGCACCACCAGTTCCACCGGAATGGAGACGTGGCGCGGCGGCTTTCCGGCCAGCGCCTCGCCCAGCAGCGTCACGCTCATGGCCGCGATGGCGGCGATGTCCTGGCGCAGGGTGGTCAGGCGGGCCGCCAGCAGCGGCAGGTCGTCGAAGCCGGTCACGGCCACCCGCCCGGGCACGGCGATGCCGTGATCCTCCAGGGCCGCCAGGCAGCCCAGGGCGATCTCGTCGGTGGCACACACCAGGGCATCGAAGGGCGGCTCGCCCCAGCTCGCCAGCCGCGGCGCGAAGAAGCGGTAGGCGGTCAGCGAGGCCGAGGCGACGTCATGGGGCAGGCTGAAGAGCCGCTCGGCCAGGCCGGTCTCGGCCAGCGCCTGGCGATAGCCCGCCAGGCGTGGGTGAGGGTGGGGCTGCTCGAGATCGCCGCCCACGAAGGCGATCCGCTGCCGGCCGCTCTCGATCAGGTGGCGGGTCACCCGAGCGAAGCCGTGACGGTCGTCCGGCGCCACCGAGAAGCCCTCGCCGGCCTCGCCGATGCGCACGCAGGGCACGCCCGCCTCGGCCAGCCGGGTCGCGCGGTGATCGCCGGGGAACTCGCCGAGCAGGATGGCGGCGCCGGCCCGTTCGGGCAGCGTCGCCGTCTGGTCGTGGGCGAAGAAGATCGGCACCATGCCCTGCTCGTGGAGCGCCAGGGTCAGGTGCTGATAGAGCAGGATGTAGTAGGGGCGCAGCTCGATGTCCTGGCACCCCAGGGAGATGCCCACCACCGCCGCCTTGCCGCTGATCAGCTGACGGGCGGCGGCGCTGGGCCGGTAGGCCACCTCCCGGCTGATCGCCAGGATGCGTTCGCGCAGCGCCTCGCTCAACCCCGGCTTGCCGTTGAGGGCCCGGCTCACCGAGGCGATGGAGACCCCCGCGCGCCGGGCGATCTCCCGAATGGTCGCCGATCGCGACGAATCTCTGCTCATCTGCCTGCCTCACGGTTGGCGCGGCGCCGCGCTGCGGCGCCGCCTGCCCTTGACGGCCGATGATTGTGCCGAAAAATCGTGAGCGACGCGAGGCAGGGGCCCCTCACCAGCCGCGGCGGCCCATCCGGGTCAGTTCCGCCTCCAACTGCTGCAGGGCCTGCTCGGCGGCGAGGTCGCCGGAGAGCACCTCGTGCACACGATTGAAGAAGGCGTTGGAGACCCGTGCATAGTGCTCGCCGGTGACGCTGGCCGGACGCGGAACGCCGCCCACCAGGGTCGCATAGAGCTCGCCGATGAAGGGCTGCGCCTCGAGCACCTCGGGATCCCGGTAGAGCGCCTCGCGGGTGGGGTTCATGCCGAACTCAATGGCATGGGCCTTCTGCTTGGCCTCGGCGGTCAGATAGGCCACCAGGTCGGCGGCGGCCTCGGGGTGTGCCGAGTAGCGCGACACCGCGAAGCTCCAACCGCCCAGGGTAGCGACTGATTCCCCTTCGGAGCCACGGGGCAGCGAGGCGGCGCCGAACCTGCCCTGGATGGCGGTGCCCTCGGCCTGGCCAAGCGCCCAGGCATAGGGCCAGTTGCGCATGAACACCGCGTTGCCGGACTGGAAGACGCCGCGGGCCTCCTCCTCCATGTAGTTGCGCACGCCGCGCGGCGCGATGTCGCCGATCCAGGAGGCGGCCAAGCTCATCGCCTCGACGGCCCGGGGGTTGTTGACGGTCACCTTGCCCTCGGCGTCGACGAGGGTGCCGCCGCCATGGCTGGCGATCCACTCCAGGGCGTTGGTGGTCAGCCCCTCGTAGGCGCGCCCCTGGAAGACGAAGCCGTGCATGCGCTCGTTACCCGCCGCCCGCTCGGCGTTCTGGATCTCGCGGGCGATCTCGGTCAGCTCCGCCCAGGTCTCGGGCACCGCATGGCCGTACTGCTCGAGCAGGTCGCTGCGGTAGTAGAGCAGGCCGGCGTCGGTGAACCAGGGCAGCGCCACCAGGCGGCCATCCACGGTGTTGTTGTCGATCATCGCCGGAAAGAAGCCCTCGGTGGCGTCCTCGGGCAGGTAGTCGGCAAGATCCACCAGATGGGGGGCGAGCAGGCCGGGCCAGACGGTATCGACCATCAGCACGTCGATATCGCCGGACTGGCTGCCGAGCAACTGCTGATAGAGCGACAGCTTCTCGGTGGAGGAGTTGGGCGTGGTGACCACGGCCACCTCGTGGCCGGTCGCCTCGGCCCACTGACGGGCCAGCACCGGACAATAGTCGGCGGCGCCGCCGTCGCCGCAGGCGATGGTGATCGAGGCGGCCAGGACCTGGCCGCCGCTCAGGGCCAGGCCACCGGCCAGCAGGGTACCCGCCAGGAGGCCGGTGGCAAGGGGGCGATGGGACATGGTGGTTTCCTCTCTTGTGGTTGTTGGTGGAGAGACGCCCGGGCTCAGCCGGCCAGGGCCAGGCTGCGATCCTCGGCGTCGGAGACGAAGCAGGCGTCCAGCACCCGCTGCAGCGCCGCCCCGCGGGCGAAGTCGGGCTGGTCGTTGTGGCCGCTTTCGATGCCAGCGATGAAGCGGCGGTAGAGGCTCGGGGTGTCGGGCGCCGTGACCTCGCGCCAGCGGGCCGGGTGGACGTCCTCGCCCAGACACACCTGCAGCCGATCCTTGGCCGCATCCAGGTCGACCCGCAGGGCACCGCGGTCGCCGTGCACGCTCAGGCTCAGGGAGTTGTGGTGGCCGGTAGCCCAGCGAGTGGCCTGGAGGGTGCCCAGCGCCCCGCCGGCGAATTCGACACGCATCAGGGCGCTGTCGTTGGCGTCGAGCCGATAGTCGCCGATGCGGTTATCCGGGGCCTTGTCGAAGCACTTGAGCTTGCAGTTGACGGCGCTGATGTCACCCACCGGGAAGCTGGCGAAATCGAGGATATGGACCCCCACGTCGCCCAGCACCCCCTTGCTGCCGTGTCCCTCGGAGAGCCGCCACAGCCATTGGCTGTCCTGGTCCCAGCGCCCCCAGGCGTGGCTGACCAGCCAGCTCTGGCGATAGCTGGCGTCCACATGCATGATGCGCCCCAGGGCTCCCGCGGCGATCAGCTCGCGGGCCTGATGTATCGCCGGCGCGTTGCGGTAGCTCAGGTTGACCATGTTGATCACCCCCGCCTCGCGGGCCGCCGCGGCCATCGCCTCGGCATCGGCAGCGTTGGTGGCCAGGGGCTTCTCGCAGAGGATGTGCTTGCCGCTAGCGATGGCGGCAAGCGAGGTCGCCTTGTGGGCAGCGTCCGTGGTGACGTTGCTCACCGCGTCGATGTCGTCCCGGGCCAGCATCGCCTCCAGGTCGGTATAGGCCTCGGGGATACCGTAGGTGTCGGCGAAGGCACGCGCCCGATCGCCGTCGAGATCGCACACCGCCACCACCTCGACCCCGTGAAGCCGCCCGAAATGCTTGGCATGCTCGCCGGCCATGCTGCCGGCACCGATGATCGCCAGTCGAATCATTTGAAACCCTCCTCGCCGGGCTGGTGCAGCCCCTCGCCTTTCACCACCACCGGATCGGGCGCCTGCTCGGGCGGCACATTGGGGCAGCTGTCGATCCAGCATGAGCCCTCGGGGCGCGCCCACTTCACGGCATTCCTGAGCACCCGGCGCACCTTGGCGTCGTAGTAGATGGGGTAGGTCTCGTGCCCCGGACGGAAGTAGAAGATCTTGCCGTTGCCGCGCTTGTAGGTGAGCCCCGAGCGGAACACCTCGCCCCCTTCGAAGGCGCTGATGAAGATCACCTCGTCGGGGTTGGGCACGGCGAAGGGCTCGCCGTACATCTCGGTGTGGGGCAACTCGATATAGTCGCCCACGCCCTGCACGATGGGATGCCCCGGATTGACCACCCAGAGCCGCTCGCGCTCGCCGGCCTCGCGCCACTTCAGCGAGCAGGTGGTGCCCATCAGCCGCTTGAAAATCTTCGCGTAGTGCCCGGAGTGCAGCACCAGAAGCCCCATGCCCTGCAGCACCCGCGCCTGGACCCGGTCGACGATCTCATCACGCACCTCGCCATGGGCTGCATGGCCCCACCACAGCAGTACCTCGGTGTCCTCCAGCAGCTCCTCGGTGAGGCCATGTTCGGGGTCCTGCAGGGTGACCGCGCGGGCCTCGATGGCCTCGTCCTCGTTGAGCGCGGCGGCGATGCAGGCATGCATGCCATCGGGATAGATCCGCGCTACCACTTCGTTGGCCTGCTCATGGACGTTCTCGCCCCAGACCGTGACCTTGATCGTCATTAGCTGGCTCCTCCTGGTCGTGCCCTGGTGGGCATGGGTGAATGCTCCTCGCGGAGATGGATCAAGAGTAAACGTTTACTCATTGAGCCGTAAACGCTTACTTATTGAAACTTTCGTCTAATTTCCATGCATGGAGGCGACAGGCAACGTCGGCACGAACGCCCCAGGCCGGCGAGTGCCGGCCTGGGGCAAGGAGGGAGTGGCGGTGTGAATGGCGGGTGGTCAGCTGGGGTCGGGGGCGGCGCCACGAGAGTCAGCTCGGTTCGCCTCGCCGGGCTCACGCCCCGCGGTATCGCGCGGCCCGTCCCGATTCGGGTCGTCAGCCAGGCTGTCGGCACCGCGACCTTCCATGCTGATGCTCAGCCGCGGCATATCGAGATCGATCTCCTGGGCCTCCATGCGCTGCTTGAGCAGCAGGTTGAAAGCACGCGCCACGTCCCACTGCATTTCCGGAGCGGTGCGAAAACGCATGCGCAGGATTGGGCAGCCATCCTCGAACGCCTGGATGCCCTGCATCTCCAGCGGCGACCAGATATGGTGGCGCATCATCGGGTCCTGGCGCAGCTCCAGCGCCGTCTCCTGCATCAGGGTGATGGCGTCATCGATCTTCATGGTGTGGGGAATGCGCAGCCGCATCAGGGCAATGCCGAACTGCCGCGACATGTTGTGGATCGATTCGATACGGCTGAAGGTGATGATATGCACCACCGCGTCCAGGTCGCGCAGCCGCACGGTGCGCAGGGTCAGCCCCTCGACGGTGCCGATGTGGCCGTTGATCTGCACGAAGTCGTCCACTGCCAGGGAGTCTTCGATGATGATGAAGATGCCGGTGATCAAATCCTGCACCAGGGTCTGGGCGCCGAAGCCCAGCGCCAGACCGATGACGCCGGCACCCGCCAGCAGCGGCGTGACGTTGACCCCCAGGTTGGCCAGGCCGACGATGCTGGCGATCACCACGATGGTGGCGAAGATCACGTTGCGGATCATCGGCGTGATGGTCTGGGCACGCGCCTTGTTGACCCGCCGCCCCCGCGAACGCCCCGAGGAGATCAGTGCCCGCTGGATGGCGGTATCGGCAAAGATCCACACCAGCCACGCCAGCAGCACGGTGAAACCCAGCGCCAGCAGCGCCTGGCCAATGCGGGCGCCGGCCACTCCGGCCTGGCCGAGGCCGAACAGCGAGCCGCCCCACACCTGCAGCGTCAGCTCGGCGAAGACGATCCAGCTCACCATATGCGAGAGCGCATAGCCGAAGCGCTCCAGGCGGCGGCGGTAGTCGCTGAGCCGCCGCCGCTTGCTGCGACGCTCGGCGTGTCGGCGAATCAGTCCGGTGACCACCAGCGTCAGCACCAGCAGCGCGGCGGAGATGATCGAGCGGGCCAGCGCCGTGCCCACGTCGCCCACGGTAACGAAGATCGCCATCAGCGACCCGCCCACCACCAGCAGCGCCGGCACGTGCCAGAGTCCGCCGATGATTCGCGCGAGATCGGGCCCGGAACCGCCTTCCCGGCGCACCCGCCAGGGCCGGTTGCGGATCAGGTGCTTGATCGGCCGCTTGAACTTGAGGATGAAGCGCACGCTGAGCAGCGCCGCCAGCATATTGGCCAGCACCGAGCCCAGCGCGGCCAGGTCATCGCCGATCATCTGCGTGAGTCGTTCGGAGTTGAGCGCATCGCCCAGCGCTATAAGCGCCCCGATCACGAACAGCAGGCGCAGGGCCTGCTGCTGCAAGATCTGCACCGCGATAAAGCGGTGCCCGCGGGTGAACACCGAGACCACGCACTCCACCACCACCGACAGCGCCCGACCGCACAGCGCCACATAGGCGATGACCAGCGCCATGGCACGCCCCGGACTGTGCGGCAGCAGCTGTGCCAGCCCCAGCACCAGCACGAACGCCAGCGCCCAGGGCAGCATGCGCCGCAGAAAGTGCAGGGCCAGCAGCCAGCCCCGTGGGTCACGAGGCAGGTCCAGCGGCATCCGTCGACGCAGGAACAGCAGCCGCCCCAGGGCGATCAGGATCACCAGCAGGCCCACCCAGATACCCAGCAGCACGGTGCTGTCGACCACGAAATGCATCAGTTGGCCAGAGCCGGTCTCCCCCACCAGCTCGCTGAGATCCGCCCAGCCCTGATCCAGCTGCCGCTGCCAGTCGTCGATGGGCGACTCCCCCGCCTCGGCCTGCTCGCCCAGGTCGCTGAGGGTCTCCGCCAGGGCACCCAGCAGCCCCTGTCGCGGCGCGATACCGGTACCGCCGGCGGCCTCGGCCTGGACCCGCTGTAGCTCGCGCAGGCTCTCGAGCAGCGCCCCGCGCTGCTCGGCGTCCTCCAGGGTCTCGATCACCTCCTGCAGGGACTGCTGAAAGGCGCGGGGGTCGTGCTCCCCACCCTCGGCGTCAACGCCCAGGCCGGTGATCGGCAGCGTCTGGGCAACTGCCGGGGCGGCGACCAGCAGCAGCACCGTCGCCACGCACAGCAGCCACGCCCAGAGGCCGGCTGGCCGGCTGGCCGGTGTCCGCGCCGGCAGAAAATCCGCTGACATCGTCTCTGCATCCCCCTTGGTCATCGCCTCTGGTCGAGTGTCGTCGCCGTGCGTCGGCCCGGCGCCTGGCGGGCCTCTTACCGCGCTGCCTGCCGAGCCGGGACAACGCTATGGTAGGCTGACAGCGATCTTTGCTCGAATCGCACAGGATGCCCCCATGTTGCCGCAATCACCACCCGAGACCCTCAATTTCCAAGGAGAGCCCCGCCACGTGGGGGTGGAAATCGAGTTTGCCGGCCTGCCGCCCCAGGCCACCTCCGAGCTGGTGCGTGAGCTGTTCGGCGGCGACATCGAGCTGATCAGCCCCCACCGCCAGAAGGTGGTCAACACCCGCTGGGGCAGCTTCGTCATCGAGCTCGACACCCAGTATGCCCACCCTGACAGCAAGGTCCTCGAGGAAGTGCCGCGCAAGGATACCGAGTGGGAACGCCAGCGCCATCGGATGCGCCTGGATTTCCACAGCAAGACCCGCGAGCTGATCGGTGACGTGGTCACCGGCCTGGTACCCACCGAGATCGTCTGCCCGCCGGTGCCCTGGGACGAGCTCGGCGAACTCGACGCCCTCTTCGCCGCCCTGCACGCTCATGGCGCCAAGGGCACCGACGCCAGCCTGCTCTACGGCTTCGGCCTGCACCTCAACCCCGAGGTATCCAGCCTGGAAGTGCCCCATCTGCTCGATCAGCTGCGCGCCTACCTGCTGCTGGCCGAGTGGCTGCGACAGGAAATCGACGTCGACATCACCCGCGAGGTGCTGCCCCACGCCAACCCCTTTCCCAAGGACTACGCCCTCAAGGTGCTCGACCCGGACTATGCCCCCAATCTCGACCGCCTGATCGCCGACTACATCGAGTACAACCCGACCCGCAATCGCGAGCTCGATCTCTACCCGCTGTTTGCCTACCTGCGCCCCGACTATCCCCACGAACTGTTCAGCGACAGGCTGGTCAAGGCGCGCCCCACCTTCCACTATCGGCTGCCCAACGCCCAGCTCTCCCAGCCCGACTGGGGAGCCACCGTGGAGTGGAACCGCTGGGTGGAAGTCGAGCGCCTCGCCGCCGACCAGGAGCAGCTGCACCAGCGCGCCCGTCGCTACGTGCGCTATCACACCCTGTCGCCGCTGACCCGGCTGTTCTACCGGGTACGAGAATGGATTCGGGAGAGTCGAGTCAGCCCATGAGACGACCACTGATTGGCATCACCACCTCCGACTACAAGAGCCGCATCGCCTGGTGGTTCGACTGGTTCGCCGTCTGGCGCCATGGCGGCGAAGCGCTGCGGCTGTCGCCCTCACGGCCGCTCCCGGAGTGGCTCGACGGCCTGATTATCGGCGGCGGCGACGACATCCAGGCGCACCTCTACGGCGGCGAGATGCAGCTCGACGTGCGCGTCGACCCCCAGCGGGACGAGCTGGAGCTCGAACTGATCGAGCGCTTCATTCCCCAGGACAAGCCGGTGCTGGGCATCTGTCGCGGCGCCCAACTGCTCAATGTCTTCCTGGGCGGCACCCTGGACCCCGACATCTATACCACCCACGAGGGGCTCAAGCGACGCCGCACCGTGCTGCCGCGCAAGACGGTGGACATCGTCGCCGACAGCCACCTGCACCGCCTGCTCAAGGTCAGCTGGTGCCGTATCAACAGCCTGCACCACCAGGCGGTGCAGGAGACCGGCGACGGCATCGAGATCGTCGCCCGCGACCGGGAGGGGCTGGTGCAGGGCATCGAGTCCAGTCGCCACGACTTCCTGATCGGGGTGCAGTGGCACCCCGAGTGGCTGATCTTCAACCGCCCCCAGCAGCGGCTGATTCGCGGCCTGATCAAGGCCGCCCGCCGCGGCATGGCCGCGCCTGAACGCTCAATGAAAGCCGAATGACTGCCGAACGCCAGCGGCCACCCGAAGGTGGCCGCGGTAATGAGTCATTGTCAGGGTGGTATCAACTTTCCAGCGCGGCATCCAGGGTGATCTCGGCGTTTAGCAGCCGCGACACCGGACAGCCCTCCTTGGCCTTGTTGGCGGCCTCTTCGAAGGCGGCCGCGTCGGCCCCCGGGCTCTTGACCCGGGTGGTCAGGTGAATGGCGGTGATGCTGAAGCCATCGTCATCCTGGGTCAGCGAGACGCTCGCCTCGGTGCTGATCCGCTCCGGGGTCAGCCCCGCCTCGCCCATGATCAGCGACAGCGCCATCGAGAAGCAGCCGGCGTGGGCAGCCCCGATCAGCTCCTCGGGATTGGAGCCCGGGGCATCCTCGAAGCGTTTGGCGAAGCTGTAGGGCACGTCCTTTAGCACGCCGCTCTGCGCGGAGACGCGGCCCTCGCCATCCTTGATACCGCCTTCCCAGACGGCGCTTGCGGTTTTCTTGATGCTCATGTCGACTCCTTGCGATAAAACTCGGCCATGCTGAACACTGGCCACGATCGAACAGGGTGGCACGGCGCGCCACCTCCCCTCAACACCATAGATCATGGCGTTGCCTTCGTCAGCCGCCGCCCGCAAAATAATGGAAATTTTTTCCAAAAATTAATTTCCGGTCAGACAGCATTCTTGTCGCGCAGCCTCACCAGATTGGCGGCAAGATGCTCCGCGCCCAGCCGGCGCATCACCTCGATGTTGCGCTCGGGAATGGCCTCGGGGTCGGCATAGTGCGCCAGCGCCCGTTCCAGGCTCGCCTCCCTCAGCAGGTGCAGCATCGGCCACGGGGAGCGATTGGTGAAGTTGGCGGGGTCGTCCGGCTCGGTATCCTCGAAGCAGTAGTCGGGATGGAAACTAGCCAGCTGGTAGATGCCCGTATAGCCCTGCTCGGCCATCAACGCCTCGGCGACGGCCAGGAAGTCGAGGTAGTCGTCGAAATCCCCCAGGCCATGACGCAGCACCAGCAGGGTGGTCTCGATCGCGGGCGTCTCATCGAGTCGATGGCACTCCTCGATCAGCGTCAGCAGGGCCGGTTCCCACTCGCTGGCCTCCACTTCCGTAAAGCGAATGGTGTCACGGGCAAGCTCACGACCGGCGAAGGGGCAAACGTCGTGGGCGACGACAAAGCTCTCGACCCAGGTACGGGTCGCGGCGAGGGCGGGGCTAATCGAGGCAGGCATGGCAAGGCTCGGCAGGTGGCGGACCCCCATGGTCGAACGCGACGGCAAGGAATGCAAAGCCCAAGGCGGCCATCAGCGACTTTTCTCGCCCCGCCGCGAGGCCAGGCGATCAGCCAGCCGGGTCGGCTCCGGCAGCTTGGTGCGCCCCAGGCACGCCGTCACCCAGTGCAGGGCGGTGGTCAGCGAGAGCCGATGCCCCGGTGAGACGAAGATCGGCTTGACGCCCGCCCGCGAGCGCAGCACCGCGCCGATCACCTCGTCCTCTGGACCGTCGGTGAGCGGAGACCAGTCGCCGCGCTCGGGGCCCGGCTCGCCGTGGCGTCCACAGAGCCGCGACTTGGCCACCCCGATGGTCGGCAGGTCGAGCCACAGCCCCAGATGAGAAGCCACACCCAGCCGGCGCGGGTGCGCGATGCCCTGGCCATCCACCATCACCAGGTCGGGGCGCACCGTTAATTGCTCGAAGGCGGCCAGCGCCGCCGGCACCTCGCGAAACGACAGCAGCCCTGGCACATAGGGCATGCGCGTTGGCTCGCGGTGCAGCGCCTCCTCGACCACCGCGAACTCACCGCCCGGCGCGCCGGGCCAGGCCAGCACCACCACCGCGGCGCGGGTGATCTCGCCCTGGGCCTCGAAGCCGATATCCACCCCGGCGATATGGCGCACCGGGCCCAGGCGATCCGCGCGCTCCACGCGCCCGGCCAGGCGGCGCTGCAGGGCGATGGCCTCGCGGGGCGCCAAGTCCCAGTCGTGCAACGGTACCGCCGTCATGTTCCCCTCCTGAATCGCGATCTGTACTGGCGTAGACTAGCCCCTTTCGACGTCCGCCAGGGAAGGGAGCCCCGACGCCCATGATGACGCTGATCCATACCGCCGACTGGCACCTCGGCCAGAGCTTCCACGGCCAGGAGCGCCACGCCGAGCATCGCGCCTTCCTCACCTGGCTGCTCGACACCCTGGCCGCACGCCGGGCCGACGCCCTCCTGGTCGCCGGCGACCTCTTCGACGTGGTCAACCCCTCGCTGCAGGCCCAGGGGCTGCTCTACGACTTCATCGTCAGCGCCCATCAGCGCCTGCCGATGCTCGATATCGTGCTGATCGCCGGCAACCACGACAGCGGCAACCGCGTGGAGCTGCCCGCCCCGCTGATGCGCCGCCTGCGCACCCACGCCCTGGGCCGGGTCAGCTGGCTGGACGACGGCCGCCTGGACGCCGAACGGCTGCTGGTGCCGTTGACCGATGAGGCGGGCGAAACCCGCGCCTGGTGCCTGGCGCTGCCCTTCCTGCGCCCCGCCGAGGTCACCGGCGCCGGCCTGGCCCGGGACGAGGCCACGGACGACGCCGGGCGCAATGACTATGTGGCCGGTATCAGCCGGGTGCACCGGCAGCTGATCGAAGCCGCTCGCGCCCAGCGCCAGCCCGGCCAGGCGCTGGTGACCATGAGCCACGCCCACCTGCACGGCGCCGCGGTGTCCGAGGCCAGCGAACGCCCCATCGTGATCGGCGGCGAGGAGTCGATCTCCGCCGCCCTCTTCCCCGCCGACATCGCCTACGTGGCGCTGGGCCACCTGCATCGCGCCCAGCAGGTCGGCGAGGCGCGCATTCGCTACAGCGGCAGCCCCCTGCCGCTGGACTTCAGCGAGGTGGACTACCCCCACCAGGTGGTGGAGGCCCGGCTCGACGGTGAAGCACTAGTCGACACCACGGCGATTCCCGTGCCGCGCCCGGTGGCCATGCACCGCCTGGGCCCCGCACCGCTGGACGCCGTGCTGGCCGAGCTGGACGCGCTGGAGGACGACCCCGCCCGGCCCCGCGAGCTGTGGCCCTGGCTGGAGGTGCGCGTGGAGCTGGACGCTCCGATTCCCGACCTGCGCGCCCAGGTCGAGGCGGCCCTCGACGGTCGCGCCCTGCGCCTGCTGCGCCTGGAGCGCCGCCTGCCCCAAGTCGAAGGCGAGGCCGCCTCAGCGCGGGTCGACCTGGAGACCCTCGGCCCCCGCCGGCTCTTCGAGCGCACCTGGCAGGCCCGCTGGGGCGAACCCCCAGGCGAAGACGTGCTGGCCGACTTCGAGCGGCTGCGCCAGGACGTGCTGGAGAGCGAGGACGACGACACCGCCGCTGACCCGCCCGGGGAGGGCCGCTCATGAAGATCCTCGCCCTGCGCCTGGCCAACCTCGCCTCCCTGCCCGGCCCCCTCGAGCTCGACTTCACCGCCGCGCCGCTGGCCGACGCCGGCCTGTTCGCCATTACCGGCCCCACCGGGGCGGGCAAGAGCACCCTGCTCGACGCCCTGTGCCTGGCGCTCTACGGCAGCACCCCCCGGCTGCGCCAGGCCCCCAGCCGCGACAGCCAGATCGACGACACCCCGGACTCCACCCTGACCACCAGCGATGCGCGTACCCTGCTGCGCCGCGGCACCGCCAGCGGCTATGCCGAGGTGGACTTCCTGGGCCGCGATGGCCGCCGCTACCGCGCCCGCTGGGCGGTGCGCCGCGCCCGTGAGAAAGCCACCGGCCGCCTGCAGGCTGCCGAGCAGTCGCTGCGCGACCTGGACGCCGACCGCCTGCTCACCGCCCAGAAGCGGGAGTTCGAGCGCCTGCTGCCGGAGCGACTGGGGCTCACCTTCGATCAGTTCACCCGTGCCGTGCTGCTGGCCCAGAGCGAGTTCGCCGCCTTTCTACAGGCCGACGACAACGCCCGCAGCGACCTGCTGGAGCGCCTCACCGGCACCGGCGAATACTCGCGGATCTCGGTGGCCGCCTACCGCCGCGCCAACGCGGCCCGAAAGGCCGTGGACGCCCTCCAGGCCCGGCTCGCCGACGACCTGCCCGCCAAGCCCGAGGCTCGGGCCGAGCTGGAAAGCCGCGCCGAGGCGACCCGGCAAGCGCTCACTCACCTGCAGCAGCAGGAAGAAGCGCTCAAGACTCAGCAGGGCTGGCACGAGACCGATCAGCGCCTGGGCAGCGCCTACCGCGACGGCCTGGCCCAGCAACAGGCGGCCGAGCATGAGTGGCAAGCGCTCGCTGACCGGCGTGCCGACCGCGACTGGCGCCGGCTGATCGCCCCGCGGCGTCACGCCTTCACGCGCCGCACCACCCTGCCGGACGAGATCGCCGCGCTGGAGGCGAGCCACGCCGAGACCCGCGCCGCCCTGGAGGCGGCCCGCACCGAGCAGCGCGCCAGCGCCGAGGCCCTCGAACAGGCCGAGCAAGCACTCACTCACGCCAACCGGGAGCGCCGCCAGGCCGAACCCAGCCTGCGCGAGGCCCGCGAGCTGGCCCAGCGGCTGGCCACCCTGGAGAAGCAGCTCGCCGATACGACCCGACAGCACCGCCAGCAGCACGAGCAGGCCGACACCCTCGCCGAGGCGCATCGCCAGGCCCGCGAGGCCCAGCAGGCCCGGGAGCGTCAGCGCGATGACTGGCAGGCCACCCTCAAGCGGCTGGTGGGCACTCACCCACGCCTGGATGACGCGCGCCAGGCCGCCCAGCGGGACCACGACCATGCCGCCCGCCGCCACCTGGCGCTGGGCGAGCTGGCCAGCCGCTGGCAGGAGCAGGTCCGGGCCGCGACGACGCGCCAGCGACTGGCCACGCAGGTCGCCCAGGAGCAGGCGCGCCGGGAGCGGCTGCTGGCCGAGGGCCAGACCGCCCGCCAGCGCCTGAACGATGCCCAGGCACGACTCGAGATCGTCACCGAGCAGATCGAGCGCAGCCGCGCGGTGCGCAGCGAGAGCGTGGTGAGGCTGCGCGAGGCCCTGCGGGAGGGCGAGCCCTGCCCGGTGTGCGGCGGGCTCGACCACCCCTGGCGCCACCGGCCGCCAACCACTCCCGAGGCCGCTCAGCTCGCCGCCCAGGAAGCCGAAGAGAGGCGCCAGCTCAGCGACGCCCGCCAGGCCCGCGACGCGGCTCAGGAGCGGCGCGACACCCTGCTGGGGGAATACCGCGCCGTGGAGGCCGCCCTCGAGCAGCGCCGCCAGGACCTGGCCCAGGCCGAGCGCCACCGGGACGCGACCCAGGCGGCACTCGCGGAGCACCCGCTGCACGGTGAGCTGGTTTCCGTAGGCGAAGCCGAGCGCGACGACTGGCTAGAGGCCCAGCGCGAGGCCAGCGACGCGCAGCGGAAGCAGGCGCGCCAGACCCTCGACGAACTGGCCCGGGCCGAGGCCGAGCTGGCCCCGCTGGAGGAAGCGCTGCGCCAGGGGGAGCTGGTGCTGACGCGCCTGGAGGCCGAGCGGACCGCAGCCGACACGCAGCTGGCCGAGCTGGAACAGCAGCTGCCACCGCTTCGCGCTCAGCGCGATGAGCTCGCCCGCCGGCTTGCCGCCCGACTCGGTGAACACGCCTCGCCGGACGCCTGGCAGCAGCACCTCGACACCCGGCAGGAGCAGGCGCAGCTGGCGAAAGACAGCGCCCAGGAGCGCCGGCACGCCGCCGAACAAGCGCAGCAGCGTCTCGCTCAGCAGGCGGCGCACGAGGCCCAGCGGCTCGAGGCGCTAGCGGAGGAGCTCAAGCGCCTCGACGCCGAGCTGAGCGCCTGGCGCCGGGCCCATCCCGACCTGGATGACACCACCCTGGCGCGGCTGCTGGAGCAGTCCGAGGAGCAGGCCCGACAGCAAGAACAGCGGATCGAGGCGGCCGAGCAGGCCCGTCAGCGGGCCACCGCCACCCTGGCCGAGCGCCGCCGGGCGCTGCTGGCACACCGCCGCGAGCAGGCGCCGGAGGCGGATGACGAGTCGCTGCTGAGCGAGGCGATGGATCGCGAGCTGGCCGAGCGCCGAGAGGCCCTGGCCAAGGAGCAGCAGGCGCTGGCTGCGCGGCGGGAGGAGGCCCAGCGGGCCCGGGATGCCGCCCTCTACGCGCTCAACGACGACGACCGGCGACGCGAACGCCAGCGGGAAGGCCAGGCCGAACTGGAGGCGGCGCAGGCAGAGCACCGCCGCTGGGGCCGGATCAGCGAGCTGATCGGCTCCGCCGACGGCAAGGTGTTCCGGCGCATCGCCCAGGCCTACAATCTGGAGCAGCTGCTCGAGCACGCCAACGCCCACCTGGCCGGGCTCAGCCGCCGCTATCGCCTGGTGCGTGGCGGCAGCCCCCTGGGCCTGCTGGTGGTGGACACGGATATGGGCGACGAACGCCGCTCGGTGCACTCGCTCTCCGGCGGCGAGACCTTCCTGGTCTCGCTGGCCCTGGCGCTGGGGCTCGCCTCCATGGCCTCCGGCGAGCTCACCATCGAGTCGCTATTCATCGACGAAGGCTTCGGCAGCCTCGACCCCCAGTCGCTGGCACTCGCCATGGAGGCCCTGGACGGCCTGCAGGCCCTGGGCCGCCGCGTCGGCGTGATCTCCCACGTGCAGGAGATGCACGAGCGCATCCCGGTACAGATCCAGGTGGAACCGCTGGGCAACGGCACCAGCCGCGCGACACTGGTCAGCGTGTGAGAGATTTCAGTCGTTCTATCAGTTCGGGGATATGATCCTGAATGATGCTCCAAACGGTATCATCATCGATGCCGAGGTAGGCATGAATCAGACGATTTCGCGTGGCGATAATCATCCGCCAGGGGATCTCGGGATTCGCTGAACGGACCGCATCGGGGATGTGGGTCGCTGCCTCCCCGAGCAGCTCAAGGTTACGCAGCGTGGCATCATAAGTCAGATCGTGGGCGATGAAATCTTCCTGCTCCAGCCCCTCGGTATAGGCCAACACTTTTTCGGCAAAGCCGATCATGTCGTCGATGTAGAAACGCCACTCGCGCCGGGGCCGCCGCTCAGACATGCATGGCCTCACTCTCGATATAAGGACGGAGCTCGGGTCGAAGCGCCTTGTCGGTCACCAGATCTACCGGGCGCCCCAGCAGATCCTCCAGGTAAAATTGGAGCCCGAAATAACGATCCGCCGTGGCCGGGCCATCGAAGATCACCAGGATATCGACATCGCTGCCCGCTTCAGCCTCGTCTCGTGCCATGGAACCAAACAGAGCCAGATCACGCACACCGAACTCACGCACCATATCGGGCAAGCGCTGCTGGAGCAGCTGCAGAGTTTCCAGCCTCCTGATAATCATTGTGGCCTCCATACAACCGATCCACTCCATGCCCCCATATCACCAACCTAGCATAGCATCACCCCGACGGACCTTAGCCATCGGCACCAGCCGAGGATAGCCCCAGGTTCGGGCAACATCCGATCCCATGACCGCGGCCATTCCCCTCTGGGTTCGCGGCCCGGCCGCGTGGCTTCGAGCCCTGCCGAAAAGGTAGAATATTGCCACACACCGCAGCGCCAGGAGGCCGCCACCATGCACACCCCCGTGCTTGCCGTCGCCCGCACACCGCTGGTCGCCGTTTACGGCACGCTCAAGCGTGGCCTGCGCAATCACCACTGGCTGGAGGGCGCCGACTTCCTGGGCAGCGACCGGCTGACCGGCGCCACCCTCTACGACCTGGGCCCCTACCCGGGCGCCAAGTCCGAGCCCTCCGACGGGGTCGAGGTGGAGGTGTTTCGGGTCGGGCCCCGCCTGGCTCTACCTCTACAATCCCGATGTGGCCGGCTACCCGGCGATCCGCCAGGGCGGCTGGCGCCCGGGTGAGTGCGACCCCGTCATGACGGCACGGTTCGGCTGAACCCAGAAGGATGCATGAAGCGTCTTACGCTCTGAGCGTAATCGGGATTGTGCCAACCCAAACACACGAACGCCCCCAAACGGGGGCGTTCGCACGCTCTTTTGGCGGGTCAATGGAACGCAGCGATCACTTCAGATCGAAGCGGTCCGCGTGCATCACCTTGGCCCAGGCCGCCACGAAGTCCTGGATGAATTTCTCCTTGGCATCGTTCTGGGCGTAGTTTTCGGCCAGGGCTCGCAGCTGCGAGTTGGAGCCGAAGATCAGATCCACCCGGGTACCGGTCCACTTGACCTGGCCGGTCTTGGCATCGCGGCCCTCGAACACGTCCGGGTCGGCGTCGGTGGGCTGCCACTCGGTGTCCATGTCCACCAGGTTGACGAAGAAGTCATTGGTCAGCGTTCCCGGCTTGTCGGTGAACACCCCGTGCTGGCTGCCGCCATGGTTGGTGCCCAGCACCCGCAGACCGCCCACCAGCACGGTCATCTCCGGCGCGGAGAGCCCCAGCAGCTGCGCCCGGTCGACCAGCATCTCCTCGTCGGAGACCGTGAACTTGGCGCGGGCGTAGTTGCGGAACCCATCGGCTTCCGGCTCCAGCGGCTCGAAGGACTCGGCGTCGGTCTGCTCCTGGCTGGCATCGCCACGGCCCGGCGCGAACGGCACCTCGACGTTGACGCCGGCGGCCTTGGCGGCCTGCTCGACCCCCACGTTACCGGCCAGCACGATGACATCGGCCAGGCTGGCGCCGGTGTCGGCGGCGATGCCTTCCAGCACGCCCAGCACCTTGGTCAGCCGCTCGGGCTCGTTGGCCGGCCAATCCTTCTGGGGCGCCAGGCGAATGCGGGCCCCGTTGGCGCCGCCGCGCAAGTCCGAGCCGCGGAAGGTCCGGGCGCTGTCCCAGGCGGTGGCGACCATCTCAGCGATGGAGAGACCGCTGGCGGCGATGCGGGTCTTCACCGCATCGATGCCGTAGTCGGTGGGGCCGGCCGGTACCGGGTCCTGCCAGATCAGGTCTTCGTCGGGCACTTCCGGGCCGAGATAGCGCACCTTGGGCCCCATGTCGCGGTGGGTCAGCTTGAACCAGGCGCGAGCGAAGGCGTCGGCGAACTCCTCGGGGTTCTTGTGGAAGTGCTCGGCGATCTTGCGATACTCGGGGTCTTCCCGCATGGCCATATCGGCGGTGGTCATCATGATGCCCACCTTCTGGGAGGCGTCTTCCGCATCCGGCGCCTTGTCCTTGTCGGCCAGCCCCTTGGGCACCCACTGCTGGGCCCCGGCCGGGCTCTTGGAGAGCTCCCATTCGTAGCCGAACAGCACATCGAAGTAGCTCATGTCCCACTTCGTGGGAGTCGGGGTCCAGGCGCCTTCCAGGCCGCTGGTGATGGTGTCGCGGCCCTTGCCGCTGCCGAAGCTGCTCTTCCAGCCCAGGCCCATCTGCTCCAGCGGGGCGGCTTCCGGCTCGGGGCCGACATGGGCGGCATCGCCGGCGCCATGGGTCTTGCCGAAGGTGTGGCCGCCGGCGGTCAAGGCCACGGTCTCGTAGTCGTTCATCGCCATGCGGGCGAAGGTCTCGCGCACGTCGCGAGCGGAGGCCAGCGGATCCGGGTTGCCGTCGGGGCCCTCCGGGTTGACGTAGATCAGGCCCATCTGCACCGCCGCCAGGGGGTTCTCCAGCTCACGGTCGCCGGTGTAGCGGCTCTTGGCGTCCTCGCTGGTGGCCAGCCACTCATCCTCGGCGCCCCAGTAGATGTCCTCCTCCGGCGCCCAGATATCGCGGCGCCCGCCGCCGAAGCCGAAGGTTTTGAAGCCCATCGACTCAAGGGCGACGTTGCCGGCGAGAATGTAGAGGTCGGCCCAGGAGAGCTTGTTGCCGTACTTCTGCTTGATCGGCCACAGCAGGCGGCGCGCCTTGTCCAGGCTGGCGTTGTCCGGCCAGCTATTGATCGGCGCGAAGCGCTGGTTGCCGGTGGAGGCGCCGCCCCGGCCGTCGGCGGTGCGGTAAGTACCGGCGGCGTGCCAGGCCATGCGGATCATGAAGGGGCCATAGTGGCCATAGTCGGCAGGCCACCACTCCTTGGAGTCGGTCATCAGATCGGTGAGGTCTTGCTTGACCGCGGCCAGGTCGAGCTTTCTGAACTCGGCAGCGTAGTCGAAATCCGCCCCCATGGGGTCCGACTTGGGGTTGTGCTGATGCAGGATGCTCAGGTTCAGCTGTTCGGGCCACCAGTGCTTGTTGGTCGGGCCACGGCCACCCAGTCGCGTGTTGGAGCCGTGCATCACGGGACACTTGCCTGCGGTGTTGCCAGAGTTCTGATCCATATCGCTCTCCGTTGATCACTGATTAGGCGTCTTGATGGTTGCTGCCTGTCACCCGGCAGCGGTCGTAACGTCGCGAGTGGTTGAGCCAAGGTATAGCAACTGCACACCCTGGGATGGAGTTATTTTTCCTCACCGAAGCGATAGCCTGATTTTATGAATGTAATCTTATGGAGGCCTCACAGCCGAATGCGTTCCCGAAAGCCGCCCCAGAATAGCCGCCTGGCATCGAAGGGCAGATTCGCCCGGTCCAGCGTGTCGGCCAGCCGCGGATCATCCATCACCTGCGCCAGGATACGGTCGCGCTCCTGCCGAGAAGCGTAGCGCACCCAGGCGAAGATCACCGTTTCACCGGGTTCGAGCCTGACGCTCTGCGCGAAGGAAGCGTCCTCTCCCGACTTGAGATCATCGGCCACGCACTCGACGTACTCCAGGGCACCGTACTCCTTCCATACCTCGCCGGCATGGCGCGTGAAGCGCAGATAGTCATCCAGCCGCTCGAGCGGTACCGGAATAATGAAGCCATCGACATAGCTCATGGACGTATCTCCCTAGTCTACGAGTGGGCCTTGCCCTCCTAGTTTGGACCGAGAGCGCCGGGGCTGCGTTCTCCCCGGCCCGGTGTGTTAGCCCCCGCCCCGTCCCTCTTCGGCCCGCCCGGCAGCCGTGGTAGGCTTCCCTCACCGTTCACAAGGAGCGCGCCATGACCGCCGCCGAGATGCTCGACCGCCTGGTGGGCTTTGCCACCGTCTCCCGGGATTCCAACCTGGATCTGATCGCCTTCGTGGAGGGCCTGCTCGATGAGCACGGCGTTCCCCACTGGCGGGTGGAGAGCGACGACGGCAAAAAGGCCAACCTGCTGGCACGCATCGGCCCGGACGTGGCGGGCGGCGTGGTGCTCTCCGGGCATACCGACGTGGTCCCGGTGGATGGCCAGCCCTGGTCCACTGACCCTTTCAGCCTGGTCGACAAGGGCGACGGCCGTCTCTACGGCCGCGGCAGCTGCGACATGAAGGGCTTCATCGCCTGCGCCCTGGCCGAGCTGCCGCGCTGGGTGACCCTTGAGTTGAACAAGCCCATCTGGCTGGCGCTCTCCTACGACGAGGAAGTCGGCTGCATCGGCGCGCCGCGCATGATCGAGAAGTTGATGGCCGAGCATCCGCGCCCCGCGGCGGTGATCGTCGGCGAGCCGACGCTCATGCACCCAGTGGTGGCCCACAAGGGCGCCACCAACCTGCGCACCACCGTCACCGGCCGCGCCAGCCACTCCAGCCAGGTCAACCAGGGGGTCTCGGCGATCCACGTGGCCGCCCGGCTGGTGACGAAGATCGAAGACGTCATGGCCGAACTCCAGGCCGAGGGGCGCGTCGACGAGGCCTTCAACGTGGTGCATTCGAGCCTGCACGTGGGCAAGATCAGCGGCGGCACGGCCATCAACATCATGGCCCGGGAGTGCACCTTCGAGTGGGAGATCCGCCACCTGCCCAGCGACCGCTTCGAGGAGCTGATCGGCCGGGTCGATGCCTACGCCCAGGCGTTGGAAACCGAGATGCGCCGGCGCGCACCCGAGGCCTCCATCGTCACCGAGGCGCTCAACGACACCGTGCCCGCGCTGGCCGACGACAATAACGCCGAGGTGCTCGCGCTGTGCCGCGACCTGCTCGGCGAGCGCCCCTCGGGCGCGGTGGCCTACGCCACCGAGGCCGGCCAGTTCCAGCGCCAGGGGCTGCCCACGGTGATCTGCGGTCCGGGCAGCATCGCCCAGGCCCACCAGCCCGACGAATACATCGAGCGCGAGCAGCTCGAGGCCGGAGTCCGCTTCATGGCCGCGCTGGGCGAGCGGCTGTGCCGCACCGGGTGACACAGGCACCGTGATCCAGGAAGAGAATATCCCCATGCCCCGACTACTGATCGTCAAGACCGGCGACGCCTTCCCCGAGGTGGTGGAGACCCACGGCGACTTCGAGGCGCTGTTCCAACAGGCCCTGGCCGGCGCCGGGTTCGCGGCGAGGGTATTCGACGCCCGGCGCGAACCGCTGCCCGACCTGGCCGAGATCGACGGCCTCTATATCACCGGCTCCCACAGCATGGTCAGCCATGCCGAGCCGTGGAGCGAGGCGCTCAAGCCCTGGCTGATCGAGGCCCGGGAACGCAACCTGCCGATGCTGGGGGTGTGCTACGGCCATCAGCTGATGGCGGCGGCTTACGGCGGGATGAGCGACTTTCACCCCGCCCGCCGGGAGTCCGGCACCCACCCGGTGACGCTGACCGAGGCCGGCCGCGAAGACGCCCTGCTCGGCGCGCTGCCTGAGCGCTTCCCGGCCCAGTTGACCCACGCCCAGTCGGTGCTCCAGGCCCCGGCGGACGCCGTGGTCCTGGCCCGCAACGCCCACGACGCTCACCAGGCGCTGCGCTACGGCCCGCGCCAGTGGAGCGTACAGTTCCACCCGGAGTTCACCGCCCCGGTCATGCGCGCCTACCTGGCCCGCCAGGTCGACGCTCTGCGCGACCAGGGCCAGGACCCGGAGGCCCTGATCGAAGGCGTGGCCGCCACCCCCGAGGCCGGCTCGCTGCTGGCGACCTTCGCCAAGCGGGTGGCCGCCTGGCTAGAGACGACGCCCCACCGCTGACGCCGCACCGACACGATGATCGGTAGACGGTGCGGTCGCGATCGGCCTCTTCAGCGGTTATTACCCTACTACTCGGCTGGGAGCGGCGTCGTAGATCCTCTGCACCACGGGCAGTTTGTAGTGGAGCAGCAGGGCGGAGCGATTGGGCATGGCTCTCTCCAAAGCTTTCGCGCTGATTACAGCAGGCGAACAGCCGATCTGACTCTTTCGGAAAAAACCCGCTTCATCCTGAGCAACTCTTCCACGGACCACTCGCGGATATCATCCAGAGTTTCACCGTCATCCTGGATCGACCCTTCACAATAAATGGCGATCCTTGAAGCACGCCGATTATCCATCTTCTCCCAAGAAAGCGGAGCACCGTAATCATTTTCAACTTCAGGCTTTCTCTGCTCCAGATAGTCGAAGACCCGTTGATTTTTCTCGACATCCCCAAGATCAATATAGAGCTCCACTCTCACCTTGTTGCCCTGGGTAAAGACAAGCCCATAGCGAATCCCCGTGTGGCCTGACGAAAAGGAGTACCAATTTTGCGGCTGCCCAATGCGAGCTCCGGTAAAATAATGCTTTTCCCTCAGCTCATCAATCAAGCGCTGGTAGAACTCGCGATACCTATCACCTTTATCACTACTCGGAGCGTTTCTCCTCCGCTTGGCGGTCTTTTGCCACTCATTAGGCAACACCAGAGCTTTAAAATCATAGGCAGGCCTTGAGTTATCTATCTGCAACACCTCAACGGTAACAGCAAAGAACTGAGTCTCCTCATCAGTTCGCTGATTGAGCCACTCCAGCGCCTGACGATGCTCCTCACGAAGAGTTTCAGCAAGCCAAATGACCTTTTCTGCTCCAAAACCTGCTGCATAAGTGATGAGCTTACCCAAGTGATCATGATCCGAAGGCGTCAGCTGGTTCTCAATGATCACCTTGCCACCTGTCCCAAGGTCATTGGCCAAAAGGTCCAGCGAAAAATCACCCACCGCGACCTCTTCCCCCGCCAGCTCCAACTCCATCCCCAGCGCATCACCCAAAGCGTCTATATTCCTTGCCAGCCAAGGCGTAAAGGCGGTGGCCTCATGCTGCCATATTTCCCTCAAGCCTTTCCTCTTCAGCTCTCCGAAATCAGCCATCACCGCCCCCTTGGTTTATGCGTCATCTGATAGATTATGCTCTATGCTTATCGCATCCAGCCTCGACTTTTTCTATACCGTCACACTTGCTTGCCTAGGTTTTCTACCACGCCCCTTCCCCGCCGGCTTCTGCTTGGCCTTCTCAGCCTTGATCCGTTCCAGTAGCGCCCTGGCCGAGAGCTCTCCACTGATCAACTCGGGATTGGCAGCGCGCCATTCGGCGGTGAGTTCGCCGCGGAAGGCCTTGGCGAGGATGGACTGGGTCAGCTTGTTGACGCAGGTCTGGGCGTTCTTGACCTGCTGCTCGATCTGGTCGGCAAAGGCGAAGAACTGGTCGACACGACGGACGATTTCTTTTTGCTCTTCGACACTAGGCAACCTTAAAGAGACGTCGCGGATATTCTTGAGATTCAACCCAGGTTTTCCCCCACCATAGGCCATATCCAAAAGCTGTTTTCTTCCATGACTCTCTGCTTTGAGAAATAGCTCAAGATAAGGTGCAACACTTCTATCTTTCCACCTGACCAAACCAACATGCTGGCTTACAAACGCAGCGCCAATATTTCCACTCACTGAAGCACACTTCGTTACGTTTGCCCCAGTTATGGTTATCAGAAAGTCACCGTCTTCAATTTTGGTACGAGTTCCCTCGGCCTTTTCAGGAAGCACCACATAAGCCACATCCTCAAGATCGAGAATGTCATTTTTTATATTCTGAGCCCTTACAAAAATGTCTCCGCAGCTTGCATAATATTTCGACCATCCTCGAGACCCACTGGTAACCAAAGATGCCAAGTCACCAATACTCGCATCCTGCCAATACTCAGCGTCATCGAAACTATAAAGATCGCCACTCACCGCCGCCGCCAGCACGGACTGCCGAAACCGCTTGAGGATAGCGGGAATGGCCTCCAGGCGGGATTTCAGATTATTGGCCTGAGCCAGCAACTCATCCAGCTTATCGGCGATGACTTTCTGCTCTGACAATGGCGGAAGCAGCACATCACACTCTTTGAGAAATTTAAAGTGCCTAGAGTACCCTTTGTCGGGAAGCTCTATTGCTGACAGCTGGTAATAAAAAAACCTAGGATACAAGCCCTCAAATGGCGAGAGAACTTTTATTCCATCCGCCCCAGGCACAAAGCTCCATGGTACCCATTTAACAATTCTAGTATGGTCACCAAAAACTATGACAGGAGCATCTACATCGACAACCATTGCTTCATTATCGCTAAAGCCTGAAACCGCTTCTTGGCCTTGGTCAACCACTCTGTACTGACCATCATCCTGATATGCAGATGCTTTCAATTTCTTACCAGTGACAGAAACCTGCTGGCAAGTCTCCAAAAAGGGAAGTTTTATCCACCCCTCCGGCAATACCCGCTCGCTCATGCCCTCACCTCATCGTTACCAGCGTCATCTTCCAGCCCCAACGCCTCGGCCAGCAACCGCTTCTGGGCGGCGGCTTCGTCCTGGCTGCCGAGGGCGGCCATCAAGCCGTCGAGTTCGCGCAGGGCTTCGGTCAGCTCGCTCATCGCCTCGGCGGCGAGCACATCGGGCTCGGGCAGGTTCTCGGCGGCCAGGCTGTCGGCGTCCTTGAGCCAAGTGATATCAAGGGAGTCGCCCTTGGTATCGCGTATCCACTCGCGGCTGAATCGGCGCCAGCGGGAGGTCTGCAGCCGCTTTTCCATAACGACGGCCACCCCAGCGTTGGCATCATCGGCAGCGGCGGCGCGGTCGGTTTCGATCTGCTCGGCACCGAAGCTCCACTCACCCTCTTTACGGGCGGCGAGCTGCTCGGCCAGGGCGTCGCTGCCCGCCGGGTTGTAGCACTGTTCGAAGGGGGCCAGGTGGGCCTCGGTAAAGGGGGTGCGCTTGCCGAAGCTCGGCATATTGGTGCGCAGGTCGTAGACCCAGACGCTATCGGTGCAGCCCTCGTCCTGGTTCGGATTCTCGGCGGTGCCGCAGGTGAAGAACAGCACGTTGGTCTTCACGCCCTGAGCATAGAAGATACCGGTGGGCAGGCGCAGCAGGGTGTGCAGGTGGCACTTTTCCATCAGGTCGCGGCGGATCTCAGTGCCCACACCGGCCTCGAACAGCACGTTGTCGGGTAGCACCACGGCGGCGCGGCCGCCGGGCTTGAGTCCGCGGTAAATATGCTGCAGGAAAGCCAGCTGCTTGTTGCTGGTGCGGTAGGTGAGATCGTCGCGGGTGATGCTGGCCTCGCCGCCCTTGGCGGTGCCGAAGGGCGGATTGGCAAGCACCACGTCGGCGCGGGGCAGCGCCTTGCCGGCCTCGCCCAGGGCGTTGCCCAGGTGCACCACGCCCTCGTCGTCACCCTCCATGCCGTGCAGCAGGCAGTTCATCAACGCCAGGCGGCGGGTGCCGGGAACGAGCTCGATGCCGGTGAAGGCCTTGAGTCTCTGGAAGGCCTGGGCCTTGGTATCGAGATCGAAGAGTTCGTCGGTCTGCTGCTTGATGTAGGCATCGGCGGCGATCAAGAAGCCCGCGGTACCGGCGGCGGGGTCCTGGATGATTTCACGCGGCCTGGGGCGAATACAGCGCACCATGGCGTTGATCAGCGCGCGGGGTGTGAAATACTGGCCGGCGCCGGACTTGGTCTCGTTGGCGTTCTTCTCCAACAGGCCCTCGTAGAGATCGCCCAGGCCGTCGCGCTGGGCGCTGAACCAGTCGATCCTATCGAGATCGCGGATCAACTGCTCCAGGTGGCGCGGCTCGCGCAGACGAGTCTGGGCGTCGGCATAGATGGCGGCGATCAGTGGGTCATCGCTCTTGGTGAGGTCCAGCAGCATCTGCCTGTAGTAGTTGAGCAGTGCAAGCCCGGAGCGGCTCGTCAGCTGCGGCCAGCGAGCCCATTCCGGCAAGGCATGAGCGTTGAGCAGCCCGGCCTGGGTGTTCTCGTACTCCATCTTGATGAACAGCAGCAGCACCAGCTCGGTGACGTAGTCGGAGTAGTTGATGCCGTCGTCGCGCAGCACGTCGCAGAGGCTCCACAACTTCTGGACGATGTCATTCTGGGTCATGGGGTGTCCTGATTGAGAATGTCGATGTAGGTCCGGTAGGCGTAGATCCGGTTGCGCTTCTGCCCGGTGACCTCGTGGACGATGCCGAGCGTCTCCTCGAGGGAGGGCAGCACACGACCGACGGTGGCCGGCGTCAATCCCGTATGTTCACAGAGGTGGGCGACATTGGCGATGGGCTGCTGGAAGAGCGCATCCAGCAGCAGCCCCGCCGAGCCGGCCTGGCGTCCCAACTCGCCGAGGCGCGCCCTGTCCTGCTCGCGCAGCTGGTTGAGCCGCCGGGCCGTGGACACTGCCTGGTTGGCGGTGTCGGCCACGGCGTCCACGAAGAACAGCAGCCAGGCCTCCCAGTCACCGGTCACCCTCACCTGCTGCAGGCGCTCGTAGTAGGTCTGGCGATGCTTCTTGAAGAACACCGACAGGTAGAGCAAGGGCTCGTGGAGGATACCGGCCTCCACCAGGATCAGCGGAATGAGCAGGCGCCCAAGGCGTCCGTTGCCATCCATGAAGGGGTGGATGGTCTCGAACTGCACATGGGTCAGGGCGGCCTTGATCAGCGGATCGGTGGCCTCGGGTATATCGTTGATGAAGCGCTCCAGCGCCGCCCAGCACTCTGCCAGATGGTGAGGCGGGGGCGGCACGAAGACCGCCTCGTCCGGACGATGGCCACCCAGCCACACCTGATTGCTGCGAAACTCGCCCGGTCCACGGTTGATGCCGCGCCCGGAGGTCATCAGCGCCGTGTGCATCTCCATCGCCAGGCGATAGCTGATGGGGAAGCCCTCGCGGATACGCTGCACCCCCAGCATGAGCGCATTCACGTAGCAGGAGACTTCCTGTACGTCGTCCATGGGAACTCCCGGCATGCCCTCCATCTCATAAAGCATCAGGTCGCTGAGCGAGGACTGGGTGCCCTCGATCTGGGACGACATGACGGCTTCCTTGCGCACATAGCTGTAGAGGAAGAGTGAGGCATCGGGCAGCAGGGTGCTGATGGCGTCTAGACGACCCAGCGCCAGCATCGCCTGGTTGATGCGGCTCTGCAGCTTGCCGTCGAGCACAAGCGCCGGCCGGGGCGGCAGCGGGTCGGGGATGAACGCCTGACAGCGCACGCCTCCGGCGATGCTGTCCACGTAGTGGCCTGTGAGTCCGCGTTCCATTGGGGCTCCACCTCACCGCTCGAAAGCGGGCCTGGGTAAAATAGCGTCGCGCCTTATTTTAAGTTACGCCTGAAATTAAAATAAGGCCTGCCGCTATTTTAACTTCACGCCTCTCCGCAGCGGCCATCATGTCGATGCCGTCGACATGTCCACGGGACCTGTCGAAAAAATCGCGTTTCGTAAACACGTCGCGGCGATGGGTCGATGGCGTGGACATATCCGGGTCCGACATGGGACATCAGCTTGCTTCCCAGAGGGCGTCGTTGAGGGCTTCGAGCACCTCGTCGAGGTGGTGGCCGAGCACGATATCCAGGCGTTTGAATCCCCCATGGGTCGAGAAGCTGCGATTGATAAGCTCTCGGTCGAGCACTACCTCGTGGGTGAGCTGCTTGGCTAGGCGGTCGAGCCACTTGCGCTGGGCGGGGGTCCAGCCGTGCAGGGCGTAGATGCGCTGCATGGCGTCGCGCACCCGCTGCTCGAAGGGCACCAGCGCCTCGCCCAGGGCGGCGCGACGGATATGGCCGACGATGCTGGCGGCGATCTCCTGATTGGTGGCGTTGCGCCAGGCGCTCTCCAGCCGCGCCTCGCTGTAGCCGGCGCCGTCGAGCAGCAGTCGCACCTCCTTGAGGGTCTCACGGGTCAGGTCCCGGGGGCGGTTGACTACCACGCCCAGCGCCACCGAGTCGTTGAGCCGCTCGAGAATGAAGACCTCGAAGCTCTCCAGGTAGTCGGCGGGCTTCTCGTGCACGCCGTAATCCTGGGTACGCTTCTTGAACTCATCGGCTCCTTCGTAGATCAGCGGCATGCGTTCGCTGCCGAGCAGCGCCTTCACCTCGGCCACCTGGTCGAGCAAGCCTGCGTGCTGGTGCAGGAAGGTGGCCGCCGCCTGGGGACCGAGCTCCCGCAGGTGCTGGTGAAGCTTATCCGGCGCCACGCCCCAGCTTTGCTCCAGCGAATCCAGCTGCTGGCGCAGGTCGTCGCGCCCTTCGGCACGCTTGGTGGCCTTGCGCATCACCCGCATCAGCATCTGGCTGTACTGGTCGAGAACGTCGTCGGCGTGGCTCTCCCCCGCCGCCTGGCCGGGAGCCTCCAGGGCGCGTGCCAGCTGCTCGGGGTCGCTGAGTTCCTCGTGCAGCTGCTCCAGGGTGACGCCGGGGTCCTTGACCAGCGGCTGCATGGTGTTGACCTCGGCCAGGGCGGCGTAGAGGTCCACCGGGTCGTAGATGGTGAACACCGTCTTGCCGATCCCGTCGCAGCGGCGGGTGGCACGGCCGATCATCTGCTCATAGAGGATGCGTGACTTCACTCGGCGCAGGAACACCAGGTGGCAGATGCGCGGCACGTCGATGCCGGTGGTGAGCAGGTCCACGGTGATGGCGATGTTGGGGTACTTGTCGTTCTTGTAGCGGCGGATCAGGTCGTCGACCTTGTCCGCCTTGCCGGTGATCTTGGCCACCGCCGCCTGGCGGTAGGCTTCGCCATAATGGGCGTGGAAGGCCTCATCGAGCAGCCGCTTGACCATGTCGGCGTGCAGGTCGGTAGCGCAGAAGATCAGCGACTTCTCCTCGCCGAAGGGGTCGAGCTCCCGGGCCAGCTGCTCGCAGATCACCCGGTTGAACTCCGGCGCAATCACCCGCCGGTTGAAGGCCTCGATCTCGAAGTCGAGCTCATCCTCCAGCTCGGCGCTCTCCACTTCGCCGGTGCGCGAATCGATCAGGCTGACCGCCTCGCCCTTCTCGAAGTGGATGCCCTTTTGGCTGAGCAGGGTCTCGTAGCGGATCGGCGGTTCGTGATCGATCAGCCAGTCGTCGGCCACCGCCTCGCGGTAGGAGTAGGTGAACACCGGCCGGCCGAAGATCTCGCTGGTGTGCTTGGCCGGGGTAGCGGTGAGCCCGATGCGCACGGCATCGAAGTGCTCAAGCACGCGGCGATAGCGGGAAAGGTACTGGCCAGCGTCGCGGGTGGCCAGCTCTCCCTCGGTCATCTCCTGGTCCAGGGTGTAGCCGCGATGGGCCTCGTCGACGATGATGCAGTCGTAGGCGTCCACCGGCGGCGGGTCGTCGGCCATGAAGAGTCGCCGCGCCATGGCCTGCACCGTGGCGACCTGCACCCGGGTCTCGGCCTCGGCGGTCATGTCGCCCAGGGTGGCGATGTTGTAGATCTGGGAGAGGGTGTGGTTCTGCTCCAGCGGCGCCTCGTCGAAGGCATCCTGGGCCTGCTGGCCCAAGGCGTTACGGTCCACCAGAAAGAGCACGCGGCGGAAGCGCTCGGTCTTCAGGAAGCGGTAGATCAGGCCGATGATGGTGCGGGTCTTGCCGGTGCCGGTGGCCATGGCCAGCAGCACACGGGGGGCGCCTCCCTCCAGGGCGGCCTCCACGGCGCGGATGGCATTTTCCTGGTAGTCGCGCAGGCGCAGGTAGCCGAAGCCCTCCTCACGCAGCTTATGCTCGGCCCGGGCGCGGCTGCGCTTGAGGCGGTCGAGCAGCCCCTCGGGGCTGTGGAAGTGCGGAAGCGCCCGGGCCAGGTTGCCGGGCTCGCGCACGTCGCGAAACCAGATGCCGGACTTCTCGGCGAGCTGAGGAAGGTAGGGCCGGCCGTTGCAGGAGAACACGAAGGGCACGTGGAAGTGGCCCTCGGCATCGTCGGGCCAGGCGACGGTGCGCCCCTCCGCCTCCCACGCCGGGGTGATGCCGTTAGCAAAGCTGCGCCGGTCGAAGCCGCGAGAGTAGCGCTCCGCCTGGCCGAGCTTGCCGGCCACATCGATATTCTGGCGCTTAGCCTCCACCACGCCGATGGGCGTCAGCCCATGGAACAGAACATAGTCGGCGCGCTGGCCGTTGGGTAACTCCCACTCGGCGATGGCCAGATACCGACCTGCCTCGGGGCGCACCCCTCGCTTCCAGGTCAGCTCGAGGCTATCGGCCTCCCAGCCGGCTTCCTGCAGCTGCTGGTCGATCAGCAGGCGGGTGAGCTCCTCGTCCAGGCCTAGCTGGGCGTTGAGCGCTCGATCGGCCTGCCCGACCCGCTGGCGCAGCGCCTGGGGCGGCTCGCTCTCGGCCCCCTCACTGGCCTGCTCCGCCAGGCGCCGCTGGAATTCCCGCTCGCGTCGCTCGAGTTCGGCCTGCTGGGCCCGCGACTGCTCGGCCAAGGCGCGGGCCTCCTCGTCCATGGCCTCGGCCAGCTCGGCGTACTCCTGCTTTTCACGGGCCTCCAGCTCGGCCAACTTGCGTTGGGCGTCGGCCTGTTCGGTGGCAGTGGCCAGCTCGCCGCGCAGGCGCTCCATCTGAGCCTGAAGCTCACGCAGTTCCTGGCTGGGATCGTCGGGAGGAGTAAAGGCACCTGCCTTGAAGTCGGGATTGGCGAAGGCGCGGTGGAACCACACCGACAAGCTGCGGGCGACCTTGAGCCCCTGGATCGCTTCACGGTGCTGGGTGCGGAACTGATGGGTGGCCTTGTTGCCCTCGATGCGCAGGGTATGGAAGAGTTCTCGAACCGTGGGGTCGAGCCCGAGCGAGCTGTCGATACGATAAAGCAGGTCGCGCTGGCCGGTACGCTCGTCCACTTCGATGCCGAGACGGGCGGCAATGTCCTGAGCCATGGCTTCGCCGAGTTGGCGCAGCTTGATCAGGGTGGTGTTGGGATCATGGGCGAAGGCGCACTCGGCGGCGACGGCGAGCTCGAGAAACACCGGGTCGTGGCCGGAGAGGAAACCGAAGTTTCTGCTCCCCACATGTTCCGGATATTCCTGCATGCGCCTTCCCTGCCGTTGGTTATCTGGGGCCATCTGCGCTTCCGGCAGACTGGTTCAGTACCTACTTAGCCTGCCACTAAAGTTCGGGCTGAACCAGCAGTTGCTCGCCCAGGTGAGGCCCACCAGCGCCTCGTTACGACACCCCCTGCACCGTGGCGGCCGGCCGTGCCGCTATACTTTCCAAGGCAGCGGTGGCGGCATCAGGCGCTCGCCGTCGTAGTCGGGAACGCTGCCGAAGCGCTCGCTGCCGGCCTCCCACTCGCGCTGCGCCTCGGCGATCTCGGCCTTGCTGTGGCCGACGAAGTTCCACCAGATCAGCACCTCCTCGCCCAGCGGCTCGCCGCCGATCAGCAGCAGCCTGGCCCCCGCCGGCAGAGCCAGCTCGAGGGTGTCTCGGCCGCGGCCCAGATAGGCCAGCTCGTCGGTGGCAAGCGCTTCGCCCTCCAGGGTCGGCTTCCCTTCCAGCGGCAGCAGGGCGTACTCGAACTCGGGCCGCAGCGGCAGCGAGAGCCGGGTATCGTCCTCGGCGTCCAGGTCTAGCCCCACCAGCGGCGAGAAGGTCAGGGTGGGGGCCTGGCGACCAGCGAAGTCACCGACCAGCAGCGTCAGGGTGGCACTCCCCTCACGCCACACCGGCAGCTCGGGGTAGTGATCGAAGCGCGGCGCGGTATCGCGATGGGCGTATGGAAGTGCAATCCACAGCTGGGCGGCATGCAGCTGCGGGTCCTCCAGCCGCGACTCCTCGGTGTGGCTGATGCCGCGGCCGGCGGTCATCAGGTTGACCTGCCTCGGGCGGATCACCTGCTCGCTGCCCAGGCTGTCGCGATGCAGCACCTCGCCGGCGATCATCCAGGTGAAGGTTTGCAGGCCGGTATGGGGATGGGGCCCCACGCGCATGCCGGCGCTGTTGCCCTTGAACACCGCCGGCCCGGCATGGTCGAGGAAGCACCAGGCCCCCACCAGGCGCCGCTGGCGAGACGGCAGCACCCGGTGGATCGGGATACCGCCCACGTCGGCCACGCGCGCGGCCACGTGCTGTATCTGGCGCCGGCCGTCCACCACCGGACAGTCCAGCGATGATGACGCCGAGGCGTCCTTGATCAGGTTACTCATGAGTGCTTCCTCCGGGTGGCGTCTCCTGTGGTATAACCCTCCAACACGCAGGATACAAACGGCAAGCCGCCAGGGAGACTCCATGGGCCGTCTTTTCTCACTGATCGTGATCGCGGGCCTGGCCTACGGCGGGCTCTACTTTTACTACGGTGTCGCCGCCAAGCAGGCCATCGAACGGCAGCTCGAGGCCCTCGGCCTCGCCGCGCTGGAGGTGGAGCGCATCGACTATGGCCTGCTGGCCCCCGCCAGCACGGACAGCCGTGTCTCGGCGACCGTCCACTACCGCGGCGCCGAGGCCACCCTGGATATCCGCATCATCGGCCACCCGGTGTTTTCGGACGAAGTGCGCCTGGAGCTGGACGGCTTGCAGGCCCTGCGCCTGACCATCGGCGCCGGGCAGTGATCGGACACGATCACGGCGTGAGACCGCTGCCGGGCCGGCAGCGGATGTTCAGAAAGACCTGATATAACGCCGAAGCGCACCGGTGACTCTGGCGCAGCGAAGCGGAGATATTGGCATCCACGGGCCGCGTCTGGTTTAGCTGTTTTCCAGCATGTATGCGCGAAGCTGCCGCTCATCTCTCATCACATAGAGAATAAGCACTCGATTCTCATCTTCACGGTAAAAAATGCGACAGGGCGGCACCACCACTTCCCTGTAAATGGAATTGGGTAGCTCCGGAGGAATCCGCCCGGATTGCGGAAATTCCTCCAGGCGCCCTATCCTGTCGAACACTTTCTCAACCAGATGCCTTGCCGCTGCGGGATTATCCAGAGCGATGTACTCAGCGATAGCATCCAGATCCTGGAGGGCCGACTCCGTCCAGGTTACTTCAGCCACTTACTCAGTTTCTCCCTGGCCTCACTTTGACTGTACGTCCTGCCCTCAAGTACAGCACGCTCTCCCCGGGAGAGCCCCTCAAGCAACTCAAGTCGTCGCTGCATAAACTCGAAATCCTGCACATCAACGAGATAAGCAGAGGGCTGACCGTGCTCCGTGATCAGTATTGGCTCTTTCGACACGTGCAGTTCGGCAAGAATCTTTGTCGCTTGGCGCTTAAGGTTTGTAACGAGTTCAACTTTCATGGGGTCTCCCTGCCTGAGTCGGCCTGCAAGTGACACTATAGTATCACTCCCCGAGTGAGACAATCAGCGCGCATGCGGAACCGCACGGCGCAAAGCGTCGCAACCCGTCCTCCGGGCCATCGGTGCGCTGCGGCCCCTATCTGAGCGGCCCCATGAAGATCCAACAAGCGAAAAGCCCCGACACCGTCAGACGGTGTCAGGGCTTTTACGTGCGGTGCCGGGCCTTGGGGCCCGGCGACACTCAGGCGCTGTTGCGGCGACGAATCGGCGCCTCGCCGTCGTCACGACGACGACGCGGAGCACGCTCGGGGGCGCCACCGTCTTCGCTGATCTCCAGCGGGCGGCCGGCGACCCGGGCGCGAGCCATCTTGGCCAGGATGCTGGCCGGCAGCGAGCTGGGCAGCTCCACTACCGAGAAGGCGTTGCGGATATCGATGCGGCCGATACGCGCGCCTTCGATACCGCCCTCATTGGCCAGGGCGCCGACCAGCTGACCCGGCTTGACGCCGTCCTTGTGGCCCACGGCCACCCGGTAGCGGGTCATGCCTTCGCTCGGACCGCGACTCTCGCGACGCGGCGGCTTGCCGTCGCGGGGTGCGCGCTCGTTGCGAGACTCCTTGCGCGGCGCCTGCAGGCGACCGATCGGCGCCTCGTCGGCGCGGGCCAGGCGGGCGAAGGCGCAGGCCAGCTCGATGGGGTCATGGCCTTCCTCGACCAGCCGCTCGACCAGGGCCTGCTGCTCCTCGGCGCCGGCGGTCAGGGCGGCGATGACGCGCTGGTGGAACACCTCGTCGCGGTGGGCGCGAATGGCCGCCTCGTCGGGCACCGCCATCTCGGTCATCTTCTGACCGGTCGCCTGCTCGATCCAGCCCACCTTGCGGCCCTCGCGGAAGCCGACGAAGGTGATCGAGATACCGGTACGCCCGGCCCGGCCGGTGCGGCCGATGCGGTGGGTGTAGGCCTCGCTGTCCTGGGGCAGGTCGTAGTTGAAGACGTGGGTGATGCGCGGCACGTCGAGGCCGCGGGCGGCCACGTCGGTGGCGATCAGCACGTCGACCTTGCCGCGCTTGAGGCGCGTGATGGTGCGCTCGCGCAGGCTCTGGTCCAGGTCGCCGGAGAGGCTCGCCACGTTGACGCCGCGGGCGGAGAGCTGCTCCATCAGGGTGGTGCAGGCGGCCCGGGTGCGCACGAAGACGATGGCGGCATCCACCGCCTCGACTTCGAGGATGCGCGACAGCGCCTCCAGCTTGGCACCGCCGTCGACGCGCACCAGGCGCTGCTCGATGTTCTCGCCGGTGGTGGTGCGCGACTCGATCGCCACCTTCACCGGGTCGACCAGATAGCGGTTGACGATGCGCTCGATCTCGGTCGGCAGGGTGGCGGAGAAGAACACCCGCTGGGCGTCCTTGGGCGTGTCGGCCACCACGCGCTTGACGTCGTCGATGAAGCCCATGCGCAGCATCTCGTCGGCCTCGTCGAGCACCAGCGAGGAGAGCCCGTCGAGCTTGAGGCTGCCGCGGTCCAGGTGATCGATGACCCGGCCCGGGGTGCCCACCACCACCTGGGCGCCGCGCTTGAGCGCGCCGAGCTGCTCGCGGTACTCCTGGCCGCCGCACAGGGTGGCGACTTCCAGGCCCTGGAGGTTCTGGCCGTACTTGCTGAAGGAGACGGCCACCTGCTGGGCCAGCTCGCGGGTCGGCGCCAGCACCAGCACCTGGGGCTCACGACGGGTCAGCTCGAGACGCGACAGGATCGGCAGCGCGAAGGCCGCGGTCTTGCCGGTGCCGGTCTGGGCCTGGCCGAGCATATCGCGACCTTCCAGCAGCGCCGGAATGGTCTGGATCTGAATCGGAGAAGGCGTCTGGTAGCCCAGGGTCTCGACGGCAGAGAGAACGGCAGGCAGCAGAGCAAGATCGCCGAAGCTCGGCGAGGCGACAGAAGTCGAGGTCATCAATCACACCTTGGTAGGCCGGCAGTGGCCGGCAAATCACATTGAGGCATCCCCGACGCAATCAACAACGGTCGGGCGCGCTGCGCTTGTCGAGGGCCATCAGCGGCCGAAGGGCAGAGCGAGTCACGGTATCGGGGACGCCGGTCGCACCTGGCATCCGGTTCGCGCCCTGGGGCTTGCGAACCGCTAAGGCGACCTTTCTGCGCCGATGTCGCCGGTTGGCGGCATCTAATGGCGCTCCATCTTCACATCTCGGACACTGTCGGTAGATGACCGCAGGTCTCGGTGATTCGGCTCGGGCAACGTCAGCACCGGCGAATCGTCATGATGGCGGGGTCAGCACATGCGAGGAGGGCGCATGCTATCATCGGCGCTCCCCCCTGGCCAGTACTTTCAATGCTAACGGCCATGTCACCCTTGATCGAGGAGCCTGCCAATGCCAACCCTGTGGGTCGATGCCGACGCCTGCCCCAAGGTGGCGCGTGACATTATCGTGCGAGCCGCCGAGCGTACCGCCACGCCCACCTGGTTCGTGGCCAACCACAGCGTGCCGCTGCCGGCATCGAAGTGGGTGAAGTCGCTCTCGGTGAGCCATGGCTTCGACGCCGCCGACAACGAGATCGTCGAACGGATTCAGGCCGGCGACCTGCTGCTCACCTCGGACCTGCCGCTGGCCCTGGAGGCCATCGAAAAAGGCGCGGCGGTCATGACCACCCGCGGCGAGATGCTCGACAAGGGCAATATCAAGGCGCGGGTACAGATGAGGGATTTCATGGAGACCCTGCGGGCCAGCGGCGAACACACCGGCGGGCCCAAGGGCTATAGCGACACCGACCGGCGCGAATTTGCCAATGCCCTCGACAGGTGGTTGGCTAAGAAACGGTAAGGTTCGAGGTTCGAGGTTCGAGGTTCGAGGTTCGAGGTTCGAGGTTCGAGGTTCGAGGTTCGAGGTTCGAGGTTCGAGGTTCGACAAACAGGCTTGCGGATGCAAGAGGAGCAAACCAAGGGGTTTCCTTGCTCCTCTCACCTCGCTCCTCGACCCTGATCACCCTTTCTCGCGAATCCCCTGCCCCGCCAGCCGCTCCCGGTCGTGGGGACGCTCGAGCTCGAGCAGCGGGCCCCTCGGCACGATACGCGTGGGATTGATGGTGTCGTGGCTGTAGTAGTAGTGGCGCTTGATATGCGCGAAGTCCACCGTCTCCTTGACGCCCGGCCACTGAAAGAGCTCGCGCAGGTAGTTCGACAGGTTCGGATAGTCCTCGATGCGGCGCAGGTTGCACTTGAAGTGGCCGTGGTAGACGGCGTCGAAGCGAATCAGGGTGGTGAACAGCCGAACGTCGGCCTCGGTGAGCCACTCGCCGGCCAGGTAGCGGCGCTCGGCCAGGCGCGCCTCCATGCGCTCCAGCGCCTCGAAGAGCGCCACCACGTGCTTGTCGTAGACCGCCTGACGTGTCGCAAAGCCCGACTTGTAGACGCCGTTGTTGATGTGCTCATAGACATCGGCATTGACCGCATCGATGGTCTCGCGCAGATCCGCCGGGTAGAAATCGAGGCGATTGCCGGCCAGGTCGTCGAAGGCGTCGTTGAGCATGCGCAGCAGCTCCGCCGACTCGTTGTTGACGATGCGCTTCTGCTGCTTGTCCCACAGCACCGGCACGGTCACTCGCCCGGTGTAGCGCGGATCGGTCAGGGTATACAGCTCGCGGTGGTACGCCACGCCGTTGACCGGGTCGCCGCTGGAGCCCGTTTCCCGGTCATAGCTCCAGCCTTCGCCGAGCATCAGCGGGCTGACGTGGGAGACGCCGATCAGCGCGTCGAGCCCCTTGAGCTTGCGCAGGATCAGGGTGCGATGCGCCCAGGGACAGGCCAGGGAGACATAGAGGTGATAGCGATCGGCCTCGGCCGGCAGGCCCGGCTGGCCATCAGGCCCCGGGGCCCCGTCGCGGGTCACCCAGTCGCGCAGCTTGGCGGATTCGCGCACGAACTCGCCACCGTGCTTGTCGGTGTCGTACCACTGGTCGTGCCACTTGCCGTCGATCAACAGGCCCATGGTGCCTCCGGTTCTGAGTAGATTGCCTCCCAGAATAGGCCGATTCGATCGACGCTCAAGCGCAGTTTTTCCCGAATTTTCTTCGAAAAAATCGAATGACGCCTCAGTCGCTGCCCGGGCAGGCGCTGGCCACCCCCTCACGCAGCGCCTGCGCCATGGCATGGGTCGCCGGACCGGCCCGGTCCCGGTCGCGATAGATCAGCTGCATCGGCGCCTCGCGCAGGCCCCCGGCACTGAGCGGCAGGGGAATCAACTGGCCCGACTCGAGCTCAGGCTGGATGCGGGTCTCCGGCAGCCAGGCGAAGCCCAGGCCACGGCGCACCATGTCCAGGGACGTCTCCAGGTGGCTGACGGTCCAGCGCTGCTCGGCCTTGAGCCAGCCGGCATCCATCGAGTGGCGCAGCGCCGAGTCGCGCACCACCAGCTGGCGATAGCGCTGTAGATCGCGCAGATCGAGCCGACGCCCCAGCCCATGCAGCGGGTGGTCGGGGTGCGCCACGGCAATGAAATTGACCGTCACCAGCGGCTCGCCCAGAAACCCCTGGGCGGCGAGCCCCGAGGCCACCAGGTCGGCGCGCCCGTCGTAGAGCATCTCGATGCCGCCGTTGAGCACCGTCTCGTGCAGCTGGATGCGGACATGGGGAAAGGCCGCCGAGAATCGCCCCAGCGCCAGGGCCAGGGCGTCGCTGGGGAAGATTTGATCCAGGGCCAGCACCACTTCCGCCTCCAGCCCTTCGGCCAGCCGCCCGGCCACATCCTCCAGCGCCTCGGCGCTCTCGATCAGCTGGCGCGCCCGGCGCAGCAGCATCTCGCCGGCCTCGGTGAGGCGCACCTGGCGGCCGACCGGCTCCAGCACCTTGACGCCGAGCTGCTCCTCGAGCTTGTGCACCGCATGGTTGAGCGTCGACGGGCTCTTGTGAACCGCCTCGGCGGCACGAGCGAAGCCGCCGTGGTCGACCACCGCGGCAAGCATCTGCCATTGGGCCAGGGTGACTCGCGACATTTTCGATTCCCTCGAACAGTAACAGCGAAACTATGCGCTTAATTTTCGAAAATTCCGTTCTAGAATGCCAGACATATCCCCTGAACCCGAGGACGGATTCCATGACAGCCTCCACTCAGCTACGCCATATCGAGCGTCGCCTGACCAGCCAGCCCAGCCAGGACGGCGACGGTGTCAAGATCAAGCGCATCCATGACTTCGGCGGCGGCCTCGACCCCTTCCTGATGCTCGACGAGCTGGGCTCGGACCGGCCCGACGACTATATCGGCGGCTTCCCGCCCCACCCCCACCGCGGCATGCAAACGCTGACCTATGTGCTCCATGGCGGCCTGACCCACGAGGACCACCTTGGGCATTCCAGCACCATCCGCGCCGGCGACGCCCAGTGGATGCACACCGGCCGCGGCATCATCCACTCCGAGATGCCGCTCACCGACAGCCACGGCCTGCACGGCTTCCAGCTGTGGATCAACCTGGCGGCGAAGGACAAGCTGAGCCCGGCCACCTACCGGGACGTGCGCGGCGTCGAGATGCCGCACCTGCACGCGGCGGGCGCCGAGCTGATCGCGCTGGGCGGCCGCTGGCAGATCCCCGAAGGCGACGCCGTGAACGGCCCCCTGGACGCCCTGGCCGGCAACGCCGCCATCGGACACCTGCGCCTCGAGGCCGGCGGCGAGATGACGCTGGCGGCAAGCGACGACACCCTCGCCGTCTATGTCTTCGAGGGTGAGCTCGAGATCGCCGGCGAGCGCCTCGGTGCCGGCGAGCTGGGCCGGCTTGGCGACGGCCAGACCCTGGCGTTGACCAGTGCCGGTGGCGGCCAGGCGCTGCTGCTCGCCGGCACCCCGCATCGCGAGCCCATCGCCCACTACGGCCCCTTCGTGATGAACGACATGCGTGAGATCGAACAGGCCCTGAGCGACTATCGTAACGGCACCTTTACCAGCGGCTAACGCCGCCGGCATCGATACGGGTTGAATTTCGAACGCCGTTCGCGTTCACTATGGAGAGATTAAGGAACAGCGTTCGACGGCTATGACGCCAAACGCCACGCCCCGTCAGGCCCTCGAGGTCCCGGCGAGGCGTGGCTTTCTGTATGGATATACAGACTAGGCAGGCCATATGTCATGGGTTAAGGTTCCACTGCCTTTTTTTGCTTTTTTCATTTATTTTTAATATGGCCCTTACCCATGTTGCGAATCCTCCATTCGCTGCCCCGCACGCATAAATTGCTGCTGTTACCGGTCGCCACCATGGTCACTGTGCTGGGCGCACACAAGATCGTCACCCTCGTCGAAGATTCTCAGCGACAGCCACAAACCGCCGACACTCTATTGTTGCCCCTGTCGCCCGAAAGCCAGCCTGGGCTGCCGTCACTGAACTCCGAGCGTTTCCCGGTCGCCGATGCTCTGGAGATCGCCACCCAGACCCTCGACGCCACCCGCAACACCATCCCGCTTTCCCAGCTTCGCCCCACTGAAATCGTCGATCTCGGCACACCGGGCAAGGCCGAAGACGCCGCCACCGCGCCACCCGCGTCGCTGGCCGCCGCCCCCCTCACCGCCGATGCCGCGGCCGTGGAGCCTATCGCCCCAGCGGAGATCCTCGATCCCGGCGCGCTGCATATGGCACTGGTGCTCGGCACCCTGGCCAGCGGGCTGCTGGACGACGACCCGCTCGACGAAGCGCTGGTCGCCGACGCCACCTCCTACGAGGACATTCCCGACGAGGAACTCGGCCTGTTAGACGATGGCCCCATCGTCTTCGAACAGGAGCTCGCCGCCACCGAGGCCTTCGTACCGGAATGGGAAACCTATACCGTGCAGTCCGGCGACACCTTCGCGGTGCTGGCCCAGAATCGGCTCGGCCTGGGCTACAGCGAGGCCATACGGCTGCTTGAGAGCCTGCCCGACCAGCGCCTGCTGACCCACTGGCGGGTCGGCAACCAGTTCGAGTACCAGCTCGATGAAACCGGGCGCCTGCTCAAGCTTCAGATGATGAAGAACGCCCGGGAAGGGGTGCGGGTCGAACGTGACGAGGAACAGTTCGAGGTGGCCAGCATCGAGCGCGCCGGCGAGGCCACCCAGCGGCTGTTCGCCGGCAGCGTCAGCGGCAGCTTCGCCCGCTCGGCCCAGGCCACCGGCCTGTCCAGCACCGAGGTCGCCCAGGTCGCCCGCTTGCTGGAGAAAAAGCTCGATTTTCGCCGCGATACCCGTCGCGGCGATCAGTTTCAGGTGCTGATCGAATCCGACATCATCGACGGTCTAAGCTTCGACTCCCGAGTGCTGGCGATCCAGTACGAGGGCGCGCGCATGAACCTGACCGTGGTGCGCAACAGCGCCGACAACAACTTCTACACCCCCGAAGGGGAGAGCCTCGACCCGGCCTTCGCCCGCTACCCTTTCGAGGGCAGCTACCGCATCAGCTCGTCGTTCAATCCGCGCCGCAAGCACCCGGTCACCGGCCGGGTGAGCCCCCATCGCGGCACCGACTTCGCCATGCCCATCGGCACGCCGATCATCGCCCCGGCCGACGGTCGCGTGGAGAAGGTCGCCAACCATCCGGTGGCCGGCCGCTACGTGGTCATCCGCCACGACAACGGCTACCAGACCCGCTACCTGCACCTGTCGCGCCCGCTGGTCAGCCGCGGCGACCGGGTCGAGATGGGCGAGCGCATCGCGCTCTCCGGCAACACCGGTCGCAGTACCGGCCCCCACCTGCACTACGAGGTGCTGGTCAGCAACAGCCAGGTCAACCCAATGACCGTGGATCTACCGGAGAACACCAGCCTCTCCGGTGAGAAGCTGATGGCCTTCCAGCGTGAGGCCGAACCGCTGCTGGCGGTGCTGGAGAGCGGCGAAACCGGGCCGGTGGTAGCCAGCACCGCCGAGCGCTCCGACGACGACGAGGGCTGAGGCCGCCGCTCGCCCCACCTGCCGACGCCCCGCACGCCAGCGGGGCGTCGGCGCGTTCGGCGCCCGCTTCGCTAAACGCCTCGGAGAGCCCGCTTGTCCTCGCCCCATATGCGCCGAGCCATCCCCACCCCGCCCCCCGATGGCAACCGCCTGAGCGCCTTCTTCGGGGTGTTCCGCTACAGCCGGCGGGCGCTGACCCTGGTGTGGCAGACCTCGCGGCCGCTCACCCTGGGGCTCGCCGTCTGCACCCTGGTGGCCGGGGTGCTGCCGGCGGTGGCGGCGTGGATCGGCCAGCTGATCGTCGACTCGGTGGTCGAGGCCATGGCCTACCACCGGGAAACCGGCGAGGCCCTCAGCTTTGCCACCGCCTGGCCGGTGCTGCGCTATGTGCTGGCCGAGGCCGGGGTGATCGCGCTGATCGCCATGGCCCAGCGCGGCCTCTCGGCCCAGCAGTCGCTGCTGCGCGCCCTGCTCGGCCAGAAGGTCAACGTGATGATCCTCGAGAAGGCCGGCACCCTGACGCTGGCCCAGTTCGAGGATTCGGAGTTCTACGACAAGCTGACCCGGGCCCGCCGCGAGGCCTCGATCCGCCCGCTGGGGCTGGTCAACAAGACCTTCGGGCTGGCCCAGAACGCCATCTCGCTGATCAGCTTCGGCGTGCTGCTGGTGCAGTTCTCGCCCTGGGCGATCCTGATCCTGGTGATCGGCGCGCTGCCGGTGTTTTTCTCCGAGGCCAAGTTCTCCGGCGATGCCTTCCGGCTGTTCCGCTGGCGCTCGCCCCAGACCCGCATGCAGATGTACCTGGAGACGGTGCTGGCCCGGGAGGACAGCATCAAGGAGGTCAAGCTGTTCGGGCTGGAGCCGCTGCTGCTGGGCCGCTATCGCGACATCTTCGACACCCTCTACGCCGAGGACCGCCGGCTGACCATCCGCCGCGAGACCTGGGGCTTTCTGCTCGGCCTGCTCGGCACCCTGGCCTTCTACGGCGCCTACGCCTGGGTGGTGGCGGAGACCGTGACCGGCCGGCTCACCCTGGGCGAGATGACCATGTACCTGATGGTCTTCAAGCAGGGCCAGTCGGCGCTGTCGGCGAGCCTCACCGCGATCAGCGGCATGTACGAGGACAATCTCTACCTCTCCAATCTCTACGAGTACCTGGAGCAGCCGGTGGCCCCCCAGCGTGGCACCCTCACCCAAGGCAGCGTCCCCGGCGACGGCATCCGCTTCGAGCACGTCGGCTTCACCTACCCCGGCGCCGAGACCCCGGCGCTGGCGGACATCTCGCTGCACCTGAAGCCGGGGGAGAGCCTGGCCCTGGTGGGCGCCAACGGCTCGGGCAAGACCACCCTGATCAAGCTGCTCACGCGGCTCTACGAGCCCAGCGAAGGGCGCATCCTGCTCGACGGCAGCGACCTGCGCGACTGGGACGTTCAGACCCTGCGCCGGCGCATCGGGGTGATCTTCCAGGACTTCGTGCGCTACCAGATGAAGGTCGGCGAGAACCTCGGCGCCGGCGACGTGGCCGCCTTCGAGGACGAGGCGCGCTGGCAGGAGGCCGCCCGCCGCGGACTGGCTGAGGAGTTCATCGCCGACATGCCGGGGGGCTACCACACCCAGCTGGGGCGCTGGTTCAAGGGCGGCCAGGAGCTTTCCGGCGGTCAGTGGCAGAAGATCGCCCTGTCGCGGGCCTACATGCGCGAGAGCGCCGACATCCTGGTGCTCGACGAACCCACCGCGGCCATGGACGCCGCCGCCGAGGCGGCGGTATTCGCCGACTTCCGCGAACACAGCCGCGACAAGATGACCATCCTGATCTCCCACCGCTTCTCCACGGTGCGCGCCGCGGACCATATCCTGGTCATCGACGGCGGCGAGATCATCGAGCAGGGCAACCACGAGGCGCTGTTGGCCGCCAACGGCCGCTATGCCCGGCTCTTCCGGCTGCAGGCCAAGGGCTATGAATAACGCCTACAGCGCCAGGGGGCGGTCCAGGGCGCGCAGCAGCGCCTCGTCCCGCTCGTAGATATCGGGGCGGAAGGCCAGCTCGCCGTCCTCGTCAGGGTTCACCGTCCAGTAGTGCAGGATCACCGGCACCGGCTCGCCCAGCGAGACGTTGCGCGTGCGCCCGGCCTCGATCAGCCCGTGGATATTCCGGCCGCTGTCGGTATCGTCGAACAGCAGTTGGGCGAACTCCAGCACCCCCTCGACCCGGATACAGCCCGAGCTGAAGGCGCGCTGCTGGCGAGAAAAGAGCCCCTGGGACGGGGTATCGTGGAGATAGACCATGTGATCGTTGGGGAAGCGGATCGCCACCTTGCCCAGGGCATTGTGCGGCCCTGGCGCCTGACGCAGCACAACGTTGCCGGGATTGTCCCAGTCCACCTCCCAGGGGTCGAGCGGCTGCCCCGAGGGGCTGAGCACCTGGATCCGCTCGCGCCACAGGTAGCCGAGGTCGCGGCGCACCTCGGGCAGCACGTCGTTGCGCCGGATGGTGGGAGGAATCGTCCAGCTCGGATTGACGGTCATGTGGGTGATCTCCGAGCGCAGCGAGGGGGTGCGGCGATAGGGACGCCCCACCACGATGCGCGAGCGCCACACTTCGCCATTGGGGCGAAAGTAGCGCAGCTGGTAGCCGGCGATATCCACCAGCACGAAGGTCTCCGGCAGGCCGTGGAGCAGCCAGCGGGAGCGCTCCAGGTTGACGCGGATCTGGTCGATGCGCGCCTCCACGGGCACGTTCAGGGCGCGGCGGGTCTGGGGCCCGACGATACCGTCCACCTCCAGCAGGTGACGGCGCTGAAAGCGCTTCACCGCCGCCTCCAGGGTGGTGTCATAGCGCCGCAGGTCGGGGGTCTCGAGCCGCGCCTCCGGAAAGGCGTCGACGTTGGCGGCCATCACCTCCAGCTCGCCGATCACCGCCAGCCGCGAGCGCAGCAGCACCACCGCGTCATCCACATCGCCCGGACGCAGCACACGGGGCTCTTGGGGAAAGGGCTCCCAGCCGCCGAGCCGCTCGATGTTGCGGTAGCGGGCCAGCCCCGTGCGCAGCCGCTCGTAGGGGGCATAGGAGGGTCGCGCCTCGGCAAAGGCCTGCTCGAAGCGCTGGCCATCGATGGCCCGGGAGATGGCCGCCGGGTCGAGGGCGGGCGCCTCGACGGGCACCTCCCAGTGAGTCTCGAGCCCGCTGGGGTCGACCTTGCCTCGCTGGAGATGCTCGAGCGCGGTCATCAGCATGCGGGTGGCGTGCAGGTCGAAACGCGCCTGCTCGCCCGGCTGCTCCGAGGCATCGGCCTGTCGATGCCCGGCCACCAGCGCGTCCGGCCGATAATCCGCGGGCCGCAGGCCATCGCCATCCAGGGTGTGCAGCGCCGCGGCGAAGGCCGCCACGGTCTCGCGATCGTGCCACGCCGGGCGATGGTCGCGCAGCGCATAGAACGCCTGCAGCTCGCTGCCGGCATCCTCGACCAGACGCTCGATCTGGGCCGCTACCGGCACTGAGGCCCGGTCGCCGGCCGACGGCGTGTCGCCCAGCACCGTACCGGGCAACCCGACCAGCACGGCCAGGACAGTGCCCATAGCGAGAAATGCTCGCATATTCGCCTCCTGCTTCGTTGATAGCTCAACTAGCCTTCCCGGCCCTCGCCTTCATAATGGTGGCTGCCACGGGGCCACAGGGAAGCGGGCCCCGTTTCGTGTGTCCGCGCCATGCCGCCTACGGCATGGCCCGACATGGCCAGCTCCCTTGAACACGACAGGTTTCCCATGCCTCGAACGCGACCGCTCTCTCCCTTGCCGCTTGCCACCCTGGCAGCTTCCCTGCTGTTGATACCGCCCAGCCTGCTGGCCGATGACTTCCTGGCCCAGGCGCTTCACCCCGACCAGCACACCCGGCACACCTTGGACAACACGCTGACACGTCTGGCTCCCGCGGCCGACCAGCAGGTGCTCGGGCTTGCCGCCCGCGCCCTGGCCTGCGCCGAGCCCGATGCCGAGCGTCTGGCGGTGATCGACTACTCCCGCCCCTCCACCGAGCCGCGCCTGTGGGTCTTCGATCTCGCCGAGCAGGAACTGCTGTTCGAGGAGCTGGTCTCCCACGGCCGCGGGTCCGGCGACGCCGAGGCCACGGTGTTCTCCAACACCCCGGAGAGCTACCAGTCGAGCCTGGGGCTGTTTCGCACCATGAACACCTACTACGGACGCAACGGCTATTCGCTGCGCCTGGAAGGACTGGAAGCCGGCATCAACGATCTGGCCTACCAGCGCGCCATCGTCATCCACGGCGCCGACTACGTCAGCGACGCCTTCATCGAGCAGACCGGCCGGCTCGGGCGCAGCCACGGCTGCCCCGCGGTACGCCAGGAGGTCACCTACCCGCTGATCGACAGCATCAAGGAGGAGCAGTACCTGTTCGTCTACTACCCCGACCAGCAGTGGCTGAATAGCTCCGCCTTCCTGGACTGTCAGCGCGAATCCCGCCAGCTGGCCATGCAGTGATGCCTACCGCCGCCGCACTTGCGGCGGCACCATGACGGGGCATGACCCTTTTGCACCGCACCATCTCGCCCCCCTCCGAGCCGGACGGGGCGCCCCTCCCCACCCTCTTAAAGATAATAAATACCTGATATTTAAAATAAAAAAAAATTCCGGCAAGCACCTTGCTTGATGCATATCAAACATTGGTAGGCGTGGACCAGGCTCCCCGGAGTACGAGTGCGTCGAACCTGACCTTCAACGCTGAAGGACACGTTCATGTAATCGTCACAGCAGGAGTTTGTTCCCATGGAAATTCTCAACAAGGCCAACAGGATTCGCCTGTTGAATTTCAGCACCCCCCAGATGCGCGCCTTCCACTTCTCGTGGTTCGCCTTCCATATCTGCTTCTTTGGCTGGTTCGGCATCGCCCCGCTCATGGCGGTGGTCCGTGAGGACCTCAACCTGACCCAGACCCAGATCGGCAATACCATCATTGCCTCGGTGCTGATCACGGTCATCGTGCGCCTGGCCATCGGCGTACTCTGCGACCGCATCGGGCCGCGCAAAACCTATTCCGGCCTGCTGCTGCTGGGCTCGATCCCGGTGATGGGCATCGGGTTTGCCAACAGCTTCGAGACCTTCCTGCTGGCCCGCCTGGCCATTGGCGCCATCGGCGCCGCCTTCGTGATCACCCAGTACCACACCACCATGATGTTCGCCCCCAACGTGGTGGGCACCGCCAACGCCACCAGCGCGGGCTGGGGCAACCTCGGCGGCGGCACCACCCAGATCCTGATGCCGCTGATCTTCTCGGGCCTGCTGATGCTGGGGGTCAGCGAGACATTGGGCTGGCGGCTGGCCATGGTGGTACCGGGTGTGGTGATGTTCGCCACCGGCATCGGCTACTGGCTGTTCACCCAGGACGCTCCCAACGGCAACTTCGATGAGCTGCGCGCCCGGGGCGAACTGCCGGAGGCCAACGGTGACAGCGGTGCCGGCCAGACCTTCATGGCCGCCGCCAAGGACATTCGCGTCTGGGCACTGTTCGTGGTCTACGCCATCTGCTTCGGCGTGGAGCTGACCATCAACAACATTGCCGCCATCTACTTCTTCGACCACTTCGACCTGACACTCGCCACCGCCGGCCTGATCGCCGGGCTGTTCGGCCTGATGAACATCTTCGCCCGCACCATGGGCGGCATCTTCTCAGACCTTTTCGCCAAGCAGGGCGGCCTCAAGGGCCGGGTGCGCTGGCTGTTCATCGCCCTGATCTGCGAGGGCATCGCCCTGGTCGCCTTCTCGCAGATGCACGTGCTCTCCTACGCCATCGGCATCATGCTGGTGTTCAGCCTCTTCGTGCAGATGGCCGAGGGTGCGACCTACGGCGTGGTGCCCTTCATCAACAAGAAGGCCCTGGGGGCCGTGGCCGGCATCGTCGGCGCCGGGGGCAACGTGGGCGCCGTGGCGGCCGCTTTCCTCTTCCGCTCCGAAGCCATCACCTACCAGCAGGGGCTCTTCTACCTGGGTCTGACCGTGCTGGTGCTGGCCTCCTGCGCCCTGCTGGTGCGCTTCTCCGATGAAACCGAAGCCGAAGAGGCCAAGGCCTACCAGGATGCCGTGGGCGATGACACCGGCGCCGGCGCCCTGTCGCTGCGCTGAGCCCATCCGCTGGCGACACCAGGCCAGACTCATGGCGCAACCGGCCGCCGCCCCTTACGGGCGGCGGCCTTGCGTTGGCGCCCACCACCCCAAACCAGGCGGCAAGCAGCGAGGCAAGAAGGCAGCCTCACGCCCTGGCGACTATCCTTCGACAGGACGGCGGACATGCGCCGGGGCGACTCCCCGGCCCGCCGAGAACTTCAGGGAGCACTACCGATGGCCGACCAGACTCGCGTGATCGCCTTCTTCGATGAGCGCATGTTGGCGCACCAGCCGAATAGCGATGCGCCCTTCCTTCCTGGGCGCATGGATAAGCGTGTCCGTGAACTGCTCTCGGCGCTGAACGTGCCCTGGGTCTATCCGGAACATGCCGGGCGACTGACCGCGATTCGACAGCTACTCGAACTCGAACCGGTCCCCGGGCTGCTATTCGAAAGCGGCCGGGCCGCCACCCGCGAGCAGCTGGGACGAGTGCATACCAGCTCCTATCTGGACCATGTCTACGAACTGCGCGGCGAGAACGCCTGGCTGGACATGGATACCACCGCGGTCTCCCCCGGCAGCGTCGAAGCGGCGGAAGTCGCCGCCGGCACCGCCATCGCCGCGGTAGAAGCCGTCGTCCAGGGGCGAACCCAGAGCGCCTTCGCCCTGGTCCGGCCGCCCGGCCATCACGCCGAACCGGTTCGCGCCCGCGGCTTCTGCCTGTTCAACAACGTGGCGGTGGCGGCGGCCCATGCCAGGGCCGAGCTCGGCTGCGAGCGTGTGCTGATCGTCGACTGGGACGCCCATCACGCCAACGGAACCCAGGACATCTTCTGGGCCGACCCCGACGTGATGCTCTTTGATATCCACCGCGCGCCCCCCTTCTACCCCGGCACCGGCAAACTCGAAGAGGTTGGCGTGGGGCTGGGGGAAGGCACCACCATCAATGTGCCCATGCCGGCGGGGGCCGGCGACCGGGCCTACCTCAAGGCCTTTCACGAGATTTTGCTGCCCGCCACGGACTGGTTCCAGCCGGACCTGATCCTGGTCTCGGCGGGCTTTGACCCCCACAGCTTCGACCTGGCCCTCAACGTCTCCTACGACGGCTTTGCGGCCATGACCGGCCTGCTCCAGGAGCTGGCACAGCGGCACTGCAAGGGGCAGTTGGTCTTCGTGCTCGAGGGCGGCTACCACCTGCTGTCGCTGTCACGCGGGGTCAGAACGGTGCTCGAGGTGCTGGCCGGTGCTCCCTCACCGGAGCCCGGCACCCGCGGCCTGGCGGAAGTCGACACCGCCGCCGCTTTCCATGCGCCGGCGTTTCTCTCCCAGGAGAGCCGCTGACGATCAACATCAACCAAGTACCCAAAGGAGGAGAGACCATGAAGGATGCCATGACGGCAAGAGGCAGCTGCCTGTGCGGCGCCGTCAGCCTGGCCGTGGAGGCCCGCAAGCAGAATCTCGGCGCCTGCCACTGCCGCATGTGCCGCACCTGGGGCGGTGGCCCGCTGCTGGCGCTGGAGTCGGTGGCCCGAGTGGAGATCGAGGGTGAGGACAACGTCACCATCTACCCCTCTTCCGACTGGGCCGAGCGCGCCTTCTGCCGGCGCTGCGGCACCCACCTCTTCTACCGGCTGAAGACCGGCAACCACTACGCCGTGCCGGTGGGGCTGGTGGACAACGGCCAGGCCTGGACCTTCGACACCCAGATCTTCATCGACGAGAAGCCGGAGTTCTACACCTTCGCCAACCAGACCCAGGACCTGACCGGCCAGCAGGTGTTCGAGGCCTACAAGGGGAGTTGACGGCAGCATTGTTGGACCGGCGGCGGCATTGCAGTAGGCTGGGAGAGAGCCACTCCGGCCCGATCGACCAGGAACCTGCCGATGCCCCTCTCCGTTGGTGACACCCTGCCCGACGTTTCCCTCAAATCCCACGGCGCTGATGGCATCGCGGAGGTCACCACCGGCGAGCTGTTCGCCGGCAAGCGGGTGGTACTCTTCGCTGTGCCCGGCGCCTTCACCCCGTCCTGTTCCGAGACCCATCTGCCCGGCTTCGTGGTCAAGGCCGATGTGCTCTTGGCCCGGGGCGTCGACGTCCTGGCCTGCCTGTCGGTCAACGACGCCTTTGTGATGCGTGCCTGGCAGCAGAGCCAGAACGCCCAGTCGATCCTGATGCTGGCCGACGGCAATGCCGACTTCACCCGTGCCATCGGCATGGAGAACGACCGCCATGCCGCCGGCATGGGCATGCGCAGCCTGCGCTATGCGCTGGTCGCCGAGGACGGCGTGGTCCGCTTCCTCGGTGTGGATACCGAGCGCGGGGTGGTCGACCAGAGCAGCGTTGACGCCGTACTGGCGCATCTTTAACCCGCCGACCCTAGTCCCAAGGTAGGCCTTAAGCCCGGCAACGTTTGGCCGATACACCTAGTAATATGCAGTTTTTCTTATTCAGCGCGGGCCGAGCGATGCCCAGGGAGACAGCATGCAGGAGCACGACGCCCCCCAGGAACGCCCCACCGCCACGCTGCTGCTGGTCGATGATGAGCCCCATGTGCTCTCGGCACTGAAACGGGCGCTGCGCCGCGAGCACTATCGTCTGCTCACCGCCGCCGATGGCGAACAGGCGCTGGCGCTGCTGGACACGGAGTCCGTCGACCTGGTGGTATCGGACTCCCTGATGCCTGGCATGGACGGCGCCGAGCTGCTCGGCCATATCCAGCGGCGCTGGCCCGACTGCCTGCGCATGCTGCTCACCGGTCGGGCCGACCTGAAGGCCACCGTACGGGCCATCAATGAGGGCCACATCTACCACTTCATCGCCAAACCCTGGGACGACGACGAGCTGCGCCTGACGATCCGCCAGGCCCTGGCGCACCAGCAGGCCAAGCGCGAACAGCAGCGCCTGGAAGCCCTGACCCAGGCCCAGAACCGCGAACTGGTCGAGCTCAACGCCAACCTCGAAGCCCGCGTGGCCGCCCGCACCCAGGAGCTTCAGCAGGTCGCCGACATGCTCGATGCCGCCTACGGCGACCTCAAACACAGCTATGTCACCGCCACCCAGGTCTTCTCCTCGCTGCTCAACCAGCGCCTGCCCCGCCACCTGCAGACCAACGCCCAGGTCGGCGATCTGATCAAGGCCTTTGCCGAAACCCACGGCCTGGAAGAAGAGTTGCAGCGTGAGCTGATGATGGCCGCGGCCCTCTATAACCTGGGCAAGCTGACCTGGGACGACCACCTGCTCAGCACCCCGGCGCAGCGACTCTTTGCCAGGGAGCAGACCGCCTACCGGCACTATCCCGAAACCGGCGAGGGCCTGCTGATGACCCTCGAGCCCCTCCAGGGAGCCGCACGGCTCATTCGCCACCACCGCGAGCGCTGGAACGGCAGCGGTTATCCCGATCATCTGCAGGGGGAGGCGATTCCTTACGGCGCCCGCCTGCTGGCCCTGGCAGTGGACTTCATCGAGCTGCAGCGCGGCATGATCCTGCCGCGCAAGGTGCCGCGCCAGGATGCCCTGGACCTGCTGCGCAAGTTCTCGGGACGGGTCTACGACCCCGCCCTGTGCAAGTCCTTCGTGGCCCTGTGCATCGAGCAGGCCCCCGACCTGGGGCTCGCCGGCAAGAAGGTGCTGTCGCTGCCGCCCCGCAAGCTGGAGCCGGATATGACCCTGGCCCAGGACCTGCACTCGCCGAGCGGCATGCTGCTGTTGAACCAGGGCAAGGCATTGACCCGCCAGCTGATCGACAAGCTGATCCGCCTGGAGGAGCTGGAAGACACCCAGCTCTCCCTGCTGGTCCACCCGCCCGAGGCGGCCAACGCCGAGCCCCACCTCGCCCAGTCCGAGCGCAACCCCTAATCTCATGTCAACGAAGTCTCTGACGCATAGCACCCTCTCCTACCTGGTGGCGATAACCTGCCTGGCGATCGGGGCCATCGCCCTGCTGGACGGCTGGCTGCAGGCCTTCTCGGCCGCCTCTCGCTCGCTGATCCATCCCGACGGCGGGCTGGCCACGGCGCTGCTGGGCCTCGCCCTGCTGTTGTCGCTGCACGGCCGCCGGCGGCTCGCCGGCGCTGCCGCCGCGGCGCTGCTGGCCACCACTTCGGCCAGCCCCTGGCTCCCGGCCGACACCAGCATGCCCCATGCCATGGCGCTGCTGTTCGCCCTGCTGGCCATGGGCCTGCTGCTGCTGGGCCTTCACACCCCTCGATCACTGGGCCTCTGCCGCTGGCTGGGCAGGGGGGTCGCCCTGGTGGGCGGCCTGTTCCTGCTCACCGGCTGGCTCACCGGGCTGTCCGAGGCCCTCTTTACCCACTACCACACGGCGGGTATCGCCGGCCTGGTGATTGTCGGCACCGGCCTGACGCTGGCCCATCTGGCACACCCCGACCGACAGCCCGCTGCTCCGCCCTCCCCCCGGTCGATTGCCGCCGGCGCGCTTGGGGCACTGCTTTCGGTGAGCGGCTGGTATCTGCTCAGCAGTCAGAGCCTGGAGCGCCTCGATCGGGGCGGTGAAGTCGCCATCGCCCAGATCGAAACCGCCATCCAGCGCACCCTGGCCGAGCGCATCCGGCTGATGCATCGTCAGGTCGGACGCTGGGAGGCCCTCGGCCGACTCCCGGAGGCGCCCCTCTGGCAGCACGAACTGAACAGCTACCTCGACGACTACCCCTCGCTGGGTTTCATTGCCCTGCTGGACAACACCTTGACCACTTGGCGCCTGGAGTCCCGACACCCTGGCATCGATGCCGCCTGGCTCGACGAGACCCTGGGCAAGCCCGCCCTCACCGGCTGGCTTGCCAGCCGCGAACAGGGCGGCCAAGAGCGGCTAAGCCCCCTCATCGAGGGCCCCCATGGCGAACGTCGAAACCTGCTGGCGCTGCCGCTGGCACTGCCCGACCGGCCTGGCCACTGGCTGCTCACCAGCTTGGACATTCCCACCCTGCTCAGCCGTGAGGCCCCCTATACCGGCCAGTACGTCATCCAGCTGAGCCAGAGCGGCAGCCTGCTCTTCTCCAGCCATCCGGAGGTCGCCACCGACCGCCTGAATCCTGTCAGCCGCGCCGAGATCGCGCTGCCGGGCGAGACCTCCTGGACCCTCTCCGTGCTGCTGCCCCGGCGCCAGATGATGCAAAGTGCCCTGCTGCCCAGCGGCCTGCTGATGAGCGGGTTGCTGCTCGCCTTCCTGCTGATGACCCGCCAGGAACTCTATCAGCTGTCGAACCAGCGCCGACGCCACCTCGATGCCAACCAGCGGGCGCTGCGCAAGGCCATGCAGCAGCGTGACCAGTTCTTCACCCTGTCGCTGGAGCTGTTCTGTCGCATGAACCTGGAAGGGCGATTCCTGCAGGTGAATCCGGCCTTCCAGCAGCAGTTGGGCTATGCTCCCGATGCACTGGTGGGTCATCACTACAGCGAACTGATCGTCGTGGACGACCACGCGCTGATCAACGCTGCCATCCAGCAGCTGGCCGGAGGGCAGCGCGTCCAGCAACTGGAGGCGAGAATCACCGATACCCGTGGCCACCTGCACTGGGTAGAGATCAACGCCGACCTCGGCGAGGAGGAGGTCATCTATGTGGTGGCCCGCGACATCACCCAGCGCAAGCAGAACGAAATGCAGCGCCTGCACGATCAGCGGCTGTTCCAGATCGCCGGGCGTACCGCCCAGATCGGCGGCTGGTATATCGACCTCGACGAGGGCATGCCGATCTGGTCGGACGAGCTGTGCAGCATTCACGACGAGCCGCCCGGCTTCCAGCCCACCCTGGAAGACACCATCGCCTACTACACCCCCGACTGCCGGAATCGGATGCTACGGGCCTTCGAGCGCTGCACTCACCGAGGGGAGCCGTTCGACGAGGAGTTCGAGATCATCACCGCCAAGGGGCGACAGCGCACGGTGCGGGTGATCGGCGAGGCGGTACGCAACGACCAGGGCCGAATCATCCGCGCTCAGGGCTCCACCCAGGACATCACCGAGTACCGGCGCCTACAGCTTGAGGTCTCGCAGCTCGCCGAGCGGCTGACCAACACCCTGGAGAGCATCACCGACGGCTTCTTCACCCTCGATACCCAGTGGCGCTTCACCTACCTCAACCGCGAGGCGGAAAAATTGCTTCGCCACCGGCGCGACCGCCTGCTGGGCCAGAACGTCTGGGAGGCCTTCCCCGAGGCCCTCGGCACCCTCTTCGAGTCGGAGTATCGGCGGGCCATGGCCGAGGGCATCAGCGTCGCCTTCGAAGAGTACAATCCGCGTCTCGATCTCTGGGTGGAGGTGCACGCCTACCCTACCGACGAGGGGCTGGCCGTCTATTTCCAGAACATCAACGAGCGCAAGGCCGCCGATCAACAGCTGCGCATCCTGGAGCGCAGCGTCGAGGCCAGCGTCAACGGCGTGGTGATCGCCGATGCCCGCCAGCCGGAGCTGCCGATCATCTATGTCAATGCCGCCTTCGAGCAGATCACCGGTTACACCAGGGATGAAGTCATGGGTCGCAACTGCCGCTTTCTACAGGGCAGTAACACCGATCCCGGCACACGGCAGGCCATCCGCCAGGCGCTCCAGGCCCGGCGCAAGCTGCACGTTACCCTGCTCAACTACCGCAAGGACGGCAGCCCCTTCTGGAACGACCTCTATATCTCCCCGGTGCAGGACGACAGAGGCGAGGTAACCCACTTCATCGGGGTGCAGAGCGATATTTCCACCCAGCGCGAGTACGAATCGCAGCTGGCCCACCACGCCAGCCACGACGCCCTCACCGGCCTGCCCAACCGGGCGCTGCTGGAAGACCGGCTGGTGCAGAGCTGCCAGTTCGCCCGCCGCTACGAACGCAGCCTGGCCGTGCTGTTCGTCGACCTGGACGAGTTCAAGCCGATCAACGATACCCTGGGGCACGAGCTCGGCGACCGTATCCTGGTCGAGGTGGCAAGGCGGCTGGAGCAGGGAGTCCGGCCTGGCGACACCGTGGCGCGCTTCGGGGGCGACGAGTTCGTGGTCCTGCTTCCCGACCTGGCCCGCCAAGACGATGTGCTGGCCGTCGTCGAGCGGCTGCTCGACAGCATCGCCCGCCCCTACCACGACGGCAGCGGCGAGCTGCGGCTCACCGCCAGCATCGGCATCGCCATGGGAGAGGGCGAGATCAGTCAGCCCGCGCGCCTCATCCAGCAGGCGGACCTGGCGATGTACAAGGCCAAGCGCCAGGGGCGCAACACCTACCAGTGGTACACCCGAGACCTCAACCACAAGGTGAGCGAGCGCGTCGCGATGCGCAATGCCCTGCAGCGCGCCATCGACGAACAGCAGTTCGAACTCTACTACCAGCCCCAGGTCGATGGCGCCACCGGCGCGATCATCGGCTTCGAGGCGCTGATTCGCTGGCGTCATCCGCAGCGCGGCTATATCTCGCCCATCGACTTCATCGGCCTGGCAGAAGATACCGGCCAGATCATTCCGATCAGCCACTGGGTGCTCAACACCGCCTGCCGCGATAGCGTCCACCTCAACGGCCTGGGTCTGGGCGACTTCCTGATGGCAGTCAACGTCTCGCCCATGCAGTTCCATCGCCCGCACTTCCTCGATAGCGTCTTCGAGGCCCTGGAGGCCTCTCAGCTGCCCCCCAGGCTGCTGGAACTCGAGCTCACCGAGGGGGTGCTGATGGACAGCTCCGAGAGCGCCATCGACAGCCTCCACGAGTTGCGCCGCCGAGGCATCCACATCGCCATCGACGACTTCGGCACCGGTTTTTCCAGTCTCAGCTACTTGAAGCAGCTGCCCATCGACAAGATCAAGATCGACCGCTCCTTCGTGCGCGAGGTGATCAGCGACCATCGCGATGCCGCCATCGTGCAGGGCATTCTCTCCATGGCCGGACCGCTGCAGCTCAGGGTGGTCGCCGAGGGGGTCGAGACCCAGGCCCAGTTCGCCTACCTGAAGAAACACCTCTGCGATGCTTTCCAGGGCTATCACTTCGCCCGTCCCATGCCGCTGGCCGAACTGGAGGGCTTCCTGCGCGAGTACCAGGCTACCCAGCGACTGCAGCAGGCGCGCCAGAACGGCGACGCCGGCAGCCAGACGCTGCTGCTACTCGACGACGAGGCCAATATCCTGCGCGCTCTGACACGCACGCTGCGCCGCGACGGCTACCGTATCTTCACCGCCGAGACCGCTCAGCAGGCCTTCGAGGTGCTGGCCACCGAGGAGGTACAGGTGATCATCAGCGACCAGCGCATGCCGGAAATGAGCGGCACCGAGTTCCTTGGGCGGGTCACCGAGCTCTACCCCCAGACCATCCAGATCGTGCTGTCCGGCTATACCGACCTCAAGTCGGTAACGGCCGCCATCAACGAGGGCGCCGTCGACAAGTTCCTCACCAAGCCCTGGGACGACGACGAGCTGCGTCTGGTGGTCCAACAGGCCTTCCGCAAGGCGGCCATGCTCAAGGTCCGCGACCAGGCAAAGGAGCGCCACGACGGCTAGCCCCTCGGCTGGCACGCAGGATAACGATCAGGCAAGGCGAACAGCAGCGTCTCGACACTCCTGAGATCAGCGTTGAATCCTCAGGCCCTTCGCTCAGGCCCCGGTTGCTATGGTGAAAGCAGTACGGAGGCCACCGCCCCCCTCCTCCCCACTCTGCGAGGCTGCGATGCAATGGCGAAAGGCGCGTGATCGCGGTAGGGATCCACAGCGCTTGAAGATGTTCTCGCTGATCGCGGGTCTGCTGCTGCTGGCCGCGCTGGCCACCGGCTTCAACGTGGTGGTGGTGCAGATGCAGGCGGCGGCGTCCGCCTATGTCAGCGGCGAGAGCATCTGGTCGCGGGCCCAGGTCTCCACGGTTCAGCATCTCGACCGCTATGCGCAAAGTGACGACAGCGCCGCACTGGCGCAGGCGCGGGAGTGGCTGGAAATCCCACTCGGCGATCTCCAGGCGCGGCGAGCCATGGAGGCAGCCGAGCTGGACCGAGAGGCGGCTCGCGACGGTCTCTTGCAGGGGCGCAACCACCCCGACGATATCCCCAACATGATCCGGCTGTTCCGCCACTTCGCCACCGCCCCCTACTTCCGCGAGGCCGTGGCGGTCTGGCGGGATTCCGATCCCTACATTCTCGAGCTCGCAAGCCTGGCCGACCGTCTGGAGGCCGAATGGGAGTCAAGCGCTCCCTCGCCGGCTCGACTGGCGGCGCTGCGCGTGCGCCTCCATGAGGTCGACCAGGCGCTCACACCGCTCAGCGCGGCCTTTCGCCTGGCCATCGCCGACGCCGCCCGCTGGCTGGCACAGCTGCTGACCGCCGCCAGCGTGCTCTTCCTGCTGGTGCTGGTGCTGATCGCCTGGCTGCTGACCTGGCGCCTGACCCGGGCGCTGACCGCCGCCGAACGCACCTTCCGGGCCACCTTCGAGCAGGCCGCGGTGGGCATGGCCCAGGTGGATGGCAAGGGCCACCTGCTCGACGTCAACCAGGCCCTGTGCCAGATTCTTCGCTACCCGCGGGCCCGACTGGTCGGCCAGCGCTACCCGGACCTGGTGCATCCCGATGACCAGGAGATCGGCCGCCAGGAACAGCGTCGCATCAACAGCGGTGAGCTAGACAGCTATACCATCGAGCACCGGCTGCTTTGCGGGGACGGCGACACCGTATGGGGCAAGCTGACGGTGTCGAAGATCCGCAATGACGACGACCTGGGGGCTTGCCATGTGGCCATCCTCGAGGATGTGTCCGAGCCGCGCCGCCTCTCCGCCAAGCTCCAGCACGAGGCCAACCACGACCCCCTCACCGGCCTCTACAACCGCCGCGCCTTCGAACGCAGCGTGGCGGAGGTACTGCGCCAAGCACGGACCGAGGAGTCCGTTCATGCGCTGTGCTTCGTGGATCTCGATCAGTTCAAGGTGGTCAACGATACCGCGGGGCACGTGGCCGGCGACCAGTTCCTGCGCCAGATTGCCGACACCCTGCATCGCCAGCTACGCGAAGGCGACCTGCTGGCCCGCCTCGGCGGCGACGAGTTTGCCATCATCCTCGCCGATTGCGATCTGGAGGGGGCACGCGAGGTCACCGAGAAGCTGCGCTCCGCCGTGGCCAATACCCGCTTCCACTGGGAAGGCGCCTCCTTCAACGCCGGCTGCAGCATCGGCGTGGTGCTGGTCGATGCCGAGAGCCTCGACCCCGGCCACCTGCTACAGGCGGCGGATATCGCCTGCTACCTGGCCAAGGAGCAGGGACGCAACCGCGTCTACCTGCTGCGCGATAACGACCAGCAACTGGCCGAGCGACGCGGCGAGATGGCCTGGCTGAGCCGCCTTCGTGCCGCCCTGCATGAACAGCGCCTGTATCTGGACACCCAGCGTCTGGTCTCCCTCAAGCGGCCAGCCTCGCTACGTTACGAGGTCCTGGTGCGACTGCTCGACGAAGAGGGCAACACGGTGCTTCCCGCCGCCTTTCTCCCGGCCGCCGAGCGTTTCGGGATGGCCCACCAGATCGACCGCTGGGTGATCGAGCAGGTCTGCCGCCAGCTGGCGGCGCACCCCGACCACCTGGCGGCCCTGGAGGCCTGCCATATCAACCTCTCGGGACGCTCCTTCGATCACGAGGACTTTCAGGACTTCGTCATCGGCTTGCTCGACCGCTACGCCCTGCCCGCCGAGAAACTCTGCTTCGAGATCACCGAGACCGCTGCTGCCCGCAACCTGCTCGATGTGGCCGCCTTCATGACGCGGCTTGGCGAGCGGGGCTGCAGCTTCGCCCTGGACGACTTCGGCACCGGACTCTCCTCGTTCGGCTACCTGCGCCGGCTGCCGGTGGACTGCCTCAAGATCGACGGCACCTTCGTGCGCAACATCGCCAACGACGAGACCGACCTGGCCATGGTGCGCGCCATCAACGAGATCGGCCGGACCCTAAACAAGACCGTCGTCGCGGAGTACGTGGAAACCCGGGAGGCGCTGGCACTGCTCGAGGAGATGGGCGTGGACTACGTTCAGGGCAATGGCGTGCATCGCCCCTGCCGCTTCGAGGATCTGCTAACCAGCCGACAGCCGACGCTGGCGGCTGAGACGCCGTGGCCACGGTCCTGACTGCGGGATGACACGCCTCAGAGTGGCGCTTCTCCTTCTTGCCCAAGCGCTGTCTGCAGGGCCGCCGGGCGCTGCTCCACCATGCGCACCACGCTGCCCACCACGATCAGGCACGGCGACGGCAGCGGCGAGGCGGCTAGCTTTCCGGGCATGTCGGCCAGGGTGCCCACCAGCGACGCCTGCTCGGGCAGGCTGGCATTGGCCACCAGCATGATCGGCCAGTCGTCGGGCAAACCGGCATGGCGCAACCCACGGCAGATGGCATCGACCTTGGTCAGTCCCATGTAGAAGATCAGCGTTTCATCCTGGCGCGCCAGGGTGGCCCAGTCGGGTTCGCCGTCCTGGCGGCACAGCTGCGCGGTGATAAAGCGCAGCTGCTGGGCGTGGGCACGATCGGTGAGCGGAATGCCCATGCCGGCGGCAGCAGCCGAGGCGGCGGTGATCCCCGGCACGATCTCGGCCTCCACACCGGCCTCGGCCAGGGCGGCAAGCTCCTCGCCCAGGCGCCCGAACACGCCCGGGTCGCCGCCCTTGAGCCGCACCACCGACTTGCCCTGCCCGGCCAGCTTGACCAGCAGCGCACCGATCTCGGCCTGGGGCACGCTGTGGTGGCCGCGCTCCTTGCCCACGTAGTAGCGTTCGCGGCCGACGGGAATCAGTGCCAGCACATCGTCGCCCACCAGGCGGTCGTAGACCACCGCATCGGCCTGCTGCAGCAGGCGCGCGGCCTTGAGCGTGAGCAGCTCCACATCGCCGCTGCCCGCCCCCACCAGATAGACGCAGCCGGGGCGACACTCGCCGTCCAGGGTTACGGTGGGTGCCGGGGTGCGGCGCGCGCCGCCGAACGGCGAGCGCACGATATGGCCAAGGCCGTGCAGGCGCGACAGGGCAGCCTGCCCCAGCGCTTTCGGGGACTGCACCTGGAAACGCTCAGGCGACAGCAGGGTCTTGAGCTGGCTCAGCGCGCGCATGGACCTTCTCCTCTTCGATAAGCGATTTCAGCTCGGGAATGCAGCTGCCGCACTGGGTGCCGCAGGCGAGCCGGGCCCCCAGCGCCTCGACGCTGCCGTCGCCGCCGCGGATAGCCTCGAGAATGCAGCGCTGACCCACCTGATGGCAACTGCAGACCACCGGGCCTGTGTCCACGGCGCCGTCGTCACAGCCGGCCAGCAGCCGACGGCGATGCTCGGTGGCTAGGGTATCGCCGCTGGCGGCCTCGCCGAAGCGCTCGGCGAGCCAGGCCAGGTTGGGCAGCTCCCTGGGCGGCCCCGACATGAACCACCAGCGCAGGCGTCCCTGGGCATCGAGGCCCGCGGCGCGCAGCCGTCCGCTGGACGGGTCGGTGCACCAGAGGGTGGGTGCCACCGGCAGCGTGGCCTCCAGCCAGGCCAGCCATTCCGGCACCTGCCCCGGCTCGCCGCCGGCCAGCTGCCAGCGCTGACACTGGGCCAGGGGAACGCGTGCCCAGTAGTCGACGCCCTCCCGCCATGGCGCCTGATCGTCCAGCGCCTCGGCGACCAGCAGCGTGGCCTCCCAGCCTGGGGCCAGCGGCTCGAGCCCCACCGCGCCGTGCTTGGACTCCGGCTGGCCGGAGACGGGGTCGAGGTGGGCCGCCAGCAGGCCGCCCATGCGTGCGGCCCCGCTGAAGCGATCGCTCCAGTGCATGGGCACGAACACCTCGCCGCGGCGCTGCCCCTTGGAGAGCCGCACCCGTCCCCGATACTCGCCGCCGCCGGCGCCGACGAGCCGCGCCAGCTGCTGGTCATCGACACCATAGGCCTGGGCATCCTCCGGGGCGATCTCGATAAACGGCTCGGCCCGGTGGTTCATCAGCCGCGGTGAGCGAGCGGTGCGGGTCATGGTGTGCCACTGGTCGCGCACCCGGCCGGTATTAAGACGCAGCGGCCGCGCTTCGGACAGCACCTGCTCGGGCCCCCGAGGGCGCACCGGGACCAGCCGCGCCCGGCCGTCCGGGGTGGCGAAGCGAGCGTCCTCGAACAGCCGCGGCGTCCCGCGGGGGGCGGCGGCGGTCACCGGCCACTGGATCGGCGCCAGGGCATCATAGGCGGCGCGGTCCAGCCCGGCCAGCCCGGAGATATCGAACAGTCGCCGCCCCTCGTCCGGGGTGTCACCCGCGTTCTCGAAGCCGGAGAGCCGGGCGTGTTCATCGAAGATCTCGCCGGGATGTGCGTAGGCGAAGGCTTCGCCGAAGCCGAGCCGCCTGGCCACCTCGGTGATGATCCACCAGTCGTGGCGGGCTTCCCCCGGTGGCGGCAAGAGGCCGCGCTGGCGCGAGATGCATCGTTCGGAGTTGGTCACGGTACCGTCCTTCTCGGACCAGCTCGAGGCCGGCAGCACGATATCGGCATAGCGCAGCAGGTCGGTGTCGGCCATGCACTCCGAGACGATCACCAGCGGGCACGCCTCGAGCGCTGCACGCACCCGGTTGGCCTCCGGCAGGCTCACCGCCGGGTTGGTGGCCATGATCCACAGCGCCTGCACCTCGCCGCGCTCGATCGCCTCGAACAGTTCGATGGCCTTGTGGCCCGGCCCCTGGGGCAACTCGGGCGTCAGGCCATCGGTGGCCCAGAAGCGGGCCACCCGGTCCCGCGCGCCGGGCGTATCGTAGTCCATATGGGCAGCCAGCTGGTTGGCCAGCCCCCCCACCTCACGCCCGCCCATGGCGTTGGGCTGGCCGGTGATCGAGAAGGGCCCGGCACCGGGCACCCCCAGCTTGCCGCCGGCCAGGTGGCAGTTGATGATGGCGTTGCATTTGTCGGTGCCGCTGGAGGACTGGTTGATGCCCTGGGAGTAGAGGGTCACCACATGCAGGTGGCTGGCGAACCAGTAGAAGAAGGTCTCCAGCCGCTCCGGGTCCAGGTCGCAGTCGGCGGCGATGGCCTCGAGCGAACCGTCGCCTTCGCGAGCCGCGGCCAGCGCCTCTTCAAACCCCTTGGTGTGCCGCTCCAGATAGACCCGATCCAGCCTGTCACGCTCGGCCATCCAGGCCAGCAAGCCGTTGAACAGGCGCGCATCGCTGCCCGGTTTCACGCCCAGATAGAGATCGGCGATCTCGCAGGTATCGGTCACCCGGGGGTCGATCACCACCACCCGCAGCAGCGGATTGCGCTGCTTGGCGGTCCTCAGACGCTGATAGAGCACCGGGTGGTTCCAGGCCAGGTTCGACCCTACCAGCACCACCACCTCGGCCTCCTCGATATCCTCGTAGCGACAGGGTACGGCGTCGGCGCCGAAGGCCCGCTTGTAGGCGGCCACCGCCGAGGCCATGCACAGCCGCGAGTTGGTATCCAGGTGCGGCGTGCCGAGAAAGCCCTTGAACAGCTTGTTGGCGACGTAATAGTCCTCGGTGAGCAGCTGCCCGGAGAGGTAGGCGGCCAGGGCCTTCGGCCCCTGCGCCTCGCGTACTTCGGTCAGGCGCTTGGCCACCGTCTCCAGCGCCGTGGCCCAGTCGGTCTCGACGCCGTCGACGATGGGCCGGGTCAATCGACCATGGTGACCCAGCGTCTCATGCAGAGCCGAGCCCTTCACACACAGCCGGCCGAAGTTGGCGGGATGCTCCGGGTCGCCCTGCACCTCGACGATCTCGTCGTTGTCGACGCAGGCCGTTACGCCACAGCCAACGCCGCAGTAGGGGCAGGTGGTTCGGGCCTCGTGCATGTCGATCTCCTCTGGAACGCTCTCGAAACGACGACGCCCGCCAACGCTCCCCGGGGTCGTGTTGAGAGGGGGCGTATTGGCGGGCGTCGTTGCCGTTCGGGCACACAACGTGGCGCCCTGTCGAAATTCACCTGACACGTATCAAGCAGAATGCATGCCATACCGTGAATAACCTGACACTTTCAGCGAGATGGCACAGATCACAGGGGCCCTTTGGTCGCCCGCGATGCTGCTACGCACCATAAGCAGGCACGAGCGAGAGCCCCATGCACCAGGCCGGTGCCGGGAAGCCGCTTGCAGCGCGACGGCTCAGCGATTTTCCTCGTCGAAGGCCTGCCAAAAGCGGCGGAAGACGCCACCGAAGCTGCAAGTGGAATACTTCTTGCTTAATGGACACAGACACAGAGCCTAAGCCAGACACGAGCGACGACCTATGCCCTCCCCCCTGAACATACTGCTGGTCGACGACGAAGTGGTTCGCGCCGCCATGGTCGAGGAAGCGCTGATGGCCGAGGGACACCGGGTCATCTGCCGGCTCACGAGCCCCGCCAGCCTCAACGAGATGGTCGCGCGCCACCAGCCCGACGTGGTGATCATCGACATGGAATCGCCCGACCGCGACACCCTCGACAGCATGGCGCTGCTAAGCCGGGAGAACCCCCGGCCGGTGGTGTTCTTCGCCGATGAGCACGACTCCGACACCTTGAAAGCGGCCCTCAAGGCCGGGGTCAGCGCCTATGTGGTCGACGGCCTGGTACCCGAGCGGGTCGAGGCCATCGTCGAGGTGGCCATTGCCCGCTTCGATGCCTTCCAGAGCATGCGCCAGGAGCTCGACCGCACGCGCAACCAGCTGGCCGAGCGCAAGCGCATCGAGCGTGCCAAGGGCCTGCTGATGAAACACCAGGACTGCGACGAGGAGCAGGCCTACCGCATGCTGCGCAAGCTGGCCATGGACCGCGGCCAGCGCATCGCTCAGGTGGCCGACAGCGTCATCGATATCCTCGAACGCCTGAACATGCGACCGCCCGATGCGCAGTAGGAGACCCCGCCATGGCTAGCGCGGACCTTTCCCCCAAACCGCCCGAAGGAAACGACCATCCACAGAGGGCAACCATGAAGAGGGCGACCATGGAGACATCCCAACCCCCGGAACTGCCACACCTGACCCTGGGCTTCATTCCGCTGCTGGACGCGGCGCTGCTGATCATCGCCCGCGAGTACGGCTTCTTCGCCGAGCAGGGGCTGGAGGTCACGCTGTCCCGGGAGAACACCTGGTCCACGCTGCGCGACAAGGTGGCCGCTGGCCTGCTCGACGGCGCCCAGATGCTCTCGCCCCTACCGCTGGCCATGAGCCTGGGCCTGGAGCGCGCGCCCTGCGATACCCTGGCCCCCGTCACCCTGTCCCGCAACGGCAACGCCCTGGTGCTGTCCACGGCGCTCGCCGACGCCTGCGGCGCCGCAGGCGGCACGCCGCCCCGCGCCAGCGCCCGCGCCCTGGCCGCCTGGCTCGCCGAGCACCCCCGCCGCCGGCCCCGGCTGGCCATGGTCTACCCCTACTCTTGCCAGCACTACCTGCTGCGCGAGTGGCTGGCCCTGGGCGGGCTTGACCCGGATCGCGACATGGAACTGGTGGTGCTGCCCCCGCCGCGAATGGTGGCGACGCTGCGGGAGGGCGCCATCGACGGCTTCTGCGTCGGCGAACCCTGGGGCAGCCTGGCCGAGCACGACGGCGTCGGCCAGATTGTCGCCGGCGGCGCCGACCTGTGGCCCGACCATCCCGAGAAGGTACTGGGTGTGACCCGCTCCTGGGCCCGACGCTACCCGGCCACCCTGACCGCCCTGATCCGGGCGGTGGTGGCGGCCAGCCAGTGGCTCGCCACCGCCCCCGACCACCAGCGCCAGGCCCGCGACTGGCTCGCCCTGCCCCCCTACCTCGACCGCTCGGTGGGCCATCTCGACGACCTTCGCCTGAACAGCGCCCCGCTGTACCAGCGCCTGTTCGGCGAGGGGGTGCTGCGCCCCGACATCGAGGCCATGGGCCGGGTGGCCGACCCGCTGGCCCGTCACCTGGCCGGCAGCGCTCGCCGGCTGGATATTCGCACCCTGCACGAGTGCTACGCGCCCGTGCATTTCGATGCCGCCATGCACCAGTGATGTGCACCGCGTGGATCGAAGCGCACCACCCGGCCCCACCGAACCAGCCATAGACAACTGAAAAACAAGGACAAAAACCAAAGAAATGGCGCCCTGGCCAGGTTCTTGAAAGAAACCTGGAAGAACCTGGAAGTCGAACCGCCCGGTGATCAATGGCGATCACCTTCGACACACCGACATGCATTGGACGAAGGCGTCCCAGCGCACCCTCCTCCGGGAGGCGACGCGCCGGGGCGCCTTCGTTTTTTTCGTGACCCTTATTCGACGCTGCGGAGGCGCCAGACCATGCACCAAGCCACCTACCCACCGACCGAACACCTGGTGATCGTCGGCAACGGCATGGCCGGCCATCGCCTGGTGGAAGCCCTGGTCGGCAAGCCGGGGCGCCCGTCGCGGATCACCGTGATCGGCGAGGAACCCGACCCGGCCTACAACCGTATCCTGCTCTCACCGCTGCTGGCCGGCGAGATGGAGCGCGACGCCCTGACCCTGCGCGACGCCAACTGGTACGCCGACCAGGGCATCGAGCTGATCCTGGGGGAGCGGGTCAGCGACATCGATCGCCAGGTCCAGCGGCTGACCACCGATGCGGGCCGCACCCTGGCCTACGACCGCCTGGTGCTGGCCACCGGCTCGAGCCCGGCCCGTCCGCCGGTGCCGGGGCTCGAGCTCCCCGGGGTGCACGTCTTCCGGGACCTCGATGATGCCGAAGCCCTGATTCACTACAGCCAGAACCCGGCCGGCGGGCGCGGCGGCAGCGCCGTGGTGATCGGCGGCGGGCTGCTGGGCCTGGAGGCCGCCGAGGGGCTGCGTAAACGCGGACAGGGCATGCGAGTCAGCCTGCTGCAGCGCGACGACCGCCTGATGAACCGCCAGCTCGACGCCACCGCCGCCGGCCTGCTCGAAAGCGAGCTGCGCGAACGCGGACTCGACATCCACACCCACGCCCAGCTCGAGCGCTTGGAAGCCGGCGCCGACGGCCGCGTAGGCGCCGTGCACCTGGCCGACGGCACCCGGCTCGCCGCCGACTGCGTGGTGGTGGCCATCGGCATCGTGCCCAACGTGGCCCTGGCCCGTCGCGCCGACCTCGACGTGAACCGCGGCATCGTCGTCGATGAGACTCTCACCAGCGCCGACCCGGCGATCCACGCCCTGGGCGAATGCTGCGAATTCCAGGGCACCACCTATGGCCTGGTGGAGCCGATCTGGCGCCAGGTGGAGGTGCTCGCCGCCCACCTGGCCGGCGAGACGGTCGACGGCTATGTCGAGCAGCCCAGCGCCACCAAGCTCAAGGTCAGCGGCGTGTCGCTCTACGCCTTCGGCCCCATTGATCCCGACCCCGAGCACGAGGTGCTCGCCTATCACGACCCCGAGCAGGGCGACTACCGCCGCCTGCTGCTGCGCAATGGCCGCCTGGAGGGCGCCGTGCTCTATGGCGATACCGCCTCCGGCCCCTGGTACTTCGAGCAGGCCCTGGCCGGGGTCGACCTCGGCCCCTGCCGCGCGGCCCTGCTGCTCGGCGCCACCGACGCCCAGGCCCTGCTCGACGAATCGAACGAATCACCGCACTGCCCCGCGAAGGAGGCCGCATGAACACGCCCGCTAAACCGCAACTGATCGTCATCGGCAACGGCATGGTCGGCCACCATCTGGTCGAGCAGCTGGTCGAACAGGGCGCCACCCAGCGCTACGCCATCACCGTGTTCGGCGAGGAGCGCCATCTGGCCTATGACCGGGTGCACCTCTCCGAGTACTTCAGCGGCCGCGACGCCGACTCGCTCGCGCTCTCCACTCGGGAGTACTACGCCGAGCACGGCATCGAGCTGCGCCTCGGCGAGGCGGTCTTCGCCATCGACCGGGACGTCGGCGAAGTGGTCACCGACCAGCACCGCTTCCCCTACGACCGCCTGGTGCTGGCCACCGGCTCCACCCCCTTCGTGCCGCCGATTCCCGGCAACGACCGCGAAGGCTGCCTGGTCTACCGCACCCTGGAAGACCTCGACGCCATTCGTGACGCCGCAGACAGCGCCACCACCGGCGTGGTGGTGGGCGGCGGCCTGCTCGGCCTGGAAGCGGCGGGCGCCCTGCGCGGGCTCAACCTCGACACCGCCGTGGTGGAGTTCGCCCCGCGCCTGATGCCGATGCAGGTGGACAGCGAAGGCGGCGAGCTGCTGCGCGAGAAGATCGAGGCGCTGGGCGTGCAGGTGCTCACCGGCCGCGCCACCCAGGAGATCATCGACGGCGAGGCCAGCCGCCACCGCATGGTGTTCCAGGACGACAAGGTGCTGGAGACCGACCTCATCGTGTTCTCCGCCGGCATTCGCCCCCGCGACGAGCTGGCCCGCGACTGCGGCCTGGAGATCGGCGAGCGCGGCGGCGTGGTGATCGACGACAGCTGCCTGACCAGCGACCCGGCGATTCTCGCCGTGGGCGAAGTGGCGTTGTGGCAGGGCAGCATCTTCGGCCTGGTGGCCCCCGGCTATCAGATGGCCAAGGCCGCGGCCTCCACCCTGCTCGCCTCCCCCGGAGAGCGCCCCGGCGAGGCCTTCCGCGGCGCCGATATGAGCACCAAGCTCAAGCTGATGGGCGTGGACGTGGGCTCCATCGGCGACGCCCACGGCGACCGCACCCCCGGCGCGCGTCAGTTCCGCTTCCTCGACCCCATCAAGCAGCAGTACCGCAAGCTAGTAGTATCCAGCGACGGCAAGCGCGTAGTGGGCGCCATGCTGGTGGGCGACAACAGCGTCTACGACACCCTGCTGCAGTACTACGCCAACCGCATCGAACTGCCCGAGGACCCGGCCGCACTGATCCTGCCGGCCGGCGGCGACGCCGCCCCCACGCTGGGGCCGGACGCCCTGCCCGACACCGCCATGATCTGCTCGTGCCACAACGTCACCAAGGGCGATGTCTGCGCCTCCATCGATGGCGGCGCCGTGGACCTCGGCGCGGTGAAGGGCTCCACCCGCGCCAGCACCGGCTGCGGCGGCTGTGCCGCGCTGCTCAAGACCCTGGTGGACCACGAGCTCGAGAGCCGCGGCGTGGAGGTCGACAAGTCGATCTGCGAACACTTCCACTACACCCGCCAGGAGCTCTACGACATCGTGCGCGTCGAGGGCATCAAGACCTTCAGCGAGCTGATCGAGAAGCACGGCTCTCCCCAAACCCAGGGCCTTGGCTGCGATATCTGCAAGCCGGCGGTGGCCTCGATACTCGCCTCCTGCTTCAACGAGCCGATCACCGACGCGGCTCACATCCCGCTGCAGGACACCAACGACACCTTCATGGCCAACATGCAGAAGAACGGCACCTACTCGGTGGTGCCGCGGGTGCCGGGCGGCGAGATCACCCCCGACAAGCTGGTGGTGCTGGGCCAGGTGGCGCAGAAGTACGAGCTCTACACCAAGGTGACCGGCGGCCAGCGCATCGACCTGTTCGGCGCCCGCCTGGAGGACCTGCCGGCGATCTGGGGCGAGCTGATCGACGCCGGCTTCGAGACCGGCCACGCGTACGGCAAGTCGCTGCGCACGGTGAAGTCCTGCGTGGGCAGCACCTGGTGCCGCTACGGCGTGCAGGACAGCGTGGGCATGGCGATTCAGCTGGAGCACCGCTACAAGGGCCTGCGCGCGCCTCACAAGATCAAGTTCGGCGTTTCCGGCTGCACCCGTGAGTGTGCCGAGGCCCAGAGCAAGGACATCGGCGTGATCGCCACCGAGAACGGCTGGAACCTGTATGTCTGCGGCAACGGCGGCATGCGCCCGCGCCACGCCGAGCTCTTCGCCACCGACCTCGACGACGAGCAGCTCTACCGGATCATCGACCGCTTCCTGATGTTCTACATCCGCACCGCCGACCGCCTGCAGCGCACCTCGGTCTGGCGCGAGAACCTGGAAGGCGGCCTGGACTACCTCAAGGAGGTGATCCTCGAGGACAGCCTGGGCATCAATGAGGAGCTGGAACGGCAGATGCAGACCGTCATCGACGCCTACGAATGCGAGTGGGCGGGCGCCATCAGCGACCCGGAGAAGCTCAAGCGCTTCCGCAGCTTCGTCAACGACGCCCGCCCCGACCCGGACATCATATACACCAGCGAGCGCGGCCAGCTAAGGCCCGCCTAACGGCACCTCCTGGCTTTGTGGGAGGCCGATTCATCGGGCGAAGCAGCGCACAGCGCCGCCCTTACTGGATACCTGGCCTCGCATTTGCCGAACGAACAAGGACACTTCCATGAACACCGCAACCGCAGCCAAGACCATGACCCAAACCTGGCAAACCCTGTGTACCCGCGCCGACCTGGTGCCCTTTTCCGGCGTCGCCGCCTGGGTGGAAACCCCGGAAGGCCCCGCCCAGGTGGCCCTCTTCTACCTTCCCCACGACCCGAGCACGTCGCAGCTCCCCGGCCGAACCCAGGAGCTCTACGCCATCGACCACCACGACCCCTTCTCCGGCGCCAACGTCATCGCCCGCGGCATCGTCGGTGATATCCAGGGACAGCCCGTTGTCGCCTCGCCGATCTACAAGCAGCACTTCCGCCTGGAAGACGGCCAGTGCCTGGAAGAGGAGAGCGTGGCGCTGCGCACCTGGAAGGTGTGCTTCAAGGGCGATGAGGTGTGGATCGAGGCGTGAGAGATGAGAAGCCGCCAGCGCTGCAGGGCGCGGCGGCTCCGGATAGGCTGGATCCGCGCATCGGCGGGTTATTGCGGCCGTTCAAGCGCTGAGGCGCTTTCGTCCGAGGAGGCACGCCGAACCGGCAGCCAGATGGTAAAGGTCGTCCCCGCACCGCGCCGACTATCCACCTCGATGCGGCCGCCGTGCTTTTGCACGATGCCATAGGAGAGCGACAAACCGAGACCGGTCCCCTCGCCCACCGGCTTGGTGGTGAAGAAGGGATCGAAGATCCGCGACTGCAGCTCGTCTGGCATTCCCTTTCCATTGTCGGCAAAGGTGAGCCAGACCTGATCGCTCTCGCAGCCGGTTCGAACGGTAATGGTGCCATGCTCTTCGATCGCTTGTGCCGCGTTGACCAGCAGGTTGAGGAAAACCTGGTTGAGCTGTGCCGGCACGCACTCGATCTCAGGCAGTTGACCATACTCGCGCACCACCTTGGCCTTGTACTTGATCTCGTTGGCCGCCACGTTGAGCGTGCTATCGAGCCCCTGGTGGAGGTCGGCGAACTGCCAGTCGGCGGCACCGGTGCGGGAAAAGTCCCGCAGGTCCTGGACGATGCGGCATACCCGTGCGGTACCATCGATAGACTCGGCGAGCAACGAGCCGACATCCTCGCGCAGGTAATCCAGTTCGAGCTCCCTCTTGAGGGCGTCGATTTTCCCCGCGTCCTCGGTCGTCAACGTTGGCTCTAGCGTCTCGTAGGCAGCGATCAATCGCAGTAGATCATCGATGTACTGGCTCAGGGTGTTGAGGTTGGAATTGACGAAGCCGATGGGATTGTTGATTTCATGAGCGATCCCCGCGGCAAGCTGGCCGATGGACGCGAGCTTCTCCGACTGCAGCAGTTGGTTATGGGCTTCCTCGAGCTTGCGGATGAGAACCTGTTGCTCCTCCCTCTCCCGCTCCAGGGCCTCGAGGGCCTCCCGCCGCTCGCGTATCTCTCTCGCCATCCCCTCCTGGGCCAGTTGAAGGGCCTGATTGATCTGCTCATTCTCACGCAGCGCCACCTCCAGCTCGCCGGTTCTCGCTCGTACCTGATCCTCCAGCATCACCGCGGTCTGGAACAGACTGAAGTCCGAGCTGCGCACACTGATGCTGCGCTCGGCACGGTCCATCAGCGCCTGAATCATTCGGTGCAGCCTTGCGGTCTCGATCTGCCGCAGCGGTTCCAGCGGGGGCCCAGCGGCCCGTGAGCTCCGCTGCCGCTGAGGGTGGGACTCGCTCAGGCAATTCGACGATCCACTCATTGCGCTGCGAGGAGAACTGCCAATGGCAATGCCGGTCAGCGTCTGGTTCATGTGAACGCCACCGTACTGTTCACCATAGGTGCTGAAGCCAACCGCACGGTGGCGCATGAAAACCGCCTCCACGGCCGCCTTGCTCTCCTTCTGGGTGACCTCCAGATTGCGCAGGATGCAGTCGCAGGAGAGCACCAATTGCAGTGGGCCAAGCTCATCACGGAGTTGCGCCATCGTCGCCTTCAGATCGGAGACCAGGTCCAGGCCCTGCGCCACGCGCAGAACCAGTCCCTCGTCGATGGCGCTGTAGAAGGTAAGGCTACCGTCCGGCTCGGCCTTCTGAATCGAGCGCACGTAATCGGTGCCATCGATCTGCACCACCACCGGCGCGGCGGCGAAATGACCGGGATCGAGCACGTCCACTGTGACGCCGATCAGATCGGCATAGGCCTGGGCGGCGGACATGCCGTTGATCTCGTGTACGACCCGCCGTTCCGTATCGGCCCGGGTAACCACAAGACGCTCCTCCTGGGAGAGAAAGTGCTGGGTCTTGAACAGGCGGAACGCAAAGTCCGTGTTCAGCAGAACCAGTACGGCACTGTCGCGGTGGAAGACCCCGTCATGGTAGACCCCGGTTTGGGCGAAGCGCAGGTCATCCCCAGCCGAGCCACCCACCAGCACGATATCGCCCAGTGTCGTTTGCAGCGTTTGTGCCACCTGCTCTTCGCGCACGGAAAGGCCATCGATCAGAAGGAAACCAAAGCTGTTGCCACCGCTTGGCCTCGTGGTTCGCGCCTCGAGGTCTTGCAGGAGCGACTGGCTGAATGCCTGACCCCGGCCGATGCTGAATCGCTGCAGGGAATCCAGCCGCCCCGTCACCGCCGTACAGCTGCCAGCCGGAAAGCTGACGCCAGTGAGCGTGTGGTCGCGATACCCCAAGGGGCCGATTTCACCCGCCGTGGTGCAGCCCACCACCGGTATGTCGCCGAACAGGCAACTCATTTCGTCGGCCAGCGCCGTCAAGTCATAGTGGCTCGAACAGAAGAACATCACCAGCTCGGTATCGGGCTGAATGACACCCTGGTAGAACTCGCGAACGGCGCTGCGGGCATCGCCTGCGCAGGTCTGCATGCTCAAGATCTGGCTCATGGCGCCTCCGTCAGTGACCGTCATCGATCGGCAGGGTCAGGGTATCACCTAACCCCCGGCTCACTGACTGCGCGGGTCAGCGATTCACTCAACGCTCGGCATTGTCAGAGCAGGCTGTACGCCCCCAGGCCGGCACGCTAACCGGCGATCGGCACAAGCGCCAGAAATCGGCCAGGAGCGGAAGAGAAACAGCCTCGTCAACAGGGCCCGTCTCTGGTTAGATGCGTCTTGGATCCCATCGACACCCCGGAGCCCGCCCATGTCTCGCGCTATCGACATTCCCGCCGCCGACGGCACCATCGACGCCCATGTCTTCACGCCCGGGAACGCCGCAGGTCCACTGCCAGCAGTGGTGCTGTTCACGGATATCGGCGGCCTGCGTCCCTGCTATCACGAGAAGGCCCAGCAGATCGCCGACAACGGCTATGCCGTGTTGATGCCCAACGTCTACTACCGGGATGCGAGAGGCGCCGTCGTGCCGGCGGGCAAAACCTTCCGCGATCCGGACGTGCGTCCCACCCTGTTCGAGTATGCCGGCCACCTGACGCCCGAGGCGCAATGCCGCGATTTCGCATCCCTGCTCGGCTGCATCGATAACGAGGCCGAGTTCGCGGACGGCAAGATCGGCGTGGTCGGCTACTGCATGACCGGCGCCTTCGCGCTGCGCATGGCGGCCGAACACCCCGACCGCATTGCCGCCGCGGCAGGTTTCCACTCGGCCCGGCTGGCGGAGGCCGACGACCCGAACAGCCCAGTCCACGTAGTCGGCAGCATCGAGGGGCGCGTCTATCTCGGCCACGCCGACAAGGACGAACTGCTGCCCCCCGAGCAGATCGCCCGCATGGACGAGGCGCTGGCCAAGGCCGGCGTACACTTCACCACGGAGCTCTACAAGGGTGCCGCCCACGGCTTCACGGCCAAGGACGCCCCCTCCTTTGACGCAACCGCCGACGCCCTGCATCACAAGCGGCTCGCCATGCTCCTGGAAGAGACGCTGTAGGAAGCAGCTTCAGCTCGCGACAGCGGTGATTCGCCGAGGCGCCCGGCATGCCACACTACACAGATCATATCCCGTCTGGAGTCATCACGATGTACGTAGAGCTGAAGGACGTCACGCGGGAGAACTTCGACGCCATCATCACGCTGGAGGTCGCGGAATCACAGCGCGACTATGTCGCGAGCAACCTGTATTCCATTGCCGAGTCGAGCGTCCATCCGACCTATCGACCCCGCGCCATTTATTGTGACGGGGAAGTGGTCGGCTTTCTGATGTACGAGTCCTTCGACCACGATGGTAGGCCGCCCGCCTACAATATCTTCCGTCTCATGGTCGATCGGCATCAACAAGGAAGAGGCATCGGGCACAAGGCCATGCGGTGTGTGGTGGACGAGATCCGGGCAAAGGGTCCCTTCGAGCGGATTGCGATCTGTTACGTACCAACCAACCAGGTCGCCCGGGACTTCTACGCCAGCCTTGGCTTCACCGAGACCGGGCTGGACGAGGAGACCGGCGAGGTCATCGCCGAGATCAGGGGTTGACGAGAACGAGCGGCGGCCAGGCTGATGCTCACCGCCGATGCGGCAACCTCGCCAGCCACGAATAATGATAGGGAGAGCGTCATGAGGGGCTATGCGTTACACGGCGTGGGTTACTTGGGGCTGATTCTGCTGTTGGCGCTTACCAATCAAGCGCTGGCAGCCGAAGTCAACTGGCCACGAATGACCGACTCAGCGGACGGTGTGCCGATTGCCTACGAAGTGCAGGGTAGTGGCGAACCGACGCTCATCTTCATCCATGGCTGGAGCGGATGATCGGCACGCCACCATAATGTCGCTGGAGGAGTATGAAACCCTGAAGGAAACCGCCTACCTGCTGTGCTGTCAACGCCACTGAAGGTTGTCCGGATTTCCTCACTGTGCAGTTCATCATATTGACGGTGACACCGCCCGACTCATTCATGCAGCTGGCATACTTTCCGGAATAGAGCTCGTCTGCCGAAGCCACTGGGGCGATTTCCAGGCAAGCTCCTCGGCCGTGAGCACGGCTTCGTCGAGCCTGATGCCACCCAGCGACTTGACCGGATAGATATTGAGTTGGGTAATTTTCATAGCCGGGTGGTCCCACGGCAAATCTGCTGGTCGAACTGGCAAAGATTCATTTAAATTGGATATCTGTCTACCTCTGTCATGGAGCGAGTGTACCAGAGCTCGCGTGGTTGCCACTCCGGGCGGCTATGCCCGGTATACCGTGGTTGTCAACGCCAGTGCTTCTCTCCTAAGGAACCGCTGATCAATTTTCAGCTTGGCAGCTGATGCGCTTAGTGCGGTTAATTCAATGATCGCTGGCGCGGTGGTTGTACCACTCTGAGCCCTTCAGCCGCTCAAAGACGAATTGATCAGTGGTTCCCTAAGTGGTTGTGCAGTGAATCTCCAACAAGGAACACGCGCAACCTATTGATTTTAAATCGAACTGCCGAAAATGCTGCGCGAAAATATTTGCACAGCCACTTATGTTCGAAACTCTCAGGGCTGCGAGAAGGGCTTACCGAAGAAACCGTGGGGCGTGCGCTGGTGCGGTTCCAGGCGTTGGGTCTGCTGGCGATCCATGGAAGGGGGGCACCTCGAAGCGGGCGGCCAGCTCCGAGGTCGTCTGGTCGCCCTTGAAGGCGGCGAGGGCCACCTTGGCCTTGAAGTCACTGCTGTAGTGCCGACGTATCTTGCTCATGATCAGGCACTCCTGGTCGATCTGATCAGAGCTTAGCGCCTGGTCCGATTTTCGGGGACCACTTCATTCCACTGTGCACGAAACTCCGCAAGGACTTGGCATTCGGCCTGCTTCTGCCTGGCGAATGCCTGTAGGATGCGGTGGAGCTCGGAGGTGGCGTTGGTTTCCAGGAGCCGGTCGTAGAAGCGCCGCGAGTGGCAGGCGGCGTCTAGGGTTTGGTCGAGCCGCAGGGCGGCCATGGCATCGTCGACGATGAAGAAGTGCTTTGCGGTCTCGGACGTTGAGGGTGGGGGCAGGCGCCGGTCGGCGGCGACGCAGGCGCTCAACTCCAGCTGCTCGGCCACCGAGCGCAATCGCTCGAGACGCTGTTCACACTCCATGCCCAGCGTTGCCATCAGCCGGCTGACGTGTCGCGCGGTGGGCAAGAAGCACAGGGCGGTTCTGCGGTAGCGATGCATCTCGGCGAGCTCATGGTAGCTGGCCAGGGTGAGCTGCTCCTGTGGCAGCAGGGTGAGGGCTGTCAAATCATTCATGGTGTGGGATTCCTGCCTTATTATAGTGGTCGATACCCCGAGGCTGGGCCTAGGGGAAACCACCCCTACAACCACTCCTAGAGGTGAAGCCTGCGCCGCCACGCCCGGTGTGCCGCTCGCGCTCGTGTGAAAACAGGCGCTATCATTGCAGAGCGATAAGAGTGCCATGGGTCGGTTCCCCGTTCCGGCGCCCCGGTGGGACGGAATTTCCTGACCTGCCGCTTGCGTCTTGGCGCGTACGAGCGTAGTGGCGTGACGGGATCGCTTCTGTGCGCTGGCGTACATAGCATGGGCTTCGGTTCCTGCGCGCCTGCCTCCTCACGTCAACCACCATCAGGCAAGCTCACTTTCCGGACCCTGGGGTCGGGGCTGGCTTACCGATACGGGAGTATCAGCCATGGTCCTGCCGCATGATCCTCGTCAGAATCACCTGCTGGCGGCCCTGCCGAGGGATGAGTATGAGCGCTTGGCGCCCCACCTCGAGGGGTCGAACTGACGCTGGGGGATTCGCTGGTGTCAATGGCCATCAGAAATGACCCACCAGCGGTCAACAAAATTGACCCACCCATGACCGTCAGCTGAGCGTCTTCTGCTTCAGCCGGTAGCTCTCCCCGCCGAGCAGGTAGAGGTGTGA
>NZ_JABFUC010000014.1 GCF_022341425.1 Billgrantia campisalis | reverse complement strand
ACGCAAGACTCGCTACCGGCTGGTGGCTAACCTTGACCGGGTGGGACTTTCACCCACTGGGTTTCAACTCATCCTTTCCACCTCCTCGGTTTCCCGGATGACCAGGCTTTGCCTGGCGCACTCAGAATAGTTGTCGTCCACCGGCCAGAGTAATTGTCGCTCTATATCACGTCCGGCGTCGGTGTGATTCGCCTCCCTCAGAGCCTGGAGGGGCAAGGTGGGGATCATCAGAAGCGGCCACCCACCTGAGAGCAGTTGTGCCTTACTGGCGCCCGGAACCGCCGACGTCAGCAATTCGGCGATGCCCTGGAGCTGGCGACAGCTGAGTTGCAGCGCCTGGGCATGAGCCAGATATTCCTCCGCAGCCGCTTCCGCGCGGGCGATCAGCAGTTGCTCGATTACTTCGGGGGTCTGGGCTTTCAGGGCCTCGAGCCGGGCCTGAACTGCCGACAGTCGGCGCTTTAGACCCGCCAGGGTCTGGGCGTTATTGCGCTCCTGGGACAGCGCGCTGGCCTGGTGGCCATCGCTGTCGCTCAGGATCTCCTGGATCTCCGCGTCCAGTGCCGCCAGCTCCTCTGGCTTGGCCTCCCCGGTGGCGATATCCGCCAACAGGTCTTCACGCGTCTGCTGCAGGGCATCCAGGGCGTCATCGTCGGTTCGCTCCAGGGTGGGCGCCGCCTGCGCATCCCGCACCAGGGCTTCGAAACGGACCATCTCGGCCTCGGCGGCTTGCAAGGCCTTCTGGTGCTCCCTCACTTCCTCGAGAGCCGCCCCTTGGCTGAGCTGCTGGATGCCCTGGCGCAGTGCGCCGATCTCGCCGTGGAGCTGCTGGCGGTGATGCTTATCTGTAGTGATGCGCTCCTTCAAGCGGCTCAGCTCAGCCTTGGCGGCCTTGAGCTGCCCCTCTAGCCCTGGATAGCTCCCCCTAGAGCTACTCTCCGCCCTGGCCGTCAGGCCGGCCAGTTCATCGTGGACCTGGCGTTGCTTGATGCACTGCTGATTGATCCGTTCATGTACTCGGCCCGCCTCCAGCTCGGTGCTGGCCAGTTGCTCCTTGAGCTCGATCCGATAGGCCAGGCGTTCTTTCAGCGAGAGCGGTGCCTGGGAGATGGAATCGACGCTCTTCCTGGTCTTGGGCATCAGGCTGGAGAGGGCCTTGCCCAGGACGTTCTTCGGCTGGTGGGCAGTCGTGGTGGAGTGTGGGGTGGGCATGATGCCTCCTGTCGCGATGGCTCAAGTAACCTCTGAGGAGCGGCGACCATGTGACGTGCGGCGCCTCCTTTCACCTCCATCACAGCAAAAGGCAGCAGGGGTCGTGATATGACACGCGTAATAGATATTCAAAGCAGGGAAGCACCCGCCGATCGGCGGGGCGGGGCAGGTTAGCGCGCGGAGCGCGACGCCATCGCCTTCAATGCCGTAATGGCCTTGCCAGCGGTGTCGCTGTTGGCGAAGCGCAAACTGGTGATACCGAAGCTGTGCTCCAGCCAGTGGTCAAGAGAATTCGGGTCGTCGCCTGCGGCGTACTCGCTCCACAATCGGCGGATCAGTGCGATCTGGCGTGGCGTGGCCATGCCGGCACGTTTGCCGAAATAGGCAGTGTCACGGGGCGGCTTGAAGCCCAACCACTTGAGGCGGGCCATCACCGCATCGAAGTCGGCGAGATCCAGCTCCGTGGAGCTGCGACAGCCCGTCACCTCCTCGAGCAGCTCCCGCCACTCGGCATCCGGGATAGCGAGCTGTCTACGGGCCACATGCAGCAGTTTTAGCTTGGAAGGGTAGAGCCTCATGGCGTGAGATCCTCCAGACCCTGTTTAAAATCGCTCAGAAACGTTTAACGATTTTCAGAAGAGCCAAGGTAGACCCCCAGGAGAGAAAACGCCCCACAGCCCCTCCTGGGGAATTTGGCGCTACGCGGCCCTGCTAGGTTTCAGTCCCTCCGAAAGGTGCATAACCAGCCCACGGCATTGGCTCTCGCTGATCTCATGAAGCTCGAGCGCTCTCGCTGCTTGCTTCTGGCAGAGACTCAACAAGCGCACCACATGATTGCCAGGCGACCCTGGCGCTGAGGCGTGATCGAGATATCCTGCCTCTAGGATCGCACCAATGAGGGACTCCAACTCTCCAAGGACAACGGAGGTATCGATGTTTGCTTCGTCCAAAGCTCCGGCGAGCTTTATCAGGTCGTTCATGGCTGTAACAGTCATCATTCAGGCTCCCTTGACTACGTCGGCATTGACCTTGCGCTGGCCGAGCTCGGCGGCCAGGTTCATACACTTCACGATGAAGTTGTTCACCACCAGCGGGTAGAGCATTGAGATCGGCGCCCGGCTATTGCGGCTCTGTAGAGTCAGACGTTCGCGCATGGCGTCATAGACGCCTTCCTCGAACACCTCACCAGCCTCCTTTCCCAGCCGCTTGAACTTAAGCGCCACATAGCCCTCCAGGTGGGCATCCAGTGGGGCCAGCTCTGCCACCTCGATGCGCCGGATTACCTCGCGGGCTTGCCAATTGCGGCGCTCGTCCAGGGTACCTTTCAGTTCAGGCTGACCGATCAGGATGATCGACAGTAGCCGCCGAAAGCCGTCCTCGAGCTCCCAGAATCGCTTGAGGTACTTCAGGGTGGGTACCGTCAGGTCATGCGCCTCCTCGATGATCAGCACATGGCTGGTACCGCCACGGCTGGAGCCGGTCAGCAGCCGCTCGATCTGGCGCGCCTTGGCCTCCAGCGAACGCTTGGGCCGCTCCTGGGAAATGTCCTCGATGATAGCGTCGCAGACGGCACTGGCGGTCAGGCGCTCCTTGTCGATGGTGCGGGGGAAGATCGGCGTGATGGCGTGCTCCTCGCGCTGGATGCGATCGATCAGGTCACGGCGCAGCACGCTCTTGCCGGCACCGGACTCACCGATCACCGCCAGGAAGCCGCCGTGCTTAGCGGTGCTGTACATGTGCTCGCGGATGTAGCGCTGATCGGGCGCCAGGAACACGTCTTCGGCCCCCTGGATATCGTCCAGGAAGGGGTCACGGAACAGACCGAAATGACGGCGGGCCAGCTGTGATAACATAACTTTCTCCGGTAGTTGATGCTCTTCAATGGCGAACGGAGCGGGGCCTCGGCCAGCGTGCGCGTTATCTTGGCGGATGGGGCGCACCCGGTCGGGGCTCTCGTCATCAATCTCAAATGCCACAGTTATCTCCTTTTCACTGGCACCCGCCTGGCGCAGGTAATCGGCTATCTGTTGCTGCAGAAAGCCCCTCGGCGTTCTTCCCGGCCAGGTATTGCGTGCAAGGATGCCGGTAATGATGGGCTTGGAAGGGTGCCGGCCACTCGACAGCACGACATGCTTCGACAGGTCGGCCTGCCGCACGCCGAGCGCCATCAATAGCCTCCTGGCCTTGATCGGCTGGTTTTCGGGCTGCCCTTCAATTTCTGGGTGAGTCTTGGTTGCAAGCATTTCGATTCCTCCATGCTTAGCGTGCCAGGGCGACGGCCTTCGGCGTCTTGGGCTGATCAGCCAGCCAGGCCGCCAGGTCGTCGAGTTGGTCTTCCGGCACCCCTTCCGGGTGCCGCTCTTTCACCAGGTCGCTCTCGTCCGGCGTGAGGCCCCGCCCAAGCCAGGCCCTTAGCCGCTTCAACGCCTCGATATGGGAGAGCGGTGCCAGGGTTGGTGCGGCGGCCTTGGCAACGTCCAGAGGCGTGCCACGGCGTGTCATGAAGGCCGGTAAGGTCTCGGCTGCCAGGTAACTGATCGGATCGATCTCGCCATTGAAGGGGGTCTTCCGCTTGCCCCGCGCCTTGTCGACCTCCTGCTGGGTCTCCACGCCATAGGCCGCCTTGTCCATCGCCTTGCGGTTGGTATCCACGTCGGTATCCGGCTTGCTCGCGTAGCTCTCGCCGAAAATCGGGCTGTCCAGGTAGAAGCCCGCAGCATCGCGCTCCAGTGGCAGGCACTCGATCTGCTCGCCATCCTCCTCCAGGGCTACGAACACATTAGGCGCCCGGTAGGGGTTCACCGTGACAGTCACGTTCTCGCCGACGCGCACGCCAGGCAGGTCCTCTACCGAGTAAGTCGCGGGGTCGAAGCCCTTGATGGCGAAGGAGATCGTCAGGTCACCCCGCACCTTGCGCGGCTCGGGCTTGGTGCGCAGCAGCTGCTCGCACAGCTCCCGCGGCGGGCACAGTCGCAGCTGCTCGGGCCTGATGGTCTGCCATAGGCCATAGCGCGTGCTACGGGTGCGGGTGTGGACCTTGGTGGCGCTGAAACGGCGCATCCATTTATGGGCCGCGGTATTCAGTGCTTCCAGGCTCTCCACCGTCATCAGTGACAAGCGTCCCTCGAAGCTACGCTCGACCAGGTCGTGGGTACGTTCGACTTGCCCCTTGCTGCGCGGCTGGCCCGGCGTATGCGCCCAGTGCGTCACCTGAAGCTGGTCCAGCAGGTTGCGGATCAGGTGCGACTGGTTGGCGCTGCCGGCATCCCATACCATCATCTTTGGCACACCGTGGAAGGGATCGTGCGGGTGGTCGCGCTTCGCCCAGGCGCGCATCAGAAACTCGAACAGTGTCTCCTGGTCTTCGCCAGCGGCCTGGAAATACTCAACGTAGAAAGTCCCGCTGTAGTGGTCGGTGATCAGGTATCGCAGCACCCGCTGCTTGGCCACCTTGGCGGCGTTCTGCGGCTTGTTCTTGTAGAACCGCTTCTCGTCCATCACCGCCAGGCCGCCCTTGTCCAGGTAGTAGAGAACGCAGACCGAGACGTCGAACTGATGCACGTGGTTGGGGTACTGGCTGCGCATCTGGGTGTACGGCGTGGCCCGGCTCACCTGGTCCGGGTGTACACCATATTCCCGCATCTTCCGAAAAAAGGTGTCTACCGAAGCCTGAGAGGTGACGCCGCTGGCAGGGTTCGCCCGAGCCATCTCCAGGGCATCCTCGCCCGACAACAGCCGCTTGCCGGTGTCGCGAGTGCTCTGACGCATGATGTTAGCCACGACTGTGGCCTCTTCGCGGCTGACCTGACTGGCACCACGGTCACGCCGGCGTTGCCGCTGCGCGTCCCAGCCGCTGGCCTTCAGGCCGCGATAGATCCGGTCCTTAGAGCAGCTCAGAAACTGAGCCGCCCGCGCCACGATCTGGCCTTTCTGGCCGCGTGGCGCCTCGCGAAGCTCCTGGGCAACACGGTCGAAATGGCGGAGTTCGTCGGCGCTGAATGTGGTCATGACGGCTCGACCTCCTGCATCCAGCTGTCGTCGACGTCCAGATCGACCGTCTCCAGCCCCAGCTCAATCTGCAGCTCATCCAGCTCAATGCGCAGTCGGGCCAGCTGCTGGGCGCAAGCGTGTTTCAGCTCGCGGGGTGCCTCTTCCCAGTCGAGGATCTCGACCATCACTGAGCGTAGCGGCAGCAGTAGACTGCGAGCCTTGAACCCTTCGGCCTCCAGGCGCCCTGAAAGCTCCTGTGCACGCTGGTCGGGCGTCAGGTGTTGGCGGCGATGCAGCTGCTCCTCAAGCTCAGCGATCCTGCTCGACTTGTCCTGAGTAACCCGGCGCGACGCCTCGAGCTCTTGCCGGCTTTCGTCAGCCTTCTGCTGCAGCGACTCTTTCTCCTTGGCATGCCTGGCCGCCATGTCCTCGATCAGCTCGACCAGGGTTTCCTTGTCTCCGGCCTGCACCGCCTCGCCCTGGATGATCAGCTCACGCTGCTCATCGGGTAACTGGCGAAGTTTGCGCAGTTCGCGGTAGCCGGCGCCGATGGCCCTGAGGCTTTCCAGAGCTTCCTCGCCGAAGACCTCCAAGTTCTTCAGGTCAGTATCTACGGATGATTTAGAGCGTCCTATTGCCCGGCAATAGCCCTCCCAAGTGCCGACGTCGTCGATTTTATTACCTTGGGAGTCAATGCCTGATTTCCCTTTAAGCTCCTTATATACTTGGGTTTTTTTCACCTTGGCCAGGGTTTTCAAAGTGACGACGGTTGTCAGTTTTGCGACCGCGTTCATGGCGCGAGCCTCACCAAGAAGTTGGTTGGCCTCATCCCGAGCTTCGGTATAACGCGCCAGCCCGGCCTTCTCGGCGCCTTCGATCAAGGCGCGCTCCTCCAGCTGCCGTTCAGCCACGTCAACCTGCTCCAGCTGATCGCGGAGCTGGTTGAGTGTGATATCAGGGTTGCGACCATCCATGCCAGGTCTCCTTCACTCGTTGTTCGAATTGGCGCGACGGTACGCTGCTGGGCTCAGTCCCATGCGGCGGCACACCGCCAACTCGGCATCGCTGATACCGTGCTTCAGCGCCTCAGTGCCGGGCACCCTGGTAAGGTGGGAGCGGCAGGCTGCTACGCCTTGCTGACGCAGCCACGTAGCGGTTGCCGGGCCAGCGATCCGGCCATCCCGCAGTCCCTCGGCAATCAGCGCCTCGATCTCCTGGGGAGAGTCATCCTCCGGGTTCGCCTGTCGGTAGGCCTCGGAGCTCAGCCCCATGGCCTTGCAAACGGCCAGCTCCACATCGTTCAGGCTCCGGTCAGCCTGAGTGGGCTCAACGGGATTGGCCTGGCAGAACTCTTCGGGGCTCAGACCCATCTCACGGCACACAGCCAGCTCGGCGTCGCTCAGGCGGCCACGTTGCTGGCCGGTTTGCAGTGGGAAGGCAGCCATCCCTGTGGCAATACGCTTGTGGTTATCCATGGTTGAGTTCCTCTCCTGTCACGTTTCGATATTCCTGCTGAACGCCTTGGATCCGGCGCAGTGCATCCCGCTGGTAGGCGTGTGCCACCGTGACCAGTTGGGAGGACACCTTCCAATGCATGCCCTTGGAGCCCGGTACCGGCACCTCGACCACCCAACCGTGGGCTTCCAGGGTCTTGAGCAACCGCCAGGCCGTGGTAGTTGATACCTCGACCGCTACTGCGATCTCCCCCAGGCGCTTGCCTTTGAAGCCGTCAGCCAGCAGCGCCTCGAACAAAGTCATCGCCTTGCTGACTGATTGATTCATCTCCTTACTCATGAGGCTCGCCCCCAAAGACTCGGTGATGCCGCTGACGCTGGTCGTCGAGCATCGCGAGCAGTTCGCCCACGGTTAGCTCGGAGACCGCTTTGCCCCTCCGCTCGACCCGGACCGCCAGGCCAGCGACAGCCCAGTGCGCCATCTCGGCGATGCCCCCGATCTGCTCTGATGCCGCCACCAGCGCCGCTTCCACCTGGGTCACGAGCAGCTGTGGCGACTTGCCGGCCATAGCCCTCACGTTCGTTGGTTCAGTCATGCTGTTGCTCCCTTGTGCCCCGGCGATACTTTAGGCTGTTGAAGTAGCGGTACAGCGCCATCTTGCTTGGGGCCCTGTCTCCGAACTTCTCCTTGGCCAGCGCCGCGATCTGGGGGACCGAGCGCATGCCGCGCAACCCATAGATGAAGTCCCTCACCTCGGGATCGTGATCGATCTTGAAGCGACTGAACTCGCCCCCGAGGATTAAATCAGCGCTGGAAGGTTCAGCATCATTGGCCGCTGCGGACTGGCCTACCGACTCCTGCATCGCCAGCTCTCGTATGGCCTCGCCCATCACCGCCAACGCATCAACGACCGAAAGTTTGTCGATGGCGCCCAGCACCCGGTTACGCCGCCTTTTCAGTTCTGGCGTGTTCAGCATCACTCGTCACCTCCCATATCAGCGCCAAATTCGAACCCCGGCTGGCGGTGCCGCTCGATCGTCCCCTGGTGCCAGGCCAGCTGCTCCATGGTGGTATACAGCGCGCCCAGGGTGTCCTCAGCCTCAGCTTGGCCGTCGTAGTAGCGCAGCAGCAGGCCCACTGCCTCGGTGAAACTTAATTGCAGCGCGTTGATGTCAGCGCCGTTGCCACGCTTGCCGGTCGGGATATCGATCAGCAGCTTGTGGCTTGAGTGGCCGATATAGCGCGTAATGAAGTCGATCCCGCAGGCCTGCTCGAAAGGCCGGATCAAAATTGCCGGCATGCGCCCCGACTCCATCCATTTGTACAGCGACCACTTGCTGGACAAGCCCATAAGGTCGGCGACGCGATCCACGGAACGCTGGTGTTTCACCCGCGCATACTCCAGGTTCCACTCCATCGCCTGCCGCAGCGAGCCGGGTTGCCGGTACTTCCAACTACGCCTGGTCATTGCCCTATCCCCTCAACCGTGCCGTCCAAACAAAGGCGGCTGGTGCCCCTACTACCCCGCCTGGGGACCGTTTAACGTTTAGCTATGCCAATGCCACTGACCGGGGGGCTCGAATGACGCCGGAATCCTCAGCAAGCCGATGCCGCAGCGCACGCCCCTTGGGACCGTTCCAAGCGCCCACTAGGGCAGACCTGGCATTGGTAGGGTTGTGGCCATGCTCACGACACCAGGCCGCCAAGGTGGTGCCTCTGGCGATGAACCCGCCGCGCACCTGCTGATACAGCTCCGGACCGGGCTTCACGTCATTGCCGTTCATCTTGGGATACCTCACAATTAGTTGTATCAAATAAGAACTATGCAGCACGTTCGTTCATAATATGGAGAACATACGTACTCATGTCAAGCACGAATGAGGATCTTGAGGTTGGTGCGCGCCTGAAGGAACTACGAGAGCGCGAGAAGCTGTCGCAGCAGGCCTTTGCGGATTCTTTGAACGTGTCCTTGAGGACCTACCAAAATTATGAGAGGGGGCAGCGTGCCGTCTCAAAGGAGCTACTCTGCGCCCTGATCAACCAGCATGACGTTGATGTCACATGGCTGCTGACTGGCGTGAAGGGGGGAACACCGCCAGATTCACACCAGGACGCTTCCGCGCCTGAGATCAATGAGGGGCGATTCCGAGAGGTGTGGGCAGCTCTTCGCTCTGAAGACTGCCAGCTCAGGCACTTGGAGGGGGATCTACTCCTTGGCCAGGCCATATACATCTACAACCAGTTTGCCCATATCGATGACCAAGGTTCTCGCGCTAAGGCTATCCGCGGCGTTGTTAAGCTATTGAACCTAGTAACTTTGAAGTCGGAGGCGCAGCAGCTGCGACATTTCGTGAGACAGCATCCAGAGATGCCAAAGGCGGTCGTCGACGAATTTGAAGGCCTGGCTCAGAGGCTAGAGAACCAGGCGAGTGCCGAAGAGCGCGGCCTGGAAGAAGCAACGAGCGAAGAAGAACGGCAATCGTCACGGCTTGCCCATAGCGCTCATCAGAGTATTTTTGGCAGTGGCAACCAGGTAGCAGGCCGCGACTTCCAAAACCACGGAGATCATAAGGGCGGTCGCGGGGGCAAGCGGTGACATCGGATAAACAGCAGCCCCAGGTGGCCCAGGAGATCGGCGGAAGCGACAATCAAGTAGCGGGGCGTGACTTCTACAACCAGGTTCAGGAGCACGTACCGCCGGTCGATAGCCCCTATCTCCAGAACTGCAAGGCCTGTGGCTGGCACGGCGTGGCTGTGAATGCCGCTCAGTGCGGGAAGTGCGGTTACGACTACGCCCTGGAGCGTGCTATCGCCGTCGAGCGTGAACGCAAGGATCGTGAACGCCTGGTGCTGAGTTCAATCTATGGCCTTGGCACGATGGTTGGCATTGCTGCCTGGACAAGCAGCCGAACCTCGCTCGGCTTCCTGGACGCCGTGGCCGTGTGTGGCTTCGCGGCAGTCTTCGCCTGGGGAGGTTGGATCTGGCTCCGAGCCTGTTGCTCGGTGAAGTGGCAAGCGCTCAAGCGCCGCTGGAGAGATTGAGGAGCTATCTGCGGCCCCACATTCTATCTCGCAAACTGAAACCACCATTCCATTTTCTATCCCATGATATACCGTGTCCTCCCGCGAAGTTTCGCATTTATCTTACGGCGCTCCATGGAATTATCTTAAGAGGGGACACTATTTCGCCAATTTTTGCCTCGTCTTGCCTTCATTCGCCTGTTTTGTAAACACCCTCTCATCTCGTCGGCTCCTGGTAAGTCGTCACTTTCCATTCAATGGGCATGCCGGACACCACCTCGATCACCCGTTCGGCCTCGTTGGCGAGGTGGCGATGCAGGCGCTGCAGGAAGGCCAGGTAGCGCCAGGTCTCGGCGTCCCGGGGCGGCAGGTCCTCGTTGAGGTCGTTGGAGACCACCACCAGGTCGATGCATCGGGCGCGGGCCTCGGCCAGCAGGGCCGTGAACTGCTCGTGGGCCTGGCGCTCGCTGAAGGCGGCTTCAAAGATGGCGCGACTGGCCCATAGTGTCAGGCAGTCGAGCAGCACGCTGGCACCGTCCGGCACGCCCTCCAGGGCCTCGCCCAGCGCCAGGGAGGCCTCCCGAGTGAGCCAGCCCTCGCCCCGCGCGCGGCGATGGCGAGCGATTCGGGCGGCCATCTCGCCGTCGCTGGCACGGGCGGTGGCCAGGTAGTAGAGCGCGCCGCCGCGGAGCTCCCGCCGCTCGTGGGCCAGCCGCTCGGCCACCTCGCTCTTGCCCGAGCGCGCCCCGCCGCTGACGAAGGCGATCATGCCTCGCCCTCTTTGCTCAGCGCCGCCAGCAGGCGGTCGTTGTCGGCCCGGTCGCGCAGCGCCAGGCGCAGCCAGCCGCCGTCGAGCCCGGCGAAGTTGTGGGTGTGGCGGACGAGTATCCCGCAGCGCAGCAGCCGCTCGAAGAGCGCATCCGTCGACACCAGAGCCATTGCCGCTGGCCCTGTCACCCGAGTTGAGCCGTCGACAGGTCTTCGAGGAGGCGCTGTGAACCCCTCCATGGGCGCTACATTTGCCATCCCTGGCAAATGACCTCCTCTTCGACCTGCCCTCGGCTCTGGCATTGTGTGTCTAGGCGATTGTCCTGTCAGCCTTTCGGGCCCCAAAGCGGGTCTCACCAGAAAGAAGTTGGCGCGGCTGGGCACGACCCGGAGTCCCCGCCGGGCGAGACCGAGTGCAAGCCGGGGGCGCTCCTCCAGCAGCCAGGTGCGCATGCGCGCCATGAACTCGCCATCGTCGAGCAGCGGTGCCACCAGTTCGGCGGCCAGGTGGTTGACGCTCCAGGGCGGCTGGTGCGCCCCGACCCGCCGCACGGTTTGCGAGTCGGCCAACAGATAGCCCAGCCGCAGGCCCGGCAGGGTGTAGCACTTGGTCAGCGAGCGCAGCAGCAGCAGATGGGGAAAACGCCCCAGCAGCGGCGTCAAGCGCTCGTCGCCCTCCACGACGAAATCGATGAAGGCCTCGTCGATCACGACTCGGCAGCCGAGCGGTTCGGTCAGCGCCAGCAGCCGCTCGACGGCCTCGCGGGGCACCAGGGTGCCGGTGGGGTTGTTGGGTCGGCACAGGAACAGCAGCCCACAGCCACCCAGCTGCGCCGCCACTCGCTCCGGGTCGAGCGCGAAGTCGGGTGGCGCCAGGGAGATAGCGTCGACGGCCAGGCCGCAGGCGCGGCAGGCCCGGGCGTACTCGGTGAAGGTGGGCTGGACGATCGCCGCGCGCCTGCCGGCGCTAGCCGCCGCCACCAGGAAGATCGCCTCGGCCCCGCCGTTGGTGAGCAGCACCTGGTCGACGCCGACGCCCTCGCGGCGGGCGATGGCGGCCCGGGCCTCGGCGTAGTCCGGCGCCGGGTAGCGGGCGAGGCCCGCGGCCAGCTCCGCGAGCCGAGCCGGCACCCAGGCCGGTGGCCCCAGCGGATTGAGATTGGCGCTGAAGTCGACCAGCGGGTGATCGGCGGGCAGCCCATAGCGCGCCAGCAGCGCGTCGGCCTGGCCGCCGTGGGCTGGCCAGGGCGCAGTCTCGTTCATCGCAGAGTCTCGTTCCGCAGATGCCTTGCTCATCGCAGCAGCTCCCCGAGCAGCACCAGGCCGGCCATCATCAGCAGGAAAAGCAGCCAGCCGGCGTGCATATGGCGAATCGCCCGATCAATATGGGTCACCCCCAGGGCCTCGAGCGGTTCCCCCAGGGTGGCGCGGTGGGAGGGAACGCCGGCGTAGTGATTGGTGCCCCCGAGCCGAACGCCCAGCAGGCGCGCCATCATCGCCTCCGGCCAGCCGCTGTTGGGGCTGGCATGGCGCGGCACCTCGCGAACCACGCTGGCCAGGGCGCCCCGGCAGCGGGCGGCGGGCAGGGCCAGCGCACCCAGCCACATCGCCAGGGCGGTGAGCCGGGCCGGCAGCCAGTTGGCCAGGTCATCGAGCCGGGCCGAGGCATAGCCGAAGTCGGCATAGCGCGCATTGCGATAGCCAACCATGGAGTCGAGGGTGTTGACCGCCTTGTAGGCCAGCGCCAACGGCGCCCCGCCGAGCAGGGCCCAGAACAGCGGCGCGGTGATGCCGTCCACGCTGTTCTCGGCCACGCTCTCCACCGCCCCGCGGGTGATCTCGGCCTCGTCGAGGGTGGCGGTATCGCGCCCCACCACCTGTCCCAGGGCCAGGCGCGCCTCGGTGAGATCGCCCCGCGCCAGCGGCACGGCCACCGCCAGGGCGGCATCGCGCAGCCCCTTGATGGCCAGAGTGGTGGCCAGCAGCCACAGCTCGGCGACAAGCGCCAGCGCAGGATGAATCCAGGCGAGTCCCCTGAGCACCAGCCAGGCGAGCAGGAAGACCCCGGCCACCACCAGCGCCGTCAGCAGGAGGCCCTTGAGTCGCCGCGCCCGGGGAGAGCCGTGATTCCAGGCCCGCTCCAGCACGGCGATCAGCCGGCCCATGCCCACTACAGGATGCGGCAAGCACCGCGGGTCGCCGATCAGCAGATCGAGCAGGATGGCCGCCGACACCAGGCCCAGCAGCGCCAGGGAGAGCGGTTCGGCCATGCCGCTCAGTCCGACTCGCCGGTGTCGACGCCGGCCGCCTCGAAAGTGGCCATATCGGCCAGCATGCGACTGGCCGCCTCCAGCAGCGGAAATGCCAGGGCCGCACCGGTGCCCTCGCCCAGGCGCAGCTCCAGGTCGAGCAGCGGGTGAGCCCCAAGGGCGGCCAGGGCGTGGGCGTGTCCCGGCTCCCGGGAGCGGTGGCCAAAGATCAGGTAGTCGCGCACCGCCGGGCTGAGTCGACAGGCGAGCAGCGCCGCCGTGGTGGCGATGAAACCGTCCACCAGCAGTGGCACCCGCCGCGCCGCACCGCCCAGATAGGCGCCGACCATGGCGGCGATCTCCAGGCCGCCCAGCTTGGCCAGCACCTCCAGGGGGTTATCCGGGGCCGGCGCCCGGGCGGCAATGGCCCGCTCGATGACCGTCCGCTTGTGGGCCAGACGCTCCTCCGCGATCCCCGTGCCTTGCCCGGTCAGGCTGGCCACGGGCTTGCCGGTCAGCACCGCCAGCAGCGCGCTGCTCGTCGTGGTGTTGGCGATGCCCATCTCCCCGACCACCAGGCAGCGGCAGCCGGCATCGACGGCCCGCTCGGCGGCGCGAATCCCCGCCTCGATGGCCCGCTCGGCCTCGCCGGCGCTCATGGCGTCCCGCTCGGTAAAGTTGGCCGTGCCGAGGCGCACCTTTTCGTTCACCACGCCGTCGGCGGGCAGCGCCTCGGCCACCCCCACGTCGATGACCTCTAGCCGCGCTCCGATGCCCTGGGCAAACACATTGATCGCCGCCCCGCCGGCCACGAAGTTGGCCACCATCTGGGCGGTCACCGACTGAGGGAACGCCGAGACCCCCTCGGCGGCCACGCCATGGTCGGCGGCGAACACCAGCACGCCGGGAGGCGAGACGCGCGGGAAGGGCTCGCCGGTCACGGTGGCCAGGTTGACGGCCAGCGACTCCAGCTGGCCCAGGCTGCCCGGCGGCTTGGTCAGGCGATTGAGGTGGTCGACGACCTGGGGGACGATCGACTTGTCGACAGGGCGAAGGCGCGCAATGGTCTCGATGAGCATGGGGGCATCCTGCGTTGGCTCGAAAACGGCGCCCATCATAGGCGCTCGGAACTATACCGTCGACAAGCCTGCGGGGAGGCGCTGTAAACCCATCCCTGGGCGCTACCGGCGCCCTGCTTCGCTCTCGCGTCCTGCTCCGCTTGCAGGACCGGTGCTGGCCATCCATGGCCAGCCCGTTCGAAGCAGTGCTTCTCACCCCTGGCGCAGGACCTCCCCTTCGGCTTGTCTCCGCCCCCCTGCGCTTCGCCACTACGGATTTCCCTGCCAACGGTCAGGACGACTTCGGGCGACGACTCTCGGCGCCACCGGCCAGGCGCCAGCGGTGGGCCTGCTGGCCGTGGACTTCCCCGCCGCCAGTGACCGGGGGCTGGCTCCAGGCCAGCCGCGCGGCATTGCCCATTACGCTCAGCGAGCTGGCCACCATGGCCAGTACCGCCACCAGCGGCGGGATCGCCATGCTCACCGCCAGGCCCAGCGCCAGGGCATTGTAGAGCGCCGAGAGCACCAGGTTCTGGCGCATCACCCGCCGGGTGCGCCGGGCCAGGTCCCAGGCCTCCTCGACGCCGCCGATGCCCGGGCGCAGCAGCACCACCGCCCCACCCTCCCGCGCCGCCGAGCTGGCGCCCAGCGGCGCCACGCCGACGCTGGCCGTGGCCAGGCCGAGGGCATCATTGAGCCCATCGCCCACGTAGAGCGACGGCTGGGGGAGCGCGGCAATCAGCGCCGCCTTGGCCTCGGGGCTGCGGCCGGGAAAGCATTCCGCCTCCCGCAGCCCCACCGCCCGACCCAGCCGCCGCACCGCCGGTGGACGGTCGCCGCTGATCAGCGCCAGGGTCAGACCGCCCTGGCGCAGTCGCGCCAGCGTCTCGGCGGTGCCGGGCAGCGCCGCCTCGCCCAACAAGACGCTGCCCAGCCAGCGGCCGTCACAGGCCAGGGCCACCTCGCTGTCGACGCCGGCATCGCCCTCCGGCACGGCGATCCCTCGCTGGGCCAGCCAGGCCCGGCTGCCGAGGCACAGCTCGCGGCCGTCGGCCAGTCGCACCCGGCGACCGCGGCCGGCGATCTCCTGCCGCTGGTCCACCTCCCCGCTCTCGCTCACGCCCCGATCATGCGCCTCACGGCGCAGGGCGCGACCCAGCGGGTGGTCGCTGCCGCGGGCGGCCAGCGCGGCCAGCGCCAGCAGCCGCTGGCCCTCGACACCCGGCGCCGGTCTCAGCTGGGTGACGACGGGCTCCCCCGCGGTCAGGGTGCCGGTCTTGTCGAAGGCGGCCGAGCGTACCCGGGCCAGGGTCTCGAAGGCGGCGGGGTCGCGAAAGACCACGCCCCGGCCCAGCGCGCGACCGCTGCCGGCCAGCCCGGCCAGGGGAATCGCCAGCCCCACCGCACAGGGGCAGGCCACCACCAGCACCGACAGGGCGCGCACCATGGCTTCCTCCGCCGGCACCCCAGCCAGCCAGGTCGCCGCCAGAGTCAGCACGGCAAGGACCACCGCCAGGGGACTCAGCCAGGCGGCGAAGCGGTCGGCGAGACGCGCCAGCTCACCCTTGCGAGCCTGCTGCCACCACATCTGCTCGCGCAGCCGGTCGAGCCGGCACTCGCCGGCCACGGCGGTGACGCTCATCTCGAGCGCCGGCCCCAGGTTGCGACAGCCCGCGGCCAGCCCCTCGCCGGACAGGCAGCGCCGCGGAGCACTCTCGCCGGTGAGCGGCGCCGTATCGAGTCGCGCCTCAGCCGTCTCCAGGGTGCCGTCCAGGGGGATCGACTCGCCGGTGGCCACCCGCAGCCGATCGCCGCGATGCACCTCCTCCAGGGCACAGCTTTGCCAGCGGCCCTGCGACCAGCGGCTGACCTCGTCCGGCGGCATATGCAGCGCCTGCAGGGCGCGCAGCCCGCGGTGGCGACACAGGGTCTCCACCAGGCGGCCCACCAGCAGCAGGCCGATCAGCATCACCGCGGTATCGAAATAGACCTCCGACGAGCCGCGCCCCAGCAGCCACAGCGAGACACCGACGGCGCCCAGGGCCCCCAGCGACACCAGCGCATCCATGCCGGGTCGACGCGCCCGCAGGGTACGCCATGCAGCACGATAGAAGGGCCAGCCGGCATAGGTCACCACCGGCACCGCAAAGGCCCCGGATGCCCAGGCCATCACCCCCTCCAGGCCGGCGTCGGGCAGCGCACCGGCGTAGATCAGCAGCGAGGCCAGCATGGTCCACATGCCGAAAACCGCCGCCACCAGCAGCCGCAGGCTCAGGTAGCGGCTCTCCGCCTCCAGGCGCACCGCGGCGTCCCGCGCCGCTTCCGGCGGCGCCAGGCGGTAACCCAGCCGCGCCACCGCCGCGGCCAGCCGCCCTTCCTCCAGTGCCTTCGGCTCACCGCTGACCAGCAGGGTGGCACTGGGGTAGTGCAGGCTTGCCGAGTGAACACCGGGCAGACGTACCAGTTGGGCCTCGACGGCCAAGGCGCAGCTGGTGCACCACAGCCCCTGCACCGAATGGAGCACTTCGGCCGGCGTCGCCTCGCCGGCCCGCGGCTTCACACACATGGCGACAAGGCAACGACCGGCAGCCCCATGTAGAGGGCCCCTATGGCAGCGAAGATGTAGAGTCCGGCGGAGAGTCTTGCCAGATAGCGCGCCCGCCCCCGGGCGGCTCTGGCGGCCTGCCAGGCCCGCCAGGCCAGCCAGGCCAGCAGGCCGACAGTCGCCAGGGTCAGCAGTGCCAGACCGGCATTGATGGCGGTGAAGGCACCCTGCAACGGGTCCGGCGGCGCCACGGCACAGGCCACCGAGAGCCCACCATAGAAGGCCACGAACCACAGGCTCCAGAGGATCATGCCAATGACCAGGTGCAACGGGTGCGTCAGGGGCAGGCGAGCCATCATGCGCTTCCTCCCATCAGCGTCGGCAGCAACCAGAAGGCGGCCACCAGCACCCAGTAGACGCCCAGGTGATAGCGCCACAGCTGCACCACCACCAGCGGCTCGTAGGGCAGCCGGGCGCTGACGTAGCCATAGCCGACCCGCCGCCCCTGCAGCAGCACCAGTACCGTCGCCAGCCCGGAGTGAATCAGCCCGTAGATCAGCGCCACCGTCACCACGGCATCATGGGCACTGGCGGTGGGGGCCAGCTCCGCCTGGCGCAGCAGGACCACAAGCAGCACCAGCTGCAGCGCGCCGAGGGCGGCCGTGCCGTACAGGCCGAACGCCAGGCCCCGGTCATGGCCACGGCGCAGGCCGCGCACCAGCCGCTCCAACCACAGGGCCGCGGCGGTGAGCACGACTCCGCCGGCCAGCAGCAGCGGCAGCGACAGCGGCGAGGCGTCGGGCATCTGCCACTGCGGCGAGACGGTCCAGAGATAGAACCAGCCGAACAGCAGCGAGAGGAAGAGCGCGCCGTTGGCCAGCAGCCCAATCCCCATGCCCCAGCGCCCCGGGCCGTCCAGGGTGCGCGAGTGAAGCGGGGGATCGCCGGGGGCCACCTCGTCACTCGCCGAGGCCCGGGGGTGGGCACCGTTCTCCCAGGACCAGTACAGCAGCACCACCACCGCGACCAGGGTGGCCAGCCCGGCCACCACATAGACACGCGCCAGCAGGCTCACGCAGACCACCGCCAGGGCAGCCGCCGCGCTTACCGGCCACCAGCTGTTGGTGGGGACATGGACCACCTCGCGGACCTGGCCGGTCAGGGGATCGCTGCCCCACATCTCGCGCCGACCGAATGTCGTCCCTGCCAGGCCATGCTCGCCGGCGGAGGTGCTGCGCGGCAGATCCGGGTCGTCCCAGAGGGGATGGCGGCTGTGGACCGCCGGCAGGCTGACCAGGTTGTAATTCGTCGGTGGCATGGTATTGGCCCACTCCAGGGTATCGGCGTGCCAGGGATTGCGGGGTGACCGGCGACCGAAGCGGAAATGCAGCGCGAAATCCACGATCACCATGGCAATGCCCACCGACAGGATGAAGCCACCCACCGAGGAGATCAGATTGAAGAGATCCCAGCCCATGGTCGTGTCATAGGTGTAGACCCGCCTCGGCATGCCCAAGAGCCCCGTCCAGTGCATGACCAGGAAGGTCAGGTTGAAGCCGAGGAAGGTCAGCCAGAAGCCCCAGCGCCCCAGGCGTTCGGAGGGCAGCCGTCCGGAGAGCAGCGGCATCCAGTAGTAGGCACCGGCGACCAGCGGAAACAGCATGCCACCCACTACCACATAGTGCAGATGCGCGACCACGAAATGGGTGTCGTGGACCTGCCAGTTGAAGGGCACCAGGGCCAGCATGACACCGGTCAGCCCACCAATAACGAAGATGATCAGAAAGCCCAGGATCCACAGCATGGGCAAAGTCATGCGCGGCTTGCCCAGCCATAGGGTGGCCAGCCAGGCGAATATCTGAATGGCGGTGGGAATCGCGACCAGCATGCTGGCGGCCGAGAAGAAGGTCTGGGCCAGCTGCGGAATGCCCACCGTGAACATATGGTGCACCCAGAGCCCGAAACTGACGAAGCCGGTGAGAATGACGGCGGCCACCACCCAGCTGTAGCCGACGATGGGACGCCCGGCGAACACCGGAATCAGCGTCGAGACGATCCCCGCCGCAGGCAGGAAGATGATGTAGACATCGGGGTGGCCGAACAACCAGAATAGATGCTGCCAGAGCACCGGGTCGCCACCGGCTTCCACCACGAAGAAGGGCATACCCACGGCGCGCTCCAGCTCCAGCAGGATGCTGGCCAGGATCAGCGGCGGGAAGCCCATCACGATCATGAATGCCATGACCAGGATGTACCAGACAAACAGCGGCATCCGGGTCAGCGACATGCCCTGGGTGCGGGTGCGCAGGATCCCCACCACCAGTTCCACCCCCGCGGCCATGGCCGAGATCTCCACGAAGGTGACCCCCAGCAGCCAGAAATCGGACCCCGGACCCGGCGAAAACTCGCTGGAACTCAGCGGGGTGTAGAGGAACCAGCCGCTTTCCGGGGCGATCTCCAGCAGCAGACTGGAGATGATGATGATCCCGCCGAACAGGTAGCAGAAGTAGCCGAAGGCGGTGAGTCGTGGGCAGACCAGATCGCGGGCGCCGATCATCTTGGGGACCATGTAGATCGCCAGCCCCTCGAGCATGGGGATGGCGAACAGGAACATCATCACCGTGCCGTGCATGGTCATGACCTGGTTGTAGAGATCCGGCGAGAGGAAGTCCTGATCCGGCAGCGCCAGCTGGGCGCGTATCAGCATCGCCAGCACCCCGCCGATCAGGAAAAACACCAGGCCGGTGATCATGAAGCGCAGGCCGAGGGTGGTATGGTTGACGACGGTCAGCGCCCGGAAACCCCGCGGGTTGGCCCAGACCTCATCCAGGGTTCGATGCAGTTCCTCGGGGTCGCGACGGGGCGTGGAGGTCTCGCTCATGGTTGAAGGGTCTCCAGCCAGGCGCCGATCGCCTCTAGGGTCTCGGCGTCGATGTCATCATGGGCGGGCATGCGATTGCCGGGCTTATATGCCTGATGGTGGCGCAGCCAGTCGGCGATGGCGCCCTCCTGCATGGCCATCACCCCGGCCCCCAGGGTCGCCCGGACCCCGATATCGCTGAGGTCGGGTCCCACGTCACCCTCGCTGACACCGGCGACACGATGGCAATCGGCGCAGTGCTCACGGAAGTGTTCCCGCGCCTCGGCATGCTCCGGTGTCGGCGCCGGCTCAGGCCGCCGCGCCGCCAGCCAGGCCTCGACCTCTTCCCGCGGCATGGCCTCCACATGCAGGCGCATATTGGCATGCTGGGCACCGCAGAACTCGGCACACTGGGCGCCGAACACACCGGGCACCTCGGCTTCCAGCCGGATGCGGTTGATACGCCCGGGAATCATATCGATCTTGCCGCCGAGCCGGGGAATCCAGAAGGCGTGGATCACATCCGCCCCCGTGACATGGAAATCCACCGGCTCGCCCACCGGCATCACCAGCTGGTTGGCGGTGACCACCTCTCCCCCCTCGGCATCGGGGTAGCGCACCTCCCACCACCACTGATGGCCGACCACCTCGATCACCATCGGCGGCTTTCCGATGGGCAGCGGCAGCATGTGCTGCCCCGCCGGAACGCCCCAGGCGAGCAAGACCACGATGGTTACCCCGGGCAGCAGGATCCCGCCGCCCAGTATCCAGTGTCGGCCAATGCGGCGTTCGTCCTCGGCACTACGTTCGGGGCGACTGCCGCCACGGAAGGTGTAGAGCCACAGCACCACCAGTGCCACGAAGACCAGGGTGAAGAAGGCCAGCATGCCCCACCACACCAGGGCCACGTCGCGGGCCGCCGGCCCCGCGGGGTCGAGGATCGAGGTATCGCCGGCGCAGCCGGCCAAACCGAGCCCCAGGGGCGCGGCCCAGGCCAGCGGGCGTTGGCGAATCGACTTGACCACGGCTCGGCCGGCACCTTGAATGCGAAGAGAGCGATTGTCACGATCCGGGGAGGCTCCATGGCCAGGACACGTCAGCGCGCGACCCGAACACCGCGGGGTACGGTGCATCACACCATCAGAAGCCACGCCGCCATCGCCGGGCACCCATTGCACCCGGTCTTGATTCACTTTCCGGTGGCGATGCTGATAGCGCTGGTGGCCAGCGATCTCGGCTATCTCTACACCGACGACCCCTTCTGGGCCCGGACCGGGCTGTGGCTGGCCGGGGTGGGCGCCTTCGGTGGCTGGGTCGCCAGCCTGATCGGCCTCATCGATCTGACCACCATCAAGGAGGTCCGGCGTCTGGTGGCCGGCTGGTGTCACGCCATCATTGCGGTAATGATGCTGTCGCTCGCCTCGCTGAACTGGCTGCTGCGCTTTCATGACGCCAGCGCCATTTTCCCCTGGGGACTCGGCCTGTCGCTGCTCACCGCCGGTCTGGTGGCGCTCGCCGGCTTTCTCGGTGGCCAGCTGGTCTACGAGCACGCCGTGGGCGTCGACCTGGACCACGCCCTGGAGGAACTGGAAGAAGAGTGATGCCCGGCGCGACCTTGCCCGGTCCGCGATCCAGTGACGGCTCATGGTAGCCCTCCGCTCCAGTCCAGCGGCTTGGTCAGCACCAGCATGAACACCGCCAGCATGCTCAGCCCGGCCAGCAGCGCACAGCCCAGCGCCCCGGCTGCCAGCCAGCGCTCGCTGCCCGCCTCCAGCCGTATGACCAGCCATCCCAGCAGGGCATGGCTGATCACCATGCCCACCACCGCCACCAGCTTTAAGATCAGCCACCCCCCCAGCAGGCCGTGGAGCAGGAACAGCAGCGTGCCCGAGATGATGGCAACCAGCGCCGAGGGCGTAGCCAGGGCGTTGAAAAAGGTGCGGAGCAAGGACGGCGCTGCGGTGCCGAAGGTGGCGTCGCGATATCGGGACAGGCACTGGCAGAGCAGGGCCGGCAGGTAGAGTAGCGCCCCGCACCAGATGACCAACGCAACGATGTGCAGAAACTTGAGCCAAGGCATAACAGCATCCTTGCGCAGTAACCGATGTTGGTGGAGCCCACTCTGTTCACCCTAGCCAACGCCATCGAAGTGGGCCAGGCCAGCCACTAACGGAGCCGCTGTTCAAGCCCGCTCGACCAGGGCCGCCACCTCGGTCAGGGCATCAGCACGGCGGCGCCGGACAGACGCCCCTGGCGCAGGTCATCCAACGCCTGGTTGGCCTGTTCGAGCGGATAGGCTCGGGTCTCGGTCAGGATCGGCACCCGCGGCGCCAGGGCCAGGAATTCCTCGCCATCGCGGCGGGTGAGATTGGCCACCGAGCGCAGGCTGCGCTCCTGCCACAGCAGGCGGTAAGGAAAGCTTGGAATATCGGACATATGGATACCGCCCGATACCACGCTCCCCCCGGGTCGCACCTGGGAAAGCGCGAGGGGTATGAGCTCGCCCACCGGAGCGAACAGCAGTGCCGCATCCAGAGGCTCTGGGGGAGCCTGGTCGCTGTCGCCGGCCCACACCGCTCCCAACCGCCGAGCAAAGGCCTGGGCATCGTCATCGCCGGGGCGTGTGAAGGCATACACCGCCTGCCCCTTGGCCACGGCAAGCTGGACGAGGATATGGGCAGCAGCCCCGAAGCCGTAGATGCCTAGCCGTCGGGGCTGCTCCCCGCCGGCCAGGCGCCAGGTCCGGTAGCCGATCAGGCCAGCGCACAGCAGCGGAGCGGCGGCCTGGGGGTCCTCGGCATCCAGCGAAAAGCAGTAGCGCGCATCGGCGACGCCATACTCGGCGTAGCCGCCGTCACGGGTATAGCCGGTGAAGCGCGCTTGGGGGCAGAGGTTCTCGCGGCCGGCCAAGCAGTACTCGCAGGCCCCACAGGTGCCGCCCAGCCAAGGCACCCCGACCCGCTGCCCCACCTGCAGATCATCGACGCCCTGCCCCAGGGCGGTGATGTCCCCGACGATCTCGTGGCCGGGAATCAGCGGCAGCGTCGGCTCGCTAAGCTCGCCGTCGACCACGTGAAGGTCGGTGCGACAGACCCCGCACGCCAGCACCCGGAACTGCACTTCCCCCGGGCCAGGGTCGGGACGGGGAATCCGTTCCAGCACCAGCGGCTGGCCCGGGGCATGCAGGCGCATGGCACGCATCTCGCTCATGGGGAGCTCCTGTGGCAGATACACACCCGGAGCATAGCCCAGTCGCAGGGCGACCGAAGACCGGTTAGCGGTCAGCGGTCAGACGGAGACTTCGACCTCGTAACCGGTGTACTTGCGCAGGTTGATCACCCCGCTGTCGAGGATCAGGTACTGCCCCTTGAGGCCGAGCAGGGTGCCGGCGATCGCCGGTGTCTTGTCGAGGTTGTGGGAGACCACCTTGGTGGGGTACTCGAGCACCGGATAGTCGAGGGTCACCGGCGGCGCATCGAGCAGGCGGATGGCCTCGGCGCCGAAGCGCTCGCGCAGGTTGGCCAGGCCCGCCTCCAGCCGCGCCAGCAAGCGGTCACGCTCGGCGACGAGATCCAGCGCCTGGGTCTCGCCCTTGAGCATGGCCCGCCAGTTGGTGCGATCACTCACCTCCTCCTTGAACAGCACCTCGACGAAGCCCGACTGCTGACGGCTGTCCACCTCGAGGATCGGCAGCGCCTGCACCGCCCCCTGGTCGAACCAGCGGGTCGGCACCTGGGTGCCCCGGGTGATGCCCACCTTGAGCCCGGAGGCGTTGGCCAGGTAGACCACATGGGACTGGAAGCAGTGGCGCTCGCCCCACTCGGGCTCGCGGCAGGTGCCCTCGAAGTAGTGGCAGAGCTCGGGTTTCATGATGCAGGTGTCGCACTGGGCCAGGCGCTTGAAGCAGGGGTAGCAGTAGCCCTGGGCAAAGCTCTTCTTCGTTGCCCGCCCGCAGTGGGTACAGGCGATGGCGCCGGTCCAGGCCAGCCGTAGCGGCTCGCCGAGCCTGGCGTTGAGGTCCAGGCGCTGGTCGCCGGCACGCAGGGTGTAGCGCGCCGACTCACCCGACGCACCGGGCTCGATGGCCATCTTGCTCAGACAGCCCCGCACGGAAGCGGCGGTATCGATCCTTTCCACCTCAGTCACCGGCGGCGTTCTTGGCCAAGCCGGCCAGTTCCGGCGGCACATCGGCGCCGGAGCTGGCACTGCCGCAGGTGCGCTGCTCCAGGTAGCCGACCCGCTCGGCCTCAGGCACACCGTTCTCCACCTCATAGCGGATCACCGCCTCCAGGCAAAGCTCGGTCTGTTCCGCGGTCAGCCTGCGTCCGTCGGGCCACTTGCGCAGCGCCACCGCCTGCTTGAGGCTCTCATAGATGCTCGGGGTCATCTGCTGGATCATGCTCTCGAAGGTCATATCACTCATGGAATCGGTCCTGTCACTGCCGAAATCGGGCTTTGCTCGAATAATACCAGCCCAGCGCCAGGCCCACGACCAGCCCGCCCAAGTGCGCCTCATTGGCCACGTTGCCGAACCCCACCGCGCCGGCGGCATCGGTCATGGTGAAGACCATCCAGCCGAGCATGAACACCACCAGCATCTGCGGCACGAAGAAGCCGCTTCCCGGCGCGCGACGCGACATCAGCCACACATAGCCCAGCAGCGCGTAGTCGACGCCGGACATGCCGCCGAACAGCACCGTGCCGGTGGCGTACTGGGCCAGGTTGGCGCCGATGCCGGCCACCAGCAGGAGCAGCAGCATCCGTCGTGAGCCGTGGAAGGCCTCGACCTGGCGGCCGAAGTACCACAGCCACAGCATGTTGAAGATCAGGTGCATCCAGCCGAAGTGCAGGAAGGCCGGCGACAGCAGCCGCCACACCTGTCCGGAGGCCAGCGCCTCGCCGAGGCTGCCAACGGCCAGGCTGCCGTTGACGATGCCGATGGGGACGATGGTCAGCATGGCCACCACGATGTCGCCCATCACCGCCATCAGCGCGAACACCAGCAGACACAGCCCCAGGGTGGTGGCGCAGACCGGGGCCTGGCGGAACGGCACCGCCAGCGAGGCGCCGCCCACGGGCCGGCGCCGTCGCTCGGGCATGACCCGCTCGCCGCGCTGCCAACGCGACAGCAGCTGCATCATGGCCTCGTGCTGGTCGGGGTCGGCCAGCCACAGCACCTGGCCCTCGGCCTCCTCGGTGAACCGGTGGCCGATGCGATGGGCCCACAGCGCCTGGCGCAGGTCGCGGGTGTCGACATCGTGGGGAAACAGCATGACGCGGTACATTAGCTCTCCCTGAGTTTGGCGCCTGGCCCAATCATGCGATGAGCGAGCCGCCGCGACAATGCGCCGGCACACTACCCACGCACAGAAAAAATCCGGCGGAAGGGGGCCGCCGGACAAGAGCAAGGGATCATTCAAGGGAACACTTACTCTGATGGACGGCGCCGGGGGAAGTTCACGCCGGGACGAAAAAATCATGTAATAAATTGTATACCCATTGGCAAGCGCCACAGCGCGCCCCATTAGTCGAACTCGATCTCCCAGGGGCAGGGCCGCGCCTCTTCTTCCCGCGGCACTCGCACCCAGACGAAGTGGTTGGCGTCCAGGCGCGACTCGCCGCTCCAGCGGTAGGCCACCAGGCGGCCAAACTTCACTGCGCTGTAGTCCAGGCAGGCCACGTTGGCGGCGGGCAGCGCGGGAATCCCCTCGCACCAGTAGTGGCCGATGAACAGCGGCCGCTGCTCGGGGCCGTAGTAGCTCAGCCGGGCCCGTTCGGCGTCGCTCAGGGTCCGCGCCTCGAGGTCGCCGGGCAGGTTGTCGGGCTGGAAGACCACATCGCCCCAGGTGACCGGGTCGCGGGCCCAGAAATGGGCACGGAAGCTGCGCCGGGTAAAGCCGTCGCCGGAGTGGATCTCGGTGCCTTGAGGAAGCGGAATGTGCGTTCCCCGGGTCAGTCGATCGAGGATCCGGAACGCCTGGGTGGCGGGGTCCACCGAAGCCTCCAGGAAGGTCTCGTCGATACGCCCGTCGGGGTGCTCCTGGCGCAGGGCATCAATCAGCGGCTGATCCCAGCAGGCATGCACGACGCGCAGGCCGGCAAACTCCAGAAACAGCGGAATCTCCAGGAACCAGGCCAGGGTATCCTCCCACTCGGCGGGATGATCGCGGTACTGATCCAGGGTCTCCTTGATGATGCGATTGTGGCGCGGCGAGTGGTCGCGCAGCCATTCACGCCCCAGCCGCCGGGGCGCCCGGTGGCAATAGGCCAGGGCATTGTATTCATGGTTGCCCATGACGATATGCGCCTCGCCCTCCTCCACCATGCGGCGGGCGATGGTCACCGCCAGCCGGATCCGCGGGCCGCGGTCGATGAGATCGCCGAGGAAGATGACCCGCCGGCGTGGGTGGCGGTAGACGCCGCCGCGCTGGTGATAGCCGAGCTTCTCCAGCAGCGCGGCCAGGGTGGCGCCACAGCCGTGCACGTCGCCGATCAGGTCGTAGCCTTCGATTGCCGTCACCTCAGTCCCCCAGGCGGTTGCTCCAGCCCAGCTTGCTGCGCAGGACCTCATAGAAGTTATGGCCCAGCGGATGCACCAGCTGCACTCGCTGGGGCTTGCGCCGCACCACCAGCACATCGTCGGGCTTGGCCACCGCGCGGGTCTGGCCGTCGCAGCTGATATGCGGATAGGTCTGGTTGGTCTCGCCGATGTGCACGCGGATCTCGCTGGCGGCATCGATGACGATCGGCCGGCTCGAGAGGGTATGCGGGAACATCGGCACCAGCTCGATGACATCCAGCTTGGGGTGCATGATGGAGCCCCCGCCGGACAGTGAATAGGCGGTGGAGCCGGTGGGCGTGGCCATGATCAGGCCGTCGCTGCGCTGGCTGTAGACGAACTGTCCGTCGATGAACAGCTCGAACTCGATCATGCGCACCGCCTTGCCCGGGTGCAGCACCACCTCGTTGAGCGCATCGCCGTTGCCGACCAGGGTATCATCGCGATAGAGCTCGGCATCCAACAGGAAGCGCTCCTCCACCTCGTACTGGCCGGCCAGCACGTGGCCGACGCGCTCCTCCAGCTCGTCCGGCGAGATATCGGTGAGAAAGCCCAGTCGCCCGCGGTTGACGCCCAGCACCAGGGTGCCGCTGTGGCAGAGGGTGCGCGCCGCCCCCAGCAGGCTGCCATCGCCGCCCACCACGATGACCAGGTCGCACAGCTCGCCCAGGGTGCGACGGCTGGCCTCGGGATGGCCGTGGTCGAGCAGCACCGTGGCGGTACGGTCCTCGACGATCACGTGGTAGCCCGCCTCGTCGAGGAAGCGCATCAGCCGCTTGAGGGTGTCGACCACCTTGGCGCTGCCCAGGCGACCGATCAGCCCGATGTTCTTGAAGGTTTGCATTCCCTGGCCTCTCGGATCACGGCCGCTCATTATGGCGGCTGGCCGCGAGCCCAGCAAACTCAAGCAGCGGCAGGCACCCGACGGCGAATCCACCACTCATTGAGCAGCAGCGAACCGACGATGATGGCGCCACCCAGCGTCAGACGCAACAGGTCGGCGTCGCGGTTCCAGATCACCAGATTGACCAGCAGGCCGGCGGGAACCAGGGCGTTGTTCATGATCGCCAGGGCCCCGGCATCCACCCGGGTGGCGCCCAGGTTCCAGAGGAAGTAGCCAAGGCCCGACGCCACCAGACCCAGCCAGGCCAGCACGCCCCACTGCACGCCGGTGGTGGGCATGGCCCCGGCATTGCCGAGCAGCGCGAACGCCGGCAGCGCCACGACCATGGCACCCAGATAGAACCAGGCGAAGACGCTGTAGCGCGGCAGCGCCGGCGGCAGCTCGACGGAGAGCCGTCGATAGCCCACCTGGCCCAGGGCGAAGCAGAGGTTGGCCCCCTGCACCACCAGGAAACCCAGCCAGAAGCTACCGTCGACGCCGTCGTAGCGGATCACCGCCGCGCCCAGCACCGCCAGCGCAGCGGTAAGCAGGTAGAAGGGCGTGAATCGCCCGAACAGGGCGTCGTCGAGCAGCGTGACATAGAGCGGCGTGAAGATGGTGAACAGCAGCACCTCCGGCACCGAGAGCAGCAGGAAGGACTGATAGAAGAAGATGTACATCACGCCCAGTTGGACGGCTCCCAGGGCCATCAGGGCCAGGCGCTGGCGCCCCTTGAGCAGGGAGGGCCGCAGAAAGGGCAGGAACACCAACGCCGCCAGCGCCACCCGCACCAGTACCGCGAAGTAGCTGTCCACCTGGCCGGCCAGGTAGACGCCGATCAGCGAGAATGAGAAGGCCCAGAGGGCGGTGACGCCGATGAGATAGCCCACGGTTAACTCCAGCCATTGAAAAAGTTGACGGAGTTTATACCCGGTCTCAGGCCCACATCAATGCCGCCGAGGGCCACCAGGTCCGGAGGCGCTCACTCCTGGTCGTCCCGCTCCCAGTGCATGGTGCGCCGGACGGCCTTCTTCCAGCCCTTGTAGCTGCGCTCGCGGCACTCGGCGTCCATCTGCGGCTCGAAGGTGTGCTCCAGCTCGACCTTGCCGGCCACCTCTTGCTGGGTCCACAACCCCACGCCGATGCCGGCCAGGTAGGCCGCCCCCAGGGCGGTGGACTCGGTGACCCTGGGGCGCTCCACGTTGACGCCCAGCATGTCGGCCTGGAACTGCATCATGACGTTGTTGGCCACGGCGCCGCCGTCCACCCGCAGGGACTTGAGGGTGATGCCGGAGTCGGCCTGCATGGCGTCGATGACGTCGCGGGTCTGGTAGGCCAGTGAGTCCAGGGTGGCCCGGGTGATGTGCTCCTTGCGCGTGCCCCGGGTGATGCCGAAGATCGCCCCGCGGGCGTACATGTCCCAGTAGGGCGCCCCCAGCCCGGCAAAGGCCGGCACCACATAGACGCCACCGGCGTCCTCCACCTTGCCGGCGTAGTACTCCGAGTCCTCGGCCGAGTCGATCAGCTTGAGCTCGTCGCGCAGCCACTGCACGGCCGCCCCGGCGATGAAGATGGCGCCTTCCAGGGCGTATTCCACCTTGCCGTTCAGCCCCCAGGCGATGGTGGTGAGCAGGCCGGACTTGGACGGCACGGGCGTGTCGCCGGTGTTCATCAGCAGGAAGCAGCCGGTGCCGTAGGTGTTCTTGACCATGCCTTTCTCGAAGCAGGCCTGGCCGAACAGCGCCGCCTGCTGGTCGCCGGCAATACCGGCGATGGGGACCCGGGCGCCGCCGAACATCTCGGCGCCGGTGGTGCCGTAGACTTCGCTGGAGGGACGGACCTCCGGCAGCATGGCGGCCGGAATGCCCAGCTCGTCGAGCATGCGTGCATCCCACTCCAGGGTGCGGATGTTGTAGAGCAGGGTGCGCGAGGCGTTGCTGTAATCCGTGACGTGGCGCTCGCCGCGGGTCAGGTTCCAGACCAGCCAGGTATCCATGGTGCCGAACAGCAGGTCGCCGCGCTCCGCCCGCTCCTGTGCCCCCTCGACGTTGTCGAGGATCCAGCGAATCTTGGTTCCCGAAAAGTAGGCATCGGCCACCAGGCCGGTGGTCTCGCGGATATAGTCTTCCAGCCCCCGCTCCTTGAGCTCGTCGCACAGCGGCGCGGTGCGGCGGTCCTGCCAAACGATGGCAGGGTGGATGGGCTTGCCGGTATGGCGATCCCAGACCACCGTGGTCTCGCGCTGGTTGGTGATGCCGATCGCGGCCACCTGGGAGGGCTTGATGCCCTGGGTTTCCAGCACCTCGCGGGCCACCCCCATCTGACTGCCCCAAATCTCCATGGCGTCATGCTCCACCCAGCCGGGGGTGGGGTAATATTGCGTGAACTCCTTCTGGGCGATGCCCACGATCCGGGCGTCCCGGTCGAAGAGGATGGCGCGACAGCTGGTCGTGCCCTGATCGAACGACAGGATGTACTGTTTTTCCATGGCTATCTCCTCGAGACGAACGGTAGTGGGGGCAATGGTTGCCGACACGCCGCAGGGCGTCATATCAGCAGCATACAAGAAAGCCCGCAGACACCGGAGACGCTCGAGTCTCGGCCTCGGTGCAATGTCCCTTGGGCCCGACCCACAGCCGAGAGAACTCCGTTAGCCGCTCCCACGGCGCAGCCAGCGCAGCGCATGCACCACCCCTGGCAGCCAACCGAGCAGGGTCAACAGCAGATTGACCATCAGGCGCTTGGGCCCGCCGCGCGACAGGCCAACGGCCAGCGGGGGCAGCAGCACGGCCAGCGTCTTGAACGCCAGCCGAACCGCCGGATGAGGAGGCACAGCGGGCGTGGCAGCCGCTGTCGTCACCTCACCGCCGGCGCCCGCGGCGGATTTGGCCTCGGCGTGGGCGAGGGCAGGGTGGGCCTCGTGGTCAATCTTCTGCTCGATCTCCTCGGCTCCCTCAGCGAGTTCGTCATGGTAGCGCTCCCAGTCCTCCCAATCGTAGGGCGTTCCCGCCCGCGGCCGATGATCACCGGCCTCGCGGGCACGGGCCCAGGCTTTCTCCTCGAGAGTGTTGGGCCGCTCCTCATCACGGCCACCGCCGATGCCTTTCTTGGCCATGTATTCCCGTGCATCCATCGCGACCTCCCGGTGACGGCAAGCAGCAGTCGACTGTCAGACTGGACGGCCGCCCCTGCCATGTACAAGCGTTTTCCTAATTTGGAGCCCTCGCTCCTTTACCGGGTTCCAACGCAGACAGCTCCCAGCGTTGGTAAAAGTGTTAACCGATGGCAGACCGGCGCACCGGCTGTCGGCTATGCTGAACGCATCCGAACCATGGACAAGGAGATCCGCCATGCCCAGCAAGGCCCCCACTATCGTTCGCGACATCATGTCCCGCGACTGCTATCGGGTCACCGCCAATACGTCGGTCACGACCCTGGCCGAAGGCCTGGCACTGCACCGGCTCCCCGGGGTCCCGGTGGTCGACAGCCATGACCACCTGATCGGCTTCATCTCCGAGCAGGACGTGCTCGGCAAGCTGCTGGAGAGCGCCTACCTCAACGAGGAGCCACCGCTGGTGAGAGAACTGATGCGCCACGAGGTGCTCTCGGTCACACCCAACAAGAGCATCACCGACCTGGCCCAGGAGATGCTCGGCTCCAAGCCCAAGGTCTACCCGGTGACCGAGCAGGAGCGCCTGGTCGGCATCGTCACCCGGCGCGACGTGCTAACCGCGATCCTGCGCATGCGCCGCGCCTGAGCAGTCAAGCCGCTGACGACGCCTGGCCGCGCGCCGGGCGTCGTCGCGTCTGGCACGCTCACGGAGAAGCCGCGCGCAAAAGAAAGCCGCCACATGGGAGCATGGGCGGCAAGATCGAAACTGCGAGCCAGAGCAACAGTGTTAGCGACTGCCATCGCGCTGTTGTCTGTACTCAATATGACACTCCTTCGCCAGAAAGTTCGCGCACCGTGGCAGGTTTTTCCCCCCGGCATGGCCGACTCGCTCACCTCGGGGTGGCCCGCCGCCCATGGCAGGCGACAGCGCCCCGAGCGAGAACGTCAAAACAGGCACTTACCAGGGAAAATCGGAAAAAAGCGAAACGCCAGGTAGGGAGACAGCTTGCAAGCGGCAACCATTTGGTTTTACTATCGAAACCGCCTTGCGGGTGTAGCTCAATGGTAGAGCAGAAGCTTCCCAAGCTTAAGACGAGGGTTCGATTCCCTTCACCCGCTCCAATCTCTTCTCGTGTCAACTTGCCTTGCCTGCATTTATCGGCCCTGCGCTTCCAGCGACACGAGCTCCTGGAGCGGCTCCATGGCGCTTTTCCTGCTGATTTTCGCCGTCTGCCTGCTGATCATCGGCGGCATGGTGTTGATCCTGATGTTCTCGCGCACCCCGCGCTACCGCACCGAGCCCGAGCACCTCCTGGAGGCCTTCGACAAGGCCCTGGAGAGCCGTATCAGCGAGAATGAGTGGAATGCCATCGTCGGCTACCCGATTCGTCATGACGAGTATCTGGACGGCGTTCGCCGCCGTGCCCAGCGACTGATGAGCGAGCACGGCCGCCGCTGGCAGATTGCCCAGGGCAAGCCGCTGCTGGACGCAACGGGTCAGGAGGAGCTGGCGGCGCTACGCGACCACCTGGCCGCCCATACCCGGCTCAAACGCCAGCAAGAGCAAGACAATGAACGCTGACCGGGCATCGTCTATACTGTAGCGCTTCGACACCCAGGCGGGGAGCGTGCATGCCCAGTGCCATTCGCCAGATCCCTCTCGATACCGCCACCCAGCATCATGCTCACGACTACCACCAGATCGTGATCGGGCTGCGGGGCCAGGCCGAATTCGAGATCGAGGGGCTGGGCGGTGCCATCTCGGCCCTCTCGGGCTGCATCGTGCCGGCCAATCACGTGCACTACTATGTCGGCCAGGGCGACAACCGCCAGCTGATCCTCGACCTGCCCGCCGAGGCCCCCTCGCTGACCGGCCACCACCATGAACTGGTGCGCCTGTTCGATGCCCCGCGCTTCTTCGATCTCGATGATCCCCTGAAGCGCTATCTCGACTTCCTGCTCCATGAGCTTGCCAGCCTGCCGCCGGATCGCCACGACCCGCTCCAGAGCGATCGTCTGGCCGCCACCCTGCTCGGCTGCCTGCACGCCCGCCTGGGCAACAGCGCGCCGCCTCCGGCCCTGCAGCGGCTCGACCTGGCCAAGCTCGACCGCTACATCGACCAGCACCTGGCCAGCCCCCTGACGGTCGGCGACCTGGCCGCCCAGGCGTGCCTGAGCGAGGCACACTTTCGCAGCTGCTTCCGCGAACAGACCGGCGTCTCGCCCTGGCAGTACGTTCGCAGCCGGCGCCTGAACCGGGCAAGGCAGCTGCTTCTGGAAAGCCGCATGCCGCTGTCCGACGTCGCCGCCGCCACCGGCTTCACCCACCAGAGCGCCCTGTCCCACGCCTTCCGGCGTACCTTCGGCTGCCCCCCCAGCAAGCTGCGCCAGCAGCCCCTCGGACGCCTGAAAGTTGACAGTGACACGTCACACAGCATTCGACTTAAGTCGTAAACCACTGTCGCCACGCGCGAAATCGACAAACTTACCCCCGGAATCGACAAGCAGTTAGTCGAGCGGCCCCCTACTCTCTGGAAAACCCACTGGCCCCGGGCAGCCCGCCCGAACGCGGCCGTGGTGATGCCTTAGCAAACGGGTCATACCCGGGGGATACCTCATGCTCGATTCCAACAAGATGCTGGACACCGCCACCTGGCAGCAGGATCTCGACACGCTCTTCGCGCGCGTCAGCGAACACTACGTCGTCGATGAAGACGCCTTCGTCGGCGAACTGATCGCGGTACTGAGCGCCGACACCGACGACTTTCGGCGCATTGCCGGCAAGACGGCGGAACTCGTTCGCGACGTTCGCGAGATGGACACCGCGGTAGACACCATCGACGAGCTGCTGCAGCAGTACAGCCTGGACACCCATGAAGGCCTGATGCTGATGTGCCTGGCCGAGGCCATGCTGCGCATTCCCGACAAGGCCACCGCCGATGCACTGATCGAGGATAAGCTGGGCCCCGCCGACTGGAAGGCGCACATGGGCCAGAGCGACTCCTGGATGGTCAACGCCTCTACCTGGGGCCTGTTGATGACCGGCCGGGTGGTGACGCTCGACAAGCCCCGCGAGGGCAAGCCCAGCGGCTTTATCAACAAGCTGGTCAACCGCATGGGCGAGCCGGTGATTCGCCGGGCCATGGTCGAAGCCATGAAGATCATGGGCAAGCAGTTCGTACTGGGCCGCGACATCGACGAGGCCCTGAAGCGCTCCAAGCCGCTGTTTGACAAGGGCTACACCTATTCCTACGACATGCTTGGCGAAGCCGCCCGCACCCGCGCCGACGCCAAGCGCTACTTCGACGACTATGCCCGGGCCATCGAGCGGGTCGGCAAGACCAGCCAGGGCCTGTCGGCGAAGACCCCGGCGCCTTCGGTGTCGATCAAGCTCTCGGCGCTGCATCCGCGCTACGAGTTCGGCCGCCGCGAGCAGATCCTCCGCGAACTGGTGGGGAGCGTTCGCCAGCTGGTCGACATGGCCCGCGAGCGCGACGTGGCGCTGACCGTCGATGCCGAGGAGGTGGACCGCCTCGAGCTGTCGCTGGAGGTGTTCCGAGCCGTCTACGAAAGCGACAGCTGCCGGGGATGGGGCCACTTCGGCCTGGTGGTGCAGGCCTACTCGACGCGCGCCCTGCCGACCCTGCATTACCTCAACCGCCTGTCAGACCGTCAGGGCGACGAGATCCCCCTGCGTCTGGTCAAGGGCGCTTACTGGGACAGCGAAATCAAGGAGTCCCAGCAGCTCGGCGTCGACGGCTACCCCGTCTACACCCGCAAGGCGGCCACCGACGTGGCCTACCTGGTGTGCGCCCGCTTCCTGCTCTCCGATGACACCCGCGGGCGGATCTTCCCCCAGTTCGCCACCCACAACGCCCACACCATCAGCACCATCCTCGAGCAGGCCAATGCCGCCGATCGCGCCTTCGAGTTTCAGCGGCTGCACGGCATGGGCGAGGCGCTCTACGAGGCCGCTCTCAAGCGCGCCCCCAAGGGGACCTACTGCCGCATCTACGCCCCGGTGGGCGCCCACAAGGACCTGCTCCCCTACCTGGTGCGCCGCTTGCTGGAAAACGGCGCCAACTCGTCGTTCGTCCACCAGCTGGTGGACCCCAAGGTGCCGGTGGAGTCGCTCTGCGTGCACCCCGTGGAGGCGCTCAAGCAGCACAGCCGCTACACCAACTCGAAGATTCCGTTGCCCCAGGACATCTATGGCAAGGGTCGACGCAACTCAGGCGGCGTCAATCTCAATGTGCGCAGCCAGTACCAGCCGCTGATGGACGCCATGGCCGGCTTCATGGACAAGGCCTATAGCGCGCGTCCACTGCTGGCTTTCGAGGTGGCCACCGATCCGGCCAATACCCACGAAGTAACCAGCCCCTTTGATCGCAACAAGCGGGTCGGAAGCGTGCAGTGGACCAGCGCCGAGCAGGCCGCCCGCGCCGTGGATGCCGCCTGGGCCGCCTTCCCGCGCTGGGACGCCACCCCGGTGGCCGAGCGGGCCGCCATCGTGCGCCGCCTGGGCGATCTGATGGAAACCCACATGGCCGAGCTGATGACGCTGTGCTCCCGGGAGGGCGGCAAGCTGCTCACCGACGGCGTCGATGAAATCCGCGAGGCGGTGGACTTCTGCCGCTACTACGCCATGCGCGCCGAAGCGATGTTCGCCGAGCCCACCGCCCTGCCCGGGCCCACCGGCGAATCCAACGAGCTGATGCTCTCCGGCAAGGGCGTCTTCGCCGCCATCAGCCCCTGGAACTTCCCGGTGGCGATCTTCTGCGGCCAGGTGGTGGCCGCTGCCGTGGCCGGCAACACCGTGCTGGCCAAGCCCGCCGAGCAGACTTCCATCGTCGCCCACCGGGTCATCGAGCTCCTGTACGAGGCCGGCATGCCCCGCGACGTCGTCCAGCTATTGCCTGGCGACGGCCCCACCGTGGGCAGCGTGCTGACCCGCGATGCGCGCATCACCGGGGTGGTCTTCACCGGCGGCACCGACACCGCCCAGATCATCAACCGCGCCCTGGCCGCCCGAGAGAACGCGCCGCTGCCAACGCTGATCGCCGAAACCGGCGGCATGAACGCCATGATCGTCGACTCCACCGCCCTGCCCGAGCAGGTGGTGGTGGACGTGATCCAGTCGGCCTTCCAGAGCGCCGGCCAGCGCTGCTCGGCGCTTCGGGTACTCTACCTGCAGGACGACGTGGCCGACCGAGTGATCGAGATCCTCGAAGGGGCCATGGCGGAACTGCACGTGGGCGATCCCCGCGACCTGGGCACCGACGTGGGCCCGGTGATCGACGAGGACGCCCGTCGGGGGCTGATGGCGCATATCGAGACGCTCAAGGGCGAGGGCCGGCTGCTGGCCGAAACCCGACTCGACCCGCGGTACACCGCCAACGGCACCTTCGTGGCCCCGGCGGCCTTCCAGATCGACGGCATCGAGGCGCTGGAGCGTGAGCAGTTCGGCCCGGTGCTGCATATCGTGCGCTACAAGGCCAGCGAGCTGAACAAGGTGATCGAGTCGATCAACGGTCGCGGCTACGGCCTGACCTTCGGCGTGCACAGCCGTAACGAATCCTTTGCCGATGAAATAGCGCAGAAAATCCGGGTTGGTAACGTGTATATCAACCGCAATATCATCGGCGCCGTTGTCGGCGTACAGCCGTTTGGCGGCCAGGGCCTCTCCGGCACCGGCCCCAAGGCCGGCGGACCGCACTACCTGCTGCGCTTCGCCACGGAAAAAACGGTGACCAACAACACCGCCGCGCTGGGCGGCAATGCGTCACTGCTTGCGCTGGGAGATGAGTGAGCACTCATGACTGGAACCACAACAACACTGAAGGAACTCTCATATGATTGAGAACAACATGGCCATCGGCTTTACCTTCGTGGCGTACCTGCTGCTGATGCTGGGCATCGGTATCGTCGCCTACATGCGCACCACCAACCTCTCCGACTACATCCTCGGCGGTCGCTCGCTAGGGCCCTGGACCTCGGCGATCTCCGCCGGGGCCTCGGACATGTCGGGGTGGCTGCTGCTGGGCCTGCCCGGGGCCGCCTACGTCAGCGGCATCTCGGCGAGTTGGATCGCCGTGGGCCTACTGGTCGGCACCTGGCTCAACTGGCTGGTCGTGGCGCGTCGCCTGCGCCTCTACAGCTTCAAGCTCAGCGATTCCCTGACCCTGCCGGAGTATTTCGCCAACCGCTTCCAGGACAAGACGCAGCTGCTGCGGGTGATCTCGGCGCTGTTCATTCTGATGTTCTTCCTCTTCTATACCAGCTCGGGCCTGGTGGCCGGCGGCCGGCTGTTCGAGACGGTATTCGGCTATGACTACACCCTGGCGGTGACCATCGGCACCATCGCGGTCATCTCCTATACCTTCTTCGGCGGCTTCCTGGCGGTCTCCTGGACCGACCTGATCCAGGGGCTGATGATGGCCGCCGCCCTGGCCATCGTGCCGATCATCGCCTTCAGCGACCTGGGCGGTACCGCAGGCGCCGGCGCGGCGCTCGCCGCCGAGAGTGAGTACATGCTGGCCTGGTTCCGCGACGCCTCCACCGGCGAGGCGCTGACCTTCATCGGTATCGTCAGTTCCTTGGCCTGGGGCCTGGGCTACTTCGGCCAGCCGCACATCCTGGCCCGCTTCGCCGCCATTCGCAGCGACCGCGACATCCCCACCGCTCGGCGCATCGCCGTCTCCTGGACCGCCATCGCCCTGATCAGCTCCGTGGCCGTGGGCCTGCTCGGCGTGGGCTATGTGCAGCGCGATCTGGCCGATGGCGAGACGGTGTTCATGGTGATGGTCAACCTGATCTTCCACCCGGTGATCGCCGGTATCCTGCTGGCCGCCATCCTGGCCGCCATCATGTCCACCGCCGACTCCCAGCTGCTGGTCTCCTCCTCGGCGCTGACCGACGACTTCTACAAGGCGATCTTCCGCAAGGACGCCAGCCAGACCGAGCTGGTGTGGGTCGGCCGCTTCGCGGTGATCGGCATCGCCGTGATCGCCTACCTGCTCGCCCTGAACCCCGACGCCACCGTGCTCGACCTGGTCGCCTACGCCTGGGCCGGCTTCGGCGCCGCCTTCGGTCCGGCACTGATCATGTCGCTCTACTGGCGGCGCATGAACAAGTGGGGGGCGCTGGCCGGCATCGTGGTGGGCGGCGTGACCGTGGTGATTTGGGCCGAACTCTCCGGCGGGCTGTTCGACCTCTACGAGATCGTCCCCGGGGTGATCTTCGCCTACATCGCCATCGTGGCGGCAAGCCTGGCTACCGAGGAGCCGAACCTGCGGGTGACCGCCGACTTCGATACCTTCGCGGAGCCCTGATCCGCCACTGAGCGATTTAGGCTCGACTCGACAGGCCGCCTCTTTGGCGGCCTGTCGTTTTTTCACACCCCTCACGTGGTGGCCAGATCATGTCAGCCACAGCGCTCGCAATAGCAGGATCAGCGTAAAGACGCCCAGGGCCACCAGGCTCCACGGCGGCGACGCCGCCCGCCGCTGCCAGTGGCGTCGCAGCTCGAGCCCCAGCGGGCGCATGAAGGCGGCCCCCAGAGCCCAGACCCCCAGAGCGATCAGCGGCAGGCGCACCGGCATGGGCAGCGCACTGATCAGTTCCGGGCGCAGCAATAGCCACAGCGCCAGCGCGGCCGCTACCAACATCGCCACCAGCGCCACCCAGTCGGGTCGCGCTTGCACATCGCTTCTCATCGGCTCTCCTCCCTTCGATACCCAGCCCCCAGTCAAGACGATAGCGCGCGGGATGGCGAATCGCTCACACTGCATCACAGCATTTCTTATACAGCGAACCCCGCTTCAATATGCAGAACATCCACATAATCTAACCAAACCTCATAAACTGCTCATATCACCTCGTTCAAAGCCATTGAATAATTTTACAAGACTTTTAGAAACAGCGTTCCTATAATGCATTTTGTCCAATGCAGCCGGCATGCATCATCCGGCCCCACTCGACTCGTCACGTCCCCAACCTGGAGGATTCCCCTGATGAGAGCTAACCGACTGATTCCCACCGCCATGATCGCCGCCGGCTGTCTCTTCGCCAGCCAGGTCGCTCTGGCCTATAGCGCCGGCGACACCTTCGTACGCGGTGGCTTCGCCAAGACCGACACTCGCTCCGACAACGGCGTGCTCGATACCATCAGCAGCGGGGAAACGGGCTTTACCTTTGGCGCCGGCTACCTGTTCCACGACAACGTCGGCATCGAGCTGAACAGCTCCGAGAAGATCGAGCACACCATCGATGGTGGCGAAACCATCGACCGTATGCCGGTCAATCTGATGGTCAACTACTACCCGCTGGGGGGGCTCGATTCTCGCGTGCAGCCCTATGCCGGTGCCGGCCTCAACTACACTCGCTTCTCCGGCGAGCCGACAGGCATCAATGCGCGGCGCAGCTACGGCGCCGTCGGCCAGCTGGGCGTCGACCTGGCGGTCACCGATCATTTCCTGCTCAACGGCTTCGCCAACTACGCCGACGTGGAGTCTCGCCTCTCCGTAGACGGCGACCGAATCGGCAGGGCCAAGGTGGACCCGCTGACCATCGGCGGCGGTGTGACCTTCCGCTTCTGATTCGCAGCGAACCTGCTTGCATATCGCCGGGCCCTTGGGTCCGGCGTTTTCGTAGGTAGAAACGGCATAACAAGCATTATAAATGCCACTTTTGTTGTCGAATGCAACTATTGCGCTGGATCAAGAATTCATCGCCATAAGCTGGGTAGGATTGCGCTATCACCTTTGCGGCTCGCGCCGCTATCGCCAATATGCGTACCGACAAGGAGTCGCCCATGCGCAAGATCGCCCTTCCCACCCTGCTCGCCACAGGCCTTGCCGCCGCGGCCATCACCACCAGCGCCCAGGTCATGGCCTACGGCGAAGGCGACTTCTTCACCCGAGTCGGCGTCGCCCACGTCAACCCCAAGAGCAACAACGGCACCCTCGCCGACGGCGCCATCGACGTCGACGTGCGCAGCGACACCACCCTGGGCTTTACCTTCGGCTACCGCGTCCACGACAAGATCGGTATCGAACTGCTGGCCGCGCTGCCCTTCGAGCACGACATCAAGCTCAACGGCGACACCCTGGCCTCCACCAAGCACCTGCCGCCGACGGTGACCGTGCAGTACTACCCGCTGGGCGGCAGCGATGCCATGCTGCAGCCCTACGCCGGCATCGGCCTGAACTACACTACCTTTTTTAGTGAATCCAGTGATTTGGGCGACCTGAACCTGAGCAGCTCCTGGGGCGCCGCCGGGCAGTTGGGCCTGGACGTGCTGCTCGACGACAGCTGGGCCCTCAACGCCGCCGCCTGGTATATCGATATCGACACCGATGCCAGCCTGGACGGAAACGATCTGGGCAAGGTGAGCATCGACCCCTGGGCCTTTATGGCCGGCATCAGCTACCGCTTCTAATCGACCAGCACGCCATGACAAGGCCCGCCACCGGCGGGCCTTTTTGCGTTGCAAGGGAGTGCCGCGCGGCGAGCGTCGACCGTCGAGCGTCGAGCGTCGGAATAGTCCCGGCGCCTGGCCCCCATGAGCCGAAAGGAGAGCTGCTGGGGCGATGCGGTCATGGGGCCCTGCGTCGGCTCTCCGAGGGTGGTATCAGTCCATCGAATACTGGGCCTAAGGCCGACGGCCCGAATTCCCTGCTACGCTTTGCAAGTGGAAGCGTGGATCGATACAGCAGCCGGCTCAGGTAGTGCATCGCTGTTGGCACCTGGCATTTGGGAACGACAGGAGGTAGCCATGAGGTAGGGACTTGGGAGGCTGGCATCACGGGCGGTAGCGCCTTTTGGCGTACATGGAAGACATAGTCAACAAAAATAAGACCGTGCCAATACCGGGTTCTACACGGTAAGCGCGCTAATCGGCCGGAGCTAGCTCCGCCCTGACGAACTGGAGAAATTTCATGGCTACTGGCGTCTGGATCAGTCTGGTTGGTTACTTTGCGCTCATGATCGCCATCGGCGTTTATGCCATGCGCAAAGCCACCTCTTCATCCGAAGATTACATGCTGGGGGGCCGAGCCCTCAGTCCACAGGTGGCAGCCCTTTCGGCCGGGGCGTCGGATATGAGCGGCTGGTTGCTCCTGGGCTTGCCCGGGGCACTATTCGTGTCTGGCTTGGGCTCGGCCTGGATCGGTATCGGCCTGCTGGTGGGCGCGTTCCTGAATTGGACGCTGGTCGCACCACGCCTACGTGAACAGACGGTTCACTATGGTAACGCCATCACCATTCCGGAATTCCTGGCAAACCGCTTCCCGACCCGATCAATGTCGCTGAGAACGGTATCCGCCATCGTCATCGTTGTCTTCTTCGCGGTCTACACGGCGTCCGGCCTGGTGGCAGGCGGCAAGCTGTTCGAGAGCGCGTTTTCCGGCATTTATAACTTCGGTGGGATGAGTGACTACGCCATGGGGGTCATCATCACGCTTGGCGTCGTGCTGATCTATACAGTGGTAGGCGGTTTCCTGGCCGTGAGCCTGACGGACTTCGTGCAGGGCTGCATCATGATGCTGGCACTGGTGATCATGCCGGCGGTTGTGCTCTTTGGCGAAGGCGGCGGCGGTTTCGCCCAGGCGTCACAGACCCTGAACGAAGTCGACCCCACCCTACTCTCGTGGACGGCGGGACTGACCTTCGTCGGGTGGCTCTCTGCGGTGACTTGGGGGCTGGGCTATTTCGGGCAGCCGCATATCATCGTGCGCTTCATGGCCATCCGCACGCTGAAGGATGTGCCTGTTGCCCGTAACATCGGCATGGGCTGGATGGCCATCTCCCTGATCGGCGCGATCTCCCTGGGCATTTTCGGCCGGGCCTACGCAGTCCGCAATGGGTTGGATATCCAGGATCCGGAAACCATCTTCATCGTCCTGGCGAACCTGCTGTTCCATCCGCTGATTACAGGCTTCCTCTACGCGGCTCTCCTGGCGGCGATCATGAGTACCATCTCCAGCCAGCTTCTGGTGTCGTCTTCGTCACTGACCGAGGACTTCTATCGCCTCTTCCTGCGTAAAGAGGCATCGGAGAAGGAGACCGTCGCCATAGGCCGGGTTTGTGTCGTACTGGTTGGCCTGGTGGCAGCCGTCATTGCGTCTGACGAGGATTCCCAGGTGCTGGGGCTGGTCAGTAACGCCTGGGCAGGCTTCGGTGCGGCATTTGGCCCGCTGATTATCCTCTCGCTGATGTGGCCACGCACCAACGGCGCCGGCGCCATTGCGGGCATGGTGACGGGTGCCGTCACCGTCATGATCTGGATTACGCTGGGCTGGAACGCAGAGTTCATGGGCGGTCCCGGCGTTTACGAGATCATTCCTGGCTTCATCGCCTCCTTTATCGCCATCCTGGTGGTGAGCAGCGTGACTGCCGATGCCGGTGAATATCAGCACATCACCCGCTAACAGAAACTCAACGTAGTGGGAGGGCTCCTGCGGGAGCCCTTCCAGGCGGCGCATCGACGCTGCGTACCGGTTATCCAGGGAGATCGACCATGAACAAGGCAAAGCTCCATCTGAATAGCGACGTGAGCGAGGCTCGGGCGCGCATCCGCGAACACTATGCGGCCGATGAGGCAGCGGTGCTGCATGGGCTGGTCGAGCGTATCGGACTCTCGGAAGAGGAGCGCCGCAAGGTGGCCGATGCCGGTGCCCACTATGTGGAACGGGTGCGCAAGGAGACCTCCCCCTCGATGATGGAGGCGTTTTTGGCCGAGTATGGGCTCTCGACCGCCGAGGGCGTCGGCCTGATGTGCCTGGCCGAGGCGCTGCTACGCGTGCCCGATGCGGAGACCATCGATGACCTGATCCACGACAAGATCGAACCGTCCGACTGGGGCGCGCACCTGGGCAAGTCGTCGTCATCAATGGTCAACGCCTCGACCTGGGCACTGATGCTGACCGGCAAGGTGCTGGAGGACGATCCCAAGGGCCCGGTGCGGGCGCTGCGCGGCCTGGTGCGCCGGATGGGCGAGCCGGTGGTGCGTAAAGCGGTGGCCCAGTCGATGCGGATCCTCGGGCGCCAGTTCGTACTCGGCCAGACCATCGAGGAGGGCATGAAGAATGCCCGCGAGCTCGAGAAGCAGGGCTACACCTACTCCTACGACATGCTGGGCGAAGCGGCGCGCACCGACGACGATGCGCTGCGCTACCACCAGGCCTACGCCAAGGCGATCACCGCCATCGCCAAGCAGGCCAAGGGCGACGTGCGGGGCAGCCCCGGCATCTCGGTCAAGCTCTCGGCGCTGCATCCGCGCTACGAATACACCCACCGCGACACGGTGCTGGAGACCCTGGTGCCCCGCGCACGGGAGCTGGTGCAGCAGGCGGCCAAGGCCAATATCGGCTTCAACATCGACGCCGAAGAGCAGGACCGCCTGGACCTGTCGCTGGACGTGATCGAGGCGCTGCTGGACGACCCCGAGCTCGCCGGCTGGGACGGCTTCGGGGTCGTGGTGCAGGCCTATGGGCGCCGCGCCGGGCCGGTGATCGAGGCGCTCTACGAGCTGGCCGAGCGGCTCGACCGCAAGATCATGGTGCGGCTGGTCAAGGGCGCCTACTGGGACACCGAGATCAAGCTGGCCCAGGAAATGGGCGTCGAGACCTTCCCGGTCTTCACCCGCAAGGTCAACACCGATGTCAGCTACATGGCCTGCGCGCAGCTGCTCCTCGACCGGCGTGACCGCATCTACCCCCAGTTCGCCACCCACAACGCCCATACCTGCGCCGCCGTCGTCGCCATGGCCGGCGACGACAAGGAGAGTTACGAGTTCCAGCGCCTGCATGGCATGGGCGAGTCGCTGCACCACATCGTCAAGCAGTCGGAGGGCACCCACTGCCGCATCTACGCCCCGGTCGGCGCGCACCGTGACCTGCTGGCCTACCTGGTCCGCCGCCTGCTGGAGAACGGGGCGAACTCCTCCTTCGTGAACCAGGTGGTGGACGACTCGATCCCCCCAAGCGAGGTCTCCAAGGACCCGGTGGCCGAGCTGCAGCGGCTTGGCGACGCCATCGCCAGCCCCATGATTCGCCAGCCCGGCGAGCTGTTCGCCCCCGAGCGCAAGAACTCCCGCGGCTACCGGATCAACGAGCCCGCCTCGATCCTGCCGCTGCTGGCGGCGCGGGAGGCATTCGCCGACACCACCTGGACCGCCGGGCCCATGCTGGCGGGAAGCCCGGCACCCCAGGGACCGGGCCGCGATGCCCTCTCCCCCGCCGACGGTTCGCGGGTGGTGGGCCAGGTGCATGAGGCGACCGGGGACGAGGTGACGGCCGCTCTCGACGCCGCCGAGGAGGGTTTCCGCGACTGGTCGGCGCGGCCTGCGGCCGAGCGGGCCGAGGTGCTGCGCCGCACCGCCGACCTCTATGAGGAGCACATCGCCGAGCTGACCGTGATCGCCACCCGCGAGGCCGGCAAGATGATGTTCGATGGCATCGCCGAGGTGCGCGAGGCGGTGGATTTCCTGCGCTACTACGCCAATGAGGGCGAGCGGCTGGAGGCGGAAGCGCCCGGCAGCGCCCGCGGCCTCTTCGTCTGCATCAGCCCCTGGAACTTTCCGCTGGCCATCTTCACCGGCCAGATCGCCGCGGCACTGGCGGCGGGCAACGCGGTGCTCGCCAAGCCCGCCGAGCAGACGCCGCTGATCGCCGCGCGAGCCGTCGAGCTGATGCGCGAGGCCGGCCTGCCCGAGGCGGCGCTGCAGCTGCTGCCCGGCGACGGCCCGACGGTGGGCGGGCCCTTGACCAGCGATCCGCGGATCGCCGGGGTCTGCTTCACCGGCTCGACCGAGGTGGCGCAGATCATCCACAAGGCCCTGGCGCAGAACGCGGGGCCGGATGCGGTGCTGATCGCCGAAACCGGCGGGCTGAATGCCATGATCGTGGACTCCACGGCGCTGACCGAGCAGGCGGTGCGCGACATCCTGATCTCCTCCTTCCAGTCGGCCGGGCAGCGCTGCTCGGCGCTGAGAATGCTCTACGTGCAGGAGGAGGCGCGAGAGCGGCTGCTGACGATGCTCGATGGCGCCATGGACGCGCTCACCATCGGCGACCCCTGGAATACCGACACCGACGTCTCACCGGTGATCGACGCCGAGGCCCAGGCCGATATCACGGCCTATGTGGCGGCACAGCAGAAGGCCGGCAAGGTGATCAAGACGCTGCCCGCGCCGGACGTCGGCACCTTCGTCACCCCGGCCGTGGTCGAGGTGGGGGGCATCGAGGATCTCGAGCGCGAGATCTTCGGCCCGGTGCTGCACGTGGCCACCTTCAAGGCGCGGGACATCGACAAGGTGGTCGACGCCATCAATGACCGGGGCTACGGGCTGACCTTCGGCCTGCATACCCGCATCGACGACCGGGTGCAGCAGATCGTCGAGCGCATTCATGTCGGCAATATCTACGTCAACCGCAACCAGATCGGCGCCATCGTCGGCTCCCAGCCCTTCGGCGGCGAGGGGCTCTCGGGCACCGGCCCCAAGGCGGGCGGTCCGCTCTACGTCAACCGCTTCCGTCGCACCGCCGCCGCCGAGCAACACGAGGCGCCGAAGGGGGATGCCGTGACGCTCGGGGATCTCCAGTCGGCCCTCGACGGGCTCGACGCGCGCAACTGGGCGGCGCGGCGCGATCGGGTCGAGGTGCTGCGCAGGGCGCTTTCCGGCAAGGGCGGCGTGATCCGCAAGGCCCTTGCCGAGACCGCGGCGCTGGACATGACGCCGCAGACGCTGCCGGGGCCGACGGGGGAGAGCAACCGACTGTCGCAGTATCCGAAGGGCCCGGTACTGTGCCTGGGGCCGACCCTCGAGATCGCCATCGCCCAGGCGGTACAGGCCCTCGGTGCGGGCTGTGCCGCGGTGCTGGTCGCGCCCGGTGCCGCCCAGGCCGTGCAGCCGCTGAGTGAAGCCGGGGCGCCCGTCGCCGCACTGGACGGCAGCGTCACAGCTGAGACGCTGAGCGCGGTCAACGGCATCGCGGCGGTGGCCGCGGCCGGCGCCAGCGACTGGACCCGCGAGTTGCGGATCGCGCTGGCCCGCCGCGACGGCCCCATCGTGTCGCTGGAGACCCAGACCATCGCGCCAGAACGCTACGTCGTGGAGCGCCACCTGTGCATCGACACCACCGCCGCCGGCGGGAACGCCAGCCTGCTGGCGACGGCTGTCTAGCGTCTGTGGAGGGTCCCGAAAAAGGGTCAGTTATGTCGGGAAAGCCCCAAGCTGACCAGGGCGGCCTCATCGAGGCCGGTTACCGCCTCCACGGCGGCCAGCCGCGCATGGTAGGCCGGGCTATGGAAGGGCCGGCCGGCCAGCAGATGGGCCAGATATTCCCGTGCGGGCTTCAACGACCCGGCGGTGGTACCGGGGGCGGCGATGTAGATCCAGGCCTCGATGGCCCCCTCGGGAGTGACCACCGCCAGCCGATGGCGGTCATACTCATGGGGATAGCCCTCGAAGGGGTCCATCAGCTGAATCTGCTCGGGGCGCAGCAGCTCGAAGAGTGCCCCCTCGACCCGCTCACCGGGCGTCGGGGCCACATTGGCATGGGCGATACCGGCCACTCGCGACGCCTTGTCGAAGCGCAGCGCATGGTCGTGCAGCACGCCCGGCACCACGCGACGCGTGGCGCCGATACGCGCCTCGACCCGGGCCGGGTTCATGTTGCTGCCGTAGGCAAAATAGTAGGGCATGGGCCTCCCGCTCAATTCTCGGTTATCAGCCTGTCCACTTCCTCGACCGCCTTGGCGATCAGCAGCCGGTCTCTGGCGCGCACGCCCCGCTGGACCAGGTAGGCCTCCATCGCCGGGGCCACGTCGCACTTCGCCGGCATCGGGCCGCGCACCTCGATGAGGGCATCGAGCCGGGCAATGAACACGAAGCGTAGCCACTGCAGCGGCGTCATGGTATCGATGCAGAACGGCTGCTGGCTGTCGAACGCCTCGGCATCGGGGCGCTCCATGCGCCACATATCGGTCGCCTTCAGGGTCGCCTCGAGCCGCCTCAGCGCCACATCGAGCTCCTCGTGAACCGTCATATCCACACCTCGCTAGCATTGACCTCCATTATCCCGTTGCACTGCGCCGCTGGCCACCCCGCCGGCGCCGCTCTGTACACAGATAGACTGCATGAGCCTGTGGATAATCTCTGGAAAATCATGCCGAGCCCCCATGTCAGGGGCGTCTGGGCGAGACGATCATTTCATGACCAATCGCGACAGCGGGCAGGCGCCGCGGGTGGCTGACAAGCCCCCGGCGACCACGGTAGAGTGCACCCTCAAGCGAGGGAGCCGACATGCAGCCAATCCTTACCCTTCACGAATTCTTCGTCCGCACCGGCGCCGAGGTCCGCGCCTATCACCTGGGCCGCCGGGTCGAGCCCTTCGCCCTGGCAACCCTGGCAGGCTTCGAGGCGGGCGACCATCCCTGGCCCGCACCCTGGCAGGGTCAGGCGCGCCTAGGGCTGGTATTTCGGCTGGGCGACATGCCCGAGCCGGTGATCTGGTTCCTGGCACTGCCGCTTGACGAGCAGGGCCAGCTGGTGGCGGCACCCCGCGACGCCTTCCTGCAGCGGCTGCTGGAGACCCTGGGACGCGGCGTGCAGCGGGTCGGGCAGCCCGACGACGGCGCCATCGACAACCTGATGCAGGACAACCCGCTGGCCTTCACGCCCTCGCTGCCCTTCCAGGCCATGCTTCACGCCCGCGCCCGATACGACATGGGACTACCGGCCAGCCAGCACCTGGAGCCGGTGGAGGACTACCTCAGCGGACAGCAGACGCTGGACTGGCAGGCGCTGGGGCTGCAGGGGCTGGCCGACTTCGCGGTGCGCCTGGACGCCGAACGCAGCCAGGCGCTGGCCGAGCGGCTGGGCGAGCTGCCCGACCAGGTGCTCACCTCGCTGTGCTACTGTCTGGAGCATGTCGAGGTGCCGGATGAATTGGCCCACGCCCTGCGGTCGCGGGGCGAGCAGGCCGCCGCCCGGGGCGATATCGAGAGCTTCTGCGCCTGCGTGCGCGCCCTGGGCGGTGCCTCAGATGCCATCGCCGGCGACTGGTTCGACAGGCTGTTGGACGACCCCCATGCCGGCGGCCCCGACCTGCTGGCCGCCATCGCCGGCCGCGGCTGGTCCCACCTGGAACACGCCGAGCGCCTGACACGTTACCTGGCCCGGCTGGCCGAAGAGCCCCGGGCCGACTTCGCCGCCGTGGCACGCGACCTGGCGCTGATACCGCGACTGCGCCTGCCGGTGCTGATGGCGCTGCACGAAGCCGACGCCGACTCCGCCATCGGCAAGCGGCTTCGCGAGCTGACGCGACAAGCCGAGTGATGCCATTAGGGTAACCACACAGGAATCGATGCCATGAAGGAACTGCCCTATACCCCCAAGGCCGTGATCGGCCGTCGCGAAATGGTCGCCCTGCCGGCGCTGGGCCTGACGCTGTGCTGCAAGGCCGATACCGGCGCTCGCACCTCCGCGCTGCACGCCGAGGATATCGAAGCCTTCGAGGAGGAGGGCCACCTGTGGGTCAGCTTCACCACCCGCAGCGGCGGACCCAGCACGGCGCCCCACGTCTACCGCATGCACCTGCACGACCGCCGGCGCGTGACCAGCTCCAACGGCCAGGCGGAGTGGCGCTACGTGATTCGCACCCCCATGCAGCTGGGCGGGCTCGAGATGATGGTGGAACTCTCCCTGGCCGACCGACGCAGCATGCGCCACCCCATGCTGCTCGGCCGCCGCGCCCTGCGTCGGCTGCTGGTGGCCCCCGGCACCGCCTTCCTGCACGGCGAACCCTGACCCCTTCCCCGGCACCCAGACAACCGGAGCCCTAGATGCACATCGCGCTGCTGTCCCGCAATCGCAACCTCTATTCCACCCGCCGGCTGGTGGAAGCCGCCGAGCAACGGGGCCATACCGCCCGGGTGGTGGACACCCTGCGCTGCTACATGAGCATCGTCTCCCATCACCCGTCGATCCACTACAAGGGCAAGGAGATCGAGCACTTCGACGCGGTGATTCCGCGCATCGGCGCCTCGGTCACCTTCTACGGCTGCGCGGTGCTGCGCCAGTTCGAGATGTCGGGTACCTACGTGATCAACGACTCGGTGGCCATCACCCGCTCCCGGGACAAGCTGCGCTCGCTGCAACTGCTGTCGCGCAAGGGACTGGGCCTGCCGATCACCGGCTTCGCCCACTCGCCCGACGATATCCCCGACCTGATCACCATGGTCAAGGGCGCACCGCTGGTCATCAAGCTGCTGGAAGGCACCCAGGGCATCGGCGTGGTGCTGGCCGAGACCAACCAGGCGGCGGAATCGGTGATCCAGGCCTTCATGGGCATGAAGGCCAACATCATGGTCCAGGAGTACATCAAGGAAGCGAAAGGCGCCGATATCCGCTGCTTCGTGATCGGCGACAAGGTAGTGGCCGCCATGAAACGCCAGGCCGCCGAGGGCGAGTTCCGCTCCAACCTGCACCGCGGCGGCAGCGCCAGCGTGATCCGCATCACCCCGGAGGAGCGCTCCACGGCGATCCGCGCCGCCAAGGCCATGGGCCTGCGGGTGGCCGGCGTCGATCTGCTGCGCGCCAACCATGGCCCGGTGATCATGGAGGTCAACTCCTCGCCGGGCCTGCAGGGCATCGAGGCCGCCACCGGCAAGGATATCGCCGGCATGATCATCGAACACATCGAAAAGAATGCCGGCGCCTCGCGCAAGACGCCGCCCAAGCCGAAGGGCTGAGCCGCCTGCGACGAAATAATTGCCGGAGGGGGTGGCAAAAGCGTGTCGCCCCCCCCACAATCGGCGTCACCGGAGGAGGTGACCACTCATGTTTCTCGACAATCGCCAGGTGGCGATGGACAGCGTACTGGAAGCGCTGGCCGACAGTATCGATTACTTTCAGGACAATCTGGAGCGCCTGCGACCGTCCCTGCGCGAAGCCCTCAAGCCCCACTACGAGGCCCGCGCCAAGGCAATGCGCCAGCTCGGGGAGCAGGCCCGCCGTCATCTCAACCTGCTGCCGCGGGATGCCGACGTCGAGCGCGACGACTACATGTGGCTGTGGAGCCGGCTAAAGAGCTTCGTCGGCAACGAGAGCCAGGTGGTCATCGGCGAGCTTCTCGAGCAGGAACGGGTGCTGATGCAGGCGCTTGCCACCCTGCTCACCCACCCCCTCCCCGACGCCCTGGAGCCCACTGTGGAGCAGTGCTGGCAGGAGTGCCGGGCGCTGATCCGCGAACTCTACCGGCAGCAGAAGCAGCGCCAGCGCTGATCGGCGCGCCCCTTGCCGGTTAGTCGGCCAGCGGCGCCTCGACCGGCAGCTGCCACGCCTGGGGGGCGATCTCCAGAGGCTCCAGCGGCCCTAGGAAGTAGGGCTCCCGGCCCCACAGGTAAAGGTCACCAAGGGTCGCCACCCGGGCCACCCACTCCCGCGCCTGCAGCCGCCACAGCCCCGCCACCGGGCGGGCCGGAGCGGCGCAGCCGGTGACCTCCAGGCCCAGCGCATCGGCGATGAACAGCGCCCGCGGCAGATGCCAGGCCTGGGTTACCAGCAGCGCCCGCTCCACGCCGAAGACATCCCGCGCCCGGACCAGGGTATCGAAGGTGCTGAAACCCGCGTAGTCCAGGGTCATATCCTCGTCGCGCACCTGGCGCCCGCGCAGGTCGCGCCACATGGTCACCGGCTCGTTATAGTAGCGCGTGCGGTTGTCGCCGGAGAGCAGCAGGTGCTCGACCCGCCCCATGCGAATCAGCCGCGAGGCCGCGCTCATGCGCGCCTCGAAGTGGGGGTTGCGCACGCCACTGCGTGTCCAGTGCGAGGTGCCGAAGACGATCCCCACCCGATCCGGGCCGCACAGCGGCAGCTCGTGCACGATGCGCCCTTGCGTCTGGCCCAGCACCCAGAGGTTGGCCCCCACGAACAGCAGCGACGCCAGGAGCAGGCAAGCCCCCAGCGCCATCAACACCGCCTTCAAGAATTTCCACGCCACCGCACGCACCCCCGTCCCCGCTGGAGGAGCTAGAACATACCGAGTTCCAGCTTTGCTTCATCGCTCATCATCTCACGACTCCAGGGCGGGTCGAAGACAATCTCGGTATGAACCTGGCTGATCTGCGGTGCACCGAGGATCTTGTTGCGGGCGTCGGCGGCGATCACATCGCCCATGCCGCAGCCCGGGGCGGTCAGCGTCATACGGATGGTGACGATGCGCTCGCCCGAGATCAGCCGCTCGATGCGACAGCCGTAGACCAGCCCCAGGTCGACGATATTGACCGGAATCTCCGGATCGAAGCAGGTACGCAGCTGGTCCCAGACGAACTGCTCGATCTGCTCCTCCGTGGCATCCTCGGGCAGGGTCGGCCGCGGCAGCGCCTCGAGCCCCAGGGCATCCAGGTTGGCGCCCTCGATGAGATAGAGCCGGCCCTCGAAGCCCACGCTCACCGTGCTGCCCTTGGCCTGCATCACGCTGACAACGCTGTCCTCGGGCAGGGTGACGGTCTTGCCGAAAGGAATGGAGATGGCCGCCACGTCGCGCTGCAGCGGCAGGGTCTGCCCCTTCTGCAGCCCGGAAATCTGCTCGGTAGTGTCCATATCGCTCCTTACCTCACCATCCCAATCACCCGCTCCAACGCCTCAACAAAGACATCGACTTCTTCCAGGGTGTTGTAGGCGGCGAAGGAGGCCCGGCAGGTGGCATCCACGCCGAACTGGGTCAGCAGCGGCTGAGCGCAGTGGTGGCCGGTGCGGATCGCCACCCCCAACTGGTCGATGAGCAGGCCGATGTCCTGGGAGTGGGCCCCGTCGACCACGAACGACAGCACCCCTGCCTTGTCCGGCGCCGTGCCCAGGATGCGCAGCCCATCGATACGCGACACCGCCGCGGTGGCATGGGCCAGCAGCCGCGCCTCCCAGGCGCCAATCGCCTCGAGCCCCACGCCGCCGACCCACTCCAGGGCACGCCCGAGGGCGATCACCTCGGCGATGGCCGGGGTCCCCGCCTCGAACTTGTGGGGAATACCCGCGAAGGTGGTGGGCGCCTCGAAGGAGACCGTCTTGATCATCTCGCCGCCGCCCTGCCAGGGGGGCATCGCCTCGAGCAGCGCCGCCTTGCCGTAGAGCACACCGACCCCGGTGGGGCCATAGACCTTGTGCCCCGAAAAGGCGTAGAAGTCGGCGTCGATCTCGCGCACATCGACCCGCTGGTGCGGCGCGGCCTGGGCGCCGTCCACCAGGATCCGCGCGCCGTGAGCATGGGCGATGGTGGCCATCTCACGCACCGGGTTGACCGTGCCGAAGGCGTTGGAAACATGGTTGACCGCCACCAGCCGGGTGCGCTCGGTGAACAGGGCGCGATAGGCCTCCATGTCGAGCACGCCGCGCTCATCCACCGGAATCACCTTGACCACGATGCCCAACTGGTCGGCCAGCAGCTGCCAGGGCACGATGTTGGAGTGATGCTCCAGCAGCGAGACCAGCACCTCGTCACCGGCCTCGAGGTTGGCCCGGCCCCAGCTGTTGGCCACCAGGTTGATCGCCTCGGTGGTGCCGCGGGTGAAGACGATCTCGCGCGGCTCGGCGGCATTGATAAAGCCGCGCACCGTTTCCCGGGTGCCCTCGAAGGCTGCCGTGGCCTCGTCGGCCAGGGTGTGCAGGCCGCGGTGAATGTTGGCGTTGTAGCGGCTGTAGTAGTCGCTGAGCGTCTCGATCACCTGGCGCGGCGTCTGGCTGGTGGCGGCGTTGTCGAGATACACCAGCGGCTTGCCGTGCACCCGCCGCTCGAGGATCGGAAAGTCCGCCCGCACCCCGGCCACGTCCAGGACTCGGGTGTCGATCACGCCTTGGGTGGCCAGCTCGGTCATGGCTTACTCCTCGTCTTCGTGCAGGGCCACGGCGGTTTCCACCAGCCCGGCCAGATTGAAGCGCTCGGGCAGCTTGCCCGCCACCGCGAGCTCTACCCGCTCGGCCACGGCGTCCAGCGCCACCTGCTCCATCACCTCGCCGGCGAAGGCCAGGGTCAGCAGACCGCGGGCCGTCTGCTCATCGAGACCGCGGGTACGCAGCGCGAACACCGCCTCTTCGTCGAGCTGACCGGTGGTGGCACCGTGGGAGCACTTGACGTCATCGGCGTAGATCTCGAGCTCGGGCTTGGTGTCGATCTCGGCGCGGTCGGAGAGCAGCAGGTTGGCGTTGCTCTGATAGGCCTCGATCTTCTGGCTGTCGCGCTTGACGATCACCTTGCCGTTGAACACGCCGCGGGCGCGGTCATCGAGAATGCCCTTGTAGGTCTCATTGGAGTAGGTATGCGGCGCGTTGTGGTTGGCCAGGGTATGGTTGTCCACGTGCTGGCGGCCCTGGCCGAAGAACAGGCCGTTGAAGTTCGCCTCGGCGCCCTCGCCGTTCAAGTCGGTGACCAGGTCGTTGCGCACCAAGCCGCCCCCCAGGTTCAGGTTGAACGAGGTATAGCGGCTGTCGCGGCCCTGCTCCACGTGGATGCTGGCCACGTGGAGATCGCCAAGGGGCGCCTCCTGCAGCTTATAGTGGGTGAGGTTCGCGCCGCGGTCGAGGATGATCTCCTCCACCAGGTTGGTGAAGTTGGCGGCATCCGCCTCGCCCAGATGATGCTCGATCACCGTCGCCTGGCTGCGCGAACCGGCCTCCACCAGGATGCGCGGATGGCTCATCACCGGCGTCTCACCCGCCCGGGACAGGAACTGCAGGATGATCGGCTTGTCCACCACGGTCCGCGGCGCCAGCCGCAGCAGGGCCCCCTCCTCCATGAAGGCGGTGTTGAGCGCCGCGAAGGGCGAGAACTCCACCCCGGTCAGCCGACCCAGCGGGCCGCCCACGGCCTCGTGATTCTCGTCCAGCGCCTGGGAGAGCGGCAGCAGCGCAACCCCGGCGGGCAGGCCATCGAGCTGCGACAGCTCGGCGGAGAACACCCCGTCGACGAAGGTCAGCCGATGCGCATCGAGGGGCAGCGTCAGCGCCGCCGCCGCGGCCGGCGAGAAATCGGCCGTCTCGGCCAGCGCGAAGTCGCCGCCAGCGATGGGGCGCACGTCGGTGTACTTCCACTCCTCGACGCGACGGGTCGGAAACCCCAGCGCCTCGAAGCGGGCGGCGCCCGCCTGACGCCGGGCGGCGATCCAGGTCGGCTCTGGCCCGTGGGCCTGGCGACGCGTCTCGGTGCGCTCGGCCAGGCGATCGAGAAAGGTCTGAACATCGCTCATGCCGCGGACTCCTCCAGGACCCAGTCGTAGCCGCGGGATTCCAGCTCCTTGGCCAGCTCGGCGTCACCGCTCTTGACGATGCGGCCGTCGACCAGCACGTGAACCTTGTCGGGCACGATGTAGTCAAGCAGGCGCTGGTAGTGGGTCACCAGCAGAATGCCGCGATCCTCGGCGCGCAGGCTGTTCACGCCGTCGGCGACCACGCGCATGGCGTCGATGTCGAGCCCGGAGTCGATCTCGTCGAGCATGGCGAGCCGGGGCTGCAGCACCAGCATCTGCAGGATCTCGTTGCGCTTCTTCTCGCCGCCGGAGAAGCCCTCGTTGACGGCGCGCTGCAGGAAGCTGGCATCCATCTTCATCTCGGCGATCCGGGACTTGATCAGCTTCATGAACTCCGGCGCCGGGATCTCGCCCTCGCCGCGCGCCTCGCGCTGGGCGTTGAGGGCGGCCTTGAGCAGGTAGATGTTCTTGACCCCGGGGATCTCCACCGGGTACTGGAAGCCCAGCAGCAGGCCGGCCCGGGCCCGCTCCTCGACCTCCATCTCCAGCACGTCCTGGCCCTCGAAGGTGATCGTGCCCTGGGTCACCTCGTAGCCGTCCTTGCCGGCGATCACCGCCGACAGGGTGGACTTGCCGGCCCCGTTGGGGCCCATGATGGCGTGAACTTCACCGGCCTTGATGGTCAGGCTCAGGCCCTTGAGGATTTCCTGGCCCTCGACGGTGACGTGCAGATCCTTGACTTCGAGCATCTTGACTACCTTTTGATCTTGGTGAGCCGCCGTGGCGACCCAAAAAATGAATGCTTTCCTCAACGCCCTAGGCGCGTGATGAGCGACGGTCAATCAAGGCGGAGGCCCGACGAGTGCAGCGGAGTTGACTGCTGCTCAATGAGCATGCCGAGGAGGGCCTCCAACGCAGAGTGACCGAGCGCAATAGCGCCTAGCCAACGGCGCCTTCGAGGGTGACATTGAGCAGCGCCTCGGCCTCGACGGCGAACTCCATGGGCAGCTCCTGGAAGACGTCCTTGCAGAAGCCGTTGACGATCATGCTCACCGCGTCCTCCTCGGAGATACCGCGGCTCTGGCAATAGAACAGCTGGTCCTCACCGATCTTCGAGGTGGTCGCCTCGTGCTCCACGGTGGCGCTGCTGTTGCCGATCTCCTGATAGGGAAAGGTGTGAGCGCCGCAGGTATCGCCAATCAGCAGCGAATCGCACTGGGTGAAGTTGCGCGCGCCCTTGGCCCGCGGCCCGACCTTGACCAGGCCGCGGTAGGACTGGTTGCTCCTGCCCGCGGAGATCCCCTTGGAGACGATGTAGGAGCGGGTCCCCTCGCCGATATGGATCATCTTGGTGCCGGTGTCGGCCTGCTGGCGGCCGTTGGTCACCGCCACCGAGTAGAACTCGCCGACGCTCTGCTTGCCGCGCAGCACGCAGGAGGGATACTTCCAGGTGATCGCCGAGCCGGTCTCGACCTGGGTCCAGCTGATCCGCGAGCGGTCGCCGCGGCAGTCGCCGCGCTTGGTGACGAAGTTGTAGATGCCGCCCTTGCCGTTCTCGTCGCCGGGATACCAGTTCTGTACCGTGGAGTACTTGATGTAGGCGTCGTCCAGGGCCACCAGCTCCACCACCGCGGCATGCAGCTGGTTCTCGTCGCGCATCGGCGCGGTGCAGCCCTCTAGATAGGAGACCTGGGCACGGCTCTCGCAGATGATCAGGGTGCGCTCGAACTGGCCGGTGTTGGCGGCGTTGATGCGGAAGTAAGTAGACAGCTCCATCGGGCAGGTCACGCCTTCCGGCACGAAGACGAAGGAGCCGTCGGTAAACACCGCCGAGTTGAGCGCCGCGAAGTAGTTGTCGCCCTGAGGCACCACGGTGCCCAGGTACTGCTTGACCAGCTCGGGGTGCTCGCGGATCGCCTCGGAGATGGAGCAGAAGATCACCCCCGCCTCGTGGAGCTTCTCCTTGAAGGTGGTGGTCACCGAGACGGAGTCGAAGACCGCATCGACAGCCACGCCGGCCAGCGCCGCCCGCTCATGCAGCGGAATGCCCAGCTTCTCGTAGGTCTCGAGCAGCTTGGGGTCGACCTCGTCGAGGCTCTGGGGGCGATCCTCGGGGCGCTTGGGCGCGCTATAGTAGGAGATCGCCTGGTAGTCGATGGGCGGATAGTCGAGGTGCGCCCAGGAGGGCGGCGTCATCTTCAGCCACTGATGGTAGGCCTTGAGGCGCCACTCCAGCATCCACTCCGGCTCACCCTTCTTGTTGGAGATGAAGGCGATGGTGCTCTCGTCGAGACCGGGCGGAACCGTATCGCTCTCGATGTCGGTCACGAAGCCTTCCTTGTAGTCGCGACGGACGAGCTGTTCCATTTCCTGACTTGCCATGATGTCTCCCCTCCCGGGCGGTTGGGCTGGCGAACGCCGGGCTCGCCTGGGTGATGATGATTCGTATGGGAACCGGGTCGCGATGCCTCAGGCCGTGTCGGAGGCCAGGCTAATGCTCTGTATGGGCAGCTGGACCGGCAGCTTGATCGGCGCGGTGTCGGCCAGGTGGGCCAGGGTCACGCTGTCGAGCAGGGTGCGAATCGCCAGCGACACCCGCTGCCAGTTGTCGGCCACACCGCACACGCTGGCCAGGTCGCAGTCGCCGTCGGCATGACTGCATTCGGTCATCGCCACCGGCCCCTCGATGGCGGTAATGATGTCCCGCGCCGTGATGTGCGATGCCGGTCGCGCCAGCGAATAGCCCCCCTGGGCGCCTCGCCGTGACTCCAGCAGCCCGGCACGTACCAGCATCTTCAAGGTCTTGGAGACCGTGGGATGCGGCAGCTGCACGGCCTCGGCCAGTTCCGCCGCGGCGTGGGGCTGCTGCGGGTGGCGGGCGATCTGCGCCATCACCACCGCGGCATAGTCGGTCAGCCGGGAAAGCTTGAGCATGCCTGACTCCAGAGGATTCACCGACGAGCCCCGCAAGGGCCTCGCGTTCGATTGGGGACCATTTTAGTCCTGTATGGTTTCGATGTGAAGCCCCGCGGCGGGTTCCCTGCGGGAAGCGGCAGGATAGCGACACGTTCACCGCCAATAGAGTAAAAATAACAATCATTCTCACCTTTCGCTCAGGCTTGGCATGGCCTGAGACCACCGCAGTGGGGCGTTACACACAGCACCACGCAGCAGGGAGATAAAAAACAAAGTGGGTCAAGAGGGGAAGAGGCTAAACAAGGGAAGCGCGACGTCCGCAAGCGTGGAATACATCACGAGTGAATGGAACCGGCGCGCTGCTCATGGCTTCGCCGCCAGGCGGTCAACTCTTCGGCCGGCAAGGCCTTGGTGTACAGGAAGCCCTGGGCCTGATCACAGCCCAGCTCACGTAGAATGCGATGCTGCGCCTGGGTTTCCACGCCTTCCGCAGTGACCAACAGATCCAGTGCATGCCCCACGTCGATCAGACAGGTCATCAGCTTGCGGAGTCTCTCGTCGTCCTCCAGGCCGCTGACGAAGGCGCGATCGATCTTCAACCCGGTAATCGGCAGATGACGCAGATACTCGAAGGAGGCGAACCCGGTGCCGAAGTCGTCAATGCTAACGCCGATGCCAAAGCTGCGGATACGCTCCAGCGCCTGCTTCGCAGCCACCATATCCTGCATTAACGCCGTCTCGGTGATCTCGACCTCCAACTGCCACGGGTGTATACCAGACTGCTCCACCAGCGACTCGAGATAGCCAAGCAAGGCCTTATCCTGCAGATTGTGAGCGGAGACATTGATACTGACCGCGCCCCCGAAGCGCTCGGCATACCGACAAGCCTCTCGAATCACGAAGCGGGTGACCGGGGCAATCAAGGTGGTGCTCTCCACCTTGGGCATGAACATAGCCGGGGAGATCAGCTCGCCCCTGTCATCGCGCCAGCGGATCAGCCCCTCACAGCCACAGATCTGGCCATCCGAGAGTCTCAGCTTGGGCTGATAGTGCAGCTCGAACTCCCCCGCCTCCAGCCCACGCCGCACTCGAGCGATCAGCTTGATGGTTTCCACCGTTCGACGCGTGAAATCGGGAGAGTAGTGGCAGTGAGAACGCTGCTTTTCGGAAGCCGCCAGCAGCGCAATCCGCGCCTCACGAATCAGCTCTCCGGGTCCGGCCTCCTTGCCCAGCGGCATACTGCTGCCCAGCACCAGCTGGGCACGTATGGGGATGCCCTGCACCGTGAGGTTCTCCTCGCCCGCGGCTACCAAATGCTCGGCGACACGCTCCAGACCGTCGCGGTCAATCGGCCATAGCAGCACCACCAGCTCCGCCCCACTGAAACGGTAGATACCTTGCACCAACTCCTGGTGGCCGAGGCGCTGACTCATGGCGATCATCAGGGCATCGGACGCGTCGGCCCCCATGGCCTCCAGAATCTCGCCGATATCGGAGATGCGGATCAAAATCAGCCCCACAGTCTTGCCGTCGCGGCGCGGCATCCGGGCGAGCAGTCCGGCCAGGTCCTCCTCCAGGGCAACCTGATTGGGCAGACCGACACGCGGGTCGGTACGCGCCGCCGCATCCCGCTCGGCATGGATCTGAAGCAGCCGTGAGAACAGCCAGCCGGCGAAACCGCCGATGAGGAGATAAAGCGCCAGTCGGATCAGCCAGTTTAGGGGTTCCTGCTGTTCGCCGGTGAGCACGTTCAAGGGAGTGGCTGCCATCAGCAGCCCAGCCACCACCGCCGTGAGAAGCGCCCCGGGCAGCCCGTACCAGGCCGCGGCCAGCAGCACGGGGATCAGCATCAAGTAGGGATAAGCAAAGCGCGTGCCGCCGGTGAGATAGACAATCATGGCACCGGCGGCCAGCAGCATCACTAGCCCCGCGACACGCAAGGCGTGCCTGGCGGGAGTTGGCCAGGCTCTCCAGCGGGCGATAAACAACAGCTCACGCTGCAGCCTTCTGAGCCCCCCACTCATGACGAGACCTCCATTCCTAGCGGGTGGTGCAGAGGGTTATTGCAAAGATGATGGTCGAGCACCCTATTAGCAAACATCAAAGTGCTTAAACGTTATAGTACACTTTTTTCTAATGAGCACAATACGCCAGCGTCCGACAGCCCCCTTCTAGGTAGGGCGATGATCACTTCGCTTACGGTCCGGCGCTGACCGACCTGCTAGACTTTGCACATAGCGCCGTGAGTGGCCAACACTGACCTCAGACTCCGGAGCCAATACCGGAATCGCCGCAGCGGGAGAGCACCATGCGTCACGCCCACGTCAAGCAACCACTGCCCCGCGTCGGTCGCCTCGCCGGCGGCCTGACCCTCATCGCACTGGCCCTGCCGCTGCTGCCGGCCGCCCAGGCCAACGATCCGATCGTGATCGCTACCGCCAGCCCCACCGGGGTGTATCACCTCACCGGCCAGTCGATCTGCCGCCTGCTGGAAGTCCGCTGCCAGGCCCGGCCCTCGCAAGGCTCGGAGGCCAACCTGCGGGCCGTGCGTGCCGGCGACGTCCCCATCGCCCTGGCCCAGTCAGACCTTCAGTACTATGCCGTGGAGGGCATTGAGGGCTTTGCCGGTGCAGGCCCCGATACCTCGCTGCGTTCGCTGTTCTCGGTGCACAGCGAACCCTTTACCCTGGTGGTGCGCCGTGACGCCGGCATACAGGGCTTCGACGACCTGGAGCAGCGGGCGGTCAACATCGGCAACCCCGGCTCCGGGCAGCGCGCCACCATGATGCAGCTGTTGGCCGCCAAGGGCTGGACGCTGGACGACTTCGCGCTGGTCAATCAGCTGCCGGCCGAGCAACAATCGCTGGAACTCTGCCACGGCAACATCGATGCCATGGTCTACACCGTGGGCCATCCGGACCTCTCCATCCGCCAGGCCATCGATCTGTGCGATGCCGCCATCGTCGGCGTCGAGGGGCCCTACGTCGACGCGTTGCTCGAGGACGCCCCCTACTACACGCTCGCGGAGATTCCCGCCGGCGTCTACTCCCGCGACCAGCCCGCGGTGCAAACCTTCGGCGTGCGCGCCACCCTGGTCGCCAGCGAAGCCAGCGACCCGGACGAGGTCTATGCGGTGGTGTCCAGCGTCTTCGAGAATTTCAAGCGCTTCACCAGCTTCCATCCGGCCTATTCGCTGCTCGAACCCGAGGGCATGATCCGCGACGGACTGTCGGCGCCGCTCCACGAGGGGGCGCTGCGCTACTACCGCGAGCGCGGCTGGATCGAGGACGATGATGAGGAAGCGGAGGAAGCGGAGGAAGCGGAGGAAGCCGCGGCGCCGGAGTCATAACACCAGCGCCTGCCGCCCGTGCCAGAACCGCCCTTGCTCAGTTCGCCCAACGCTGCAACAGCCCGCTGGCAATAACCACCCCCAGACTGACCAGGGCCATGCCCAGGGCGGTCGCGGCGGTGATGCTTTCCTGCAGCAGCAGCCATGCCATCAGGGTGGCACACACCGGGGTCAGCGAACCGATCGACGAGGTGATCTCGGCACCCAGCTGGCGAATGGCGAAGCCGTACAGAAAGCTCGACCCCAGCCCCACGGCCACGCCCTGCACCAGCAGCTGCAGCAGCCATTCATCGCCGGGTACGCTGCCCAGCGTCAGGGGGGTGGCGGTCGCCAGCAGGTAGAGCACCGCGAGCGCGCCGTTGGGTACGGTCACCACGGCCGCCGCTTCCAGGGCGCTGAGCCCGCTCTGGCGCATCGACACGGTGAACAGCGCCCACAGCAAACTACACACCAGAAACAGCGCCTGGCCGCGCCCCAGGGCGGCACCCTCGGCCTGGCCACCCCACAGCAGGCAGAGAACGCCGGCCAGTACCGCACAGAGCCCCAGACGACGCCAGCGCGACAGCGGCTGGCGAAATACCGCTACCGCCAGCAGGGTGACGAACAGCGGCGCGGTGCCCGGAATCAGCGTGCTGCCCTGAGCCACCGGCGCCCAGCCCATGCCGATGGCCCCCAGCAGGAAGAAGGGCAGACCCGCCCCCAGGACCATGCCAGCCAGCCATACAGGGTGAACCCGGCGTATCGCCGACCAGCGCTGGATCAGCAGCGGCAGCAGCAGCAGCCCTGGCACCGCATAGCGAAACAGCGTCATGTCCAACTGCCCGATGGGCGACAGCGCGCCGTGGCGCAACGACAGGAAGTAAGATGACCAGATCAGCACCATGCCCAGGGCGGCGCCATAACCCAGCAGGCGCTGGGAGCGGCTGGAAAGCAGCGGCTGCACATCGGTGAGCGACGGGGTCCGGAGAGTCATGGGCAACAGGCTCGACTGAAAGGATGAGGAGCCACCAGTGTGCGCCAACTCGACTGGCGCGGGCGGGCAAAATCCCCCAGACTTCACCTGATTTTTGGCTGAACGAGCCAAGTAACTTCATCGATTCGCCATTATGAGCCATTCCATGTCCATCACGCCCCTCGACCGAATCGATCGCCAGCTGCTCGATGCCCTGCAGCGGGATGCCCGGCTGACCACTACCGAACTGGCAGAGCGGGTCAGCCTCACTCCCTCGCCGTGCGCCCGGCGTATCCGCCGCCTGGAACAAGAGGGGCTGATCGCCCAGTACCGCGCCGTGCTGGACAAGGAAAAGCTGGGGCTCGGCATCTCTATCTTCGTGCAGGTGCGCCTCAGTCAGCACCAGGACACGCTGGTCGAGCAGTTCGAGGCCGCAGTGCGCGCCATGCCGGAGGTGATCAACTGCCACACGGTTTCCGGCGCCTTCGACTACCTGCTACAGGTGGTGAGCGCCGACCTGCGCGGCTACGAGCAGTGGGTCCGTCGCCTGCAGAAGCTGCCGATGGTCAACACCTTGGACAGCAGCTTCGCCATTCGCGCGGTCAAGGAGAACGGTCCACTGCCGCTGACGAGCCGCTGACCGGCCTGGCTTTGCAACCGCCGACACCCGCTTGGTAGGCTGGGGCAGCATTCATCGACAAGGAGGCGTGACATGGATTCCGCCGTCATCAGCGCCGTGGGCCAGTCCCTGGTCCTCCAGCAGGCCCAGACCGCCCAGCAGGCCCAGATGCAGGTGTTCAAGGAAGCACTCGATAACCAGAAGGATCAGGTCACCGCGCTGATGGAATCGGCCACCGCCGACCCGCAGCTGGCGAGTGAAGGCAACCTGGGCACCCTGGTCAACACCTACGCCTGACTCGCTTCGGCCCGACTCGCCTCGGGCCCTTTGCTCTCCCCCTCTCCCTCCCGGGCTCACCCCGAGCCGTCACAACGGGCATAATGGTCGCCACCCCCTGGACTGGTTCGCGACATCCTCGACGGGAGACCCCTATGCCCAGCGGCCCAATCACGGTGTTCGGCGGCACCGGCTTTCTCGGTAGCGCCATCGTTCATGAACTGGTGGATGCCGGCCAGGCGGTGCGCATCGCCGCCCGACGGCCCGTCTTGCCGGCATGGGCCCAAGAGGGCGACCCGCTGTCGCTGATCCACGCCGACATCCGTGATGAGGCCAGCGTCGCCGACGCCCTGGACGGCGCCGGCGGTGTGGTGAACGCGGTGAGTCTCTACGTGCAGAGCCGCGAGGCGCGCTTCGACGCCATTCACGTCGAGGGAGCCGGCCGGCTCGCCCGCCTGGCCAGGGACGCCGGCGTCGAGGAACTGGTGCATGTTTCCGGCATCGGCAGCGATTCACGCTCCCCCTCGTCATATGTGCGCGCCCGGGCCCAGGGGGAAGCAGAAGTCATCGCGGGGTTCCCCAAGGCGGTCATCGTGCGCCCCAGCGTCCTGTTCGGCCCCGGCGACGCCTTCCTCGGCACCCTGGCAGGGCTTGCCCGACTGCCGGTGATTCCGCTGTTCGGCCGCGGCGAGACCCGCCTGCAGCCGGTCCATGTGGTGGATGTGGCCCGCGCCGTGGTCCGACTACTGGGCGGCAACCCGCCCCGCTGGCGACTGTTCGAGCTGGGCGGGCCCGAGGTGATCCGCTATCGCGACATCCTCGCCCTGCTGCTGGCCTACCTGGAGCGGGAACGCCCGCTGCTGCCAATCCCCTTTCCGCTATGGCACCTGCTGGCACTGCTCGCCTCAGTGCTGCCCAACCCACCGCTGACCCGCGATCAGGTGTTCCTGATGCAGCAGGACAACTGCGTCAGCGAGGCAGTCGGCAGCTTCGCCGAGCTGGGTATCGCCCCACGCGCCCTGCGCGATAGCCTGCCGGAGTGCCTGCCGGCCGCGTCGTGACGAACCCGGCCGTCTCGACTCCCCCCATTGCGAACACTGCGCCATACTGCAGCCAGGCCTCCTTGACCCGACGCCGTCGACCGCCGAGGTATTGCGATGGAACTGGACATACTCAACGGCCGCTTTCGGCACCAGTATCTGAGCTTTGAGGCGCTGACCCATCAACTTCAGGAGTGGGCCCGAAGCTACCCTGACCTGGCCCACCTGCAGAGTATCGGCACCTCTCCCGAGGGACGCGACATCTGGGTGCTGACCATCGGCCCCGAGCCCGAGCGGCGCCGACCCGCGGTCTGGGTTGACGGCAACATGCACGGCACGGAGCTGGCCGGTTCCAACGTCGCCCTGGCCGTGGCCGAAGCGGCGCTGGCCCTGCACAGCGAACCCGCCGCGCTGCCCCATGGCCTGCCCGAGCACCTGCGCCAATTCTTGCAAGGCGTGCTTTTCCACGTCTGCCCGCGCGTCTCACCGGACGGCGCCGAACAGGTGATCCGCCACGGTGGCTTCGTGCGCTCGGCCCCGCGGCGCAGCGCGGATGCCCCGGACACGCCGCGCTGGCGCCCCCAGGACCTGGACGGTGACGGCCTGTGCCGCTACCTGCGCCTTCAGGATCCGGCAGGCGATTTCGTCGAATCGACCGACATTCCCGGCCTGATGCTGCCCCGTCGGGTCGAGGACCCGCCTCCCTACTGGCGACTCTACCCCGAAGGCCTCATCGAGGCGTGGGACGGCGAGACGATTCCCGATCCGGACTGGCTGCGGGATACCCCGGATTTCAATCGCAATTTCCCATGGGGCTGGCAGCCCGAACCCGAGCAGCTCGGCGCCGGCCACTACCCCGGCTCGGAGCCCGAAACCAAGGCCGTCATCGACTTCGCCCTGGCCAACCCCAACCTCTATGCCTGGCTGAACCTGCACACCTTCGGCGGCGTCTTCATCCGTCCACGGATCGACGCCCCGGACAGCCGCATGGACCAGCAGGACCTGGCCCTCTATCGCCAACTCGACGCCTGGGGCCAGTCGCTGGCCGGCTACCCCACCGTCAGCAGCTACGAGGAGTTCACCTATCAGCCGGAAACGCCGCTGCACGGCGACCTGACCGAGTTCGCTTACCATCAGCGGGGCTGCATCGCCGTGGTCTGTGAACTCTGGGACCTCTTCCAGCGGCTGGGGCGTCCGCGCCCCCGCCGCTTCGTGGACCACTACACCGCCTTCGAGCGCACCGATATGGTGCACCTGGCGCAGTGGGATGCCGCCCACAACCAGCAACGCCTCTTCCAGCCCTGGCGGCCCCTGGACCATCCCCAGCTCGGTGCGGTGGAAGTCGGTGGGATTACCCCCTCCATCGGCATCTGGAACCCGCCTCCGGAGATCCTGCCGGCGATCTGCGACGGCCTAGCCGCCTATTGGCTACGCGTCGCCTCACTACTGCCGCGCCTGACCATAGAGGGGATACACTGGACACCGCTGGGCGAGAGACACTGGGAGCTGGCGGTCACGCTAGGCAATCACGGTTACCTGCCCAGCTACGGGCTCAATGCCGCCCGCGACCGCCCCTGGAACACCGGCCTGGAGGCTCGCGCCGCTACCAGGGGCTGCCGGTTGATACACCCCGACCAGGCGCACCGGCGACTCGGCCACCTGGAGGGCTGGGGCCAAGGACTGGGCGAGGCCTCCCAGATGCCCTGGTTCCAGCGCTCTCGAGGCAGCAGCCACCGCACCTGCGTGCGCTGGCTGATTCAGGGCGAAGGGGAAATCACGCTACGCTTTGGCAGCCCGAGGCTGGGGGAGCTGATTCACCGGCTGTGGGTCCCCGGCGCGGCGCCCGGCTAGAGAGACGGGTCGTCCTCGTCGGGATAGAAGTCCAGATCCTCCAGCCGCCCCAGCACGGCGGTGGCGATATTGGCAAGATGCCCCGCCACGCGCTTGTAGTGTCGGGCCAGCAGCGAGTAGGCCACGGCCTCATGGAACTCGATCTGGCCCTCATCGGCGAACAGCGCCTCGATCAGCCCATCGCAGCGCTGGCGCACCTCGACGGCCCGGGCAAGCGCCTGGCGCGCCTGCTCCTCGTCGGAGTCGCGGGTGGCGGTAATGACCATGTCGAACATGTCGGTCATCTGCTCCGCCATCTCATCCAGCGGCCGCTGATACTTCGGGACATGGAAGCCTTCGCTGTAGAAGTGGCCCACCTCGAAGACATTCTTGCAGTAGTCGCCGATGCGTTCGGCGTCCTTGGCCACGCTCATCAGCGCCAGGCAGATGGCCACATCGTGCCCGGGATTGACGGTGAGGTAGCGCAGCACCTTGCGGCGAATCGAGCGTTCCAGCTCATTGATGGCTTGGTCACGGTCATAGAGCGGCTGGCGCACTTCGTCCGCCGGTGCGGTGCTGTGCAGCACATCGTTGGCCCGGGCAAACATCCAGGCACCGTGCTCCAGCATGCCGGTCAGATCCTCGAAGGCCAGGTTGATGGTGTTCTCCGAGGTGAGCGCACTATACAGCTGTCGAAACATGGGCAGTAACTCCGGGTATGCCGCGCTCAGCGCAGGCTCGTGAACAGTTCGATGATGCCGATTCCCAGCAGCGGTATTACCAAGAATACGCCAATCAGGAACACAAACGCATAGCGCGTCTGGCGGCTGGCCAGGCGGCCATACCAGGCCGCCACCTTGAGCGGGATATAGCGCAGCGGCCACCAGATGGCCGTACCGGTGAGGTTGAAGATGACGTGGAACAGCGCCACCGTCATCGCCGCCGCCACCGGATTGGCGGTCGCCGCCAGCACGCTGGTGACGGTGGTCCCCAGGTTGGCCCCCATCATGAACGGCAGCACCCGACGCAGCCGCACCACCCCGGCCCCGGCCAGCGGCACCATCAGGCTGCTGGTAATGGTGCTCGACTGCACCAGCACGGTGGAGATCACGCCCACGCCGTAGGCGCGCAGGTCACTGCGGAAAAAGTAGGTGCGAAACAGCCCATCCATGTGGCGCAGCAGGGCGCCGCGCAGGTTCTGCACCATGAAGATCAGCGCGGTAAACATCAGCAGCATGCCCAGCCCGGCGACCATCAATCCCTGGGATGCCGGGGTCGGCATCAACAGCGTCCCGATGCCGTTGAAGAGGTCGACCACCGGCGCGGTGATCACCTTGATGGGGCTGTTGGGTCGCGCCACCTCCTCGAGGCCGATCAGCTGGGTCAGCCAGCCAGCCAGCTGGCTGAAGATGCCACGCCCCGCTTCGTGGAAAAGCCCGGTGATCAACTCCAGCGGAAAGACCACCAGCACCGTGAGGATATTGAAGAAGTCATGCATCAGCGCAGCGGTGAAGGAGCGGCGGAAGTTGCGCTTGATGCGAACGTTGGCCAGGGCCACGATCACGCCGGTCACCGCGGTGCCGATGTTAGCCCCCATGATGGCGAACACCGCCGTGCCCAACGTCATCTCGCCGCTGGCCACCAGGGTCACGATCAGCGCCGAGGTGAACGACGAACTCTGCACCACCATGGTGACCAGCACCCCGGCGAGCAGCGCGATAAAGGGGTTCTCGCCATAGGCGAAGAGCTGGGTCAGGAAGTCGCTGGCGTGGCCGAAGGTGCCCAGCCCCGAGCCCAGCACGTTGAGGGCGGCGAGGAACAGGTAGAGGCAGAGACCGGCGTAGAGGCCACGCAGCCAGGCCGGAGGCTCACGGACAGGCTCGCGGGAGAGCGCCGACTGACCGGCAGGCAACGATGAGGGGTCGGAGTTGCGCATAGGCGATGGGCCGCTTCCAGTGTACACGTGGGAGATGACGGGCGCGTGACACCCAAGTTTCAGGGGCGCACGGTAGCGGCATAGTGTGACAGTTTCATGACATCGCTGTCATGACAGGGGCGACACACCGGTGGCAGTCACCCAGGAGACTCCCTGTACCCGCCAGCGTGGCCTCAGGCCGAAGCACGCCGTAGCCGCTCAAAGTCCTCCTCGGTGACCGCTTGACGGTCGGCATCCAGGATCTGACCGCCTATCTCGGCCACCGACAGGGTGAAATCGATCAAGGTGTCCGGGCTATGTGCCACACGCCGCTTATTGATGAAGTGCACCAGAATGGAGATCCCGTTGACGATGGGATGCTCGCCCTCCTCATGCAAAGGCGGCATGTCACCGGGCGGCGAGGCGTTGGCCACTGTCAGCTTGTAGCCAACCTGAGTGTCACGGATCACGTAGACCTGCAGGCCACTATCGTACCGGGCGCCGTAGGCCTCCAGCCGCTTTGTCAGCCGGCGATTGGTGTCCTTGGCCGGCCAGTCGAATACCACGAACAGGCACTGCTGGACGTCAGTGCCGTCCGTCACCTGGAAACGGCGGTAGGTTGTCTCGGAACCTGCCTGGGGAGTGGCGGCGGTGCTCACGCTTCGCCCATCTTCGGCCGAATCATCGCTGTTCGCCTCTGGCTGCGATGACTCATCTGGGTCGTGGCTCACCTGGGCATCGAGAGGTGCCGCCGGCCGGCGAACCTTGATATATAGAACCGCGCAGACCAACGCGAGCAGCAGGGCTGCGCCTGCCAGCCCCAAGGCCAAGTAAACTGGATCCATGTTGAATACACTTCCTTTTCGGTTGTTATTCCTCATCTTACTGCCCCATCCTGAAGTATGTGGGGCAGGAGAATCACAGGGCAGAAGAGGGTCAACGGTCAACCGTCTGCCGCGCCACCGTCCAGTGTAGACCTCCAGCGACGCACCGCCACTCAAGGCACCCTACCAACCACCGGGAACGAGAGGGCAAGGTGAAGATTCAACCGTACCGGCTATGGCGAAGCCGCCTCAAGAACGGCTTGCAAACGCTACTGATCCTGTTGGGCCTGTCGTTGGTGCTGTCGGTGCCAGGCTACCTGCTGGCCGGTGTCGGCGGTGTACTGATCTGCCTGGCGGCGGTACTGATGGCGGTCTATCTCAGCAGCTGGGTGCCGGCACGGCTGATTCTGGCAAGCTCCGGCGCCGGTCTGCTGCAGCGCCATCAGGCCCCCGAACTCTACCGGGTGCTCGATGCCCTCTATCGGCGCGCCGGCCTGTCGCTCCCGCCCCGTCTCTACTACGCCCCCTCCCCCGACCTCAACGCCTTTGCCGTGGGAGACCGACGCGACGGCGGTATCGCGCTGACCGAGGGCCTGCTGCGCACCCTGTCGCTGCGCCAGCTCGCCGGCGTGCTCGCCCACGAGGTCAGTCACCTGCGCCACAATGACACCCGAGTGATGTCGATGGCGGCCGCCATGTCCCGGCTGACCCTGTGGGTGGCGACCCTGGTTCAGGTGGTGCTGATCATGATGGTGCCGATGATGATTCGCGGCGACATCGGCATCCCCTGGCTGGCGCTGCTGGTGGTCGCCCTCTCCCCCACGGTCAGCTCGCTGCTGCAGCTTGCGCTGTCGCGCAATCGGGAATACACCGCCGACCTGGATGCCGTGGCCCTGACCGGCGACCCCCGGGGCCTGGCCTCGGCACTGGAAGTGCTGGAACGCTTCCACGGTGCCTGGCTGGAGAGCCTGTTCGGCCGCCACCCGCCGGCCTGGCTCGACTGGCTGCGCACTCACCCTCCCACCCGGGAGCGTATTCGCCGACTGCTGGCACTCGGTGAAGACACAGCGGATGACGGCCGGCCGCCGCTCTTCCGTCACACCGATACCGGGTCGCCGGTGATCACCGAACGTCCCGGCCCGCTGGGTCGGCGCTACTGGATCGTGAGACGGCGATAGGCGGTCCTGCGTTCTTGGCCGCTCACCGCGGGCGCAGGGCCTGCTGAGCGGCATGCTGGCGATGCTTCAGGGCCAGGTAGCTCGCCTCGTCCAACTCGCGAAGCTGGCGAGGGTAGCGGTCCGTGGCCGCGAAATAGCCCGCCAGGCGTGCGTCAAGCCGCTCGGGTTCGGGGACCGCCAAGGTCTCGAGATGCACCACCAGCCCCAGATAGAAACGCATGACGTTGCGCTCGATCATGCCACGTACGCCCCCGACGAAGCGCGGCTCACCATCGGCGCCGATCGCCTCGACGCTGAACCCAACGCGCTGCCTGCCCCCCAGAGCGAAATAGGCCCTCAGGGCTAGCCGCGCCGGGGCGCCGAACGCCAGAGAATAACGCAGGTACATCAGGCTGTGCCCAGCCTCGTCGGGAATCGCCTGCAGGTGCAACAGGAACTCACGCGTGCCATAGGGGCCTCTACTCCCCTCCAGCCGGATCGCCAGGTAGTTTTCCCCCACGGCGGTCACACGCAGCCGAAGCTCGAGCCGCTCGGCCGCTGCCAGCGGCGATTCGAGTCGCCCCACATAGAGCTGCATCGCGGCGGGTGCCTCACCGTCGTCATGCAGACAGGCCTGGACGTTGGGATGCAGAAAAAGGATGTCACACCAGGCCGCCACGGAACCCAGCACCGTCGCAAGCCCATCGAAGGGCTCATTGATTCGTGCGTGGACGCTGCCGCTGATCGAATAGCGCCGCTCTTCGGAGGCCACATGAATGGGCTCCGCTAAGGGGGAGCGAGCCACCTCCGCCCCCCACTCTTCGCGCAGCGTTTCCTGAGCCAGCACCGACGATAGCGGCCAGCAGGCCAGCAGCAGAACGAACAGCAGCCTCCGCAGGGCGGAACGGCGATGCCGCCTGCTTCGACCGCCCTGACTGGGCGACCAGATCATCCAGGCTACAGGACAACGGCTCATCGGGACTCGGGGCTGCCATGGGAGATACTTCTAGCGTAGCCGCACACACTGCCGAGCGCGTCGTGCATCTCGATGGTGAAGACAGGCCCTCGGCAAGCTAGCGCCACTCTCGCAGCAGCGGTGCCAACGACGCGGCCAGCAGCGGCGCCATGGGAATGGCGTTGCTCGGGTGGGCGATGCAGTCGGTGCTCCAGACCTCTCCGACCCCGGCGGCACGGATCACCTCGACGGCACCCTCGGCGAACAGCGCGTGGGTCAGCGCCACGTCCACGGACTCGGCCCCCGCCGCCAGCAACGCCTCGGCGGCACGCGCCACGGTATGTCCTGAACTTGCCACGTCATCCATCAGCACCACCTGGCGGCCGGCCACCTCGAACTCGGGCAGCGCAATCGCCACGTCGCGGTCGCCGTGACGGGTCTTGCGGCAGGTGCCATGGTCGAAGCCGGTCAGCTCGGCGGCCTGCGCCACCCACTGCAGCGCCTCCTCGTCGGGGCCGAGCAGCAGCGGACTCTCCCGCTTCTCGGCGATCAGCTCGGCCAGACGCGGCGCGCCGGAAAGCGCGATGGCATGGTCGATGGGAATCGCCTGGTCGAGACGCTCGATGCGGTGCAGGTGCGGGTCCACGGTGATCACCGCATCGAACAGCTCGGCCAGGAAGCCGCCGACGATGGTCTGGCTAACGATCTCGCCGGGGCAAAAGGCAATGTCCTGGCGCATGTAGGCCAGGTAGGGCGCCACCAGCACCAGCTGCGCAACGCCTTGCCCCCGGGCGTGACGGGCGAGCAGCAGCAGCTCGATGAGCTTGTCGTTGGGCCGGTCGAGGCTGCGGTAGATCACCAGCGTCCCGGGGACATCACTGGCTTCGGCGAAGGGCAGGGTGAGCTTGAGCTCGGCGTCTGGAAAACGGTGACGCGCCACGGACCGGGCAGCGAGACCGGCGGCCGCGGCTAGGCGCTGTGCCGCCGTCGCCTCATCCTCGAAATACAGCACTACAGGACTCATCAGAACTCCACGTTCAAGCGGGTGATTGCCTCTGGCTTACCGACGCCGATCCCGCTGCCGCTTTCGCTGGCGCGATAGGCGAAGGCCAGCTCGTTGCGATAGGCAGCGTAGACGCGATACAGCGGCTGGCCCGCCTGAACGCTATCGCCGATACGCACGAGCACATCGACCCCGGCGCCGGCGGCCTTGGGCGCACCGGCCAGCCGGGCAATACGCGCGAGCTTGAGGTTGTCGATACCGGTGACCACGCCGCTCTCCTTGGCCATGACCTCGAAGCGCTGCGACGCCAGCGGCGGATCCTCAGGGTCGAAGGGCTTGGCCCCCTGGGCGGCGATGATCGCCTGCATCTTTTCCAGCGCACGGCCGGAGTCGAGGATATCCCGGGCGATGCCGAAACCATCGCCGCCGCGCACGTCGGGGTCGAACTCCAGCATGCGTCCCGCCATACGCAGCGATTTCTGGCGCAGGTCCATGGGCGCCTCGGGGTGGTGGGTCAGCACCCGCATCACATCGCGGGCCTCCAGCACCGGACCGATACCGCGGCCGATGGGCTGGCTGCCGTCGGTAATCACCACGTCCAGGGTGAGTCCCATGCACTTGGCAACGAACTCGAACAGCTTGCGCAGCTGGCGCGCCTCGGGCATCGAGCGCACCTTGGCGTGGGGGCCCACGGGAATGTCGAGCAGCAGATGCGTGGAGCCGGCGGCGGCCTTCTTGGAGAGGATCGAGGCCACCATCTGGCCCGGCGAGTCGATGGAGAGCGGCCGCTCCACCGAAATCAGCACGTCGTCGGCCGGCGACAGCTGGCTGGTGCCCCCCCAGGCCAGGCAGCCGCGATGAGTGCGTACGATCTCACCGAGCTCGTCGAACGGCAGGTCGACATTGGCCAGCACCTCCATGGTATCGGCGGTGCCCGCCGGGGAGGTGATCGCCCGTGACGAGGTCTTGGGGCACAGCAGGCCGTGGGCGGCCACGATCGGCACCACCAGCATCGAGGTGCGGTTACCGGGAATGCCCCCGATGCAGTGCTTGTCCACCACCGGGTGCTCATGCCAGTCGAGGCGTCGGCCCACCCGACCCATGGCATCGCTGAGGTAGAACACCTCCTCGCGATCCAGCTCGCCGCGGTCGCAGGCCACCACGAAGGCGGTCAGCTCGATCTTCGAGTAGCGCAGCTCGGCGATGTCACGAATGATGGTACGAAAATCATCGCGGGACAGGCGCTCGCCGGCTAGCTTGCGGTGCAGGGCCGGAATCGAACTCGGCGGCTCGGCCTGGGAGACGCTGACCGGCTGGCCCTCCGCCACCCCCAGCGAGGCGTAGGCATCCTCGGAGAGCCCCAGCTGCTGGCAATCCACAATGGCCGCATCGTCCACCACGTTGAGACTCGCCAGGATACACTGGCCGTTGGCGCGCACCTCCACCTTGGAGAGCGCCTGGAACCCCTCGGCCCGATAGAGATCGCAGTCGCGATGCAGGTAGGCGACATTCTCACGGTAGGTGTCGATGCCCACCCGCTTCAAGGCGAGGGGCGAAAGGGTAGCGTCCAGCGCCTCGGCGGGGGATGTTCTCTTCTTCACGGCGGCCTTACCTGTCGCAAAAGCCGGCAGCGGCCGGCCCCGGTCACGTGGTCATCAACGAAGACCCATCCTAGCAGCGCCGCTCAGAAGCGTCATCGACATCCGGCACCCGATACGTCAGCCGGGCGGCGATCAACAGGCCCCACTCCACCAGCGCGGCCATGTCGACACGGCGATTCGGGTGTAGGCTGACAGAAGGCGAACCATCCCTGTGCAGGAGTCAACATGAAATTCGCGATCATGGGCAGCGGCGGGGTCGGCGGCTACTTCGGGGCCCGGCTGGCAGAAGCCGGCGAAGACGTCACCTTCATTGCCCGCGGCGAGCACCTGACCGCCATCCGCCGAGACGGTCTTCGGGTCACGAGCATCAAGGGCGACGTCACCATCCACCCGGCCCAGGCCAGCGACGATCCGGCAAGCGTAGGCGAAGTGGACTGCGTGATCCTGGCAGTGAAAGCCTGGCAGGTGCGCGAGGCGGCCGCCGCCATCCGTCCGATGGTCGGCCCCGACAGCTTCGTGCTGCCACTGGAGAACGGCGTGGAAGCCGCCAACACCCTGGAGGAGGTGCTGGGAGTGGAGGCCGTGCTGGAAGGCCTGTGCGGCATTCTCGCCTGGCGCGAGGCCCCGGGCCAGATCCGCCACGCTGGCGTGGATCCTTTCGTGCGCTTTAGCGAGCGCGACAACCGCACCAGTGAGCGGGTCATGCGACTCAAGGCCGCCTTCGACGGCACACGGGGGGTCAACGCCGAGATCCCCGACGACATCCAGGTCGCGCTGTGGAGCAAGTTCCTGTTCATCTGCGCCATGAGCGGCATCGGCAGCGTAACCCGAGCGCCCATCGGCGTGACCCGCGCGCTGCCCGAAACCCGTCGGCTGATCGAACAGATGCTCGAGGAAATCGACGCCGTGGCCCGCACCCAGGGCGTCGATTTCCCCGACGATGCCGCCGAGCGCGCCATGCGCTTCATCGATGCGTTGCCGGCCGACAGCACCGCCTCCATGCAGCGCGACATCGAGTCGGGCAGACCCTCCGAGCTGGAATCCCAGAACGGCGCCGTGGTTCGGCTGGGACAGGCCGCCGGCGTACCGACACCGATCAATGCGGTGATCTACGCCGCCCTGCTGCCCCAGGAGCAGTCGGCGCGGCAGGAAGTGGAGGGCTAGGAAGAGCCAACACGTCCCATCATGGGCAGTCACTGCCTGGAGTATCAGTACTATCAATTCTATTCATTGAGCATCGTCATCCATCAACAAACCAAATGGATAGAAGGCTCTGCTAAGCTGATGACGCTGCAGCGGGGCAATTTGTCGCACCCTGCTCACCTTCCACCGCCCTCATTGGAGCGCCCCCGGCAATCGAGTTGCTTCCTCGCCGCGGGGGCAGGGACAGCGGCCCCGGCTTGACCGGCGGTCGTCTCAAGAGGAGACCGCACTTGGAACTGATTCAGTACGCACTGGATAACTTGGACCTGCTGATCACCCGCACCGTCGAGCATATTGCCCTGGTGGGCGTGGCCGTGGGCATCGCCACCCTGACCGGCGTCCCCATCGGGATCGCCATCACCAAGAACGAGAGGGCTGCGCGCTGGGTGCTCTATGTGGCCTCGATCATCGTCACCATCCCATCGATCGCCTTGTTCGGCATCATGATTCCGGTGCTGTCGATCTTCGGCCACGGCATCGGCTATGTGCCCGCGGTGATCGCGGTGCTGCTCTACTCGCAGCTGCCGATCATCCGTAACACCTACACCGCCATCAACAACGTCAATCCGGCCCTGCGTGAGGCCGCCCGGGGGATCGGCATGAGTCCCAACCAGCGGCTGCGGCTGGTGGAGATCCCGCTGGCGGTACCGGTGATCATGGCCGGGGTACGCACCGCCGTGGTGCTCAATATCGGGGTCATGGCGATCGCAGCCTATATCGGCGCGGGCGGTCTCGGCACCTTCATCAGCCGCGGGATCTCGCAGTCGGATCCGCGTCAGTTGATCGTCGGCGCGGTAGCAGTCAGCGTGCTGGCGATCATCGTCGACTACACCCTGCTCTACGTGCAGAAACGGCTGACGCCCAAGGGCATGGAGCGTGCCGCCGAGACGGCCTGAACGCCCACTCATAACGCCCCTCGCCCCTGACAAGGAAACCACATGATTGAGCTCGATAACCTGACCAAGGTCTTCGATACCCCCAAGGGTGCCGTGGTCGCCGCCGACCACATCAGCATGGAGGTGCCCCCCGGCGAGATCTGCATCCTGCTCGGTCCCTCCGGGTGCGGCAAGACCACCACTCTGAAGATGATCAATCGCATTGTGAAGCCCACCTCCGGCAAGGTGTTCATCGACGGCGATGACACCACCGGGATGGATACCCAGACCCTGCGCCGCAATATCGGCTACGTGATCCAGCAGATCGGCCTCTTCCCCAACATGACCATCGAGGAGAACATCACCATTGTGCCCAGGCTGCTGGGCTGGGACAGGGCGAAATATCGCGAACGTGCCCGTGAGCTGATGGCGATGATCGCCCTTGAACCCGACGCCTTCCTCAAGCGCTATCCCAGCGAGCTCTCGGGCGGGCAGCAGCAGCGCATCGGCGTCGCCCGAGCGCTAGCCGCCGACCCCCCGGTGATGCTGATGGACGAGCCCTTCGGCGCCATCGACCCGATCAATCGGGCGGTGATCCAGGACGAGTTTCTCAAGATGCAGCAGGCGCTCAAGAAGACCATCATGTTCGTCAGCCACGACATCGACGAGGCGATCAAGATGGGCGACCGCATCGCCGTCTTCCGCGAGGGCAAGCTGGTGCAATACTCTGCCCCTGACGACCTGCTGGCCGCCCCAAAGGATAGTTTCGTGGAGTCCTTCCTCGGCGAAGATCGGGCCCTCAAGCGACTCAACCTGGTCAAGGTGCGCGATATCGTCACCGACGAGATCGGCACCGTCTCCCCCGGCGACACCCTGGAGAACGCCCTGACCCGGATCGACGACTTCGGCTACCAGAACTCGATCCTGATGGTAAACGATCACCGCCAGCCCGCCGGTATCGTCAACCGCTCGGTCACCCGCACTACCAAGGGCTACTGCCGCGACCATTTCCAGGCGGTGCCGGCGATGATTGGACTGGATGACGACCTGCGAAAAGCCGCTTCGTTGATGTTTGCCCACGATACCACCTGGCTGCCCTGTGTGGATGAAGACGGCAAGGTGTGCGGTCAGATCACTCAGCGGGCCATGACTCGCCACCTAGGCGCACGTTTCCGTGCACGCCAAGGCAATGCTCAGAACCCCGACATCGCCATCAAGGAGTGATCGATGCCCATTCAGACCATGAAAGGGGCCCTGCGCGCACTGCTGCTGGTGGCGATCTTCTTCGCCGGGGTATGGAGCCACTCGAGCGGGCTCATCGATGACTTCCTCTGGTACCTGCCAGATGTCCAGTATCTGATGGGCGAGCACCTATGGCTGACCGCCGTGTCCGGCAGCCTGGCGATCGCTGTCGCCATCCCGCTCGGCATCCTGCTGTCGCGTCCCAGCATGGCGCGGTGGGCCGAATCGCTGATGCAGGTGCTCAATGTCGGCACCACCATCCCGACGCTGGCCGTCCTGGCGCTCTCCATGAGCTTTCTCGGCATCGGCACGGTGCCGGCGGTATTCGGTCTGTTCGTGGCCACCCTGCTGCCGATCACCCGTAACACCTATGCGGGGCTCAAGGGCGTCAACCCCGCGTTGATGGAAGCCGCTGCCGGCATCGGCATGTCGCCTACCCAGCGGCTGTTCAAGGTGGAGCTGCCCAACGCCCTCTATGTGATATTTGCCGGCATGCGCACCGCCCTGACCATCAACGTGGGCACGGTACCGCTGGCGTTTTTGATCGGCGCTGGTGGCTTGGGCGAACTGATCTTTACCGGGATCGATCTCTATGACCCGGTGATGATGCTGGCCGGTGCCATTCCCACCGCGCTGCTGGCAATCGTCGTCGATGCCGTGATCGCCTTCATCGCCTTTGTAGTGGTACCGCGCGGCGTCAATCCGGCCCGCGCCTGAGCCCACTTCATCCTTCAGACAACGTCCGACACCCAAGCAACAAGAGGAACGCCCCATGAAACATCTGATGACCACCCTCACCGGCCTGGCCCTGGCCGGCACAATGACCACTGCTCAGGCCGCTGACATCTCGGTGGGCGGCAAGAACTTCACCGAACAGCAGATCCTCTCCACCATGGCTAGTCAGTACCTGGAGGGGCTCGGCTATGATGTGGACACCCGCTCCGGCATGGGCTCGGCGGTCCTGCGCCAGGCCCAGGAGAACGGCCAGATCGATCTCTACTGGGAGTACACCGGCACCTCGCTGATCAACTACAACAACATCAGCGAACGACTGAGTCCCGAGGAGACCTATGAGCGAGTCAAGGAGCTGGATGCCGAGAAGGGCCTGGTATGGCTCGCCCCCTCCGCGGCCAACAACACCTATGCCCTGGCGATGCGTGCCGATGACGCCGAGGCGCGCGGCATCCACTCGCTTTCGGACCTGGCCAACGCCATCAACGACGGCGAGGCGCTGGAGATCGGTCTGAATGCCGAGTTCTATGCTCGCGACGACGGCTGGCGTCCGCTGATGGAGGCCTACGAGTTCCAGGTCGGTCGTCGCGACGTCAGCCGCATGGACAGCGGCCTGGTCTACCAGGCGCTGCGCGATGGCAACGTGGACGTTGGCCTGGTATTCGCCACCGACGGCCGCATTCCCGCCTTCGACTTTCATGTACTGGAGGACGACCGCAAGTTCTTCCCGGCCTATGCCCTGACACCGGTGGTGCGCCAGGAGACCCTCGACGAGTTCCCCGAACTCGAGGAGCAGATGAACGCCCTCTCCGCCCTGCTTGACGATGAGACAATGGCGACACTCAACGCCCGGGTCGATGTCGATCGCCAGACCATCGAGCGCGTGGCCCAGAGCTTTCTCGAGGAGCACGAGCTGCTTTGAGGTCATTAGCCGCACTGGCATAATCGAAGTCCGCAATGGAAGGCCGCCTCTCTGGCGGCCTTCTGCCGTCATGGGAGGCGCACATGTACTATCCAGGAGCCCCCTTTTGCCCCGATTGCCACGACGCCAACGAGCGGATCCATGGGGTAACCGCTCACTGACGTCGGGTAAACGCAGACTCCAGGCGCAAGGAGACCGAGATGTGGCACCAACAGGAGATACGACTGCCCGCCGTGGAGCGAGGCTTCCATCTGATCACCGGCCGGGTCTTGGGCGCCCTGCCAGAGCTGGCCGACTGCCGAGTCGGCCTACTGCACCTACAGCTCAAGCACACCTCGGCGTCGTTGACTCTCAACGAGAACGCCGACCCGGACGTGCGCCATGACATGGACGCCTTCCTGCGCCGCCTGGTGCCGGGCGATCTGCCCTACTTCCGGCACACGCTGGAGGGACCCGACGATATGCCGGCCCATGTGATCGCCAGCCTGCTGGGCACTCAGCTAACGCTGGCGGTACGCGACGGACGCCTGGCGCTGGGCACCTGGCAGGGTATCTGGTTTGGCGAGCACCGCGACCACGGCGGGCCGCGCCGGCTGGTCGCCACCCTGCAGGGTGAATCTTGACTCAGGGCAGGCGCCCCTCCCGCGCCAGGCGTCGCCTGACCCAGCCATCATAGAGCCAGCGCAGCGCCGGCTTGAGCCCCGGCAGGCCGATCAGCCAGGCAAGGGGCCTGAGGCGCGGCACCCGGCGCATCAACAGAATATAGGCGTCGATGCCCTCCATGATGCGCCCGCCCTCCTCCACATGCAGGGAGAGAAGTGCCGCTTGTGGATCGACGCCCTTCTCTCGCAGCACATCCTGGTGCTCAGTCACGTCGCACCACATCACCTGCCGGCCGGCTTCCCCCGCCCAGCGCTCGTAGCGAGTGCGATCCTGCCGGCAGCCGGGGCAGATGCCATCGTAATAGACCTTCAGCGGTAGCTGTTCGGACATATGAGCACCTCCTTCTCTATGGCAGGGCTATCAAGCAGACCCTGCTCAGCCGATGCCGTTCACCAAACGTCATCGCCCATCCGCTGGGGATGGGCGATGGGAGGGCTCGTGCGAGCAGGTCGGCGTCAGCTGGAGGGGAAGTTCAGCTGGGCCTGTTCCTGTGCATTTCGGGCGAGCCAGGCCGGTATCGAGCGCCTGGTGCAGATCTCCGGCATCGGGGCCACCACCGATTCCAGTTCGGCCTATGTACGCGCCCGGGGCGAGGCCACGGTGCTCGATGCCTTCCCCCGGGCGATCATCGTGCGCCCCGGGGTACTGTTCGGCCCGCATGACGCCTTCCTCTCCATCCTCTCGGGCCTCACCCGGCTGCCGGTGATCCCGCTGTTCGGCCAGGGCGAGACTCGGCTGCAGCCGGTGCATGTGGTGGACGTCGCCCGTGCCCTGATCCGCCTGTTCGGCGGGCCGAACGTGATGCGCTAAGGCGATATCCTCACCCTAGTACTGGCCCACCTGAAGCGCGACAGCCTGCCGGGGTGCCTGTCGCCACTGGCAGGAGGAAGCCACCTCAACCCTTGATGCAGATCAGCGGGCGCAGGCGCGCCACCCGCCGAGCCAGCCCGGCCCGCTCGGCAGCGAGCACCACCTGGTCTACATCCTTGTAGGCGCCGGGGGCCTCCTCGGCCACCCCGCGCAGCGATGCGCTGCGAACAAGGATGCCGCGTCGCCTCAGGTCGTCGATGACCGCCCGGCCCTGCCACCGCCTGAGTGCCGCATGGCGCGACATGGCCCGGCCGGCCCCATGGCAGGCAGAGCTGAACGCCCGCTCCTCGCCGGAGCCGGCACCCACCAGCACATGGGAGCCCGTGCCCATGCTGCCACCAATCAGCACGGGCTGGCCGACCCGTCGCAGCGCCTCGGGCAGGTCGGCATGCCCCGGCCCGAAGGCCCGAGTGGCGCCCTTGCGATGGACGAAGAGCCGGCGCGGCTGCCCATCCACCACATGGGTCTCCACCTTGCAGGTGTTGTGCGAGACATCGAACAGCAGGTCCAGCGTGGAGCCGGGAAAGACAGCAGCGAAGACTTCCCGGGCGAAGTGGCCGAGGATCTCCCGGTTGGCCAGGGCACAGTTGATGGCCGAACGCATGGCTCCAAGGTAACGCTGGCCAACAGGCGAGTCGATCGGGGCACAGGCCAGCTCCCGGTCCGGCAGGCGGATACCGGCCGCCGATGCGGCCGGCAGCATGTCGCGAAGGAACTCGGTACCGATCTGATGGCCCAGCCCTCGGGAACCACAGTGAATGGTCACCAGCACGGCGTCCGGCGCCAGCCCAAAGGCCGTGGCCACCCGGTCATCGAAGATCTCCTCGACCGCCTGCACCTCCAGGTAGTGGTTGCCGGAACCCAGGGTCCCCATCTCCCGGCGTTGCCGCTGCCTGGCGCGAGCCGAGACACAACCCGGATCGGCACCGGCCATGCGGCCACCCTCCTCGATGCGCTCCAGGTCCTTCGACTCCCCCCACCCCTCCTTCACGGCCCAGACCGCTCCGCCGTGGAGCATGGCCTCCATGTCATGGCGACTCAGCGAGATACCGCTCTGGCTGCCGAGCCCAGCGGGAATCCGCGCCAGCAGTGCATCCGCCAGCGGCACCTGTGCCTTGCGGATATCAGCCACCGTCAACCCGGTATGCATGCTGCGCACCCCACAGGAGATATCGAAGCCGACCCCTCCGGCGGAGATCACGCCGCCCTCTTCGGGGGCGAAGGCCGCCACGCCGCCGATGGGAAAGCCATACCCCCAGTGGGCGTCCGGCATCACGAAGGCCCCCTGCACGATGCCGGGCAGGGTCGCGACATTGGCGGTCTGTTCGTAGACCTTGTCGTCCATGCCGCGGATCAGCGCCTCATCTGCATAGAGGATGCCCGGCACGCGCATGAGGCCGGTCGGTTCAATCCGCCAGGTAGTCTCGTCGACCCGAGTGAGACGCGAGGGGTCCATTCGGTTCTCCTTCCTCAGACGTCGACAACGCAGCTAGCCGACCAGCCGCCGGCCGCCGACCGGCTCACCTGCAATGCCGTGTAGGTCGCCCCCTTGGCCTCGCAGGCCGGCGCATGGCGCACCCTGTCGAGGGGTTCACCGAACAGGGTGGCACTCAGGTGGTACCCCCCGACGGGCAGGGACTCGATGGCCACCTGGAAACCACAGAACAGCATGCCCCGTACGGCCATCTCGTAGATGACGGTGTTGAGCCACTCGACCAGCAGCAGCTCGCGATCCGGCGCCGAGCAGCTGACACTCAGCGCTTGCCGGGGGGCCACGAGGGCATCGGTCACCACCCCCGTCAACGCCAGCGCCGCCTGCTCGAAAGCGGCCTCGAGGGTCGCCCCCCAGCCGTTCACGAGCACATCGGCATCATGTGGCAGCAACGACCAGCCGGCACCCTGCACCGACCCTTTGGCATGGCAGTCTGTCATCCGGGCGCCCCGTGGGTGAATCAGATTGAGTGTAGACCCTGTTATGCTGTAGCCAGACACTTGACTGAATCGCCTTTTCGCTGCACACCCGTGGAGTTTGCATTGTGGCCCAACAGAACAGCGTGATCGCTTTCTACGACGAGCGGATGCTGGCCCACGAACCGAACATCGAGATGCCTTTCCTGCCGGGACGCATGGACCAGCGGGTCCGCTCGCTGCGCGACAGCCTGCCGGAGTGCCTGGTGCCTTCCGGCTCCTGACCACCGACCACCCTTCTGCTCGTCAAACGCGGTACCCAGCGTCTATGCTGCAGGGCATGAAACTCTTCTCCCTCAACGCCAGCCGACCCTTCGGCGAGAAGGTGGCGCAGGCGCTTGGCATCTCGCTCGCCGAACACGAAGAACGCGACTTCGAGGACGGCGAGCACAAGGCGCGCTCGCTGGAAAGCGTGCGTGGTGAGGATGTCTACGTCCTGCAGAGCCTCAATGGCGACCCAGAACAGGGGGTCAACGAGCGGCTCTGCCGGCTGCTGTTCTTCCTGGGCGCTGTCCGCGACGCGGGAGCCCTGCGGGTCACCGCCGTGACTCCCTATATTGCCTATGCGCGCAAGGACCGCCGGACCAAGTCACGCGACCCACTCACGTCCCGCTATCTGGCCGTGCTGCTCGAGGCCATGGGCATCGACGCCGTCATGACCCTCGACGTCCACAATCCCGCCGCCTTCCAGAACGCTTTTCGCTGCCCCGCCCATACCCTCGATACGCGCCGCCTGTTCGCCGTTCACATGCGGGAGCGCTGCGGCGACGGGCCGTTAGTGGTGGCCTCCCCCGACCCGGGCGGCGTGAAGCGGGCACAGGGCTTCAGGGAAATGCTCGAGCCCATGCTGGGTCGCGAGATCGGCTCGGCCTACATGGAGAAGCGCCGCAGCGAGGGCAGGGTCAGCGGCACCTTGCTGGCCGGCGAGGTCGACGGCGCCACCGTGCTGGTCGTGGATGACCTGATCAGTACGGGCGGCACCCTGCTGCGCGCCGCCCAGGCCTGCCTGGACCACGGCGCACTGGCAGTGTACGGCCTGGCAGCACACGGCCTCTTCGTCGGCGATGCCGGCCGGGTGATCAGCGACCCGCAGCTGGCGAAGATCATCGTCACCGACACCGTCCCACCGACCCGCCTTAATGCCGAGGTGGCCCGCCAACACCTGGAGGTGGTCAGCGCCGCCCCCTTGTTTGCCGAGGCGATCCGCCGGACCCATGAGAATGGCTCGCTCACCGAGCTGCTCGAGGGCCCGGCGTAACGGCGGCACCCTCAACGCGGGGGTCAGGCTACCAGGCATCCAGTTCGCGGCAGGATCGCTGCGCCAGGGCCAGGTACTCCCGGGCCTGCGGCTCCCACTTGTCCGGGGTGCGCAGGTCCGGCTCGAGCAAGTGGGAGAGCGTCAGACGTGCCCTGAGGCAAGCACGATACGCCGTGTAGAAGGCCAGCAACCGCCTGCATGGCCGGTCCCGGAGCGCCCGGGCGCACTCGCTGACCAGCTGCTCGGAGATCCAGGCGGCCCCCAGCCGGGCGCACTCGAGTCCCAGGAAGCTCAACTCGTCGAAAGGATCCACCAGCCGCAGGGAGCGGCTGAATTCGAGGCAATCGATGACAATCGGGGGCTCGGTCAGGCAGACATGCTCGGGGCGCAGGTCACCGTGCCCCTCGACGATCCGCTCCTGACGAACGCGATCCCCCAGAAGGTCAGGCTCCTCCTCGAGGAGGCGGTCGAGCCGACCCAGCACTACCTCAACCCCATCCCTCGACAGCGAGAATCGCGTATCACCGATGACTTCCCGGTTCCTGTCCTGCTCGCGCACGAAGTGATCCAGATATGACGCTACCGACATCTCGACCGGCTCGAGCCCCCGATAGAAGTCCGCGAGCCTGTCGGCGACCCGGGTGACCCGGGACTTCGTGACGGTGCCCCGCGCCAGTGCGATATCCAGCAGGAGGTGCTCGGGCAGTCGCTTCATCACGACCAGCCAGTCGACCACCTCCCCCTCCCCATCGAGCGCCAGCCTGCCGACGGGATCGAGCCTCAACGGCACCACCCCGAGATAGATCTCCGGGGCCAGGCGACGGTTGAGGCGAACCTCCTCGCGACACAGAAATTCGCGGGCGCCCAGGAAGCGGCAATCGCGGTGCTTGTACTCGACGGACTTCTTGAGCTTGTAGGCGCGATCCCCAGTCAGGAAGACCCAGGCCATGTGGGTCTCCCTGGCATCTACCTCTCCCTCGAACCCGGGATAGGCCCGGGCACTCGAAAGAAACGTGACCTTGTCCCGAAGCGGGACTTCGTGCCCGTCCGCGGCGGGGTTACTGGATGAATCCTTGGCCATGGATGCTCTCTCCCGGTGTGGCGAATGGATATCACACCTTCTTGACGAACTCCGGGTTGCCGTTGGCATCTCGGATCACCTCCTCGCCCTCGTCCAGACCAGCAGCAGCTTCCTTCGACCACTCGTGGCCGAGACTGTGTGAAAACCAAAAAATCCAATGCAGCGTCTAATTCTTTTCAATATTCTTGAAACGCCAGATCAGTCGCTCTCCCGCAGGGCAGCGGTATTCGTTGCTTTCGGGGATGAAGAGAAATGCCTCTCTGGGAAGCATTCCCTTGGCCTGGCTCGGTGAGCCTCGGTCCGGTCAAAAAATGGTCAAAAATGGCGCCCTCTCGCTCATCCTGAGGCATCTCCATTGCAAAACTTCTCCAAATTTCGCGTACGGGCGCCATCTTCTAGGCGGCTCGGGAGTTTTCACACAGCCTCGGTCGAAACCGGCTCTTCCATCGCGCAGCAAGCTGCTCACCTACGACGGTCATTGCCATGGACGGGTTCAATGCCCGCCTGCCCCACCTGAACCACTGCCTGCTGCATGCCCCGCTATCTCGTCATATGACCGACCATGGCCCCATGGTAGCCGTAATGCCCTGAGGTTGCCCGGCAGCCGGGGAATCTCGCTAGTTTGGTTAGTGGTGACTTGCTCGATATGGCCCATCAACATGGCGGTCAGTCGAGTCAGGCAATCGCACGAGCGGCAGGAGGGGAACAGGAGGTCGCTGCCGCAGGAATTGGCAGCAAGGTGGAAAGCACATCGCCCATCCGCTGGGGATGGGCGATGGGAGTGCCCAGGTCAACGGGGGTTAGCGTCAGTTGGAGGGAAAATTCAGCTGGGCGCGTTCCTGGGCATCCCGGGCGGGCCAGCGCTGGGAGACCGCCTTGCGACGGGTGTAGAAGCGCACCGCGTCGGGGCCGTAGGCGTGGAGATCACCGAACAGCGACTCCTTCCAGCCACCGAAGCTGTGGAAGGCCACCGGCACCGGCAGCGGTACATTGATGCCTACCATGCCCACCTCGATGGCGTCGGCAAAGCGCCGTGCGGCCTCGCCGTCGCGGGTGAACACGCAGGTGCCGTTGCCGAACTGGTGGGCGTTGACCAGTGCGATAGCCACCTCGAAGGTCTCGACCCGTACCACGCAAAGCACCGGGCCGAAGATCTCGTCGCGATAGATGCTCATCTCCGGGGTGACCCGGTCGAACAGGGTGGCGCCCAGGAAATAGCCCGGGGACTGATCGACCAGCGGATGCTGTCGGCCATCGACCACCAGCTCGGCGCCGGCCGCTGCGCCCTGCTCGATATAGCCGGCCACCCTGTCGCGGTGGGCGGCGTTGACCAGGGCGCCCATGTCGAGGCCCGCCTCGGTGCCGGGGCCGATCTTCAGGGTGCGCGCCTGCTCACTGACCCGCGCCACCAAGGCATCCGCGGTGGCATCACCCACGCAGACCGCCACCGAGATCGCCATGCAGCGCTCGCCGGCGCTGCCGTAGGCGGCACCGATCAGGGTGCTGGCGGCGTTGTCCAGATCGGCATCCGGCAGCACCACGGCATGGTTCTTGGCCCCGCCCAGGGCCTGGACGCGCTTGCCGTTGTCGGCGCCGCGACGATAGATCGCCCTGGCCACCGGGGTGGAGCCGACGAAGGAGAGCGCCTTCACGTCGGAGGCGTCGATCAGCGCCTCCACGGCCTCCCGGTCGCCGTGTACCACCTGGAAAAGACCCGCGGGCAGGCCCGCTTCCTCCAGCAGCTCGGCCATCTTGAGGGACGCCGAGGGCACCTGCTCGGAGGGCTTGAGGATAAAGGCGTTGCCGCAGGCCAGCGCCATGGGAAACATCCACAGCGGCACCATGGCCGGGAAGTTGAACGGCGTGATGCCGGCGACGATGCCCAACGGCTGGTGGTTGGACCAGGTGTCGATGCCCGGGCCGGCGTTATGGGAATACTCGCCCTTGAGCAGCTCCGGCACGCCGCAGGCGTACTCGACGTTCTCGATGCCGCGCTTGAGCTCGCCCATGGCGTCCTCGAGCACCTTGCCGTGCTCGCGGCTGATCAGCGCACAGAGCTCGTCGGCGTCGCGCTCCAGCAGCATCTTGAAGCGAAACATCACCTGGGCACGCTTCGCCGGGGGCGTATCGCGCCAGGTCGGCTGCGCCGTCCGGGCGGCCTCGATGGCATGCTCGACGGTCGCGGCGTCAGCCAGGGGCACGCGGCCAATCACCTCCGCGCTGGCGGGATTGCTCACGTCCAGGTAGCGGTCACCGGGCTGGGGGTCACCGCCGATCCAGTGGGTCAGGGTCTGCATCTCGCGTCCTTGTGCGTCAGTATTCACGGCCGAGCAGCACCTCGCTGAAGGGGTAGCGGGAGAGCTTCTCAATTCCGGTGTCGGTGATCAGCACCTCTTCCTCGAGTTTGACGCCGTCGGCGGCACCGACCTCGCCGATATAGCTCTCCACCGAGACCACCATACCGGGCTCGAGAATGCCGTCCTTGGAGAAACGGTCGAAGTCCATGTGGTGAGCCACCAGCGGGGTCTCGCCGTGCATGCCCACCCCGTGGATGATCGACGGGTAGCGGCGATCCAGGAAGCGCTCGGGGATCTTCCAGGCCTGCTCGGCGATCTCGCGATAGCTGATGCCGGGCTTGAGGATACCCATGTTGTGGTGCACCTGGTCATAGGCCATCCGATAGAGCTCGCGCTGGTAGGCGCTGGGCCGGCCTGGGCCGACGTGGAAGGTACGCGAGAAGTCGGAGTAGTAGCCGTGGCAGCCGATGGTGTCGGTATCCAGCGCCACCAGCTCGCCGGGGCGGATCTTGCGATCGCTGGCCTCATGGAACCAGGGGTTGGTGCGCGGCCCGGAGTTGAGCAGGCGGGTCTCGATGAACTCGCCGCCCCCCCGGATCACCTCGCCGTACATGATGGCGAATAGCTCATTCTCGGTGACACCGGGCTTGATAGCGGACTCCACCTCGGCCACCGAGGCTTCGCTTGCCGCCATTGACTGGGCCAGGCAGGCGATCTCCTCGGGGGTCTTGATACGCCGGCAGTGCAGGGTGTCCTGCATGCAGTCGAAGACAGCCAGCCCCTGGGCTTCCAGCGAACGAGCCAGGTTGAGCGCACAGCGGTCCAGGCCGACCTTCCGGTTGCCGCGGCCGTGCTCCTCCACCAGCTCGGCGATCTCCACACCGAAGGGATCGGAGGAGAGGTTGTCGCGCTGGTTCACCGCCGACCACACCACCTTGGAAGTGCGCGACTCGTCGATGGTTTCCAGCCAGGTAGAGATATGCGCGCTGCCCGGGTACTCGAAGAGAATGATCGGGCCGTCCAGCGGCACATAGACGTAGCGCGTTGAGTTGCGCAGGAAGTAGCCGAACATGTTGCGCGAGCCGGTGGCGTAGCGCTGATTGTTGGGATCGAACAGCACCAGGGCGGCGTAGCCCTGCTCGGCCATCATGGCCCTCAGGCGCGCCAGGCGCCCGGCGCGCAGCTGCTTGGGATCGAAGGCGGTGGGAATGCTGTCGCCGTTTGCCATGGGGGCAGACGGCACGACCGGAATATGCTCCGGTTCGCTGTCGGTCAGTTTTTCTGACTCTACGATGCTCATGGAAATTCTCGCTATGTCGTCAGGGCAGTGACCGCGCGGGATCGGCGGCCATTGAAGTCGATTCGAAGAGGGAACGAGAGAACAGGCTCAATCGGCCAGGCTGTCGCTGCGGTTCATACCTTCTTTCAGAAGCTTCTCGTGGATCGGCGCCATGCGCCCGAAGATACGCTGGGCGCGCTCGGGCCGGCCGATGAAGCCCGGCTCCTTGGCATAGGCGAAAATCACGGTGTGGCGCTCCTTGTCGCCCTCAACCGGGGTCACGCGATGCAGCGAGTAGCGGCCGAAGAACACCTGCAGGTCGCCTGGCTGAAGGTCGAGGCTCTTGAGCCGCGTGCGGTCACCGTCGAGCACCTTTTCAACCTCGGCGAAGTTTTCGCCCTCGGGGCTACGAATACCCGGCGCATACTCGAAGCGGCCTCCGCCGTGAGACTGGCGGGTCATCATGGTGACGATGAATTCGTTGGTGTCGTAGTGCCAGGGGTGCTGACAGCCCTCGCGCAGCACGTTGACCACCAGGTCGGCCAGCGGATCGGCATACCGGTGGATCTCCTCCATGCCCACCACGGCAGCGATGAAGCGCTGGAATCCGGGATGCTCATAGACTTGGCGAATGATGGTGTCGCCATCGATCCGGTCACCGGCCACGAAGCCGTTGGTACGATCATCGAAGCGATTGAGTGGGTGGCTGGCCGGTAACGCGGGATCGCCGGCGCTGTTGTAGGGATTGGTCTCGGTCTGGTTATAGTGGGCCTCCGGCGAGAGGCGTTCGGTCTCGCGCTCCAGCCGCGACAGTGCCTCTTCAGGCACAAAATTCTTGAGTACCACGCAGCCGTCCTCATCGAGCTGACGACGGCAGCTGTCGATCAGCTCACGACCCGCCTGGCTGTCCAGGTTGTCGATGGGGTAGCACTCAAGATCGATCAGGCCATCAAGAGAATGCTTGGCTTCGAGTGATGTTGTCATCGCCATGGGTGTCTCCTGTTCCGGGAACATACTGGACAGGGTAGTAACCACTCCCCCATAATAAAAATGAATAGTTAAGATGCCACCTATTTCAAAAGTTCATTGCATATGGATACCGACCTCCTCCGCGCCTTCGTCACCGTCGCCGAATGCCAGGGATTCAGTGCCGCTGGTAAGGTACTGCACCGCACCCAGTCAGCGGTCAGCCTGCAGATCAAGCGACTCGAGGACCAGATGAGCAAGGCCCTGTTCGAGAGAACCAGCCGCAGTGTGCTGCTGACCGCGTCTGGAGAACGACTGCTGCCCTATGCCCGGCAGATGCTCAAGCTCGAGGATGAGGCCAGGGCGGTGCTGGGTGAGCGCCAGCAAGGGGAGCTGATCCGCTTCGGCACGTCTGAAGAGCAGGCCACGACCTACCTGCCTCATCTGCTGCCACGTTATGCCGCGCGCTTTCCTGATACCCGCCTGGAGATGAGCTGCGATATCAGCGCCTCGCTGGTCAAGTTGTTTCAGGAAGGCCTGCTGGACGTGGTGTTGTCGGTGCGACACGCCCCGACCCAGTCGGGCCACCTGTTGGGGTGGGAGCCGATGGTGTGGGTAGTGGCCGAGGATCGCCAACCGCAGGCGTGGGATACCCTGCCGCTGGCCCTCAACCCGGAGGGCTGTATCTTTCGCGACCACGCCCTCTCGGCGCTGGGCCGCAATGAGCGACGCTGGGAACTGCGCTACACGAGCCAATCCCCCACCGCCATCAACCTGCCGGTACAGGCGGGCCTGGCCATGACGGTCAAGACACCTCGGAGCATACCGGCCGGGTGTCGAATCGTCGGCGAGAAAGAGGGTCTGCCGCCCCTGGGCCAAGTGGAAATCGAACTGCATCGTCGGCCTGGACACAGCGGTGAGGCGCTTGAAGCCTTCTGCCAAGAGCTTGAAAGCATCGTCACCGGCAGCGACGCCGTCGCGTCGCCGGAACCAAGCGACGCACCCCACTGATCCGTTCTCTCTCTGCTAGCTCCTGCCCCCTCAGGTGAAAAACTGCCTGCCACGCCAAACCACGATACAGGGCCTTTTGCCCCCCATGGCCAGATCATTATGTTTTATGTCCGATACTGATTAGTTCGCAGGGTCGCGCCTCCCTAGGCTAGGTGCCTCACAGGACAACACAACCACAACCTGACCGAGGCGCCTGTATGGAATTGATCCTTTACACGCTTGCCAATTTCGAGCTGCTGTTTACACGCACCCTGGAACATATTGCCCTGGTAGGCGTGGCCGTGGGCATCGCCACTCTAACCGGCGTACCCATCGGGATCGCTATTACCAAGAATGAGCGATTAGCCCGTAACGTACTCTATATAGCCTCCATCATCGTCACCATTCCTTCGATCGCCCTGTTCGGCATCATGATCCCGGTATTATCCATCTTCGGCCATGGCATCGGCTATGTGCCCGCGGTGATCGCGGTGCTGCTCTACTCTCAGCTGCCGATCATCCGCAACACTTATACTGCCATCAACAACGTCAACCCGGCTCTGCGTGAGGCCGCCCGGGGGATCGGTATGAGCCCCAACCAGCGCCTCCGCCTGGTGGAGATACCGCTGGCGATACCGGTGATCATGGCTGGCGTGCGCACGGCCGTAGTGCTCAATATCGGGGTCATGGCGATCGCCGCCTATATCGGCGCGGGCGGTCTCGGCACCTTCATCAGCCGCGGCATCTCCCAGTCGGATCCACGCCAGCTTATCGTCGGCGCCGTGGCAGTGAGCGTGCTGGCAATTATCGTTGATTTCTCCCTGCTGGCGCTGCAGAAGCGCCTGACGCCCAGGGGCATGGAACGTGACGCCTCCATGGCCTGACTGGCTTATTGCGCTCTCTTCAGCCCACCAGACAAGGATAACACCATGATTCGACTGGACAGCCTGACTAAGGTCTTCGATACACAGAAAGGCGCCGTAGTGGCCGCCGATCATATCAACATGGAGGTGCCCAGCGGCGAGATCTGCATTCTGCTCGGCCCCTCCGGCTGTGGCAAGACCACCACCCTGAAGATGATCAACCGCATCGTAAGGCCCACCTCCGGCAAGGTCTTCATCGACGGCGAAGACACCACCGGGATGGATACCCAGACCCTGCGCCGCAATATCGGCTACGTGATCCAGCAGATCGGCCTGTTCCCCAACATGACCATCGAGGAGAACATCACGGCGGTACCCAGGCTGCTGGGCTGGGACAAGGCGAAATACCGTGAACGGGCCCGCGAGCTGATGGCCATGATCGCCCTGGAACCCGACGCCTTCCTCAAGCGCTATCCCAGCGAGCTCTCGGGCGGGCAGCAGCAGCGCATCGGCGTCGCTCGGGCGCTGGCCGCCGACCCGCCGGTGATGCTGATGGACGAGCCCTTCGGCGCCATCGACCCGATCAATCGGGCGGTGATCCAGGACGAGTTTCTCAAGATGCAGCAGGCGCTAAAGAAGACCATCATGTTCGTCAGCCACGACATCGATGAAGCGATCAAGATGGGCGATCGCATCGCCGTGTTTCGTGAAGGCAAGCTGGTACAGTACTCCTCCCCCGATGACCTGCTCGCCGACCCAAAAGACAGCTTTGTTGAATCCTTTCTCGGTAGCGACCGGGCACTCAAGCGCCTCAACCTGGTCAAGGCACGCGAAATCGCCACTCGGGATATTGGCACAGTTTCCCCGGAGGATAGTCTCGAAAAAGCGCTCGCAATGAGCGATGACTTCGGCTATGAAACCGCGATTCTCATGGTCAACGACCAGCAGCAGCCGGCGGGTATGGTGATGCGCTCGGTGGCCCAGACGACCAAGGGCTATTGCCGCGACCATTTCCAGAATGTGCCGGCAATGGTGGGCCTGGATGACGACTTGCGCACCGTCGCTTCCCTGATGCTGGCACACGATATCACCTGGCTACCCTGCATTGACGACCAGGGACGGGTCTGCGGTCAGGTCACCCAGCGGGCGCTGACCCACCACTTAGGCTCTCGCTTCCGCGCTCAGCAAGGCAACCCCATGTCGACCGCCCCCATCTCGGAGGAGTGAGCCCATGCCCATTCAGACCATGAAAGGGGCGCTGAGCGCGCTGACCCTGCTAGCGATCTTCTTGATTGGAGTGTGGAGTCACTCGAGTGGCATCATTGACGACTTCCTCTTCTACCTGCCCGACATCCAGTTCTTGATGGGCGAGCACCTGTGGCTCACAGCGGTATCGGGCGGCCTGGCGATCCTGGCCGCCATTCCACTGGGCGTGGTGCTGTCGCGTCCCAGTATGACTCGCTCCGCCGAATCACTGATGCAGGTACTTAACGTGGGCACCACCATCCCCACTCTGGCAGTTCTGGCACTCTCCATGAGCTTTCTCGGCATCGGCACGGTCCCGGCGGTATTCGGCCTTTTCGTGGCCACCCTGCTGCCCATCGCCCGAAACACCTATACCGGGCTCAAGGGCGTCAACCCGGCCTTGATGGAGGCTGCCGCCGGCATCGGCATGTCCCCCACCCAGCGCCTGTTCAGGGTCGAGTTGCCCAATGCCCTCTATGTGATCTTCGCCGGCATTCGCACCGCCCTGGCCATTAACGTGGGCACGGTCCCGTTGGCATTTTTGATCGGTGCCGGCGGGCTTGGCGAGCTGATCTTCACCGGCATCGATCTCTACAACCCGGTGATGATGCTGGCCGGGGCTATTCCCACCGCACTGCTGGCCATCGTGGTCGACGCGCTGATCGCTTTTATCGCATTCGTTCTGGTCCCTCGCGGGGTCAACCCCGCGAGGGCCTGAAGCGAAGTCAACGGCAACACTGAAGACAACAATAGGAGCAAGACCCATGAAAAAGCTGACCACCCTACTCTCCGGCTTGGCTCTGGCAAGTGCCATGACAACGGCTCAAGCAGCCGATATCACCGTAGGCGGCAAGAACTTCACTGAGCAGCAGATCATCGCTAGCATGACGGGTCAGTACCTGGAAAATCTGGGATACGACGTCAACACCCGTGCCGGCATGGGCTCGGCGGTGCTTCGCCAGGCGCAGGAGAATGGCCAGATTGATCTCTACTGGGAATACACCGGCACTTCGCTGATCACCTACAACAACATCAGCGAACGGCTGGGTCCCGAGGAGACCTATGAACGCGTCAAGGAGCTAGATGCCGAGAAGGGCCTGGTTTGGCTCGCCCCCTCTGCTGCCAATAATACCTATGCCCTAGCGATGCGCATCGGCGAGGCCGAAGAGCGCGACATCCAAACGCTCTCCGAGCTGGCGGCGGCAGTGAACAACGGCGAGGAGCTGAGCTTCGGCCTCAACGCAGAGTTTTACGCCCGCGACGATGGCTGGCGCCCGCTGATGGAAGCCTATGACTTCCAGGTCGGCCGCCGCGATGTTAGCCGCATGGACTCCGGCCTGGTCTATCAGGCACTGCGCGACGGCCAGGTCAATGTCGGCCTAGTATTCGCCACCGACGGCCGCATCCCCGCCTTCCACTTCCAAGTGCTGGAAGACGACCGGGATTTCTTCCCGTCCTATGCCTTGACTCCGGTGGTACGCCAGCAAACCCTGGATGCATTTCCGGACTTAGCAGAACAGATGAACACCCTCTCGGCCCACCTGGATGATGACACCATGGCCGAGCTCAACGCACGAGTCGATGTTCGTCGCGAGACCGTCGAGACCGTCGCCTATCAGTTCCTCAATGAGCAAGGCCTGCTCTGACCTTAGGCATGCCGGGTTCTTTCGGGTCGCCTATGGGCGACCCACTACGTTTGCCTGCTCCATCAACCAGGAATGGACATGAGTATCGACGAGGGACTGAACTGGATCTCTGAGGTATGCCCATCTCGACTGGACAAGGCGCATCTGCAACAGGCCAAGCGATGCCTGCTGGACCTGCTGGGGGTGGCGGCCGGTGCAACGCTGACGCCTCTGACCGCCCCTGCCCGCCGCTTCACCATCGCTCAATATGGTGGCGTACGGCCGCTGCTGTTCGCTGAAGGGCACGCCTCGCCTTGTGGGGCCGCACTGCATGGCGGCTGGTTGATCGATGCCCTCGATGCTCATGACGGCCAGGCACTGACCAAGGGCCATGCCGGTGTGGCCTTGCTACCCGGGCTGCTGGCCCTCCCTGAAGTGGAACGGCTATCGGGGAGCGAGTTTCTCGGTTTACTGGCGCTGGGCTATGAAGTCGCCACCCGAGCGGGTATCGCCCTTCATGCCACCAGCCCCGATTATCATACCTCTGGGGCCTGGAATGCCCTGGGCGTGGCCGCCGTGGCAGCCCGATTACTGAAGCTGGACAGCACGCGGCTGCATCATGCACTCGGGATCGCCGAATTCTACGGCCCACGCAGCCAGATGATGCGCTGCATCGACCACCCGACGATGCTCAAGGACGGTTCGGGATGGGGCGCCCTGACAGGGATTTCGGCTGCCTTGCTGGCCCGAGATGACTTCACCGGGGCACCAGCACTGAGCGCCACCTCGCCCGAAGTCGCCCAAGTGTGGCGCGACCTGGGCGAGCGCTGGTATCTACACGAACAATATTTCAAGGCCTATCCGATTTGTCGTTGGGCACAGCCCGCCGTTGAGGCCATCCTGTCTCTCCCCCAGGACGCCCGCACCCCGGAGCTCGTGGAGCATATAGAAGTCCACACGTTTCACGAAGCCAAACGCCTGCATACAGTGCATCCCCGCACGACCGAGCAGGCCCAGTACAGCTTGCCCTGGTCGGTGGCCTGTGCACTGGCATATGGCCGTGTGGACGCCGCCTGCGTGACCCACTCCCTCCATGACTCCAGACTGATAGGCCTGGCTGGACGGGTGATCATTCACGAGAGTGCCGACTTCAACCAGCGTTTTCCCGCAGAGCGCTGGACCCAGGTCAAGCTTTACCTGACCGACGGCCGAGTCTTTCAGAGCGAGCCCTGCGAGGCCCGAGGCAACCCGCACAACCCTCTCTCGAATGCCGAACTCGAGGACAAGTATTATCGCCTGGCGGAGCCGGTACTCGGCGCGCGTGCTGAACGGATTTACGACACCGTCTCGCACTTGGAGCAGCACTCGGCACATGATCTGCTCGTGTTATTGCAAGCCCCCGGGCCAATCACCCAGAACACTCATTGAGGTTGCCATGCACTACCAAGACCGACTTTTCGTTGGCGCCGCCCAGATCAACAGCATGCTCGGCGAAGTGGACACCAACATCGAACACCACCTGAGCATCATCGAGGAGGCTCGCCGACAAGGGATCGAACTGCTCGTCTTCCCCGAACTTTCGCTGACCGGCTATGGGCTTGCCAGTCGCGTGATGCAGGTGGCCATGCCGCTGGAAGACCCCCGCCTGGCATCACTGGCACAGGCCTGCGGCAATATGCAGACCGTAGTCGGATTCGTCGAGGAGGCCAGTCCAGGCGAGTACTACAACGCCCTGGCCATTCTCCAGGACAGCAAGATTCTGGCAGTGCACCGCAAGCTCAACCTGCCCACCTATGGTGGCCTCGAAGAGGGAAAATGGTTCTGCCATGGCGAAGAGCTGACCTTTGCGCAAGTGTGTCCCGGCTGGACATCGACCCAGATGATCTGTGCCGATCTATGGAATCCCGCACTCGTGCATGCCGCCCTTCTGGCACGCCCTACCGTGCTGTGTGCGCCGATCAACTCGGCCTCAGGCATCGTCAGCGAGGAATTTTCCAACGAGCAGAACTGGCTACTGAACATACGCTTCTATGCCATGACCTACGGTACGCCCGTGATCATGGCTAACCGCTATGGCCCCGAAGGGGGCAGCCATTTCTGGGGTGGCTCACGCATTCTCGGTCCTCGCGGCGAGACCCTGGCCGAGGCAGAGTCAGGCGAAGCCTTGATCACGGCGCAGCTATCGCGCACCGCCATTGCCAAGGCTCGCTTCGAGCTACCCACCCAGCGTGACGCCGACAGCCCATTGATTCGTGAGTTGCTCTCGCGACCACGCCGATAGCTCGCGCCATCAACCACTTTGACCGCTCGGCGATCAGTAAGGTGGTCGCTTGAGCGAGACGGTGGTCATCAGCGTGGCGACGAGAGCTACCCGGTCCTCCTTAGGCAATGACAGGCACACGCCGAAGCGCCGCGCAACCTAGGGCTGCGCGGGTCACCAGGGCTTAGGCCCTCACCGGAAGTAGAGCCGCTCCGGGTTGTCGACGAGAACACGCCGCCGCAGTTCGGCGGAGGGCGCCCAGTGGGCCAGTTCCTCGAACAGGTCCCCGTCGCTGGGCATGGGCACGGGAATATGCGGGTGTGGCCAGTCGGACCCCCAGACACAGCGCTCGGGGTTGGCATCCAGCAGCCGCTTGGCGAACGGCACCACATCCTCAAATGGCGTGACCGCATGATCGGTAATGCGGTATGCACCCGACAGTTTCACCCAGGCCAGCCCTTGCGCAAGCAGACGGCATAGCGCGGCAAAGCCGGGATGGTCGATGCCTTTCTCACAGGGCATGTGCCCCATATGATCGACCACCACCGGCACCGGCAACCGAGCCAGTCGGCTTTCCAGTGCCTCGCATTGCGACACGTCGAGGAGGAACTGCAGATGCCACTCTCGCTCTGCCAGGCGATGCGCCAGTTGCTCAAGATCCTGCCAGTCGATCCCGCCCTTGAACAGCAGGTTCAGGCGGACTCCACGAAAGCCTTCCCGGTGAAGCCGATCAAGCTCCACATCGGAAACATCACGATCTACCACCGCGACGCCCCTGTAGTCGAGGCCGCGGCGGCGCAGTTCGCTCAAGGCATCACGGGTCGCTGAATTATCGAGGCCATAGACGCTGGGCTGCACCAGTACCCCGCGCTCGATGCCGAGCGCCTCATGCAGCGCGAGATACTGCTCGAGACTCGCATCCGGAGGGGTGTAGGTGCGATTGTGGTGATAGGGGTAGCGACCTTCCGGACCGAATACGTGCGCATGACAATCCACCGCCCCGGACGGGGCGGTGAAGGAAGGTCTGCGCACATCGGGGTCTGCCGCCGAACACAAGGGAATCATGTTGCCGCTCCTCAACAGCGCCGGCTTCGGCTATCGTTCATCAGAGTGACTGCTGCAGCCATGCATCGACACGACCAGCGAAGGCTTGGAACTTGGGATCCTCGTCCAGCATCCACTCCGTATGCCCCCCTTCCGGCAGCAGGTAGAGCGACTTGGGGCCGGGATAGGCTGCATATAGCGCCCTTGCCTCACTGACCGGATGCAGGTCATTCTCTGCGCCGTGAGCGATCAGCAGCGGCGTGTTGGAAAAACGCTCATCGACACTGGCTTCCGGCTTGAAGGCGATCAGCGAATCGGCGAAATCCAGATCGGATGTCAAGCCATAGCCCGGCGTCTTCCACAGCACCTCATCGACATACCCTTTGGAAATCGGATCCAGGGGATAGATATCGAAGGGATCGAGCTTGCGTGCCTCGCCGCCCTGGGCCAGTCGCAGACGCTCCTCATTCATGAAGTGGCGGAAAGATTTCCAGCCAAGCTCACCGCGCAATGCCTTTTGCACACGCACGGCATCATAGAAACCATTCATGCATACGAGGCCATCGACCAGATCCTCGGCGTGCCCGAAGGCATCGAGTACCAACCCCCCGGCCATGCCCCAGCCGGCCAACACCAGCTTGCGATTCTCGCGCTTGGCGTGTGCGGCGACATAGGCGACGACATTGGCAATATCCCGCACCTGCTCTTCCAGCAGGACCTTCCCTTGTTCGCCCTCACTGTCACCGAATCCACGGTAGTCGAAACCAAAAGTGAGATACCCCTCTCTGGTTAGATATCGTGCGAAGCGCTCGGGGTGGATGTGCTTCAGTCCGGTAAAACCAGAGCAGACAATTACAAGAGGTGCATCGTCACGAAGGGCGCCCTCTTCCCAATAGAAGGTACCATCCAGCTTGAAGCCATCACTGACAATCGAGACGCTTTCGGCGTTCATCATATACTCCAGCATGTTCATTCATGTCCTGCCCGAATCGGCATTGACATATTGCGATAGCTGGCGCACCGTTAAGATCATCAACACGACACACTAGACAACCATCATGACATCCCACACCTCATTCCATATCGGGTTCGTGCTTTTCCCAAGCTTTGCGATGCTCTCATTCAGCTCCGTCATCGAGCCCTTGAGAATTGCCAACCGCATGAGTGAAAAGACGCTGTATGAGTGGCACTTGATGAGCCTGGATGACCAAGCCATCTTCGCCAGCAACGGACTGCCTTTCTCACCCACCCTTCGCATGGATGAGTGGCAAAGGCTCGATGCCATCATTCTTGTGGCGGGGATGGGAACCAACCTGATCGCCGATGAAAGGCTATTCCAGTGGCTGAGAGCCGTCAGCAGGAGCGGACGGCTGCTGGGCTCCACCTCAACGGGCAGCACCCTGCTCGCCAAGTCGGGCGTACTTCACCACAAGCGCTGTACCATTCACTGGGAAAATCAGGCCAGCCTGCAGGAAGAGCACCCTGACCTGATCGTATCCAACGAGCTCTTCGAGATTGACAATGGCATCATGACCTGCTCTGGCGGCACGGCTGGATTGGACATGATGCTATCTTTGATTGAAAGGCAGCAGGGCATCCACCTGAGCCACCAGATTGCTGAGCAGTGTATCCACCCCACTATTCGCGATTCCCATGAAAAGCAGAGAATGTCACATGAGGCGCGCCTCGGCATTCATAACCAAGCGCTTGTCTCTGCGATAAAGATCATGGAGTCTCATCTAGAAGACACCATCAATTGTGAGCATATCGCGTCATTGGTCGGCACCTCTCATCGCCAGCTTCAGCGGCTTTTTAACCATCACTTTGATGTCAGCCCTGCCATCTATTATCTTAACCTTCGCCTGGATCATGGCGACAAACTACTTCGCTATACATCGATGTCCATTATCGATATTGCTACGGCCACAGGGTTCTCATCGACCTCACATTTCAGTAAATGCTACCGTAAGCGCTTTGCTATTTCTCCCAAGCAACGGCGCCATCACTGAGACATCATGCATTCGCCCTGCCGCAGCACCGCCAGCAGCCCCTGCAGCGGATGGGGCAGGGCGGTGTCGGAGAAGCGCTTGACCTGGCTGCGGCAGGAGTAGCCGGTGGCCAGCAGCCTACCCGCGTTGGCCGTGTCTTCCACCCTGGGCTGCCACGACTGGGCGTAGACGGTTTGCGAGGTCTCGCGGTTGCGCGCCTCGTGGCCGTAGGTGCCCGACATCCCGCAGCAACCGGTGCTCAGCAGCTCCAGCTCCAGCCCGAAGGCGGCGAACAGCTGCTGCCACGCCTTGGGGCTGCCCGGGGCGTTGGTGGTCTCGGTGCAGTGGGAGAGCAGCCGGTAGCCCGGGTCCTCGATCCCGGCGCCGGCCAGGTCGAGCCCCGCCGGCACCAGCCGGCGGGCCAGGGTTACCAGCCACTCCTGCAGCATCAGCACCTCGGGCACGGCGTCGGCGCCCAGCGCCTTCACGTACTCCTGGCGGTAGGTCAGGGTCATGGCCGGGTCGATACCCACCAGCGGCACGCCGAACTCGTCCAGCGCCCGCAGCCGCTTGGCCTGCTTTTCCGCGGTGCGCTCGAAGGCGCCCAAAAAGCCCTGCACGTGCAGCGGCTTGCCGTTGGGCGAATAGGGCGCCACGAACACCTTGACGTCGAGCCGGGCCAGCAGCTCGACGATGTCCAGCACCAGCTCGGCCTCGAAGTGGCTGGTGAAGGCGTCCTGCACGATCACCACGCTTCGCGCCTTCTGGGCCTCGCTGAGCAGGCCCAGCGAGGTGGGGGTGGCTTCGGCCACGCCCCAGGCCTCGAGCTGCTTGGTCAAGCGGGCCCGGGAGAGCTTGGGGCTGTCCACCAGGCCGATGGGGCCGGCCAACAGCCGGTCCACCAGGCGGTGACCGAGCGCCGCGTTGTAGAGCGGGGCAATCCGTGCCAGCGCCGGCATCATGAATTCGGTGCCGCCGATCAGGTAGTCGCGCAGCGGGCGCAGGTAGCGGCCGTGGTAGACCTCCAGGAACTGGGCGCGGGAGTCGGGCACGTTGACCTTCACCGGGCACTGGCCGGCGCAGGACTTGCAGGCCAGGCAGCCGGCCATGGCGTCGTAGACCGCGTGGGAGAAGTCGGCCTGGCGCCTGCGGCGCAGGGTGTTGAGGGTGCGCTTGGGGAGGTCGCGCACGAAGCCCCAGGCGCCCTCGGCCTTTTTCTTGCGCGACTCTTCCACCAGATCGACCCCGGCAGCGCCCTGCAGGCGCAGCCATTCGCGGATCAGGCTGGCGCGCCCCTTGGGCGAGTGGATGCGATCGCGGGTGGCCTTCCACGACGGGCACATGGCGTCGTCGGGGTCGTAGTTATAGCAGGCGCCGTTGCCGTTGCAGTAGACGGTGGCGGCGTGGGCCTGCCAGGCCCGCTCGTCGATGGTGCGGTCGTACTGGCCGCGGGTGGGTACGCCGTCGATGGTCGAAAGGCCCGGGTCGATGAGTTTGATGCTCTCTTCGCTGCGCCCTGGCCCCGATGCTCCGTCGGCATGGGGCGTGGCGATTTTGCCCGGATTGAGCTGGTTGTGGGGGTCGAAGGCGGCCTTGACCCGCTGCAGGCTGGGGTAGAGGGCGCCGAAGAACTTGGGGGCGTACTCCGAGCGCAGCCCCTTGCCGTGCTCGCCCCACAGCAGGCCGTGGTACTTGTGGGTCAGCGCGGCCACTTCGTCGGAGACCTCGCGGATCAGCCGCTCCTGCGCGGGGTCCTTCATGTCGATGGCCGGGCGCACGTGCAGCACCCCGGCGTCCACGTGACCGAACATGCCGTAGGCGAGGCCGCGGGCATCCAGGGCGGCGCGGAACTCACTGATGAAATCCGCCAGGTGCTCCGGCGGCACCGCGGTGTCCTCCACGAAGGGGATGGGGCGCTTCTCGCCCTTGGCATCGACCTTGGCGTTGCCGAGCAGGCCCACGGCGCGCTTGCGCATGGCGTAGACCTTCTGGATCTGGGCGCGCCCTTCGGCCAGGGTATAGCCGAGCCGCTCCACCGTCGCGTCCGCCTCCAGGTGGCGGCAGAAGGCTTCGACTCGCTCACTGAGCCGGTCGGGGTCGTCGTCGTTGAACTCGATCAGGTTGATGCCGCGAATCGCCGCGGCCTGGCGGGTGGCCGTGGCGGTGCCGGCCTCGCCGTCGCCATCCCCGTCGCTATCCGCGCTGGGAAAGAACTCGGCCACGCTGTCCCAGACGAAGTCCTCCATGGCAAGCCACAGCACCTTGTCGTCCACCGTCTCGATGGAGGTAGGCTTGGCAGAGCTTGCCATCAGCGCCTTGGCGTCGCGCAGGGCGTCCATGAAGCCGGCGTAGCGCACGTTGACCAGGGTCGAGTGCTTGGGGATCGGCAGCACGTTGAGCACCGCCTCGTCGAGAAAGCCCAGCGAGCCCTCGGCGCCGCACAGCAGGCTGTTGATGTCCAGGCGGCCGTGCGCGTCCCGCAGATGCGCCAGGTCGTAGCCGGTCAGGCAGCGGTTCAGCGGCGGAAAGATGGCGCGAATCTGTTCCGCCTGGGTGTCGATGATCTCCCGGGCGGTGCGGTAGGCCCGGCCGATAATGTCGTCGCGGGCACACAGCGTGGCCAGCTCCGCCTCCTCCACCGGGCGGCTCACGAGCCGCTCGCCGCCGAGCAGCAGGGTCTCGAGCTCGAGCACATGGTCGCGGGTCTTGCCGTACTCGCAGCTGCCCTGGCCGCTGGCATCGGTGGCGATCATGCCGCCGATGGTGGCGCGGTTGGAGGTGGAGAGATCCGGCGCGAAGAAAAGACCAAAGGGCTTGAGCGCGGCGTTGAGCTGGTCCTTGACTACGCCTGCCTGGACCCGTACCCGGCGGTTCTCCACGTCGATCTCGAGGATCTGGTTCATGTGCCGGGAGACATCCACCACCAGGCCGTCGGTGAGCGACTGGCCGTTGGTGCCGGTGCCGCCGCCGCGGGGCGCGAGCGCCACCTGGCGGTGTTCCTCGTCAGCGGCCAGGCGGGCGATGCGGGCGAGGTCCTCGCCGTGCCTGGGGTAGAGCACTGCCTGGGGCAGGCGCTGGTAGATGGAGTTGTCGGTGGCCAGCACCGTGCGGTCGGCGTAGTCCGGGGCGATCTCGCCCTCGAAGCCGGCGGCCTTGAGCGCCTCGAGAAAGCGCAGGTAGGTAGAGCCGATCCGACTCGAAGAAGAAGCGGGGTTCAGACGTGCGATCATGACCAGGCCACAAACCGAGAGTGTCGACTCATGGAATCATGTGGGTGACACCATCAAGCACACGAATGCGTCATACCTGGATAACATCATGACGTTGGAAAAAGCATCGACCAATCCGCAAGCACCCGCTGCTTTGTAGCATTGGCGAAGACGAGCCTCAGCGCACCATCAACCGCCCTACCGCCCCAGGAGCAGGCGACACGCCAGACCGAGTTGGGGAGGGCCCCTATCCCAAACACAATGGGTTATGCTGATCTCAAGACAGACATATCACCGCCCGTGAACGGAGGCGTCATGACCCAGACAGCACACTATGCCCCCGGACAGGCCCAGAGGGCTCACGACACCGCCCGTCTTGCCGACCTGATGACCACGACGAGCGATGCCGCAGTGAAGCTGCTGGCGCCCCGTCCCGGCGAACGCATCCTGGAGCTGGGCTGCGGCGACGGCACCCTGACGGAAATCCTGGCCAAGTCTCGCGCCCAGCTGGTCGGGATCGATGCTTCCGACAGGATGGTCGAGGCGGCACGGGCCCGCGGACTGCAGGCACGGCAGCTGGATGCCCATCAGCTGCCCTTCGATCATGAGTTCGATGCCGTATTCAGCAGCAACGCCCTGCACTGGCTGCACAATCACGAGGCGGTGATCGCCGGGGTACGCCGGGCGCTAAAACCGAAAGGTCGCTTCGTCGCCGAGCTTGGCGGCCACGGCAATGTGGCGGCGGTCTGCACTGCGCTGATTGCCGCCCTGGAATTTCGTGGCATCGGCGCCGCAGAGCGGCTTCCCTGGTACTTTCCCACGATAGAGGCGTACCGCGAGATGCTCACCAGCGCCGGCTTCACGGTCGAGCGCATCGAACTGATTCCACAGCCCATGCCGCTGCCCGGCGGCATGAGCCGCTGGCTGGCATCCTTTGCAGCCCCCGTCCTCCACGACCTGGATGAAGATCTACGCGAGGCGATACTCGACAACGCCGTGGCCTGGCTCGCCCCGAGCCTGTGCGACAGCCATGGCCACTGGACCGTCGACTGTGTGCGGCTGAGGTTCAAGGCCCGCGCCTGACCCTCGCTGTCCGACCCGCAGAGCCCACCACTCGGCGGGTCGGCGTAGGCGGGGCCTCGGCGCCCCATCAGCCGCGCTGGTAGGTGCCCACCAGACGGTTCATGCCGATCAGGTGCGGCTCCACCCGCACCAGCAGATCGTGCAGACTCAGCCCCTCGGGCAGATCGTCGGTGGGCTTGTCCATGGCCAGCACCCAGAAGTAGTACTGGTGAAGGCCGTGCCCCTCGGGCGGCATGGGCCCGCCATAGCCGTGCTTGCCGAAGTCGTTCTTGCCACGGGTGCCCACGGCGGTGGCTTCTTCCAGCGAACTGGTGGAGGCCGGAATGTTGTAGAGCACCCAGTGCACGAAGCCATAGCTGCCATGCTGCACCAGCGGCGCATCGGGGTCGTGGCAGATCACCGCGAAGCCCTTGGTGCCCTCCGGGGCATCGCGCCAGCTAAGCGGCGGCGAGATGTCGTCGCCCTCGCCGGTGTACTTGGCCGGGATGGCGCCACCGGCGGGGAAGGCCGCACTTTCCAGCTGCATGTTCGACAGGGCAAATGCCATTGCAGGAGTCCTCCGTGGTCCGAAAAGGATAAGGTACTCATTGAGTATCGCAGACCGCAGCGTTGATAAAAGTCGCTAGACTGTCAAACATGAAACGACTGCTGATCGTGGCCCATGCGCCCTCCCCCAATACGCTCAAGCTGCGCGAGGCCGCCGAGCGCGGCGCCCGGCACCCGGATATCGATAACGTCGAAGTCGTGGTCAAGTCGCCACTCGAAGCGGGCCCCGATGACGTGCGTGCCTGCGACGCCATCCTCCTCGGCACCCCCGAGAACCTGGGCTACATGAGCGGGGCGCTCAAGGACTTCTTCGACCGCAGCTACTACCCGATCCTCGAGGAGAAACAGGGCCTGCCCTGTGCGCTCTACATACGCGCCGGCCGTGACGGCACCGGCACCCGTCGCGCGGTGGAAAGCATCGTCACCGGCCTGCGCTGGAAGTGGGCCCAGCATCCCCTGACCCTGCGCGGCGAATGGCAGGAAGAGTTCGTCGGTCAGGTGGAGGAACTGGGTCTCTATCTGGCCGCAGGGCTCGAGGCAGGCGTGCTATAGCGCAGCAGCGCAGCAGCGCAGCAGCCTGACACTGGACGCATCCCACGCCCATGGAAAAACGGGCATGCCTGGAAGGGCATGCCCGCTGCTCATCGTTCGTCGATGGCTATCTTACCAAGCGCTGGCCGGGGTCAGTGACAGGATCCGCAGCAAACGCCCGGTTCCCCATGCTTCGCCTTCTGCTCTGCCTCGGCGCTGGCCGCTTCGCCCGCGTTGGCGTCCGAACCCGAGGCTGTTGCCGGAACCGGCTCCTGGGTCTGCACGACTTGCTTGTCTTCTGCCTTGTCCTTCTTGAACAGGTCCTTGAGCCGGCTCATGAGCGTCACCTCGCAGTGGATTCTATAAGATGCATAAAAAATGCATCTTATTGCTCATCACCCCACTCGTCAACGCCTCTAACGCAAGTGACCCCGCCAACAAGGGCGGGGCCACCGGCTACCGCGGGACGTACTGACTTCAACAGTAGAGGCTTATTTCAGCCGCTCGAACACCGTTGCGACGCCTTGGCCCATGCCGATGCACATGGTGGCCAGACCGAGGCTGGTCTGCTGCTGCTGCATGACGTTGAGCAGGGTGGTGCAGATCCGCGACCCGGAGCAGCCCAGGGGGTGGCCCAGGGCGATAGCGCCGCCGTGGAGGTTGACCTTGTCGTCCAAGGCGTCGAGGAAGCCGAGATCCTTGAGCACCGGAATCCCCTGGGCGGCAAAGGCCTCGTTGAGCTCGACGGTCTGGATATCGTCGGCGGTCAGGCCGGCGGTCTTGAGCGCTTTCTGCGAAGCCGGTACCGGGCCATAGCCCATGATGGAGGCGTCGCAGCCGGCGACCCCGGTGGAGAGCACCTTGGCAATCGGCTCCAGACCCAGCGCCTGGGCGCGTTCGTAGCTCATCACCGCCATGCCGGAAGCGCCCACCGACAGCGCCGAGGAGGTGCCGGCGGTGACAGTGCCACTCCGCGGGTCGAAGACCGGCTTGAGTTCGGCCATCTTCTCCAGGCTGGCGTCGGCACGAATCACCTCGTCGCGATCGACCCGCACCCGGAAACCGCGTGAATCGTGGCCTTCGACCCCGATCACTTCATTGTCGAAAAGGCCCTGCTCCATGGCGGCCTGGGCGCGCTGGTGGGAGCGCACGCCGAACTTGTCCTGCTCTTCGCGGCTGATGCCGTGCATCTTGCCCAGCAGCTCGGCGGTCAGGCCCATCATCATTGCCGCCTTGGCGGCATACTTGCTGGCCGCCGGGTTGACGTCGACGCCATGAGTCATGGAGACGTGCTCCATATGCTCGACGCCGCCGATGATATAGAAGTCTCCCATCCCGGCCTTGATATTGGCCGCGGCGATATGCAGCGCGGTCATCGAGGAGCCGCACAGGCGGTTGACCGTCTGGGCCGGCACGCTGCGCGGAATCCCGGTCATGATCGCCGCGTTGCGGGCGATGTTCATCGACTGCTCGAGGGTCTGGTTGACACAGCCCCAGATCACGTCGTCGACCTCGCTGGGGTCGAGGTTGGCGTTGCGATCGAACAGTGCCTGCATCACCGCGGCGGACAGGTTCTCGGCGCGCACGTGGCGGAAGGCACCGTTCTTGGCCTTGGCCATGGCGGTACGCACACCGTCGACCACCACGATATCTCTCGGGTTCAAACTCATCTTTCGCTACTCCTGTTCGCGGTGGGTTCAGGCGCTCTTGCCGTAGAAGGTGTCGTTGGACTTGGCCATCTCGCGCAGCTTGTCGGTGGGCGCGTAGAGCGCACCGAGCTCCTCGGCCAGCCCCTCGGCCAGCTCGACGAACGCCGCCACGCCCATGGCATCGATGTAGCGCAGCGCACCGCCGCGGAACGGCGGGAAGCCGATGCCGTAGATCAGCGCCATGTCGGCCTCGGCCGGCGTCTCGACGATGCCGTCTTCCAGGCAGCGCACCGTCTCCAGGCACAGCGGCACCATCATGCGGGCGATGATGTCGTCGTCGGAGAACTTCTTCTCTGCCTTCACCACCTGCTTGACCAGCGCATGGGCCGCCTCGTCGCTGACCTTCTTCGGCTTGCCCTTCTTGTCCTCTTCGTAGGCGTAGAAGCCCTTGGCGTTCTTCTGGCCCAGGCGCTCATTGTCGACCATCACCTGGATGGCACTCTTCTCGCCCGCCCCGCCCAGGCTACCCATGCGCTCCGGGAAGCCCTCGGCCATCACCTCGCCGGCGTGGACCGCGGTGTCCATGCCCACCACGTCGAGCAGGTAGGCCGGCCCCATGGGCCAGCCGAACTTCTCCATCACCTTGTCGACGCGCTGGAAGTCAGCGCCCTGCTCGACCAGCTGGCTGAAGCCGCCGAAGTAGGGGAAGAGCACGCGGTTGACCAGAAAGCCCGGGCAGTCGTTGACTACGATGGGCGTCTTGCCCATGGCACGGGCGTAGGCCACGGTGGCCGCCACCGCGGCGTCACTGGTCTTCTCGCCGCGGATGACCTCGACCAGCGGCATGCGGTGCACCGGGTTGAAGAAGTGCATGCCGCAGAAGTTTTCCGGACGCTTGAGATTCTGGGCCAGGCGCGTGATCGAGATGGTCGAAGTGTTGGAGGTGAGGATGGTGTCCTCGCCGACCAGGCCTTCCACCTCGGTGAGCACCGCCTCCTTGACCTTGGGATTCTCGACCACGGCCTCGACCACCAGGTCGACGTGACCGAAGTCACCGTAGGAGAGGGTCGGACGAATGTTGGAGAGCTTCTCGGCCATCTGCTCGGTGGACAGCTTTTTCCGCTCCACCTGCTTGGCGAACAGCTTGCGCGCCTCCTTAAGCCCCAGTTCGATGGCCTCGTCCTTGATGTCCTTCATCAGGATCGGCGTACCCTTGGAAGCGCTCTGATAGGCGATGCCACCGCCCATGATGCCGGCGCCCAGCACCGCGGTCTGCTTGACCGGACGCGCCTGCTTCTCGTACTTGCTGCCCTTCTTCTTGACCACCTGATCGTTCATGAACAGGCCGACCAGATTGAAGGCGACGCTGCTCAGCGCCAGCTTGGCGAAGGCCTTGGCCTCGATCGCCTGGGCCCGGCCGCGCTCCTCACCGGCGCCCTTCTGGATGACCTTGATTGCCTCGACCGGGGCCGGGTAGTGGGGCCCCGCCTTGCCGGCCACATAGCCCTTGGCGGTCTCGAAGGCCATCATCTGCTCGATGGGGTTGAGCTTGAGCGGGCTGGTCTTCTCGTCACGGCGCGCTCGGTAGTCGAGCTCCCCACGGTTGGCGCGGGCCAGGATATCCAGCGCCGCGGCCTCGAGCTGCTCATTGGGCACCACGGCGTCGACGGCGCCAACCTTGAGCGCGGCCGAGGCCTTGTTCTCGGTGCCGCCGGCGATCCACTCGATGGCGTTGTCGGCACCGATCATGCGCGGCAGGCGCACGCAGCCGCCCCAGCCGGGCAGGATACCCAGCTTGGTCTCCGGCAGGCCGATCTTGGCCTTCTCGCCCATGACACGGAAATCGGTGGTCAGCAGCACCTCGCAGCCACCGCCCAGTGCCAGGCCGTTGATGGCGGTCACGGTGGGGAACGGCAGATCCTCGATGGCGTTGAAGATGTCGTGAACCTTGAGGTTCATCTCCACCAGATACTCTTCGCCCTTGTCGAACAGCCCGTGGAATTCGGTGATGTCGGCACCGACGATGAACGCCTCCTTGCCGCTGGCGATCACCAGCCCCTTGAGGCCGCTTACGGCCTGAATCGCCTTGACCGCCTCGCCCAGCTCCTTGACCACGGCGCTGGAGAGCTTGTTGACGGATTCATCCTTCAGGTCGAAGGTGAGCGTGGCGATGTCGTCGCCCCCGTTCTGGGTACCGCGCGCCACCGTGATGGCATTGCCTTGATAGATCATCCACGAATCTCCACACAGAGGGTTGGCATTGGAGGAGTGCCCGATTTCATACGGCCGTTTGATTTTCAAAGCTTGGTCCAGTCGGCCCGGTTCGTCAAGCCCTGATTAGCATCCGGCGCCACGCTGTCGGCGGTATGCGACTCCCGCCACCGCCAGCCGACTGCTAGGATGGCAACTCCCCCCTGACCGACCCAGGCCCCATGAGCTCACCCGACACGCCCGCACCGCCGAAGACGCCCCACGCCCTCCGGCTGCAGGGGCATATCGAGCGGCTGGTCGAGCGCGCCCGCCCCTGGAGCTGGCTATGGCCGCCTCTCGCCTTTCTGGCCGGGCTGGGCAGCTTCTTTCTGGTCGACCGCCAGCAATGGCTGGGCGTCGTACTGGCACTTGGCATGCTCCTGGCCTGGGTACTGCTGCTTTCCGAGAGCCTGATCGGCCGTCTGCTGCTGCGTCGCGGCCACCCCAGCCTGCCCCGTGGCGTCACCACCTTCATCACCCAGATGGTGCATCAGGAAACGCTGTTTTTCTGCCTACCCTTCGTGCTCGCCACCACCGTCTGGAGCAGCGGCCAGGCGCTGTTCGCCCTGCTGATTCTGGCCATGGCCCTGCTCTCGGTCCTCGACCCGCTCTACTACCGGCTGGCAGACCGTGCCCGCTGGCTCTACTTCGCCTTTCACGCCCAGTGCGTGTTCCTGGTGGTGCTGGTCACCCTGCCCATCATGTTCCAGCTCACCACCGGCGCAAGCCTCAAGCTGGCGCTGGGCGCCATGCTGGCGTTCAGCCTGCCCAGCCTGTGGCAGCTGCTCAGACCGATGACCCCGGGCCGCTGGGGGACGCTACTGCTGGTGCTGCCACTGCTGGCCAGCCTGGCCTGGGTCGGGCGTGTCTGGGTACCGCCGGCCAACCTATGGCTTTCCGCCAGCGCCCTGTCGCCCGACTTCGATGAGGCGGCGCGCAGCCCGCGTGGCAGTGCCCGGCTAACCCCGGAGACCCTGACCGCACAGGGGCTCTACGCCTTCACGGCGATTCGTGCCCCCCGGGGGCTGCGCGAGGAGATCGTTCATGAGTGGTACCACGAGAACGAGCGAATCGACCGGATCGAGCTGACCATTCACGGCGGGCGCCAGGAGGGCTACCGGGCCTGGACCCACAAGCTGAACTTCCCCGAGAAGCCTGCGGGACGCTGGCGGGTGGACGTGATGACCGACAGTGGCCAGCGTATCGGCATGCTGCGCTTCAGGGTCGCGGAACAGGCGGCGCAGGCCACCCTCGCCGATGGCCAGGCGATGCTGCCGCCGGGCCTGCCCGGGCTGGACCTGCGACGACTGGTTCCCGGCAACCGCCCCGGCCAGGTCGTGTCCGATGAGCCAGCGCCGGACGCATCTCAGGCAGAGCCCGGGCCCCGGGCGGCGGCAGAACGGAACAACGATACGGCGGCGCCAGCGGAGGCAAACGGAGGATCAGAATAGGGACAAGGCACACATCCGGTGCCCGGCATGCCCCGAGCAGCCCGGGAATACCGCACCCCGCGGCTTGCATTACACGCACCGGCTCCGGACAATTCGGCAACATCAACGTGAATGCAGAGTCCCATGCACCAGAACATCGGCTTCCGGCTGTCACGCCTGCCACGCCTGTGGCGAGCGATCATCGACCGGCGACTGGCACCGCTGGGCCTGACCCAGACCCGCTGGATCACCCTCTACCATCTGTGGCGCCTGGGCGACGGCCAGCCCCAGTGCGACCTGGCCCGGGCCATTGGCGTCGAGGCGCCGTCGCTGGTGCGCACCCTCGACCAGCTCTCCGAGCAGGGTCTGATCGAGCGCCGCCCCTGCGAGCAGGACCGCCGCACCAAGCGCGTCTTTCTCACTCCGGAGGCCACCCCGCTGCTGGAGCAGATCGACGAGGTGGTCACCCAGGCGCGCCGCGAAATGCTCGACGGCCTGAGCGACGCCGAGGTAGGCCAGCTCGACGCCCTGCTGGCGCATATCGAGAACAACGGCCTGGAGATCCAGACCCGGGAAAGCGACGGCTGAGACCTGCCGCCGGCTCGTGTCACTCCGGTGCGGCCCCCTCGGCGTGGCCGAAGGGGCGCGGCCCCTCGTGGCGGTCGGCGCGTCCGGCCAGGGCATCGCGCAGCTGGCGGAAATCGTCGACATAGGTCAGAAACCGCTCCGCCCCCTGGGACTCCCACCACCACAGCGTGATGCCGTGCTCGCGGGATTCGATCACCAGCGCATCCTGGGGCAGGCGTATCAGCAGCGCCTCCAGCGGCTTGCGTGCCGCCTCGGGCAGCGGCCGCAGCGGCTCGATGCGCCAGCGCCAGCCGGGAATGAAGGCCTTGAGGGCATCGCTGGCCTCGCTGTCTCGCACCAGCACGAAGCGCGGCCCAGGCGCGTCCTGGGGATAGGACCAGCGATAGCCCGGCATGGCGGTCGAAATACCATGCAGCGGCGGCGACTCCAGCTTCACCTGTACCCCGGCCTTGATGGCGGCACTGCGCAGCGGTGCGATGCGCCGCTGTCGCGGGCTGGGCTTGAGCCACAGCACCGGCGAGACCATCAGCAGCAGCACGAACAGTATCAGCAACCAAACCATCGGTATCTCCTGAATGAATCTTGACGCAAGTCGTTGTCCTCGCTCATCGCACGTCCTAGAGTGAAGGCATGTTCACCGCACCCAATTCGTTTCACAGGAGCCTGCCATGAGCAATGAATACCGCCATATCCTGGTCGCCGTCGACCTGACCAAGGACTCCCACAAGGTGCTGGAGCGCGCCCTGCAGATCGCCGAGCGCAACCAGGCCAAGCTCTCGATCATGCATACCCTGGAGCCGCTGGGCTTCGCCTATGGAGGCGATATCCCCATGGACCTCACCAGCATTCAGGACCAGCTCGACGAGCACGCCAAGCAGCGCCTGGCCGAGATCGCCGACGCCCACGTGGCCAAGGAGAACCAGCACGTGGTGGTCGGCATGCCGGATACCGAGATCCACCGCTTCGCCGAGGAGCACGACGTCGATCTCATCGTGGTCGGCTCCCATGGCCGTCATGGCTTCGCCCTGCTGCTCGGCTCCACCTCCACCGGCGTGCTGCACGGCGCCCAGTGCGACGTGCTGGCCGTGCGGGTGGGGAAGAAGGGGGAGAAGAGCGCCGAGTAACATCTTGTGGGAGGGCGCTTCAGCTCCGGTGCGACGCTTCGACGAAGCAGCGCGTAGCGCTACCCAAACTGGGCGCCTGACGGCGCCTTCGCCCGGCAAAGCCGGCCTCCCACGCCGGCCTCCCACAGGGTCCAACCTTCCACACCGCTCCCTGGCCCCGCTTCAACTGGCCCTGCTATTCCCCCGCAGCCAGGGCCTCCAACTCCATCCAGCGCTCCATGGCGGCGTCGAGTTCGGCCTGCTTGTCGCTCAGCGCCTGCAGCGTCGCGGTGATGGTATCGGCCTCCTGCTGGTAGAAGGCGGGATCGCCCACCCTGGCCTCGAAGGCCGCCACCTCGCTCTCCAGCCGCTCGATGTCGGCCGGCAGGCCGTCGAGCTCACGCTGCAGCTTGTAGGAGAGCTTGGCGGCCTTCCTGGCCGGCGCGGCGGCCCGGGGCGCCTCGGCCGCGGGCGTCGCTGCCGCCTCATCGGCGACGGGCTCCGCCCGCTGGCGCGCGGCGCCCTCCCAGGGCGCCGGCGGCAGCTTGCCCCCCTGGCGCACCCAGTCGCTGTAGCCGCCCACGTACTCGCGCACCCGGCCGTTGCCCTCGAAGGCCAGCACCCCGGTTACCACGTTGTCCATGAAAGCGCGGTCGTGGGAGACCAGCAGCAGAGTACCGTCGAAGTCGAGCAGCAGCTCCTCGAGCAGCTCCAGGGTCTCGACGTCGAGGTCGTTGGTGGGCTCGTCGAGCACCAGCACGTTGGCCGGCTGGGTGAACAGCTTGGCCAGTAGCAGCCGGTTGGATTCGCCGCCGGAGAGCGCCTTGACCGGCTGACGGGCGCGCTCGGGGGTGAACAGGAAGTCCTGCAGGTAGCTGATGACGTGCTTGTCCTTGCCGCCCACCGTGACCCGGTCACTGCCCTGGGCCACGTTGTCGTAGACGCTCTTCGCAGGCTCCAGCCCGGCGCGCAGCTGGTCGAAGTAGGCCACCTGCAGGTTGGTGCCCAGGCGAACCTCACCTTCACTGGGGGCCAGCTCACCGAGCAGGATCTTGAGCAGCGTGGTCTTGCCCGCCCCGTTGCGGCCGATCAGCCCGATGCGGTCGCCGCGCTGGATCTCCAGGGAGAGGTCGCGAATCACCGTCTCGTCGCCGTAGCGGTGGCTGACGCCCTTGAGCTCCACCACCCGCTTGCCGCTGCGCTCACCGGTGTCGACGGACAGCGAGGCCTTGCCCTGGCGCTCGCGGCGCTGGCTGCGCTCGCGGCGCATCTGCTCCAGCGCCCGGACGCGCCCCTCGTTGCGGGTCCGCCGCGCCTTGATTCCCTGGCGAATCCAGGCCTCCTCCTGGGCCAGCTTCTTGTCGAACTCGGCGTGCTCGCGGGCCTCGACCTCCAGCTCGTGGGTCTTCTGCTCCTGATACCTGGCGTAGTCGCCGGGGTAGCGCCCCAGGCGCCCACGGTCGAGCTCGAGGATCGCCGTGGCCAGCTTCGACAGGAAGGTGCGGTCGTGGGTGATGAACAGCACCGCGCCGTTGAAGGCGGCGAGCTGCTCCTCCAGCCAGGCGATGGTGTCCAGGTCCAGGTGGTTGGTGGGCTCGTCGAGCAGCAGCAGGTCGGGCTCGGCCACCAGTGCCCGGGCCAGCGCCACGCGTCGGCGCCAGCCACCGGAGAGCGCCGCCATCGCGGTGTCTTCGGGCAGCCCGAGGCGCGTCAGCACCACGTCGATGCGCTGGTGGAAGGACCAGCCGTCGATGGCCTCGAGCTGGGACTGCAGCGCCGCCATGCGGCGCATGTCCGGGTCGTCCTGGTGAATCAGGTGGTGATACTCCGAGAGCAGCGCCCCCGCTTCGGGCAGCCCCTGGGCCACCACGTCGAAGATGGTCTCGCCGCTGGCATCCGGCAGGTCCTGGTCGAGCACTCCGATCTTCAACCCCGGGGCACGCCAGATGCTGCCGCCATCGGGGAGGATCTCGCCGGCCACCAGTTTGAGCAGGGTCGATTTGCCGGTGCCGTTGCGGCCCACCAGCGCCAGCCGCTCCCCCCGCTCGAGCACCAGGTCGGCGCCGTCGAGCAGAACATGGTTGCCATAGGCCAGTTGCAGGCGTTCCAGACGTAGCAGGGTCACGCGCAGTCCTCATCCAGTCATCGAGCGCCCTAGTGTAACGCATGGCGGGCCTCGACCGGGCATGTGACAATAGCGGGTTTTCGCCCCCGGAGACTGAGCACGGCCATGCACGAGACTGCTACCCCCGACAGCGGCGGCGCTGCCCTGCCCGAGGCGCTGCGCTTTCGCTCCCCGGCCCCGCTGGTGGACATCGGCGCCAACCTGACCCACGCGAGCTTCGACCGCGACCTGGAGGCGGTGATCGGGCGGGCGCGGGCCGCCGGCGTTACCACCCTGATTCTCACCGGCACCGACCGCGAGCACGCCGAGCAGGCCGTGGCGCTGGCACGAGAACACCCGGGGCTCTACGCCACTGCCGGCGTTCATCCCCACGACGCCAGCCGCTGGAGCGGCGAGCTTGCGCGCGCCATGCGCGAGCTGCACCGCCAGCCCGAGGTGGTGGCGGTGGGCGAGTGCGGGCTCGACTTCAACCGCAACTTCTCGACGCCGGCCGAGCAGGAGCGCGCCTTCGAGGCACAGCTGGGACTCGCCGCCGAGAGCGGCCTGCCGCTGTTCGTCCACGAGCGCGACGCCGGCCGGCGTATGCGTGAGATGCTCCACGCCTGGCGCGACGATATCGGTCACGCAGTGATCCACTGCTTCACCGCGGATCGCGAGACGCTTTACGGCTATCTCGACCTGGACCTGCATATCGGCCTGACCGGCTGGATCTGCGACGAGCGTCGCGGCCACCACCTGCGCGACCTGGTCGGCGCGATTCCGCTCACCCGGCTGATGGTGGAAACCGACTGCCCCTACCTGCTGCCGCGCAATTTACCTGCCAAACTCAAGGGCAGGCGACACGAACCGGCGCTGCTACCCTGGATCGTGCGGGAAATCGCCCACTGGCGGGGCATCGACGAAGCCGACTTGGCCACGGCCACCACGACCACCGCTACGGCCTTTTTCCGCCTGGACCCGCGGCAACAGGACAGCGCAGCGCCGGACCACCGGCAGGAGAGCACATGATGGAAGAGATCCCGGGATTCATTGCCGTGGAAACCGGCGAGGATGGCGAGCTGCCCCTGGCGATCGCCTGGGTACTCCCCGACGGGCGCATCAAGCACACCCTGATCCAGCCCGACGACGGCTGGCTGGACGACGAGATGAACGCCCTCAACGGCTACAGCATGGAGGAGCTCAACAGCTTCGGCGTGAGCCCCCTGGACGTGATCCGCGAGCTGGAGAACGACCACTTCAACGCCACCCTCTTCACCGCCGGGGTGAGCGATGACGAGGCCGCCCTGGCGCGACTCTTCGATACCTTCGGGATCGACCCCTTCGTCGAGCTGGCACCGGCCGACAGCCTCTACCCCGACCTGGACGGCGGCGAGTGGACCCGCGCCCGGGGCGAGCTGTTCGGCGAACTGGGCCTCGAGCCGCTGCGCCCCGAGCACGAGGTGGCGGTGATGCTGCAGTTGCACCAGCGGCTGGGTGGACAGGCCTGACCGGCCCATCCACCTGTGCGCCAGGCCGACTCAGGCCACTTCAAGCCGAATCACTGCCGGCTGGCGCGATGTTCTGGTTCAGTCGGAACAGGTTGGTCGGATCATGGCGCGCCTTGATCGCGGCCAGCCGCGCGTAGTGCTGGCGGTAGTTGTCGCGCACTCGCCCCGCGTCGTCGGCGGACATGAAGTTCACGTAGCCCCCCGCCTCGGAATGCGGCCTGAGCGCCTGATAATAGGCGCGAGCCCAGGCGATGTTGCGTTCGCTGTCGGCGGGGTCCGGCCAGCTCGCCCCGACCGCTGTGGCAAAGTCGGCATCCCGGAAGGCAAACGCCGTAGCGTCCTCGGCGACCCGCCGGCAGGCGCCATCCAGGGGAAACAGCAGCGTCGCACTCTCCAGGCACGGGGTTCGGGCCCCATGCTCGATGTACTCCGCGATCGCCGCGTCGGTGAGTGAGCGGCTAAAGCAGCCCTTCCAGTAGTGGTAGAGCCCCGCGGGCAGCAGCTCGTCGAACAGGGTATTGATCGCCGGATAGGGCATACGCTGGACCGCCTGACCAAGCACGGGGCCGAGCTCGGCAAGCTGCTCGCGGACCGCGGCATCCTCAGCCGGTGGCCCGCTCCAGCAGGTCAGCACCACAATCACCGGCTGACCGTGCCACCTCTCGGGCAGACACGGCAGCGGTGGGCCAAGGGTGATGCCCAGGATCGCGCCCAGCGCCTCGGGAGCCGCGGCGATCCATTCCCGGTAGTGACGCATCACCTCTGCATCGAGCGGATAGAAAGTTGGCCCGCCGAGAATGTCGCTCACCGCATGCAGACGGTACTCGAATGAGGTCACCACCCCGAAGTTCCCCCCGCCGCCGCGAATCGCCCAGAACAGCTCGGCATGGCGGCGCTCACTGCAGGTCAGGAAGTCGCCGTCGGCGGTGACCACGTCGGCCGAGAGCAAGTTGTCGCAGGCGAGCCCGCAGCGCCGGGCCAGAAAGCCGAACCCCCCGCCCAGGGTCAGGCCGGCGATGCCGGTGGTGGAGACGATCCCACCGGTCGTCGCCAGGCCGAAGGCGGCGCTGGCGTGGTTGAGGTCGGCCCAGGTGCAGCCGCCTTCGGCACGGGCACAGCGGCCCTCGGGATCGACTCGAATGCCGCGCAGGCGCTCGAGGGACAGCACCAGCCCGCCGTCGCAGGTGCCGAACCCGGGCAGGCTGTGCGCGCCACCGCGCACGGCCAGGGCAAGCTCCTGCTGTCGGGCAAAGGTCACGGCCGTCATCACGTCCGCCACGTCGGCCGCCTCGACGATCAGCGCCGGCTGGCGATCATGCATGGCATTGTAGACCCGCCGTGCCGTGTCATAGCGCGGGTCATCGGGCAGGATCAGAGCCCCATGCAGCCGCTCCCCGAGCGTCCGGATCGCATCGCTCGACAAGGCGCTGGGCCCGGTCTGCTGTCTGATATCCATCATGGCTCCTCCTCATCCAGGGAGTGATCTGGCGTGTGTCTTTTCAGGGATAGCCAAACCGCGTCCCCGCAGCGTGACCGGGTCGTGACAGGGAGCGCCAACGCCTAGCGAAGGGCGACAACAGCGCTTAGGCTTGGGGCAGGAGGGAGATGGCCATGACGCGTCTGCACGTCTCGCTGCTGGGTGAGTTCGCCTGCCAAACGGCCGAGGGCGAGCCGGTCGCTGTTCCGACGCGCAAGGCCGCGGCACTGCTCGCCTACCTGGCGGCGCCTCCCGGCCGGCCACACTCACGCAGCAAGCTGGCCGGGCTGCTGTGGGATGCCATGCCCGAGTCGCGAGCCCGCGCCAACCTGCGCAAGACCCTGTCGCGCCTACAGTCGGCGCTGCCACCGTCGGCGCGCGAGTGCCTGACGCTCGATGGCCAGGCGGTGGGGCTCAAGGCCTGTACGACGTGGGTGGACCTGGACACCTTCGAGCGGCTGCTGGCCGACGGGACGCCGGAGACCCTCGAGCGTGCGCTGGCGCTCTATCGCGGCCCCTTCCTGGAAGGCCTGGACCCTGGCGAGGAGCCCTTCGAGGCGTGGCTGATGGAGCGGCGCAGCTGGCTGGACGAGGCGCTGGCGCAGCTGATGCATCGACTGCTCGACCACTATGTGCTTACCGGCGCCATCGATGCCGGCATCCAGCTGGCCCTGCGGCTGCTGGACCATGACCCCCTGGATGAGGGTGTGCAGCGCACTTTGATCCGGCTCTACCTGTACCAGGACCGGATCGGTGCGGCGCTCACCCAGTACCGTCGCTGCCGCGAACGACTGGCCGATGAACTCGGCGTCGCCCCGGCTCCGGAGACCGAGCAGCTGAAGGCGGAGCTGTTGGCGCTGCTGCCCGACGACGACTCGCGCAGCGTGCCCCGCGAAAGCGATGACCCGCCTGAGAGCCGCAGGGTGATCGCAACGGCCGCTGCGGCACGCGAGCGCGGGCGCCGCCCTGCCAGCGAGCGCCCTTCGCTCGCCGTCCTGGCCTTCTTGCCATGCGAGGGGACACGGCTTCCTCCCGCCCTTGGCGACGGCATGGCGGAGGACCTCGCCACCGAGCTTGGCCGCTTCGGCGAGCTAGAGGTAATCGCCCCGACCAGCGCCCTGGCCTATCGCCATAGCCAGGCCTCTCCGGAACAGATCGGCCGTGAACTCGGCGTGGAGTATCTTCTGGAGGGACGCCTTCAACAGCGCGGCCAGCGGCTTGCGATCACCGCCCGACTGGTCGCCACGCCCCATTCACGCCAGGTCTGGGCGGAGCGCTTTGACTGCCGGCTCGACGGACTCTTCGACGTCCAGGCAGAGCTGGTCCGCCACATCGTCGGCTGCCTGGTCGGACAGATCACCGAAGACCGCCTGGCCCAGTCCCGTCGCCGGCCGCCCCGGGACTGGCAGGCCTACGACCTCTGGCTGCGCGGTCGTCACGCCCTGCGCCGAGCTGACCTGACGGCCATTCACGAGGCACGTCGCCACTTCCAGCAGGCACTGGCCAAGGACCCGCAGTTCGCCCGTGCCTATGTCGGTCTGGCCCTCGCCCATCTCAATGAGTGGGCCTGTCACTCCTGGCATCACTGGGTTTTCCTGCAGCAGGAGGCCCTGGCACTTTGCCGCAAGGCAGTCGCATTGGATGACAACGACCACCGTGCCCACTGCATGCTGGGCGTGGCCGAGCTCTACGATGGGCAGTACGCGGCCGCGGAGCGCGAGCTGTCGCTGGCACTGGCCCTTAACCCCAACGATAGCGAGGTGCTGGCCCACGCCTCCTTCGCCTTGGCGCTGATCGGCCATCCCGAGCGTGGAGTGGCAGCCGCCCGCCAGGCGCTGCGTCTCGCACCCTACCGCCCGGAGTGGTATGCCGGCATGGCCGGGATCGCCTTCTTCAGCGCACATCTGTATGACGAGGCCATCGACACCCTGGCATGCGCGCCCCAGGCCTTCTGCAACACCCCAGCCTTCATCGCCGCAACCTATGCCCACATGGGCCACCCGCAACGGGGCGCCAGCCACCGCGACACCGTCTATCGCCACTACCGCTACCAGCTGGCGCGCGGCACCTTTCCCAAGCACATCAGCTGTCTCGACTGGCTGGCGGCACTGGACCCCTATCGACGTCCTGCCGACGCCGAGCACTACCTTGAAGGGCTACGCAAGGCGGGTTTCGAGTGAGCGCCGGCCGCGCTTGGACCGCTAACCGACCACCCGCCGACGCTGCGCCTCGATGCCCATGCCGATCAGCACGGGGTCCTCGGCCTGGCGGGCCTGGAAGGCCGTCTTGCTGTCCAGCCCCTGCCAGCCGAGCTGGATCAACGCCTGGGCGGTGGCGCCGCCCAGGCTGGTGCCCGGCCCGGGTATCACCACGCGATCCGGCGCAAACTCGCGCAGCCCGACCCGCAGCGCCGCGGTGAAGTCATAGGGCGTCACCAGCTGATCCCCCAGGGTGTAATCCCAGAGCGCGACCGGATCGCTGCTCCAGGGCGTCCAGATATGGCCACGGCCGTCGATCAGCGGCACCTCGGGGGCCCGGAAGGGGGTCGCCGGCAGGCGCTGGCGGGCGGCATCGCGCACCTCCCGCTGCAGCGGGGTATGGAAGGCGGCGTGCTGATGCAGGCGCAGCGGAAAGCGCTCCAGCGGCGGCAGCGCCTCGGCGAGCCGCGACAGGCCCACCTCGTTGCCACCGAACACCAGCATGCCGCCCAGCTCGATGGAGAGATAGAGCTCGGCGCCCTGCTCGCCGTGCAGCCGCTCGATCAGCGCCAGCAGCTCCCGCCGCTTGTCCCACCGAGGGCGCCACTGCTCGTCGACCCAGGGGTAGAGCAGCTGCCCGCCCGCCAGGCGCTCCTGCATCATCTGCCCCATGGTGCCGATCAGCTCGAAGGCGGCCTCTTGCCCCAGGGCGGCGCCCGCCGCCAGGGCGATGTACCAGCCCATGGAGTTACCGGTGATGGCGACGATCTCATAGCGCTCGCGGTCGATGGCCAGCAGGTCGGCCAGCGCGCAGGCGTAGATCAACGGCGCGGCATGCTCGCCGCGGCCGTGCAGGCGCGACCGAAACGGCAGTTCGGCATCGAGTTGGCTAAGCGTCGGCAGCCCCGCTTCGCGGCGCTGGGCATCGAAGCGCGCCAGCCAGTCGGCGTCGCCGGCATAGCGGGTCAGGCTGCCCCACTCCGCCTGGGTGTAGGTGCCCCGTCCGGGGCAGACGATCAGCAGCCGTTCAGGTGTCTGGCTCATGCTTGCGGGCTCCCTGTCAGCGTCTTCTGGTCCACACTGCCGGCTTCGACCACCAGGGCACGCGCCCGCAGGGCGATGGCATCCGCCGAGGGCAGCGTCACCGTGGCGGCCCGCCCTAACGGAATGAAGCTGTCCTCGGCGGTGAGCCGGTGCAGGCGGTGACCCGCCATGCCCCGCTCCACCAGGGCGGTGATCAGCTCCTCGCTCAGCGAGCCGCTGCGCCGACACTCGTCGACGACCAGCACCTGCCCACAGTCGGCGACGCTGCGATACACGGCGTCATGGTCGATGGCGGTCAACCAGCGCAGGTCGACGATGCGCAGCGCAATGCCTTCGGCCTCCAGCCGCGCCGCCGCCTGCCGCGAGAGGTAGACCCCGTTGCCATAGGTCACGATGGCGAGATCCCGCCCCGCTCCCCACTGGCCCAGCTCGCCCACCGGCAGACGGTGCTCGGGACCCGGGTCGGCGAAGCACCACCGCTGATCGCCCTCCTCCAGCAGGTCGCGGTTATGGTAGAGCGCGATCGGCTCGAGCATGACCACCACGCGCTGCTCCTCATCGGCCAGGCGTACCGCCTCCTGCATCAGCCCGACGGCGTCGGCGGCGTTGGAAGGGCACGCCACCAGCAGGCCGGGAATGTCGCGCAGCACGGCGATGGCGTTGTCGTTGTGGAAATGGCCGCCGAAGCCCTTCTGGTAGCCGAGCCCGGCGATACGCACCACCATGGGGTTGGTGTACTGGCCGTTGGAGAAGAAGCTCAGCGTCGCCGCCTCGCCGCGCAGCTGATCCTCGGCGTTATGCAGATAGGCCAGGAACTGGATCTCCAGTATCGGCACCAGGCCGTTGTGGCCCAGGCCGATACCCAGCCCGAGGATGCTCTGCTCGTCGAGCAGGGTGTCGATCACCCGGTGCGGGCCGAACTGCGCCTGCAGCCGCTGGGTGACCCCGTAGACGCCCCCCTTGCGGCCGATGTCCTCGCCGGCCATCACCAGCTGCGGATAGCGATCCATCAAGCGCGCCAGCGCCTGGTTGAGCAGCTTGGCCATGGGGGCCGGCGTCGCGTCCACCTCGCCCTGCCAGGGGCGGATGCGCGGCGGCCGCGCCGGCGGCACGAGGCTGGCCATGACCTGTGCGGCGGTTTCCAGCTTGGGCCGGCGGATCGCCTGCTCGGCGACATGGGCCACGCGCTCGCCGAGCTCCCGGTAGAGCTCAGCGATGGCGTCGCGGTCCAGCACGCCGTGGCGCCGCAGCAGGCCGGCGCTGACCAGCAGCGGGTCTCGCGCCTCGTCGGCCTTGATCCGCTGTGGCGCCAGATAGGCCTGCTGGGCGTCGGAGCCGGCGTGGCCGAACAACCGCACGCAGCGCATGTGCAGGAACACCGGCTGCTTGTGGCGACGGGCGATGCGCACCGCCTCCCGGGCGGCCCGCCAGGTATCCAGCAGGTCGAGCCCGTCGCAGCTCAGGTAGTGAAAGCCGGGGCGTGCCCGCATGCTGGCCTCCACCCAACCCTCGGGGGTGGGGGTGGAAATACCGATGCCGTTGTCCTCGCAGACCATCACCAGCGGCATGGGGCTGCCCTGGTAGGCGGCCCAGCCGGCGGCGTTGAGCGCGCCCTGGGCGGTGGAGTGATTGAAGGAGGCATCGCCGAAGCTGCACACCACCACGCTGTCGGCGGGCCACTCGCCGCCGCCGCCCAGGCGTCGCCACAGGCCGAGGCCATAGGCGGCCCCCATCGCCTTGGGCAGGTGCGAGGCGATGGTGCTGGTCTGGGGCGGTACCGCGAGCGCCTTCGAGCCCAGCACCTTGTGCCGGCCGCCGGAGATGGGGTCCTCGGCCGAGGCCGCGAAGCTCAGCAGCAGATCCCACAGCGGCGTCTGGCCGGGCACCTGGCGGGAGCGCTGAAGCAGGAAGGCGGCGTCACGATAGTGCAGAAAGGCCGGATCGGTGGGGCGCAAGGCCCCGGCGATGGCCGCGTTGCCCTCGTGGCCGGCGCTGCCGATGGTGTAGAAGGCTTCGCCGCGCGCCTGCAGGCGGCGGGCATGCAGGTCCAGATGGCGGCTCATCAGCTGGGACTCGAACAGCTCGGCCAGGCCGGCGGGGCTGAGCTCGACCTCATCGAGCGTCCAGGCCTGCTCGGGTTCGGGCCAGTCGTCGGAACGCAGGGCATTGAAGAACAGCGTCTCCTGGGGCAGAGAATCGGCCACGGTAGCGGGCTCCTGTCGGCATTCACAAGGGGGAGTGTCTACAGCCTAGCGCGACCGGTAGGCAAAGGGATAATATCGATATCCTGGATCAGATATAGGCATGACTTATGGATGTGCGCAGCCTGCGCTACTTCATCGCCGCCTACGAAGGCGGCTCGATCAGCGCCGCCGCCCGGCGCTGCCACGTGGCTCAGCCCTCGATCTCGACGGCCCTGGCGCAGCTGGAGGCGCGGCTGGGCACCGCCCTGTTCGAACGCCACCGCCGCGGCATCACTGCCACCGAGGAGGGGCACCGCCTCTATCCGCTGGCCCGCCGGGTCAGCGAGGACCTCGAAGCGATCACCCGACAGTTCCGCACGCCCGCGCCCGCGACCCCGGTGCGCCTGGGGCTGATGCGCTCGCTGGGCGCGAGCCGCATGACCGCTCTGCTCAAGGAGGTCATTGGCCGCAGCGAGAACCTGGCCCTGACCCTGGTCAACCCCGAGGAGCCCTGCGACGCCCGCATCATCGGCGAGCAGGACCTGGCGCCCGGCGAGGCCTTCCAGCCGATCTGGCACGACCGCTATCGCCTGGCGCTGCCCACGGGCCACCCGCTCACCCGCCACGCCAGCGTCGCGCTCGACGACCTGGCGGGCCTGCCGATGGTCTGGCGCCGCCCCTGCGCGGCCATGGAACGGCTCGCCGAGGCGCTCGACGGGGCCGGCATCCGCTGCCAGGTGCGTGCCCACCTGCGCACCATCGAGTACACCCTGGGGCTGGTGGCGGCCGGGGTGGGCGCCTCGCTGGTCCCCGCCTGGCCAGAGATTCTCGAGCGCCACGACGTCCAGTGCCGCCCGCTACGCGGACTTGCCATCGCCCAGACCGTCGGCGTGGCCTATCCGGCGCGTCATTGCTCCCCCGCGCTGGCGCCACTGCTGGCGCTGGGTCGCGAGGCCTGGCACACCGGCGCTCAGAGCGGAGCCGCCGCCGGCACGCCGGCCGACAGCTGAGCGCGCCCCGCGGCCACCGCCTGCTCCCGGGCGAGACCGCGCCGATAGTAGCCGTGCAGCGTCACGCACAGCGCGGCGGCCCGGTGCGGCAACCCCTCGCGCTCATAGCGGGCGGCCCGGGCCTCGACCCGGGCACGAAAGGCCCCGCGGTCCACCGCCGCGTCGCCGCCGAGATTGTCGACGCTGACATGGAAGCGATGGCCACAGGCGCGGGACAGCAGCATTTCCAGCGCCTGGGGGGCGATCTCCACCGCTTCGAAGTCGCGCTGCTGCTCGGCGCTGCGTCCGTCGGGCAGATACCAGTAGCCGTAATCCTCCAGCCGGCGGCGCCGCTCGCCGGCGATGCACCAGTGGCTGATCTCATGCAGGGCGCTGGCGTAGAAGCCGCGGGCGAAGATCACCCGATGGAAGGGGCAGTCGGCATCGGCCGGCCGATAGAGCGGTTCGTCGCCGCCACGCACCAGCCGAGTTGCATAGGTATCCACAAAGAGTCCGTCGAACAGGGCGATGATGTCGTCGAGTCGATGTGTCACGCAGGCTCCAGGGGTCGCTGAGAGGCGAGCATTATAGGACGCGAAGCGGCGGGCGAACATCGCCAACGGTTGTTAGGATAGGCGGTTACCGGCGCGGCAAGACGCCGTGGCCCCCCGTCTTCGCCTGCATGGAGCGCACCCCTTGGCAACGTTTTTCACCGACCTGCTGAGCGCCAGCCGCACGGAAACGCGGCCGTTGATTCGCCTCGCCCTGCCGATCTGTGGCGCCCAGCTGGCTCAGGCCGGCATGAGCGTCACCGACGTGATGATGACCGGGCGCCTGAGCGCCACCGACCTGGCCGCGGTCTCGGTAGGCTCAAGCCTGTGGCTGCCGCTGATGCTGTTCATGACCGGCACCCTGATGGGCCTGACCCCCATCGTCGCCCAGCTGCTGGGCGGCGGGCGCACCGCCGGCATCCGCCCCAACGTGCACCAGGCGCTGTGGGTGGCGCTGGCGCTGGGTGCCCTGGCCGCCTTGCTGCTGTGGTTCACGGTAATGCCGATCTTTCGCCTGATGGCGGTTCCCGACGAGGTGGCCACCCGCTCGGCCGCCTACCTGGCCGCGGTGGCCTTCGGCATGCCGGGGGTGGCGCTGTTCCAGGCGCTGCGCGCCTTCTCGGACGGCATGAACCACACCCGCCCTTCGCTGTGGATCAGCCTGATCGGCCTGGGGGTGAACGTGCCCAGCAACTTCGTGCTGATCTACGGCGGCGACGGCCTCACCGGGCTGTTCGGCGACTGGCTGCCGGCCTGGGTCCAGGCGCTGCCGGCGCTGGGCGCCTTCGGCTGCGGGATCGCCACTGCCCTGTCGATGTGGGTGATGTGCCTGGCCATGATCGCCTATACCCGGCGCTCCCGCGCCTACGGCGATGTCGCCCTGTGGCGCTCCCCCACCCCGCCACGCTGGCGAATGATCGGCGAGCTGCTCTACGTCGGCGTGCCCATCGGCGTGGCGATCTTCGTCGAGGTGACGCTGTTCACCCTGATCGCGCTGTTCATCGCCAGCCTCGGCGAGGTCACGGTGGCCGCCCACCAGGTGGCGCTCAATTACACCTCGATCCTGTTCATGCTGCCGCTGTCGCTGAGCATGGCGCTGACGGTCAGGGTCAGCAACACCCTGGGCCAGCAGCGCCCCGAGCTCGCCCGCCTGGTGGCCTGGAACGGCATCGCGCTCTGCCTGCTGGTGGCCGGGCTCAACTGCCTGGTGCTGTGGCTCACCGCCGAGCCGGTGATCGCGCTCTATACCCACGACCAGGCGGTGCAACGCCTGACGCTTTCGCTGGTCATATTGGCCATGATCTTCCAGGTATCGGACTCGCTGCAGGTCAACCTGGCCGGTGCCCTGCGCGGCTACAAGGATACCCGGGTGATCATGGTGATCACGCTGATCGCCTACTGGCTGGTCGGCCTGGGCGGCGGACACTGGCTGGGCACCCATGGGCTGTTCGACTGGCTGGCCCCCATGGGCGTCCACGGCTACTGGGTCGGCCTGATTGCCGGGCTCAGCGTGGCGGCGCTGCTGCTGGGCGAACGGCTGCGGCGCATGGCGAGCGGAGTGGCCCATGGAAAGATCGAGATTCCCAGAAGCTAGCCCCCCGGAAGCCGCGTCGCGGCGCCTCCCGCCGCTGGCGGCACTGCTGCTGACCGCCCTGCTGGTCGGCTGCGGGGGAAGCGGAGAAGGCGATGCCCTGCTGCAGGACTACCAGCGCGAGCTCGCCAGCGCCCTCGACCTGCCGGCACCCGAGCCGGCCTCGCCCGGCAATATCGGCGCCTTCCCCGCGCGCGACGAGCGCCTCTTCGAGGTCTCCGAGACCCGTGACGGGCTGCTCAACGTCTATGCGCTGCGCGAGTGCCATATCACCTCGCTGGTGGCCGAGCGCAACAACCAGCTGGGCCGGGTGGCACCCCCCAGCCAGCGCTGGCTCTACGAGCTCGAGCTGTGGCGGCGGCTGCATGCCTGCCAGCATAGCGAGATCCCCGAGACGCTCAGCGAGAGCCATCGCGAGCGCCTGACCCGCCTGACCGAGACCAAGACCGAGCAGCTGCCGCGAGTCAGCTGGAACAGCCTGTTCGACTCCGAGGAGTGGACCGGCAGCTTCTCCCGGGCCAGCTCACCGCTGCAGCCCGACGATGCCGCGGCCGTCGAGACCCAGCTCAGCGCGATCGCCTGGCTGCGCGAGGCCACCCTCAACCAGTTCAACCCCCAGTGGCAGCACGACTCCTCCACCCTGGAAAACCACCTCAAAACGCTGCGCTCCCGACCACTCACCGCCGAAGTGCTGCGCGCCCTGATGCTGGCGGAACAGCGCCTTGGCGAGGCCAACGCCCTGCTCGAGGCGCGTCTCTCGCGAGCCGATACCTGCCGGGGGCTGGACGCCCCTGGCACCGAGCTCAGGGCCCGCTTCGAAACCCAGCCGACGACCGACTGGTTGACCCGGCTCGAGACCCTCGCCGAGCGCTGGCTGGGCGCCGTGGAGGAGCTGCTGGACAGCCATATCGAACCGCCCACGGCCGTGGCCGAGTACCGCCGGCACTGGCTCTCCCTGGCGGATCCCGAGGCGCCACTGCCCGCCTATCGCGCGGCCCTTGAGACGCACCGCCACCACTGGCGAACCCTGGCCGAGCGCTGCCCGTGAGTCGCGGTCCGTGAAAATCGCTCTCCAGGCTTAACTTGCATGGCCACTCTATGCTATTGGTGGAGGCAGGTGGCATGCGCCGATACCGTCAGCCTTGCTGTTGCCGTGACCGACACGGACCGTGCAGAACCTGGAGGTAGATCATGGGTACCCAACTGTCACCCCGCCCTGCCCAGGTTATCGACCTGGAGACCATGCGTCAGCGGCACAGAGCCAGGCAGCGCCTGGTGCGCCTTTCACCGGAGCTCGATGGCCTGGAAATGGTCTACAGCCTGGCATCCGACCCCGACTCCCTCTACGGCATGCCGATCCTCGCCTGGGGCCTGCGCGAAGACGGGGAAGTCGTCGGCCTGGTGCCCTGGATGGAAGCGCTCACTCCCTGCCAGCAGCTCGACGACCCGGAGCACGGCTGCTTCGTCGGCTACCGCGACCCGGAAACCGAGGAGCTGCTGGAAACGGCGCCCCCCCACAAGGCATTCGAGCTGGAACACGCCGCCGCCTACTTCGACTACGAGGAAACCCGGGACGTCACCCTGATCCAGCAGCTCCCCGACACCCTGGGCACCCATGCCCTATGCATCAACGAGAGCCAGGAACCCTGGCAGCTCAAGCAGGTGTTCGGCTGGCGCCTCTACAATGATGGCGGCATCGAGGCCCTGCTGGCCGACGAAACCCTGATCGACACCACCCCGATCCTTCCCGGAGACCCCTGCCTCTACACCGGCCACAGCCGCCACCGGGTGGTCTATTTCTTCCAGCGCCACATCGCCAATCGGATACGCGAACAGGACCCCGGCACGCTGGAGGCCCTGGCACTGATGGTGATTCCCAACTCGACGACCTCGCCCGGAGCTCCCAAGGACTAGCGGTGCATCAGCCCAAGCGGATAAAGTAACGGTATTGTCCGCCCGACTCCTGCTGGAGCAGCAGCTCATGGCCCAGGAAGCTGCAGAACTTCGGCACATCGCGGGTGGTCGCCGGATCCGTGGCGACCACCTTGAGCACCTCGCCGGACCGCATGTCGCGCACCTTGTTGTGCATCAGCATGATCGGTTCCGGGCAGTAGAGTCCGGTGGTATCCAGTTCGGCCTGGTAGTCGGGCAGGGAGTCGGCGGTTTCAGCCATCGATCGACCTCGGTGTTAGGGAGCAGCTTAGATGATAAAGATCATTATTGAACGTCGCATCATGCCTGGCCTGGAAGAGGAGTACGAGGAAGCCGCACGCGAGGCCATGCGCTGGTCGCTGGGCGCCAGGGGCTTCGTCGGCGGCGAGACCCTCGTCGAGTTGGGCCACAGTGATCGGCGTCTGATGATCACCAAGTGGCGCGACCTGCGCGCCTGGAAGGAGTGGTACACCAGCGAGGAACGCACCCGCGTCATGCAGCGCATCTTGCCGCTGCTGACCGAGGACGAGAGCATTCGCGTCTACGAGCCTTCTTACTGAGCGCGCCCTTGCCACTCTCTTCAATTCGGCAGGTCAGGCTGGCGGAGCGCCTCAATCCAACAGCCTGACGTGTACCGTGACCTCCTCGCGGTCGTGATACAGGTGGCGGCAGCGCAGCTCGGCACTCACGCCGGCTGCCGCCAGCGCACTCTCCAGAGCCGCCAGGCAGCCCGAGACGCTCTCCCAGCGCCGCTTCATCGGCAGCTTCAGGTTGAATACCGCCTCGCGACACCAGCGCCGCACCAGCCAGCGCTCGACCATGGCCGTGACCCGGGTCGGCTTGTCGACGATATCGCAGACCAGCCAGTCCAGCCGACCGGGCGGCGCCCAGGCGAAGCCATCCTCGCGCAGGTGCTCCACCATGCCTGTGGCCATCAGCTGCCTGTCCATGGGGCCGTTGTCGATGGCATAAACGTGCATGCCTCGGTTGACGAGCTGCCAGGTCCAGCCGCCCGGAGCCGCCCCCAGGTCGGCGGCCTGCATCCCCTCGCCCAGCCGCTGCGGCCACTCATCCTTCGGCACGAACTCGTGCCAGGCCTCCTCCAACTTGAGGGTCGAGCGGCTCGGCGCCCCCGACGGAAACTTCAAACGGCGAATCCCGCCGGGCAGCTCGCTGCGGTTGCCGGGGAAACTCATGCCCAGTTGAACCCGGTCGCCGTCGCACCACAGCAGGTGAAGCCACCGCCCCGCCGCCCTGCGCCGCAGCGCCCCGCGCTTCTTCAGCGTCGACGCCAGCGGCCGGGTCAGCGCCTTGATCAGCCCGGACAGCGCCTTGCCCTCGTTGGTGTCCGGTGTCTCGTGCAGGATCGAGTCGAAGCTCCAGCCGCTGGCCACCACCTGATCGACAATCGCCGCCAGCCGGTTATCCCGCGACAGTGTCAATGGCGGCAGCCCCACCAGGCTCTGTCGCGCAAAGATCAGCTGCACCAGCGGCAGCTCTCGATGCAGCAGGTTGACCGGGCGCGCATCCCGGGGAGAGTAGCTGACATACCCGGCCAGCGGCATGGCGTCGCACTCCCCCTGCCAGCCCAGCGCCTCCGCCCGCGCCGTCACTTCCGCGGCCAGATCCGCCTCGAAGCCCGGGCGACAATAGAGCACCAGGCGGTCGGGTGCCTGCCGGTCACGCTCCTTCGCAACATCCTTCATCAGGTCTCCTCCCGGCTGCCACGAGACGACGCGGCTCGCTTCCGCGAGCCGCCGAGCGCCTCGATATCCTGCAACTGGACGTTGAGCGCATTGGTCGACAGCATCACCTCCCACAGCGAATACACCAGCGAGATGGAGAGGGTGATCAGGCTCGCGCCGAACAGCACCATGCCCACCAGCTCGAACGCCAGGAACAGCGCAAACATCGACAGGGTACAGAGCAGAAAGCTCAGCACCCCCGCCACCTGCATGCGCTTGGTCAGGGAAATCCGCTTGCGCAGCATCGGGAGCTGGCGGGCCGTCACCTCCTGATGCTGGCTGCGCTCCTCTTCAGCCAGCTTGCGGATCAGCTGGGCCAGCACCAGGAAGCGGTTGGTATAGGCCAGCAACAGCAGAGAAATGGCGGGAAACAACAGGGCCGGTGTCGTCAGCGTCACGGCGCTCGGGCTCCAGCAAAAATGGGGCGCCCATGATACCAGTCCTGTTCCCGGACGTGTGCCGAGATACGCCATCGTTAAATTACAGTCTATGAAAGATTATTAATGCTCAATAGTGGTGCACGTGTTTGGGGGATTTTGAAGCGATTTCGCCTCATATCAATGTCTAATCCCGACATGGCCTATGCGTTTGCTGCATAATGGTGCATGGCTTATAGTGTCGCGACACTTCTTCGACAGGAACCCACCATGCCCTACGTTCACGACACCCTCGAGCGCCTCAAGAAAAGCAGCCCCGCCCAGACCGAGTTCTACCAGGCCGCGGAAGAAGTGCTGGAGTGCCTGCGCCCGCTCTTCGAGCGCAGCCCCCACTACCACGACCACAGCATCATCGAGCGGATCGTCGAGCCGGAGCGCCAGATCATGTTCCGTATCTGCTGGACCGATGATGCCGGCAAGGTTCAGGTGAACAAGGGCTATCGCGTCCAGTTCAACTCCGCCCTGGGCCCCTACAAGGGCGGCCTGCGCTTCCACCCCAGCGTCACCTCCGGGATCATCAAGTTCCTGGGCTTCGAGCAGATCTTCAAGAATGCCCTCACCGGCCTGCCCATCGGCGGCGGCAAGGGCGGCTCGGACTTCGACCCCAAGGGCAAGTCCGACGGCGAGATCATGCGCTTCTGCCAGTCGTTCATGACCGAACTATACCGCCACATCGGCCCGACCACCGACGTGCCGGCCGGCGATATCGGCGTCGGCGCCCGCGAGATCGGCTATCTTTACGGCCAGTACAAGCGTCTCACCGGCCGCTACGAGGGTGTCCTGACCGGCAAGGGGCTCGACTGGGGCGGCTCCATCGGTCGCAAGGAAGCCACCGGCTACGGGGCGGTCTACTTCGCCCAGAACATGCTCCAGGCCCGCGGGGAGAGCATCGAAGGCAAGACCTGCCTGGTCTCAGGCGCCGGCAACGTGGCCATTTACACCATCGAGAAGCTCTACGAGCTGGGCGCCACGCCCATCACCTGCTCCGACTCCCGCGGAACCATCCATGACCCGCGGGGCATCGATCTCGACCTGCTCAAAGAGCTCAAGGAGGTCAAGCGCGCCTCCCTCGAGGAGTACCTGGCCAATCATCCCGAGGCCAGCTACATCCCGGCTAACGACTACCCGGCCGACGGCCATGCGGTATGGCGCATCCCGGCCGACGTTGCCTTCCCCTGCGCCACTCAGAACGAGCTGACCGATGGGGATGCCGAGACCCTGCTCGGCAACGGCGTCACCTGCATCAGCGAAGGCGCCAACATGCCCTCCACCGCCGCCGCCGTTGATCGTTTCCTGGACGCCAAGATTGCCTACGGCCCCGGCAAGGCCGCCAACGCCGGCGGGGTCGCCACCAGCCAGCTGGAAATGGCCCAGAACAGCAGCATGCAGCAGTGGCCGCTGGAAAAGGTCGACGCCAAGCTGAAGGAGATCATGGCCAATATCCATCAGCAGTGCGCCGACACCGCCGAGGAGTTCGGCGAGCCGACCAACCTGGTACTCGGCGCCAATATCGCCGGCTTCCGCAAGGTCGCCGACACCATGATCGATCAAGGCGTGGTGTAAGTCCCGACACGGCGCTGCCTGCACGATCGAGAAAGCCCGGTCCTTACGGCCCGGGCTTTTCTGTATTGCGACCAACCCGCTCAGTTTACGGGGCGGGGACAGCCATCAAACGTACGGAAGGAAGCCCCGGCGACTCTGTGCCCGGCACTGAGCTTCGGCAAGCTTCATCATCCCGCGCCACACGCCACGCAGCAGGGGCATGACAACGGGGCGACGGGCATCGGCCTGATCCCAGATGGTGGGAAAGGTCATCTTGGCATGGCTCATGGCTAGGTCCTCGGATCAGGGTGTATGCTGCAGTGCATTATACCTTTGTCTATATCCTAAAGTCTAATCTCTGCTACCCTTGACCCCGAAACGACAACAGCCCCGAGCTCGAATGAGCCCGGGGCTGTTGTCACGATAGATTATGCAGTAATGGGGAAGCCCCCAAACGACGAAACCCAGCCTCTTTCGAAGCTGGGTTTCTGAAGAAGTGCCTGACGATGATCGCGCCGGGCTCCGGGACTCTCCATGGGAAGCCCCCAAACGACGAAACCCCGACCAATGGCCGGGGTTTTGTCGAAATAAGTGCCTGACGATGACCTACTCTCGCATGGGGAAGCCCCACACTACCATCGGCGCTGAGCGGTTTCACTGCTGAGTTCGGCATGGG
>NZ_JABFUC010000013.1 GCF_022341425.1 Billgrantia campisalis | reverse complement strand
ACACCCGGTTCATCGCCTCGATGGTCTCCACCGGGAAGTCGCCGGCGGCGGTCTCGGCGGAGAGCATCACCGCGTCGGTGGCGTCGAGCACGGCGTTGGCCACGTCGAACACCTCGGCCCGAGTGGGTAGGGGCGATTCGATCATCGACTCCATCATCTGGGTCGCGGTGATCACCGCGCGGTTGAGCGCCCGGGCGCGCTTGATGATGCGCTTCTGGGTGCCGATCAGCTTCTCGTCGCCGATCTCCACGCCGAGGTCGCCGCGGGCCACCATCACCGCCTCGCTGGCCTCGATGATGCCGTCCAGGGTCTCGTCGTTGGCCACCGCCTCGGCGCGCTCCAGCTTGGCCACCAGGCCGATCTCCTTGCCGGCCTCCCCCAGCAGCCGCCGAGCCTCGTGCATATCGGAGGCCGAACGCGGAAAGGACACCGCCAGATAGTCCACGCCGATGTCGATGGCGGTGAGCAGATCGGCCTTGTCCTTGTCGGTGAGCGCCGGCGCCGAGAGGCCGCCGCCCTGCTTGTTGATGCCCTTGTTGTTGGAGAGCTTGCCGCCCACGGTCACGGTGGTGTGGACCTCGGCACCGGCGACGCGCTCGACCTTGAGCACCAGGCGGCCGTCGTCGAGCAGTAGGCTATCGCCGGGGGCCACGTCGTCGATCAGCGACTTGTAGTCGCAGCCGACGCGATTGGCATCGCCGGCCTCGGTGTCGAGCGCCATGTCGAGGATAAAGGGCGCGCCCTCCTGGAGGGTGACGGTGCCGTCGCGGAAGCGGGCGATGCGGATCTTGGGCCCCTGGAGGTCGCCCAGGGCGGCGACGCTCTTGCCCAGGCGGTCGGCGATCTCGCGCACCCGGGTGAGGCGGCGGCGGTGGTCGTCGGCGGAGCCGTGGGAGAAGTTGAGGCGCACCACGTCGACGCCGGCGGCGATCATCGCCTCGAGCACGCCGTCGCGGTCGCTGGCCGGGCCCAGGGTGGCGACGATCTTGGTGCGGCGGATGGGCGCATGGATGGGGGCGTGGGGGGGAAGCGTCATGGTGTCCTCGGCAAGACCAGAATGGCACGAAAGTCATTGACATTGGTGCGGGTCGGCCCGGTGACGATCAGCGTCCCCAGAGCCTGGAAGAAAGTATAGGCGTCGTTGCGTGACAGGTAGTCGAGGGGGTCGAGTCCCTGCTCGCCGGCGCGCTGCCAGTCATCCGGGGCGAGCAGTGCCCCGGCATTGTCCTCGGAGCCGTCGATGCCGTCGGTATCGATGGCCAGGCCATGGATGCCCTCGGCGCCCCTGAGCGCCTCGAACAGCCCCAGCAGGTACTCGACGTTGCGCCCGCCGCGCCCGTCGCCTTTGACCGTGACGCTGGTCTCGCCGCCGGAGAGGATCAGCAGCGGGGCAGTGACCGTCTCGCGCGCCTCCAGCGCCAGGCGGGCCTGGGCCCGACCCAGCTCGCGGGCCTCACCCTCCAGGTCGTCGCCGAGCAGGCGCACCTCGACTCCCGACGCCTCGGCGGCCCGGCGGGCGGCCTCCAGCGCATCGCAGGCGCGGGCGAGCATCACGCTCTGGTCGTCGGCGAAATCGGGGTCGGTGGGCGCCGGAGCCCGGGGCGCATCGACAAGATGGCGGCGCACGCTGTCGGGCACCTCGATGCCGTAGTGGGTCAGCACGGCCAGGGCGTCGGCCGGGGTGGTGGTGTCCGGCAGGGTGGGACCGGAGGCGATCAGCGAGGCCTCGTCGCCCGGCACGTCGGAGATCAGCCAGGTCACCACCCGGGCGGGATGCGCTGCGGCGGCGAGCCGTCCGCCCTTGATCGCCGAGAGGTGGCGACGCACGGTGTTGATCTGGCTGATCGGCGCGCCGCAGCGCAGCAGCTCGCGGTTCAGCGCCTGCTTGTCGGCAAGCGTAATGCCCTCGGCCGGCAGCGTCATCAGGGCCGAGCCGCCGCCGGAGATCAGCGCGATCACCCGGTCGTCCGCGGTCAGCCCTTCGACCGCCTCGAGCATGCGCCGGGCGGCCTTCTCGCCGAGGTCGTCGGGCATCGGATGCGAGGCTTCCAGCACCTCGATACGCTCACAGGGCGCACCCTGACCTTGAGGACCGTGACCGTAGCGGGTCACCACCAGGCCCGTCAGCGGCGCCTCGGGGCAGCGCTGCCGCCAGGCTCGCTCGAGGGCCGCCGCCATGGCCGCGGCGGCCTTGCCGGCCCCCACCACCACGGTGCGCCCCGGGGGCGGCGCGGGCAGCTGGTCGGCCACCAGGGTATCGGGATGCACCGACGCGACGGCGGTATCGGCCAGCTGCCTGAGCCAGGCACCAACATCCACCGCGGGGTCAAAGGGAGGAACAGAGGTCTGGGCATTCATAGGGAACTCCTCGCAGCGGGCCAATCCGCCACCGACGGTAGCAGCCGGAATAAGGAATAAAAAAGCCCGGCGACGGGCGGGGTCCGTCAGGGGATACCTGCCGCCGGGTAAAGGGCCACATGCAGTGGCCATGGCAGACGACGACCCGACGCCTGCCATTGAGGGAAGGGTGGCGGTCAGCTCAGCGGCTGCCGACCTCGTGATCGGCCAGCGACTCGAGCGCCCGCAGGATACCGGCGTGATCCCAGTCGGCCCCGCCCTGAGCGGCACAGGCCTGGAACAGCTGCTGGGCGTTGGCGGTGCCCGGCAGGGCGAGGTCGAGGCTGCGCGCGCCTTCCAGCGCCAGGTTGAGGTCCTTCTGATGCAGCTTGATCTTGAAGCCCGGGTCGAAGGTGCGCTTGATCATGCGCTCGCCGTGGACATCCAGGATCTTCGACTGGGCCAGGCCGCCGAGCAGCGATTCACGCACCTTGGCCACGTCGGCGCCCGCCTTGGAGGCGAACAGCAGGCCTTCGGCCACCGCTTCGATGGTCAGGGCGACGACGATCTGGTTGGCGACCTTGCAGGTCTGGCCGGCGCCGTGGCCGCCGATACGGGTGATGGTCTTGCCCATCACCTCGAGGATCGGCAGGGCACGGGTGAAGCCTTCCTCGGTGGCGCCGACCATGATGGTCAGGGCGGCGTTGATGGCCCCGCCTTCACCGCCGGAGACCGGGGCGTCGACGTACTCGCCGCCGGCGTCGGTGATGCGCTTGGCAAAGCCTTGCGTCGCAATGGGGGCGATGGAGCTCATGTCGATCACCAGGGTGCCCGGCTTCAGGCCCTCGATGACGCCGCCCTCGCCGAACAGCACCTCCTCCACGTCCGGGGTATCCGGCACCATGGTGATGATGATCTCGGAGGCCTCGGCCACCGCCTTGGGGTTATCGAGCTCCTGCATGCCCTTGCTGGCCAGGGTCTCGTCCAGGGTGCCGCGCTTGACGGTGGACAGCGTATGGCCGGCATCCAGCAGGTGTCCTGCCATGGGGCGACCCATGATGCCCAGGCCGATAAAACCGATCTTGCTCATGATATGTCTCCTTTAAGCTTGTCATCGTGCTTTCTGAGTTAGCGTTCGCTTTCCGACAACTGGAGAGATGAGCGCCGGGGGCAAGTCGAAGCGAGGGTCATTTGCCAGGGATGGCAAATGTAGCGCCCAGGGATGGGTTCACAGCGCCCTCGCGTAGGCTTGTCACCGGAACAGCTCATCGCTGCCGGGTGCTACCTGCCCTATCAGCGCACGCTATCCAGCCAGCCCAGGCCTTCCACGGTGGTGGTCTTGGGCTTGTATTCGCAGCCGATCCAGCCGTCGTAGCCAAGACGGTCGAGATGGGCGAACAGGAACGGGTAGTTGATCTCGCCGGTGCCCGGCTCGTGGCGGCCCGGGTTGTCGGCGAGCTGCACGTGGGCGATACGCCCCAGGTGCTTCTCGATGGTCGGGGCCAGGTCCCCTTCCATGATCTGCATGTGATAGATGTCGTACTGCAGCTGGAGGTTACGGCTGCCCACCTCGTCGAAAATCTCGAGGGCCTGCTCGGTGCGGTTGAGGAAGAACCCCGGGATATCGCGGGTGTTGATGGGCTCGGCGATCAGGCGGATACCGGCGGCCTCGAGCTTGTCGGCGGCGAAACGCAGGTTCTCCACCAGGGTCTGGCGGGCCTGCTCACTGCTGACGCCATCCGGCTGGATGCCGGCCAGACAGTTGACCTGGGTATTGCCGAGCACCTTGGCGTACTCGATCGCCTTGTCGACGCCGGCGCGGAACTCTTCCACGCGATCCGGGTGGCAGGCGATTCCGCGCTCGCCGGCGCCCCAGTCACCGGCCGGCAGGTTGAACAGCACCTGGGTCAGGCCGTTGGCGTCCAGACGCTGCTTGATCTCGTCGGCGCTGAAGTCGTAGGGGAAGAGGTACTCGACGCCCTGGAAGCCGGCCTTGGCGGCGGCCGCGAAGCGGTCGAGGAAATCCTCCTCGGTGAACAGCATGCTGAGATTGGCGGCAAACTTGGGCATGTGGGTCTCCTCGTTGATTATCGCTATCGGATAGTGCCCCGCTGGCGCCGTCCCCATCGGCGCCAGCGGGATAGGCTCAGGTGAGCGCGGCGATGGAGGTCGGGGCATCCTCGGTGTTTTCGGCCAGGGCCTCGAACTCATTGACGCCGCCCAGGTCGGTGCCCATGGCGATGTTGGTCACCCGCTCGAGGATGATCTCCACCACCACCGGCACGCGGTACTGGGCCATCAGCTCGCGCGCCTCGGCGAAGGCCGGCGCGATCTCCTCGGGCGTGGTGACGCGCAGCGCCTTGCAGCCCAGCCCTTCCACCACGGAGATGTGGTCGACGCCGTAGTCGTTGATCTCCGGGCAGTTGACGTTCTCGAAGGAGAGCTGCACCTGATAGTCCATGTCGAAGCCGCGCTGAGCCTGGCGAATCAGCCCCAGGTAGGAGTTGTTCACCACCACATGGATATAGGGCAGCTTGAACTGGGCGCCGACGGCCAGCTCCTCGATCATGAACTGGAAATCATAGTCGCCGGAGAGCGCGACGATCTCCGCCTCCGGGTCGGCGCGCCGCACGCCAAGCGCCGCCGGAATGGTCCAGCCCAGCGGGCCGGCCTGGCCGCAGTTGATCCAGTGGCGCGGCTTGTAGACGTGCAGGAACTGGGCACCGGCGATCTGCGACAGCCCGATGGTGCTGATGTAGCGGGTGTTCTTGCCGAAGGCCTTGTTCATCTCCTCGTAGACGCGCTGCGGCTTGACCGGCACGTCATCGAAGTGGGTCTTGCGCAGCAGGGTGCGCTTGCGCTCCTGGCACTCCTCGGCCCAGGCGGAGCGATCCTTCAGCTTGCCGGCGGCCTTCCGCTCGCGGGCCACTTCCACGAACAGCTCCAAGGCCGCCTTGGCGTCGGAGACGATGCCGTAGTCGGGGCCGAAGATACGCCCGATCTGGGTCGGTTCGATATCCACGTGGACGAACTTGCGCCCTTCGGTGTAGCTCTCGAGGTTGCCGGTGTGGCGGTTGGCCCAGCGGTTGCCGATGCCCATCACGAAGTCCGAGGCCAGCAGCGTGGCGTTGCCGTAGCGGTGAGAGGTCTGCAGCCCCACCATGCCCGCCATCAGCGGATGATCATCGGGAATCGAGCCCCACCCCATCAGGGTCGGGATGACCGGCACGCCGGTGAGCTCGGCGAACTCGGTGAGCAGCTCGCTGGCATCGGCGTTGATGATCCCGCCACCGGCCACCAGCAGCGGCTTGTCGGCCTCCTCGAGCATGGCGATGGCCTTCTCGATCTGGGCCCTCGAGGCGCTGGGCTTGTAGGCCGGCAGCGGCTCGTAGGTGTCCGGGTCGAACTCGATCTCGCTCATCTGCACGTCGATGGGCAGGTCGATCAGCACCGGGCCGGGACGCGAGGAGCGCATCAGCTGGAAGGCCTGCTGGAAGGCGCGCGGCACCTGGGCGGGCTCCAGCACGGTGACCGCCCACTTGGTGACCGGCCCGGCGATGGCCTGGATATCCACCGCCTGGAAGTCCTCCTTGTGCAGCTTGGCGCGCGGCGCCTGGCCGGTGATGCACAGGATCGGGATCGAGTCGGCGCTGGCCGAGTAGAGGCCGGTGATCATGTCGGTGCCGGCGGGACCGGAGGTGCCGATGCACACCCCGATGTTGCCGGCCTTTGTGCGGGTATACCCCTCGGCCATGTGCGAGGCGCCCTCGACGTGGCGGGCCAGCACGTGATCCACGCCGCCGACCTTGCGCATGGCGGCATAGAAGGGGTTGATGGCGGCGCCGGGCACGCCGAAGGCAACGTCGATGCCTTCTTTCTTGAGCACGTGGATAGCGGCTTCAGCTGCGGTCATACGAGCCATGTTGATTCCTCCGGTGAGGGGCCTTTTATTTTTTGGAAAATATTTCTGTATACAGAGACTAGGCCGCCACCGATGCGCCGTCAAGGTATTTGGAAAACATTTTCATAAAATCTCGCATCGATAAAAAAGCCCAAGCGGAATCAGCGGCTTGGGCAGTACGTCATGGGCGCGCAGACGCCGCCGCGGCTCAGTCCAGGGTTACCCGGATCGCCAGCGGGTGTTCATCGCAGTTGTTCCCGGCCCCGCCCCGGTCGACCACCAGAAACTCGCCCTCGCGCTCGAGCACCGACTGGATGGCGTGCCAGGTGCCGGCGCGGTAGTTGACGCCCTGACGGCCATCGGTGACGAAGGCGCGCACCTCGGCAGGATCAATGGTATCGCCCGGCGGCGCCACCACGACCAGGAAGCGCTCCTCGTGCAGCGGCATAAAGGCCTGACTGCCCTGGGGGTGGCGCTCCAGGAAGTCGAGCGTGAGCGGCACCTCGACCGGCTGGCTGACGAAGATGCTGATCAGCGCCCTCGCCTCCTCGCCCAGGGTCTCGACCTTGGCCAGGTCGTGATAGCGCCGGGTGCGCCCGGCATTGATCGGAAAGGATTCGGCGATTCGCGTATCGATGACGTCGCCGAAGGGCGCGAAGGCCTCGGCGGTGAGCGGCTCGGCTTTTAGTTCCAGCATGTCGATCTCCTGAACAAGACTGCCTCGATAATCGGGGCTTGCCCGGCGCCCCTGCTGCTGTCGCCGTATCAGCGGCTACCCAGGCGCAGCGCCGGGTGGCGATTCACGTCCTTGTAGAGCAGGTAGCGGAACGGCCCCGGGCCGCCGGCGTAGCAGGCCTGCGGGCAGAAGGCGCGCAGCCACATGAAGTCGCCGGCCTCGACCTCCACCCAGTCCTGGTTGAGGTGATAGACCGCCTTGCCCTCCAACACATAGAGGCCATGCTCCATGACATGGGTCTCGTCGAAGGGGATCACCGCACCGGGCTGGAAGGTGACGATGTTGACGTGCATGTCGTGGCGCACGTCTGCCGGGTCGACGAAGCGGGTGGTGGCCCAGCGCTCGTCGGTGTCGGGCATGGGGGTCGGGGCGATCTCGTTCTCGTTGGTGACGAAGGCCTCGGGCACCTCGATCCCTTCGACGAACTCGTACGCCTTGCGCACCCAGTGGAAGCGCACCGGCGCATCGGACTCGTTGCGCAGCTGCCAGTGGCTGCCCGGCGGCAAGAAGGCGTAGCCGCCCGAGGTCATGTGATGCCGCTTGCCGGCGATGGTCAGGGTCATCTCGCCCTCGACCACGAACAGCACGCCCTCGGCGGCGGGGTCGAGCTCGGGCTTCTCGCTGCCACCGCCGGGCGAGACCTCCATGATGTACTGGCAGAAGGTCTCGGCGAACCCCGACAGCGGGCGCGCCAGCACCCACAACCGGGTCTCTTCCCAGAACGGCAGGTTGCTGGTGACGATATCGCCGAAGACGCCCTTGGGGATGACCGCATAGGCCTCGGTGAACACCGCCCGGTCGGAGAGCAGCTGGGTCTGGGGCGGATGACCGCCGTGGGGGGCGTAGTAACGTCGTGTCTTCATCAACTAATCCTCATATGCAACTCGGGCCTTAGTTCAGGCAAAAAAACTTTCTCGTCTGGGTTGTGAAACTATCGTCTCATGATTACCTTGTCTAGAAACTTTCGTTTCACGAACAGGAAAGGTCAAGCCCTGTCATGAACTCGCTTCACAACCTTACGCAGTCGGGTAGTTCGAGAGCACGGCTTGCCCGAAGCGGGCCAAGCGGTTCAGGGCGACAGCTCGTCCATCCCTTGGTACAGCTCGCTGACCGCATCGATGCGGGCGCGCCCCTGGGCCAGCCGGTGGTGCAGAAGACCATTGGCCAGCAGACTGATCAGACTCATGGCGCTGGCATAGCTATCAAAGGCCGAAATGCTGTCGAGCGGGCACTCCAACCACCAGTCAGCCTGTTCCGCGTACCCAGAGGCCGTCGCATCCCCTATCAGCAGCAAACGGCAAGGCATGGCTGCCAGCTCGTTCACCAGCGCATCAAACAGACGTGGACGACGACGAAAGCCGAACAATACCACCAGGTCGGCCTCTCCCAGCTCCACCAGGTCTTCGGCCAACGATTGATTTGGCTGTGGGGCAAGGTTGACATCGGCGCGTGCCTGGATCAGCTGTTGACGAAAGTGCATGGCCAGCGGATAGCTGTTGCGAAAGCCGACCAGCACCACCCGGCGGGAGGCATCCAGGCCATGCACGATGGCTTCGAAAGTCCGAGGGTCAATGGCGGTCAGAGCACGCCGCAGGTTGTCCTGCTCACGCTCGAGATGGCGCTTGAAGCGCTCCCCGTTGCCGCCTACCGCATCCGGATCGGTGACCAGCGGCATGCCCGAACTGCGCAACTGCCTGGCATGACGTTTCACGGCCTGAAAGCTTTCGAAGCCAAGACGCCTGAACAGTCGACTGACCGTCGACTTCGATACCCCCGTCAGACGCGACAGGTCGGCAGCGCTATACACTGCCAGATCATCGAAGTGGTCAAGAATAAAGGCGGCGACTCGCTGCTCCTGAGCGCTCAGGTCGGCGTACTGTGCCGAAATTCGCTGACCGATATGAGGCGTCATGCCCTTCTGTTGCGTTGGCAAAAGAGACCCTCCCCCCGTTTCAGGCATGTTCACGAAGCTGCGCCGTTCGGCGCCATTTTTTTCACCCGAAACGGGTCTGAAAAGCATTTCCAAGATTTCTGCTTACTACACCCTGGCCACTCGAAATTCCCAGCGGCGCCGACCGCGGCCAGGGCATAACGGCGCTGCACCACTATAGCGACACCGCTAACAACAAAGCGAGGCACTCCATGACCAAACCCACTCCCACCACCAGCACCACGACGACTCAGGGCGCCCAGCGGCGTCACTGGCAGATACCCCATATCTACGTGATCCTGTTCGTCTTCATCGCCATTGCCGCGGTCGCCACCTACTTCGTACCCGCCGGCCAGTACGAGAGGATACCCGGCCCCGAAGGCCGCATCACCATTGACGCCGAATCCTTCCAGTACGTGGAATCGAACCCCACGAGCCTTGTTGATTTCATGCTGGCGATACCCAACGGCTTGATGAGCGCCGGCGAAGTGGTGTTCTTCACCTTCATGATCGGCGGCATGTTCATGGTCCTGCGTCGCACGGGCATCATCGAAATCGGCGTCGACAAGCTCAGCCGGCGATTCGCCAATCGCAGCCTGCTGATGATACCGGTGTTGATGACAGTCTTTGCCGTGGTGGCCACCGTCATTGGCACCCAAGAATTGGCACTCGTCTATGTACCGGTGATCCTGCCACTGATGATTGCACTTCGCTTCGACTCGGTGACCGCCGCAGCCGTCGCACTCTGCGCCACCACAGCCGGCTTCGCCTCCGGTGTGCTCAATCCGATCAACACCGGGCTCGGTCAGCAGCTCTCCGACCTGCCTCTTTACTCCGGCTTCGGCCTGCGAGCAGCCGCCTTCGCCATCATCCTGGGCGCCGGCATCTATTTCGTCATGCGCTATGCTCGCAAGGTTCACGACAACCCCGAGCTGAGCCTCATGGCCGGAGACGAAACCGAAGCGGAGAAGCGCTCGCTCTACCAGCATGCCACCGACGAGGGGGCACTGACCGCCAACCACCGCCAGAAACTGGCCGCTATCGCCACCTTCGCCTTCTTCGGCCTGCTGGTCTACGGCGTGCTGCAGCAAGGCTGGTTCATGATGGAAATGGCAGGGCTGTTCATCGTCATGGGCATCGTTGTCGGCCTGATCTCTGGCCTGAATACCACAGCCATCTGTGAAGCCTTCAACAAGGGCTTTCGGGACGTTCTGGTAGGCGCCATGATCGCTGGTGTGGCCCGCGGTGTGGCCGTTGTACTGGAGGACGGCCAGATCATGGACACCCTGGTCATGGGACTCGGCAACCTGGTGGGCGAACTGCCGACCATGCTGTCGGCTATCGGCATGTACTTCGCTCAGCTTGCCTTTAACTTCGTCGTACCTTCGGGCAGTGGCCAGGCACTGGTGACCATGCCAATCATGGCACCGCTTTCCGACCTGATCGGGGTTACCCGCCAAACAGCGGTACTGGCCTTCCAGCTTGGTGATGGCATGGGCAACATCCTCTACCCAACCTCCGGCTACTTCATGGCTACCCTGGCCATTGCCGGCGTGCCTTGGCAGAAGTGGGTTAAGTTCTTCTTTCCCCTCTTCTGCACCTGGGTACTGATCGCCATCGGCTTCCTGGCCTTCGCCCAGATCACGCAGTGGGTTGGCTGATCGGCTAACGACACGCCACGGCATATACCGCCACGCCTCGCCCGGCCCTGCCGCGCGGGGCGTGTTGCCTTTCAGGGTTGCCATCATGGTAGGACCTAAGGCCTAGCGCGCCGGTGCGGGATGATGCTCGGCCCAGTGGCGAGCAATATCCACGCGGCGCGTGACCCAGACCCGGTCGTGAGCCTCGATATGGTCGAGGAAGCGCTGCAGCGCGCGGAAGCGACCGGGCCGGCCGAGCAGCCGGCAGTGCATGCCCACCGAGAGCATCTTCGGCGCTTCCTCGCCTTCGGCATAGAGCACGTCGAAGGCGTCGCGCAGGTAGCTGAAGAAGTGGTCGGCGGTGTTGAAGCCCTGGGGCGCGGCGAAGCGCATATCGTTGCTGTCCAGGGTATAGGGCACGATCAGGTGGTCGTGTTCACGGCCCTGGCTGTCGGCCTCGCGAGTCCAGAACGGCAGGTCGTCGCCGTAGTAGTCACTGTCGTAGAGGAAGCCGCCCTCGTCGAGCACCAGGCGCCGGGTGTTGGGGCTGTCGCGGCCGGTATACCAGCCCAGCGGCTTCTCGCCGTAGAGACGCTGGAAGATCGTCATGGCCTTCTCCAGGTGCTCGCGCTCGACCGCTTCCGGCACGTTCTGGTAGTGAATCCAGCGGTAGCCGTGGCAGGCAATCTCGTGGCCCAGCTCCTTGAAGGCGTGGGCCACTTCCGGGTGGCGCTCCAGCGCCATGGCCACCCCGAACACGGTCAGCGGCAGACCGCGGCGCTCGAACTCACGCAGGATGCGCCACACCCCCACCCGCGAGCCGTATTCGTAGATCGACTCCATGCTCAGGTGGCGGTCGGGAAAGGCCGGCGCGCCAATGATCTCGGACAGGAACTGCTCGGAGCCTTCATCACCGTGCAGCACGCAGTTTTCGCCACCCTCTTCGTAGTTGAGCACGAACTGCACGGCGATCTTGGCCCGGCCGGGCCAGTTGGCGTGGGGGGGCGTGCGGCCATAGCCGACCAGGTCGCGGGGATAGTCGTGGGAACGGGCTGAGCGCATGGCACCTCTCCTTGTTGTTCTGTTGATGCGTGCTGCCTGGCGGCGCCTGGCGGCCATAAGTGGCAACACATCATGTATACAATGATAAGTTAAGCTGTATTCACGCTAGTTGCAAGCCCCTCTATACACTCCTCAACTCAACCCCCGCTGGGTCAGCTGCATCAGCGCCTGGCACTGCATGACGGCGGCATCGAAGCAGTCCAGCAGCCGGCATTCCCCCGGCGATATGCGGCTGTCGGCCAGCCCGGCAAACGCGGCCCCGCCGATGATGATGACTTCCGGCGACAGCCGTTCATGCTGTGCGCTGAGCGTGGCAAACAGGCGCCGTTTCGCCTCATCGCGCTGCTGCGGTAGCGTCAGGTCATCGATCACGATGGCATCGACTCCCAGGCAGCGACGGGACAACCCAAGGTCATGTAGCACGTCTTCGATCATTCGCGGCCAGCGCGCCCCCGGGGTAATGATCGAGAAGCGACTTCCCAGCTGCACCGCCGTCAGCAGCGAGGCCTCCAGCATACCGATCACCGGCACCGGACTGATCTCGCGCACCGCGGCAATACCCGGTTCGCCGAAGCAGGCCAGCAGGATGGCATCGAAGGGCTTGCCCTCGTCCGCGAGATGGCGCTCCACCAGCGTCACCAGGACGGCTCCGGCCAGGGCACACTCGCGGCGCGAGCCGATGTAGGCCACGCTGTCGGTCGCCGTGTCGGCCACCACCTCGACCCGTTCGCCGAGTTGCTCACGGGCTCGCTTGGCCATCTGCTCGGTCATCGCGACATTCGCATTGCCGTTGAGCAGCAATAAACGCATACAGAACTCCTCCCCCACTCTTGGCCATATGAGCCAAGAGCGGGGCCAACTATCCAGAAAGAAGAATCGCTATCGCCTGGGTAATGCAGCTAGCCCATCATATTTCGCGGTAGCCAGAGGGCGATATCAGGGAAGGCGATCAGCAGGAAGGTGAACAGCAGCAGGATGATCACGAACGGGAAGGCACCCCACATCACTTCGCGGAAGTCGCCACCGTTCGGGCGCACGCCGTGCACCACATAGAGGTTCATTCCCACCGGCGGCGTGATCAGGCCGATCTCGCACATCAGGATAATGAAGATGCCGAACCAGATCGGGTCGATTCCCGCCGCCATGACGATGGGCATGGCCACCGGCACGGTGAGCACCAGCATCGACATCACGTCCATGAACATGCCGAGCAGGATATAGAACAGGATCAGGATCATCAGCAGCGCCAGCACCGAGAGGTCGAAGGCCACCACCCACTGGGTCAGGGTCTGGGCCACACCGGTCAACGACACCGTGACATTGAGCATCAGTGCACAGATGATCACCAGCAGCACCATGCCAGTGGTGCGAGCCGAGTTGATGCAGACCGACTCCAGCAGCTCCAGGTTGAGGCGTCCACCGTGCCACACGAAGAAGATCGCCGTGACTACCCCCAGCGCCGCCGACTCGGTGGGCGTGGCCAGGCCGGCATAGATCGAGCCCATGACGATGAAGAAGATCACCAGCGGCGGCACCAGGCTCTTCGAGGCCTTGAGCTTCTCGCCAAGCGGGATGCGTGGCTCCTCATCACCGTACTGCTTGCCCCACTGGCTGACCAGCAGGTAGAGGCTGAACAGCAGGGTCAGGGCGATGCCCGGAATCACGCCGGCCAGAAATAGCTGACCCACTGAGACATTGGCCAGGGAACCGAACACCAGCAGGTTGACGCTGGGCGGAATCAGAATGCCCAGCGTCCCCCCGGCCGCCAGCGAACCCAGCGCCGGCCCCATGGGGTAGCCGCGCTTCTCCAGGGTAGGCAGGGCCAGGGTGCCGATGGTCGCCGCGGTGGCCACCGAGGAACCGGAGGTCGCCGCGAACAGCGACGAGGAGGCGATATTGGTATGCAGCAGCCCCCCCGGCAAGCGGTTCATCCAGATCGCCAGGGCATAGAACATGCGGTCGGCAATGCCGCCGCGCAGCAAGAGCTCCCCCAGCAGGATGAACAGCGGGATGGCCGTGAGCAGGCTCTGATTGAGGGAAGCCCAGATCACCGAGCCCATGGACTCGACCAGCGGCATGCCGAAGGTGAGCAGGCCCCCCACTACCCCGATGGAAACCATCGCCACGGCAATGGGAATGCCCACCAGCATCATGCCCAGCATGACCAGGAAGGCGAGGAACACATAGACGAGTGTCATGGCGTGACCACCTCCTCATCACGGTGGCGGATATCCTCCAGCTCCTCTTGGAGTTCCTCCTTCGCACCGCGCGGACCGAAATCGCGGTTCAGCGCCTCGGTATCGCGGCGCAGCAGCAGCCGGGTGGCGCGCACAGCGAAGAACACCGACAGCAGGCAGAAGGTCAACAGGGCCAGGAACCAGGGCGCCTGAGGATAGACCAGCGGCGTCGCCCAGACGGTAGGCGCCCGGCTGCCATAGGCGATGGTGTCACCGATCACCCCATAGGCCAGCCAGATACAGAACACCCCCAGCACCGCCATGGAGACGCTGGCCAGCCAGTTGAGCCTGGCCTGGGTGGTCGCCGACAAACGCGAGGTGATGATATCGATGCGGATATGTGCCCGCTGGATCAGGGTTACCGAAAACGCCAGACCGGCGGCCACGGCCACCGCATAACCGGAGAGCTCGTCGATGCCTCCCAGCGAGATGTTGAAAAGCCTGCGGGTAAGGGTCTCGAGACTCACCGCGAAGGAGAGCGAGAAGAAGATCACCCCGAAGATAATACTGAAGATTCTTATTAAACCGTTCATCTTTGTCCTCCTCAGCGAAAGCGGCCGGCGCCCCTCAGGCGCCGGCCGCATCGCTTACAGCCCCAGGTTGGCACCCACGGTGGCTTTCCAGTCCGCCGAGCAGCTCGGGTTGGTGCGGTCGCAGAGCTCGATGAAATTGGGCAGCGACCTCGCCTCCACGGCTTCATTGACGGTCTGCAGGTCCTGCTCGTTCACCTCGATGCTGGTCAGTGAATAGGGCCGGCCGTTCTCGCAGGGCTCCCCCCCGGTGTTGCAGCGTGAGGCATCCTCGAAGAGTTCTTCCGAATAGGCCCAGATCTCGTCGACCAGTTCGTCGAAGGCGGCCTGGAGGCGCGCCTGATCCTCATCCGAGTACTGGTTCCACACATTGAGGTTGATGGCATAGCCGTTCATGGCCATCTGCACCGGCAGGGGGTAGACGTAGCTGGTGACTTCCGGCCAGCCGGCGGCATTGGCGGAGCTGGGCCCGGTCACGCCACAGTCGACCACGCCCCGGGCGATGCCCTGCTGGGTCTCGGGGAAGGAGAGCGGCACCGGGGCGGCCCCCAGGTTCGACATGAAGTTACCCAGGATATTGTCGTAGACCCGCACCCGCTTGCCGCGCAGGTCATCGAGCCCATTGATCTCCGGCTCACAGAAGATCACCTGGGGACCTGCCGGCCAGACGCCGAGCAGCTTCGAATTGAAGCGCTCCTGAAGTCGCGCATCGGCCACCGGCAGATAGGCATCGACGTTCTGCCGGGCGATCTCATAGGTAGGATTCTGGCCGACCAGGTCGAAGCCGAGCAGCGTCGGCTCGTCACCGCTGATCTGTGAAAGTCGCAGCGAGACGATGCCAAAGAGGTTATTGCGCAATACGCGCAGGCCCTCGGCATCGCTGACCCCAGAGGTATCCACCGGGCTGTAGCGTATCTGAGTATTCACCCCGGTACGCTCGGCGAAGTTTTCGAAGAACGGCTGCTCAAGGTTGTTCTGAATGGCACCAGAGCCGACCGGCTGGCCCAGCGCTCGAATGGAGTCGGGAGCCGCCACGGCGGAAGCGGAAATGAAGGAAGCCACCAGGGTGGCCGCGACGGGGAGGGTGTAGTGACGCATGGAGGTTCTCCTTGCTGTTGGGGTCTTTGTTGTAGGAGCGGCGTACTGCGGGCCTGAAGGCCTGTTCTTGTTTCGTACACCTAGAAGCTAAGACACCGAAAACAGAAATTCAAGTTTTAGTATACAAAAATAATCGCTGCCTAAGGCCGCTGACCACTATCCCCTGAACACCGCCGACTGGCTGCCCCTCCGCCTCCTATCCGCCGGATATGGGGCATACGAGGAAGGCATCGCTTCCGTCACCCCCGACTTTCTCACCCTCTAAAATCCCAGCATGCCAACTCACATGGGCATGTCGACAACCAGGCAATACATTTTTGTATACAATACTAAAATACCCGCCGAACACGCCTCTCCCCCGTCACGATGCATCGGCTAGGCCTGCACCACAGCCCCGGCCACTTAAACGCCAGCGCCCCGGACCACAGGTCCGGGGCGCTGGCGTTTAGAGAGGTCACAAAAGGGAAGCGACAGGCTGGCTCAGCCGCCGAAGATGCTGTGCAGGTCCGGCGCTTCGGCCTCTTCCTCGACGATGGAGAGCGAGGCCTCGATCTCCTTGAGGTGGTGGCTCATGAAGGCCTGGCCCCCTCACCGTCGACCGCTTCCTGCTTCCAGATAGCGGATCAGGTCGTAGTCGTAGTCACTACGATCCACCCCGACCGGAATTAAGAACAGGTAGACCCAAATAATTGTATACAATTTAAATTACCAAGACGCAACATAGGCGCGATACAGAAGGAAAAGTAGACCTAAGCCTAAGAGAGAGGGAGCTTTCGCAACCTCTAAAGAACAACCATATATTATTGTTTTTAAAGGCATAATACCAAAAAAGCCAGCATAAAGCGGAAGCTTGCGCTCCCGCACTCTCGCCCCTATATTGTGTACAAAAGAAGAACACCTTGTTCACAAACAGCCACCCGGAGCCTTTCCATGCTGATCCGCGTCATCAACCCCAATACCACCGCCGGCATGACGGCGACTGTCGGCGAGGCGGCTCGCCGAGTCGCAGCGCCCGGCACAAAGGTCGTTGCCACCCAGCCGGACCACGGCCCGGTATCCATCGAAAGCCATTTCGACGAGGCCATCAGCGCCGTCGGCGTGCTGGAAGAGGTCATGGCGGGTGAGCGTGAAGACGCCGACGCCTACGTGATCGCCTGCTTCGGCGACCCGGGGCTGCTGGCCGCACGAGAGCTGACCCGCGCCCCGGTCATCGGTATCGCCGAGGCAGCCTTCCACATGGCCACCCTGATCAGCACCCGCTTCTCCGTCGTCACCACCCTGGGGCGCACCGGCATCATCGCCGAGCACCTGCTCGAGCAGTACGGCTTTCGCCACCACTGCCGCCGGGTGAGAGCCGCCGAAATCCCGGTACTCGACCTGGAGGAGAATGGCGCCGCCGCCCTCAACCGCATCATCGACGAATGCCACCGCGCCCGGGACCAGGACAACATCGGCGCCATCGTGCTGGGCTGCGGCGGTATGGCCGACCTCACCGACGAAATCAGCGAGGCGGTGGGACTGCCGGTGATCGAGGGAGTGACCGCGGCCGTCAAGCTGGCGGAGTCACTGGTCACCCTGCGACTCGGCACCAGCAAGCATGGCGACCTGGCCTTTCCGCGCCCCAAGGCCTTCACCGGGCGCTTCGAACACTTTTCCGGCCTGGCTCCTTCGGGCCTTCCATCCACTCCAAACCGCGACTAAGCAGCCCCTGACGGCATTTCGCCGACGCATGGACCGGCCCCTTCGGGCCACCCTCAACGACAACACCAAGCGAGGACACCACCATGACTCAGCCAACGACATCGACGCAGGCAGTCGACCCGGATATCACCACGACCGCTCCCCAAGGCGGCACCAAGGCCCCGGGCCAAGAGAGCCTGGCGCCTCAGCAGACCCGCATCATGGGTCGCCCTTCTTACTTCCTGGCCTGGTTCGGCGGCTGCGTGTCGATCGGCACCTTCGCCATGGGCTCCAGCGTGGTGGGCACGCTGAACCTGATCCAGGCCACCCTGGCCATTGCCATCGGCTGCTTCGTCATCGGCATCGCCCTGGCCATCAACGGCGCCGCCGGCTACAAGTACGGCATTCCCTTCATGGTTCAGGCGCGCAGCGCCTTCGGCTTCGCCGGTACCCGCATCCCGGGGCTGGTGCGGGCGGTGCCGGCGATCGTCTGGTACGGCTTCCAGAGCTGGATCGGCGCCGGCGCCCTGAACATGGTGTCGGCGACCCTGTTCGGCTTCGATAACCTGATCTTCTACTTCATCACCTTCCAGTTCCTGCAGATCGGGCTGTCGGTGATGGGCTTCCAGGGCATCAAATGGCTGGAGAACATCGGTAGCGCCTTCATCCTCGCCTCCCTGACCTATATGTTCTACGCCACGGTGCAGCGTTACGGCGATGAGCTCTCTGCTAACCTGCTGACCATGGAAGGCTCCTGGGGCATGCCCTTCTGGGGCGCCACCATGCTGTTCCTGGGCATCTATAGCACCATGATGCTCAATGTCAGCGACTACTCCCGCGAGCACAAGCACGGCACCGGCCCCGGCATCCTGACCACCATCTACGCCATGTCGATTCTGCCCTGCACCCTGTTCATGGGCCTGATCGGCTACATGGTCTCCGAGGCCACCGGCACCGCCGATCCCATCCAGGTGTTCGCCAACGCCGTCGACAACACCCCGCTGCTGATGACCACCCTGCTGTTCATCGCCTTCGCCCAGGTCACCACCAACGTGCTCAACAATGTGGTGCCGCCGACCTATGTGCTGATGGATGTGTTCAAGCTGAAGTTCCCGGTGGCCACCGTGATCGTCGGCCTGCTGGCCTTCGCCACCTTCCCCTGGAAGCTGGTCCAGCCCGAGTCTGCCGCCGGCCTGCAGCTCTTCGTGCAGACCTACTCGGCCTTCCTCGGCCCGATCTTCGCGATCCTGGTGGTCGACTACTATGTGATCCGTCGCCGCACCCTGGACATCGCCAAGCTGTATGACGAAGCCGGTCCCTATCAAGGCGTCAACTATGCGGCGCTGATCGCTACCCTGGTGGGCATCGTCGCCGCCCTGAGCTTCTCCGCGGTCTCCTGGTACGCCAGCCTGATTCCCGCCGGCATTACCTACTACCTGCTGATGCAGCACTGGACCCCCTGCCAGCGCTTCCGTCAGTAACCCGCCAGCCACGAACCAAACGCCAGCGTCCCGGACTACAGGTCCGGGGCGCTGGCGTTTGGAGAGGTCACGAAAGGGAAGCGACAGGCTGGCTCAGCCGCCGAAGATGCTGTGCAGGTCCGGCGCTTCGGCCTCTTCCTCGACGATAGAGAGCGACGCCTCGATCTCCTTGAGGTGGTGGCTCATGAAGGCCTTGGCCCCCTCGCCGTCGCCCGCCTCCAGGTAGCGGATCAGATCATCGTGGTCATGGGATTCGCAGCCCAGGTTACCGGGATTGCCGTAGACGGCGAGAATCAGCGAGGAGCGTGAACAAAGGCGACCGACGAAGGCGGCCAGGGTGGCGTTACCGGATAGCTCGGCCAGGCGTTCGTGAAAGGCCGCGGAGAGCTTGATGGCCGTGCTCTGCTCACCGGCCCGCAGCGCCTCGCGCTCGCGGCTAGCCATGGCCCGCAGCTCCTGGACGTCCGCTGCGCCGATGCGCTTCGCCACCTCCGGCATCAGACCGCACTCGATCATCTGGCGGGCATCGAAGACCTCCCTGGCTTCATCGGCGGTGGGGCGCGTCACGCTGGCGCCGCGACGGGGGGTCAGCGTGACCAGCTGCTCCAGGGCCAAGCGCTGCAGGATCTTGCGGATACCGGTACGGCTGACACCGAACACCTCGGAGAGCGCATCCTCGCGCAGCCGCGCCCCGGGCTTGAGACGATGCTCGATGATCGCATCGCTGATCGAGCGATAGATGGCCTCGTGCCGCTCGGCACCGTCGCCGTTCTTACCCAGGCGTCGAGAGCGCCCCTTGGTCGGCTCGCCGCGGTCTGCCAGCTGATTCATGGTATCCCTCCTTGCATGACCCTAGATCCCCTTATTGTATACGCATTGGGCGCCGGGTTCCGAGCCATCCCGCACGAGAAGGGGCCCGCCGGTCGGGCGGGCCCCTGGTCAGGCCGGCGCAGGCTCGGCTCGGTGGCCGCTTTTACCCGGCCACCGCTGCCGCTTGGTCACTCCGACCAGGCGGCGATCGCCTCGCGCTCCTCGTCGGTCATGCCGGTCATGTTGCCCAGCGGCATGTACTTGCTGGCCACCACCTGCTGAATCTGGCTCTTCTGACGCAGGATCTGATCCTCGGTGTCATAGGCCACGCCGGCCGGCGGAGCGGCAAAGCCGGGCTGGGTGGGCTCGCTGGAGTGGCAGGCGACACAGTGCTGATCGACCAGCGCATGCACTTCCTCGAAGCTGGTCGCCTCGCCATCCACCACCGCGGTGGCTGGCTGGCTGGAAGGCATAGCGACCCAGAAGGCCACCAGAATCAGCGCCGTGCCGGCCGCCGGGTAGGCGGGCTGGATCTTGCCGGCATGCATCAGCACGAAGAACTGTCGGATCAGCGCACCGCCAAAGATGAACAGCGACATGATTACCCAGGCATGCTCATGGTTGTAGGCAAAGGAGTAATGGTTGCTGATCATCAGCAGCACCACCGGCAGCGTAAAGTAGGTGTTGTGCACCGAGCGCTGCTTGCCGCGCTTGCCGTCCAGCGGATTGGGCGTCTCGCCGGCCTTCATGGCGTTGACCATGCGCCGCTGGCCGGGAATGATCCAGAAGAAGACGTTGGCCGACATGGCGGTGGCCATCACCGCGCCGGTGAGCAGGAAGGCCGCCCGGCCGGAGAACATCTGGGTGCTCAGGTAGGCGACCAGCACCATCATCACCGCCACGGCGATGCTCAGCAGGCCATCACGGGTCATGTTGGGGCTGATGCGCTTGCACAGCTCATTGTAGACGACCCAGCCGCCGACCAGGAACAACAGCGCCAGCACGTTGGCCTGCCAGCCGGTCATGTTGGCCGCCCACTCCCAGTTGGCATTGGGATTGACCAGATAGAAGCTCGGGTTGGCCATGTAGAGCAGCACGAAGAGCGCAAAGCCCGACAGCCAGGTGGTGTAGGACTTCCAGAACGACCAGTGCAGGTCATCGGGCAGCTTGGCCGGTGCCGTGGCGTATTTCTGGTTGTGGTAGAAGCCGCCGCCGTGAACGGCCCACATCTCGCCGAACACCCCCTTCTCGCGGTCTTCGGCGGCCTTGGGCTTCTTCAGGCCGTTGTCCAGCATCACGAAATAGATCGACTCGCCGATCCAGGCGATGGCGGCGATGACGTGCAGCCATCGCAGCATGAAATTGACGAATTCGAGTAGGTAGGCTTGCATTCTGGGAACCTCACCGGGGGTGCTTGTTGTTGGAGCGCATCATTGTCGAAGAGCCTTAGGCACTGTCCGAAAAGAGCCTAGCGACCAGCGTCTCGAGGCCCGCGCGACTCAGCTGCCGCGGTAGGTGGAATAGCCATAGGGCGAGAGCAGCAGCGGCACATGGTAGTGCGCGGAGGCATCGGCCACCCCGAAGCGCAGCGGAATCACGTCGAGAAAGCGCGGCTCGCTGGCCTCAACGCCCTGCTCGCGCAGGTAGTCACCGGCATGGAACACCAGCTCATACTCGCCGGTCGTGAAGTCGCCGCCCTCGAGGATCGGTGAGTCGCAGCGGCCATCGTCGTTGGTCTCGACCGTCTTGAGCAGGGTGCGCTGCCCCCCCTCCAGGCGATAGACCTCGATACGGATTCCCTCGCCGGGGCGGCCCTGAGCGGTGTCCAGAACGTGAGTGGTTAGGCGTCCCATCGGTTTCTCCCCTAGGTCTCTAAGTAAGCTGTCTGGCGATGTCACCGGGTGCGGCGCATCATGATGAAGAGGTATCCGGCCACGCGGCACCGCGAGGGCCACACCCCATGAAGACAGTTTTAGCCTTTATTGCGATACATTTCAAAATTTTTTTGTATACACTTGAGCGTCGAGCGTAGCCTTCCGCATTTTAGGCACCCTCCCATACCCACAACGATCGTGGAGACCAAGATGAGCGAAAAGACCCTGACCCCGCGTCCCAGCAGCCTCGACCGTGATGCCTTCGTGGCCCAGTACGGCGAGATCTATGAACACTCCCCCTGGGTGGCCGAGCTGACCTGGGAGCGCGGTCTGACAAGCGAGCAGGACACCCCGGCCGGGCTGGCCGAGGCCATGGGCCAGACCCTGCGCGAGGCCCCCCCCGAGCAGCAACTCGCGGTGATCCGCGCCCACCCGGACCTGGCGGGCAAGGCGGCGATCGCCGGCGATTTGACCGACGACTCCACCCGCGAGCAGGCCGGCGCCGGCCTCGACCAGTGCACGCCGGAGGAGATGGCCCGCTTCGAGCGCCTCAACGCCGCCTACAAGGAGAAATTCGGCTTCCCCTTCGTCATGGCCGTCAAGGGCAGCGACCGTCACGCCATCCTGGCCGCCTTCGAGACCCGCCTGGACAACGATGCCGACGAAGAGCGACGCACCGCCATCGAGCAGATCAATCGTATCGCCCACTTCCGCCTGGAAGCGCGCGGCGAAGGCTGACACCCGGACGCCGGCCACGGCCGGCGCTCCCCTGCCACGACGGACCGGCCGCCTGGACTGCGCCCCAACGATGTCTGGCAGAGGCCTTCGAGAGGCTGACCAAACAGTCAACACACAGCGGGCAAGCCGTTGATTTTAAAGGGTGGAAATAATTTCCATGTAAAAAACATTGGCAAGTTGTCTTCCAAAATTTCAGTGATTGTGTACATTCACCAGCAGGTGTGGTGCTCACAACATGTACCACTGCATACAACAACAAGCCTGAGAGCCTGACATGACCGATACAGAGCAGTCTTCCACGCAGACGCGACCCTCGCGTACCGTCAACCAGAACCCCGATGCCATGCCGCCATTGGGCAAGGCGATTCCGCTGGGCATCCAGCACATCATGGCGATGTTCGCCGGCAACGTGACCCCACCGATCATCATCGCCGGTGTCATCGGCGCCACCACCGGTGAGCAGATCTTCCTGATCCAGGTGGCACTCTTCGTGGCCGGTATCGCCACCCTGATCCAGACCATCGGCATGGGGCCGATTGGCGCACGCCTGCCCATTGTCCAGGGCACCAGCTTCGGCTTTCTGCCGGTCGCCTTGCCGCTGGCGGGCACCTTTGGGTTGGCCGCGGTGCTCGGTGCGTCCCTGGTCGCCGGCCTATTGCAGGTCGGCCTGGGCGCCTTCCTCAAGAAGATTCGCCACTGGTTCTCCCCGGTGGTGACCGGCATCGTGGTGCTGTTGATCGGCATCATCCTGATGCCGGTGGGCCTCAACTACGCCGCCGGCGGCGTAGGCGCCGATGACTTCGCCTCGCCCACCAACCTGGGCCTGGCGCTGTTCGTGCTGGTGGTGACCATCGTCGTGCACCAGTTCGGCCGCGGTTTCCTCAAGGCCGCCTCCATCCTGGTGGGCCTGGTCAGTGGTTACCTGGTCGCCATCGCCCTGGGCATGGTGGATTTCTCCAGCGTCGGCGATGCCGCCTGGTTCGCCTTTCCCAAGCCCCTGCAGTACGGCCTGGAATTCCACCTGACCGCGATCATCGGCATGACGCTGATCATGTTCGTGGTGGGCCTAGAGACCATCGGTAACATCTCCGCCATCACCATCGGCGGCGCCGGCCGCCAGGCCAAGGACCGCGAACTTTCCGGCGGCGTCATGGCCGACGGCGTAGCGACCTCCTTCGCCGCGGTCTTCAATACCCTGCCCAACACCGCCTATGCCCAGAACGTGGGCCTGATTACCCTGACCGGCGTGGTCAGCCGCCACGTGGTGACCATCGGCGGTATCCTGCTGATTTGCATGGGCCTGTTCCCCAAACTGGGCGGCCTGGTCGCCGCCATGCCGCATGCGGTGCTGGGCGGTGCCGGGATCGTGATGTTTGGCATGATCGCCTCCGCGGGCCTCAAGATCATCCAGGAGTGCGAGCTCAACCAGCGTGCCATGCTGATCATCGCCGTGTCGCTGAGTCTGGGCATCGGCCTGCCCGCCGTGGAGGCGATCTCCGAGACCATGCCCGGCCAGCTCGGTCTGCTGCTGAAATCCGGCCTGGTGCCGGCCGCCCTGACCGCCCTGCTGCTCGATGCGGTGCTGCCGGGCAAGCCGAGCCGGGTGGAGCCCGAGCCCGAGGAGGCCATCGCGACCAAGAGCGAGAAGGTCAAGTCCAACCTCTAAGGATCGCCTGATCCACAGCGCCACCCGCGCCGCCGGCCCTGCCGGCGGCGCTTTGGGTTCTACTCCCCACCCTCGCCGGCGACTCTCGCACCCTAGTCACCCCACCCTCGCCTGCGACACTCACACCCTAGGTTCTCACCCCACCCTCACTCCCTATCCTCAGCCTTCTACCCTCATCCACACCTCTCGGCCCTCTCAGCCCCCCCTTCGCGATAGCCGGCCCCTTGCCAGCCCGGCACCCTGCCGCCCTCCTGGTATCGCCATCCCGCTGCCACCCCACTTGAACGCAAGCGGGCCAGCCACCGAGGTGACTGGCCCGCTGTCGGCGAGACGCTTGTCTCAGCCGTGCACGGCGCTTGGCGCGGCGCTTAGAAGTGCCACTCCAGATTGAGGGTCAGCGCATCGGTATCCACCCCCGGCTTGTCGTGGTTGCCGAACTTGTTGCGCCAGTATTCATAGCCGACCCCGGCCCACAGGGTGTTATCACCGCCCCAGGCCAGCTGCCCCACGTCCAGCATCAGCGAGGTGCGCACCAACTGCTCGGCCTTGGTGGAGACACCGAAGTAGTCGTCTCCCTTCTCAGCATTGTAATTGTAGAAGCCCTGGAACTTCATCGGCAGGGCACCCGCCTCGAAGGGCAGCCCCCAGGCCAGGTTGATCTGGTAGTAGGGATCGAACGTGTGGCTGTTGCGGTTGCCCGGCAAGCCACAGGGGTCGAGTCCGCAGTGGTTCCATTCCCGGCTGAAGAACAGACTCAGATCGAGAAAGCCGCGCGGCACGTCGAACTTGAAGGTCGGCCCCACCACCAGCTGGCGCTTGCGCGGTGCGAACTCGGTGTTCTTGGTGTTGAGATCGAAGCCTGCGGTCAAGGCCATGTCCCTGACCGGGCCGAAGGCGATCGGCGCGTCGAACAGCTTGCCGGCGTGCAGCTGGTGGCGATAGACCAGATAGGCCTCGGTGGCACCGCTGTCGCTGCCCCGCGCCGGGTCGGCGCTGTCGGACTGCAGCAGATCCAGATTGAAGAAGTTCTGCCCCAGCGAATAGCCGCTGACGTGGGTGAACTGCAGGATGTGCTTTTCCACCTTGTCGGGGTTGTTGGGCTCGGTGAACTGGCTGCCATAGCGGTAGCCGATGAAGGTATCGCTCCAGGTGGCCGCCTGAGCCGTGCCGGCCGCCAGCGCCGTAGCCAGCGCGCTGCCGATGACGAGGCCGCGAGAGGGAGTGTCGAGCATTCAGGGTATCTCCGGTTATTGGATTTATAGAGAGGGGCATCGAGCCGGCCGGGTCAGCAAAGTGACGACAGCAGACCGGATACCTCACCCGATACACTACACAATCAGATTGTATACTGGAAATATTTTCCATACATATCAAAGACCGACTCTCCCGATTCCCATCACACCATGACGACGGCCGCCTACACTGAAGTGCAGGAGAAAGCGTCAGGAGGTTCACCATGTTTCGAGATCGCCTCGATGCCGCCGAGCAGCTTGCCCGGCGCCTCGATCGCCTGAAGGGGCATCAGCCGCTGATACTGGCGATCCCCCGCGGTGGGGTACCAATGGCGCACCGGCTGGCCGAGGCCCTGGACGGGGAACTGGACGTGGTGCTGGTACGCAAGATCGGCGCCCCGGGGAGCCCCGAGTTCGCGATCGGCGCGGTCAGTGAGGAGGGCGAGGTGCTGCTCGATGACGATGTCGCCTCCCACTTCTCGCCGGTGGCGGTGGAGCGGGAGATTGCGCGCCAACAACGGCTGATCGACGAGCGTCGCCAGCGCTACACGCCGGTTCGCCCGCCGATTCCCCCGGAGGGGCGAGTGGTGGTGGTGGTGGATGACGGCAGCGCCACCGGTGCCACCATGGAGGCTGCCCTGAGGGCCCTGCACGGCCGACCCGAGCGGCTGATCGCCGCCCTGGGGGTGGCCTCGCCGAGCGCCGTGAAACGCCTGGAAGCCTGGGCCGATGAGGTCGTCTGCCTGCAGGTGCCCGAAGGCTTCATGGCGGTTGGGCAGTTTTTTGCCGACTTCAGCGAGGTGGATGACGACGAGGTCATGGCGCTGTTGGTCTCGGCGGCCGAAGGCCGTCGGGCTGCGCCCGACGACTCGACCTCGTCATGACCCCGCGCTTAGCGGTAGGCACCCTCGATGTCGGTCACCCGCATGGCACGACGCCCCAGGCCGTCGTGGCAGTCCAGCATGCGCTCGAGCCAGCCGTAGACCGGGTCGGCGTTGGAGACCAGGTCGGCGGTGGAGACGCAGCGCGCCCACATGAAACTGCCGAACAGCAGATAGTCGGCCGCCGCCGGCGCTTCGCCGTCGATGAAGTCGGCAGCCGCGAGGCAGCCGCGCAGCGGCGCCAGCGCCGCATCCAGCTGCGACAGCCCCTTGGCCGGGGAGTGGAACTCCTCCAGGGTACGCCCCAGGCGCTTCTCGCGGGTCTCGCGGAAATAGTCGCGATCCTTGGGGTGAATGGCGTTGAGCAGGTCCATGACGATGGTGCGCAGCATCGCCGGCTGCAGCGCCCGCTCGGCATAGTGCTTGAAGAAACGCGCCCTCGCCTCGGCCACCCCCTCGCCCAGCAGCGGCGCCTCGGGGTAGGTGCGATCCAGGTAGCGCAGGATGGCGTAGCTGTCGGCCACCACCTCGTCGCCATCGACCAGCACCGGGACCCTGTCATGATCGGCAAAATCCAGCGCCTGCTTGTCGGTGAAGTACCAGGGACGCGTCTCGTGATCCAGGCCCTTGTGAGCCAGCGCATAGCGCACGCGCCAGCAGTAGGGCGAAAACCGCAGCCCCTCGTCGATACCGCACAGGTCGTAGAGCACCCTTGCCATGCCGCCTCCCGGCCGTTCGTTGATGATCGTCAGTCGATAGTGCCAGCCTTTGTGGCACGACGCCAATCCCGTCGGCCGTGCGCCCAGCGGCAAGATTAATTGTCCATTAGTCTAACCTTTGGATCGATGCCGATCCTCGCCCGACAGCAGAGCTTTTCCATAACCACCTGTTTTACAAAAAATACGCTAAAGTTAAAGGATACTTGAATTAGCCGCATATTGGTAATACCAATTAACCAACAGTGGCCGAGCGTGCCGCTCCCCCGTATCGTTGCCCCACCCGTGCCCTCGGCCCGCTTGACGGTCGCCGGTGGTCGCTCCCGCTAACCCATCGACAACGACACAGCGAGGTAACCTACCTCATGACGGACACGACACTGGCGTTCCTCGCCTTCACACCGCTGATCCTGGCGGGCGTGCTACTGATCGGCCTGCGACTTCCCGCCCGTACCGCCATGCCGGCGGTCTACGTGGTGACCGCCCTAATCGCCCTGTTTGCCTGGGACATGAGCTTCAACCGGGTGCTCGCCTCCACCTTCCAGGGCCTGATTCTGACGGTGGCGATCCTGTGGATCATCTTCGGCGCCATCCTGCTGCTCAACACCCTCAAACACTCGGGGGGCATCAAGGCGATCCGTAACGGCTTCTCGGGGATCAGCCCCGACCGCCGGGTGCAGGCGCTGATCGTTGCCTGGCTGTTCGGCTGCTTCATCGAGGGCGCCTCCGGCTTCGGCACCCCGGCCGCCGTGGCCGCCCCACTGATGGTGGCACTGGGCTTTCCGGCGCTCGCCGCGGTGGTAGTGGGCATGATGATCCAGTCGACGCCGGTCTCCTTCGGCGCGGTGGGCACGCCCATCGTGGTGGGGGTCACCGGCGGCATCAACCGCGACGGGATCACCGAAACCCTGGAGGCCGGCGGCTACACCTGGCTGGAGTACTTTCACCTGATCTCCGCCGAGGTGGCCATCGTCCACGGCATCGTCGGCGTCTTCATGCCGCTGATCATGGTGGTGATCATGGTGCGCTTCTTCGGCGCCAACAAATCCTGGAAAGAGGGGCTGGACATCACCCCCTTCGCGCTCTTCACCGGGATCTGCTTCGTGGTGCCCTACATGCTGGCCGGCGCCCTGCTGGGGCCGGAGTTCCCGTCGATGATCGGTGCCGGCGTGGGCCTGGCCATCGTCGTCCCGGCGGCACGGCGCGGCTTCCTGCTGCCCAAGAAGACCTGGGACTTCCCCGATCGCCAGTCCTGGCCGGACGAGTGGATCGGCAAGCTCGAGATCAAGCTCGACGACGTGGTTGGCAAGGCGCCGATCTCCACCTTCATGGGCTGGGTGCCCTACGTGCTGCTGGCGGTCATCCTGGTGGCCTCGCGCACCGTCGAGCCGCTGCGCGAAGCGCTGACCTCGATCGCCTTCGGCTGGAGCAACATTCTCGGCGAGTCCGGGGTCTCCGGCAGCATTCAGCCGCTCTACCTACCCGGCGGCATCCTGCTGATGGTGGTCATGCTCACCGCCGTACTGCACCGCATGCGCCTGGGTGAACTGAGGGCCGCCTTCAGCGAGTCCTCCAGGACCCTGCTCGGCGCCGGCTTCGTGCTGATCTTCACCATCCCCATGGTGCGCATCCTGATCAACTCCGGCGTCAACGCCGCCGACCTGGTTTCCATGCCGGTGGCCATGGCGCAGTTCGTGGCCGACGGCGTGGGCGGTGTCTATCCGTTCTTTGCGCCGGCAGTGGGCGGCCTGGGCGCCTTCATCGCCGGCTCCAACACCGTCTCGAACCTGATGCTCTCGGAATTCCAGTTCAACGTGGCGCAGCAGCTGGGGCTCTCCACCGCCATGATGGTGGCCCTGCAGGCAGTGGGGGCCGCGGCAGGCAACATGATCGCCATCCACAACGTGGTGGCGGCCTCGGCCACCGTGGGCCTGCTCGGCCGCGAAGGCATCACCATCCGCAAGACCATCCTGCCGACCATCTACTATCTCGTCTTCGCCGGGGTGATCGCGATGGTGGCCTTCTACGTGATCGGCGTCAGCGACCCGCTGCTGCGCGTCGGCTGATTGCCCACCCCAGCCCCCCCCCCACAGGGCCCCACCAGCATCGCTGGCGGGGCCTTCTTGTCGAGCGCTGCTGACACTCGTCAAAACATCGTGGAAATTTTTTCCATTTACACAAATCCGACTGTCTGCCTAGAATGCAGTGACGCATCCCCACCGCTTCGGGAGCCGAGATGAATATCCTCCACGACGCACGTCTCGATGGCGACATCCCCTTACGCGACAAAGCCGCGGTGACGGCCGACCTGCGGCATCACCTGCCCGATATGCCGCTGCTGGAGCGCGAGGAGGATCTGCGGCCCTTCGAATGCGACGGCCTCTCCGTCTATCGCACCCTGCCCATGCTGGTGGCCCTGCCCGGCACCCTGGACGAGGTCGAGACCCTGCTGCGCCGCTGCCACGCGCTGGGCGTACCGGTGGTGAGCCGTGGCGCCGGCACCGGTCTCTCCGCCGGCGCCCTGCCGCTGGCACAAGGGGTGCTACTGGTGCTGTCGCGCTTCGACCGCATTCTCGAGATCGACCCCGAGGCGCGCACCGCCCGGGTCGAGCCCGGGGTGCGCAACCTGGCGATCTCCGAGGCCGCCGCCCCCCACGGGCTCTACTACGCCCCGGACCCCTCCTCCCAGATCGCCTGCTCGATCGGCGGCAACGTGGCCGAGAACGCCGGCGGCGTGCACTGCCTGAAGTACGGCCTCACGGTGCACAACGTACTCAAGGTGGAGGTGATGACCATCGAGGGCGAGCGACTGACGCTGGGCAGCGAGGCCCTGGACGCCCCCGGCTTCGACCTGCTGGCGCTGTTCACCGGCTCCGAGGGAATGCTCGGCGTGGTCACCGAGATCACCGTCAAGCTGCTGCCCAAGCCCGAGACCGCCAAGGTGCTGATGGCGAGCTTCGACGACGTGGAGAAGGCCGGCCGCGCGGTGGGCGACATCGTCGCCGCCGGGATCATCCCGGGCGGCCTGGAGATGATGGACAACCTCGCCATCCGCGCCGCCGAGGACTTCATCGGCGCCGGCTACCCGGTGGAGGCCGAGGCGATCCTGCTGTGCGAGCTGGACGGCGTCGAGGCCGACGTGGACGACGACTGCGCCATCGTGCGCCGGGTGCTCGAGGCCGCCGGCGCCAGCGAGGTGCGCCAGGCCCGTGACGAGGCCGAGCGGGCGCTGTTCTGGGCCGGGCGCAAGAACGCCTTCCCGGCGGTGGGGCGCATGTCGCCCGACTACTACTGCATGGACGGCACCATCCCCCGCCGCGAGCTGCCGCAGGTGCTCAAGGGCATCGCCGAGCTCTCCGAACGCTACGGGCTGCGGGTGGCCAACGTCTTTCACGCCGGCGACGGCAACATGCATCCGCTGATCCTGTTCGACGCCAACCGCGAGGGCGAGCTGGCGGTGGCCGAGGCGCTGGGCGGGGAGATCCTCGAGCTGTGCGTGGCGGTGGGCGGCACCATCACCGGCGAGCACGGGGTGGGCCGCGAGAAGATCAACCAGATGTGCGCCCAGTTCCGCCCCGACGAACTGGCCACCTTTCGCGCCGCCAAGGCCGCCTTCGACCCGGACCAGCTGCTCAACCCGGGCAAGAACATCCCCACCCCGGCGCGCTGTTCGGAGTACCGCACCCTCGAGCGCGCCCCCGCGACGCCCCCCGGGCACGGCTGACAGGAGCGAGCATGGCGAGCAGAGCAGCACCCTCCCCGGCCCACGACGCCAGCGAAACGCTGGGCGAGCAGATCCGCCGGGCCGCGGACGAGCGCGCGCCACTGCGCATCGTCGGCGGCGACACCAAGGCCTTCTATGGTCGCCGCGTGACAGGCGAGACGCTGAGCACCGCCGAGCACCGCGGCATCACCTTCTACGACCCGGTGGAACTGGTGGTCTCGGCACGGGCGGGCACCCCGCTGGCCGAGCTCGAGGCCGCCCTGGCCGAGCACGACCAGATGCTCGGCTGTGAGCCGCCCCACCTGGGCCGTGACGCCACCGTCGGCGGCATGGTCGCCTGCGGCCTCTCCGGACCGCGCCGTCCCTGGGCCGGCAGCGTGCGCGATTTCGTGCTGGGCACCCGGGTGATCAACCATCGGGGGATCGAGCAGCGCTTCGGCGGCCAGGTAATGAAGAACGTCGCCGGCTACGATCTCTCGCGGCTGATGGTCGGCGCCCTGGGCACCCTGGGGCTGATCAGCGAGGTATCGTTAAAGGTACTGCCGCGTCCCCGTGCGGTGCACAGTCTGCGCCTTGCGCTGCCCCTGGAAGAGGCCCTAACGCGGCTCACCGCCTGGGGCCGCGAGCCGCTGCCGATCAGCGCCGCGGCCTGGTTCGAGGGCGCCCTCTACCTGCGCCTGGAGGGCGGCGAGCGCTCGGTGGCCGATACCCGCGCCCGAGTGGGCGGCGACGAGGCGGACAATGACGTCTGGGACGCCCTGCGCGAGCAGCGCCTGGCGCTGTTCTCCCGCGACGACCCGCGGCCGCTGTGGCGGCTCTCGCTGCCCCAGCACACGCCGCCGCTGGCGCTGCCGGGGCTCGATGACGACCAGGTGGTGCATGACTGGGCCGGCGCCCAGCGCTGGGTGCGCAGCGAGCTCGATGCCGAGACCCTGCGCGAGGCCTGCGCCCGGGTCGGCGGCCACGCCACCTGCTGGCGCGGCGCCAGCGGACAGCCGGTGGCGTCCCCCTTCACCCCGCTCGCCCCGGCGCTCGAGAAGTACCACCGCCGCCTCAAGGCCGAACTCGACCCCTCGGGCATCTTCAATCCCGGCCGTCTCTACGCGGAGGTCTGAATGCAGACGCACTTTAGCCAGGAGGCCCTCGAACAGCCGCACATCCGTGAGGCCGACCGGGTGCTGCGCAGCTGCGTGCACTGCGGCTTCTGCAACGCCACCTGCCCCACCTACCAGCTGCTGGGCGACGAGCGCGACGGCCCTCGTGGCCGCATCTACCTGATGAAGCAGATGCTGGAGAACCCCGACGACAGCGAGAACCTCACCGCCCAGACCCGGCTGCACCTGGACCGCTGCCTCACCTGCCGCAGCTGCGAGACCACCTGCCCCTCGGGTGTGGAGTACCACAAACTGCTCGACATCGGCCGCGCCGAGATCGACAGACGCGTGCCGCGAGGTCCCGCCGAACGCGCCCGGCGCTTCGCCCTGCGCAAGCTCCTGGTGGACCCGAAGCGCTTTCGCGCGCTGCTCAAGCTGGGCCAGACCTTCCGGCCGCTGGTGCCCGGTGTCCTGCGCGACAAGCTGCCGCCCCGACCCGTGGATGCCGGCACCCGCCCCGACCACCGGCGCCACGCACGGCAGATGCTGATCCTGGAAGGCTGCGTGCAGCCGGGGCTCTCGCCCAACACCAATGCCGCCACCGCCCGGGTGCTCGATCGCCTCGGCATCGGCCTCACGCCGGTCGGCGAGGCGGGCTGCTGTGGCGCCATCGACTTCCATCTCAACGCCCAGGAGGCCGGGCGGGCGCGAGCCCGGGCCAATATCGACGCCTGGTGGCCGCATATCGAGAAAGACAACGGCGAAGCGGGAGTGGAAGCCATCGTCCAGACCGCTAGCGGCTGCGGCGCCTTCGTCAAGGAGTACGCCGACCTTCTCACCGACGACCCGGCCTATGCCGAGAAGGCCCGGCGGGTCAGCGCGCTGGCCCGGGACCTGGTCGAGGTGCTGCGCGACGAACCCCTCGAGGCCCTCGAGGCAGCGGCCAGCCGCCGGCTCGCCTTCCACTGCCCCTGCACCCTGCAGCACGCCCAGAAGCTCGGCGGCGCCGTGGAGGGCGTGCTGTCCCGCCTCGGCTTCCCCCTTGCGCCGGTGGCGAATGCCCACCTCTGCTGCGGCTCGGCGGGCACCTATGCCATCACCCAGCCCGAGCTCGCCACCCAGCTGCGTGACAACAAGCTCGACAGCCTGGAGGCGGGCGAGCCCGAGGTGATCGTGACGGCCAATATCGGCTGCCAGACCCACCTCGCCGGCGCCAACCGCACCCCGGTCAAACACTGGATCGAGATCGTCGACGAGGCGCTCCCGCCGAGCTGACGGCGGACCCGGTTCGACTTAACCAGGCCCGTGGCCAGCGCCACGGTGCCCGGAGCCCCTGTGTTCCGCCCACCCTTTTCCACCCACCCGACTGACCCACTCGACAGAGGACACCACAATGCAAACCAAACCTATCCTGACCCTGGACGACGTCAACACCATCCTTGACGCTGCCCAGCGCGAAGCCGAAGCCAGCGGCTGGACCGTCACCATCGTGGTGGCCGACGATGGCGGCCACCCGCTGGGCCTGCGCCGCCTCGACGGCGCCGCGCCGATGACCGCCATCATCAGCGCCGAGAAGGCGCGCAGTGCCGCCGTGGCGCGCAAGGAGACCCGGATCTTTGAGGAGATGATCAACAACGGCCGGCCGGCCTTTCTGTCCGCCCCGCTCTCGGGGCTGCTGGAGGGCGGCGTGCCGGTGATCGTCGAAGGCCAGGTAGCCGGAGCCGTCGGCGTCTCCGGGGTCAAGGCCGACCAGGACGTACTCGTCGCCAGGGCAGGCATCGCCGCGCTCGGCTGATTGCCCGGCCAGCCGTGGTCCCCTCTCACCACGCCGATGCCCACGGCCGGCCATCCAGATGCGCAGAAGGCATCAGCGCAGCTTTGAGGCTCCGAGACGCAGCTCCCCATTCAGCGCCTTGATGATGCTGTAGCACATCAGCAGCATCACGATAGAGAAGGGAATCGCCGTTGCCGTCACCCCCGCCTGCAGCGCCGACAGCCCGCCGCCCAGCAGCAGCACGATGGCGATCAAGCCCTCCACCACCGCCCAGAACATCCGCTGGGTCCGGGGGGCGTCGATCTTGCCGCCGGCGGTAATGGTATCGATCACCAGAGAGCCGGAATCCGAGGAGGTGACGAAGAAGATCAGCGCCAGCACGATGGCGATGGTCGACATCAGACCGGTCAGCGGCAGCTCGTTGAGCATGCCGAACAGCGACAGCTCGGGGCTGTAGGTGTCGATCACGTACGCCTTGACCAGACTGGTCTCCGGGCTGGCATAGAGCTGATCCAGGGCGGTGGAACCGACGACGCCCATCCAGATGAAGATGAACAGGCTGGGAATGATCAGCACGCAGATCACGAATTCACGGATCGTGCGCCCGCGGGACACCCGGGCGATGAACATGCCGACGAAGGGCGCCCAGCTGATCCACCAGGCCCAGTAGAAGATCGTCCAGTCCTGCCGATAGGCGTCGTCCTCACGTCCAAAGGGCGCCGAGAGCGGCACGAACTCCGTCACATAGGTCGTAAGCCCCGTCCAGAAGCCGCTCATGGCCACCAGGGTCGGGCCGGCCAACAGCACGAAGAAGAAGAACAGCACGGCCATGATCATGTTGAACTCGGAGAGCTTCTTCACGCCGCCATCGAGCCCGCGCCATACCGACACCAGGGCCACCGCGGTGACCAGCAGAATAATGATCACCTGCGCGGCGGCGCTCACCTCCAGGCCGAAAACGAAGTTCATCCCCGCATTGGCCTGCTGCGCGCCGAGCCCGAGGGAGGTGGCCAGGCCGAAGAGCGTGGAAAAGACCGCCAGGATATCGATCACATGGCCCCACCAGCCCCAGACGCGATCGCCGAGGATCGGGAAGAACGCCGACCGAATGGAGAAGGGCAGGCCCTTGTTATAGGTGAAGATGGACAGCGCCAGGGCCATCACCACATAAACCGCCCAGCCGTGGATGCCCCAGTGCAGGTAGGTGCCGGCCAGGCCCAGCGCCGTGGCCTCGGGAATCGCCTCCGGATTCAGTGCCCCGTCGGCCCCGAAAGGCGAGGCAATGCCCAGTGGCAAGGACACATTGGCGTGATAGACCGGCTCCAGCACGCCGAAGAACAGCAGCCCGATGCCGATACCGGCGGCGAACAGCATCGCGAACCAGGAAAGGTAGTGGTAATCCGGCCGCGCATCGGGTCCCCCCAGCCTCACCGAGCCATAGGGCGAGACGATCAGGACGACACAAAAGAGGATGAAGAAATCCACCACCAGCATGAAGTACCAGTCCAGCGTCCCGGTGGCGAAGCTAACGATGGTCTGGAACAGGGCCCCCGCCCGCGCCGGAAACAGCAGGGTCAGGATGATGAAAACCAGCGACGCCAGCGCCGATACGATAAAGACCCGGTTGTGCACATCGAAACCGAAAGGTCCCAGCTGCCCTTCGATATTGTCCTGTCCGACGACGTAGTCCGTCTCCATGTCACTGGTCGCGGCGTGCGATGACGGATCGCTCGGATCGCTCGGATCGCTCGGATCGCTCGGATCGTTCATGGCAGACTTCCTTATGGTGGGATGTCAGTCATCATCAGCTTACCATTCCCCCTCTTCCAGCCTCCGACAGCGAGAGGCCTCGTTTCAACGTACCGAGGACACCATGCCGCTGCTCTACTTTCTGGCCCCGCTGGGGGCCGTGCTGATCTGGTCGGGCAACATGACCATCAACCAACTCACCGTGGGCGCCATCGCGCCGAGCAGCATCGCCTTTCTACGCTGGGTGCTGGCGCTCGCCGTGCTCACCCCCTTCCTGGCGCCGGCCGCCTGGCAGCATCGGGCAACGATTCGCCGGGAGTGGCCGAAGCTCGCCGCCCTGGGGCTGCTCGGCATGGCGCTGTGGCAGGGGCTGGCCTACGTGGCCGCCGAAACCACCTCGGCCACCAACATGGGGATCCTGGCCGCCATGGTGCCGCTGCTCACGGTGCTGCTCAGCGCGCTGATCCTGCGCGAGGCACCGAGCCTCGGCGGCACCCTGGGCGGCGTCCTGGCACTGGTCGGCGTCGCGGTGCTGCTGGGGCGCGGCAACCCCCTCTCGCTGCTGGAGCTGGAGGTCGCCCTGGGCGATGCGCTGATGGTCGTCGCCGCCACCTGCTACGCCCTCTACGGGGTGATGCTCAAGCGCTGGCCTCTCGACCTGCCGCCCTGGGTGGTGCTCTATGTCCAGGTCTGCTTCGCGGTGCTGTTCCTGCTGCCCGGCTACCTGCTGGGGCCCATGACGCCGGTGGACGGCCACAATGTCTGGCTGATTCTCTACGCCGGTATCCCCGCCTCGATCATCACCACCTACCTGTGGATGCGCGCCATCCGCCAGATCGGCGCCAGCCAGGCGAGCATCTTCATCAACCTGATGCCGCTGTTCAGCGCCCTGATCGCCATGGCCTTTCTCGGCGAGCGGGTGGCCGCCTTCCACTTCATTGGCGGCGTCCTGGTGCTCGCCGGCGTGGTCATGGCCCAGACCCTGACCCGGCCGCTGCGGCGGGCTATCAGCGGCGTGGATCGCGCGTGATAGACTGCCATTCAGAGGACTCCCCGACTCGACTCCCTGACCAACAAGGATGCGCCATGTCCCTCGACGATCTGCACCTCACCCTGCGCAACCTCACCCCCGAGGACTATCCGCAGCTCAAGGCGCTGATGGACCGGGTCTACGACGATATCGGCGGTGCCTGGCCGAAGCCCACCATCGACAAGTTGATCAAGGAATTTCCCGACGGCCAGATCGCCATCGAGGACGACGAGACCATCGTCGGCGTGGCGCTGACTGCCCTGGTCGACTACGACACCTTCTCCAACCCGCACCAGTACGACGACCTGATCGGCAAGCGCGAGACCATCCTCAACGACCCGGACGGCGATGCCATGTACGGGCTCGACGTGCTGATTCATCCGGACTACCGCGGCTATCGCCTGGGCCGGCGCCTCTACGAGGCGCGCAAGGAGCTGTGCCGCTCCATGAACCTGCGGGCGATCCTGGCCGGCGGACGCATTCCTCAGTACCACGAGCACGCCGATGAGCTCTCCCCCGCCGAGTACCTGGACAAGGTCGCGCGCAAGGAGATCCACGACCCCATCCTCTCCTTCCAGCTGGCCAACGACTTCCAGGTCAAGCGGCTGCTGCGCAAGTACCTGCCCGAGGACGAGAAGTCCCAGGGCTATGCGACCCTGCTGGAGTGGAACAACATCCTCTTCGAGCCCGCCGAGCGGGTGCTGGAGAACCGCCCCACCCAGGTGCGCGTCGGCGCCGTGCAGTGGCAGATGCGCGAGTTCGATTCGGTGGAGGCGGTGCTGCAGCAGGTCGAGTACTTCGTGGACGCCCTCTCCGACTACCAGAGCGACTTCGCGGTCTTCCCGGAGCTGTTCAACGCCCCGTTGATGGGCCTGCAGGATCGCGCCGCCCAGCAGGACCAGCAGGCGGCGGTCCGCTTCCTGGCCGGCTTCACCGAGCAGTTCGTCACCGAGCTGTCGCGCATGGCGGTGGCCTACAACATCAACATCGTGGCCGGCTCGATGATCGAGGTGCGCGAGGACGACCGCCTCTACAACGTCTGCTACCTGTGCCACCGCGACGGCAGCATCGAGCACCAGGACAAGCTGCACATCACCCCCCAGGAGCGCCGCGACTGGGTGATCGACGGCGGCGACGAGCTGCGCGTCTTCGACACCGACGCCGGGCGCGTCGGCATCCAGATCTGCTACGACGTGGAGTTTCCCGAACTCTCGCGGCTGCTCGCCGACCAGGACATGGACATCCTCTTCGTGCCCTTCTGGACCGATACCAAGAACGGCTACCTGCGGGTGCGCCACTGCTCTCAGGCGCGGGCCATCGAGAACGAGTGCTACGTGGTGCTGTGCGGCAGCGTGGGCAACGTGCCGTCGATCGAGAACCTCGACATCCAGTACGCCCAGTCGTCGGTGTTCTCGCCGTCGGACTTCGCCTTCCCCCACGACGCGGTGCTCTCCGAGACCACCCCCAACACCGAGATGGTGATGTTCTCGGACCTGGACCTGACCCGGCTCACCGTGGTGCGTGCCGAGGGTTCGGTGACCAATCTCAAGGACCGCCGCAAGGACCTCTTCGACCTGCGCTGGCGCGACTGGTCGTGGAAGTCCGGGGCCAACCTGGAGGAGAACTGAGCCGATGCTGGGCAGGCTGCGCCGCTGGCGGGCGACCCGCTTCGCCGACCGCCACCCCTTCCCGGCGGACGCCTGGGCCGAGGCGCGCGGGCGGCTGCCGCTGCTGGCCGCCCTGCCCGACGACCAGGCCGAGCGTCTCGGCCAGCGCGCCTGGCGCTTTTTGCATACCAAGCGCCTGAGCCTGCACCCGGAACTGGCCGAGAGCACGCCCTTCGACCTGCCGGCCCAGCTGGCGCTGGCCGCCCAGGGCTGCCTGATGACCCTGGGCTGGAGCGACGACGAACACGACGACGCCTTCAGCGGCGTTCACGAGATCCTGATCCTACCCGAGGCCTTCCGCCGCCAGGTGGAGGAGATGGACGAATTCGGCGTGATGCACGAGTACGTCGACGAGCGCGCCGGCGAGACCTCCTCCCAGGGCCCGGTGGTGGTGGCCTTCCCCGACCTGATGGAGAGCGGCGACTTCAGCGGCTTCAACGTGGTGATTCATGAGCTGGCCCACAAGCTCGACCTGGGCAACTCGCTCGACGTCGATGGCTTCCCACCGCTGTCCCGCGACATCGACCCACGGGAGTGGCACCGGGTGTTCATGGGCGTGTGGGACGACCTCCAGGCGCGCCTCGCGCGCGGCGAGGCCACCCCCATCGACGACTATGCCGCCAGCCACCCCGGCGAGTGCTTCGCGGTGTGCTGCGAGGCCTTCTTCACCGCCCCCGACCTGCTGCAGGAGGCCTACCCAGCGCTCTACGACCTGCTCACCCGCTACTTTCGCCAGGACCCGCTGCCCCGGCTAGCCCTGACCGTCGGCGGCCCGCCCCCACACCGGGGCAACCCTGATGACAGCGACCCACGAGGGCCCCATGATCGATCTGCGCAGTGATACCGTGACCCGCCCCACCCCGGCCATGCGCGCCGCCATGGCCGAGGCCCCGGTGGGCGACGACGTGCTCGGCGACGACCCCAGCGTCATCGCCTTCCAGCGCGCCGTGGCCGAACGGGCCGGCAAGCCCGCGGCGCTGCTGTTCCCCTCCGGCACCCAGAGCAACCTCGCTGCCCTGCTGGCCCACTGCCAGCGCGGCGACGAGTACATCGCCGGTCAGCAGGCCCATACCTACAAGTACGAGGGCGGCGGCGCTGCCGTGCTGGGCAGCATCCAGCCGCAGCCCATCGCCCACGCCGAGGACGGCTCGCTGCCCCTGGAGGCGATCGCCGCCGCCATCAAGCCGGTGGATGTCCACTTCGCCCGCACCCGCCTGCTGGCGCTGGAGAACACCATCGGCGGCAAGGTGCTCGACCCCGGCTACGTGACGGCGGCCACCGACCTGGCCCGGGAGCACGGCCTGGCCACCCATCTGGACGGCGCGCGGCTGTTCAACGCCGTGGTGGCCAGCGACACGCCGCTGGCCGAGCTCTGCGCCCCCTTCGACAGCGTCTCGCTGTGCTTCTCCAAGGGGCTGGGGGCACCGATAGGCTCGGTGCTGGTGGGCCCAGCGCCGCTGATCGAGGCGGCGCGCCGCTGGCGCAAGATGCTCGGCGGCGGCATGCGCCAGGCCGGCATCATCGCGGCGGCCTGCCACCACGTCTTGGATCATCACGTCGCGGCGCTGGCCGACGACCATCGCCGCGCCGCGCGCCTCGCCGAGGGCCTGGCCGGCATCGACGGCGTCGAGGTGCTGTCCCGCGCCACCAACATGGTCTTCCTGCGGGTGCCGCAGGCGGATACCGCGCCGCTCAAGGCGTGGCTGCGCGAGCGGGGCATCCTGATCGAGGTGCTCTACGCCACCCGACTGGTGACCCATCGCGACCTCGACGACGCCGATATCGAGCGGGTGATCGAGGCCGTAGGCGACTACTTCGTCAACCGCTAAGCGCCGGCACTCGCCCCGGCAGCTGCACCTCGAGGAAGTCGATGAAGGCGCGAATCCGCGCCGGCACATGCCGGCGCTGCTGATAGACGGCGTGGAAGTCGGCGCGCACCCCCTGCCACTCAGGCAGCAGCTCGATCAGGGCGCCGCTTGTCAGGTGTTCATGCACATCCCACCAGGAGCGCAGGGCGACGCCGTGGCCGTCCAGCGCCAGGCGCACGATCACTTCGCCATCGTTGCTGGCCAGCGGCCCGGTCACCTTTACCGCCTGCTCGGCGTCGCCGCCTCCGCGACGCCGGAAACGCCATACGGTGTAGTCGCTGTCGTTCTCGCGCAGCACCAGGCAGGCCTGGCCGGCGAGATCCGCCGGGGTCTCGAGACGCGGCATGCTCGCCACATGGGCTGGCGAGGCGCACAGCACCCGGCGATTGGCCAGGATACGCCGCGCCACCAGCCGCGAGTCCGGCGGCTCACCGACGCGGATGCCGACATCGACCCCCTGGTCGCCAAGGCTCATCGGGAAGTTGGTCAACTCCAGCCGCCCCTCCACGCCGGGGTGTCGAGTGCAAAAGGCCGACAGCAGCGGTGCCACGTGGCGCCGCCCGAAGCCGAAGGTGGCGTTGATGCGCAGCGGCCCGGAGAGTGCCGCCTGTTGCTCACCTAGCGCCTCCTCCAGCTCGGCCAGCTCCTCGAGGATCGCCGCCCCGCGCTGCAGGTAGCGCTCGCCTTCGGCCGTCAGGCTCAGCCGTCGGGTGGTGCGGCTGGCCAGCTCCACGCCGAGACGCGCCTCGAGCTGCTTGAGCCGCTTGCTCACCGCCGACAGCGACAGCCCCAGTTCGCGGGCGGTGGCGGTCAGGGTGCCGGCTCGCGCCAGCTGCTGGAAAAAGGCCAGGTCATCGAGCTGCGCCACGCCACTCTCCACTTTCACTCAATAATATCTTGCCATTTGACCCAATTATCTTGATCACGCCAACGGCTAGACTAAGAGCGCTATCGGCCGAACCACGGCCAGCCTCTCGATCACAGGAGACCCCCATGACCCAGCGTATCGCGGTGATTCCCGGAGACGGCATCGGCAAGGAGGTGATGCCCGAGGGCCTGCGCGCCCTGGAGGCCGCCGCCGCCCGCTTCGGCATCGATCTCACACTCGAGCATTTCGACTTCGCCTGCTGCGACTACTACGCCGAGCACGGCCAGATGCTGCCTGACGACTGGTTCGAACAGCTCAAGGACGTCGATGCGATCTTCTACGGCGCCGTGGGCTGGCCCGACACCGTGCCCGACCACATCTCGCTGTGGGGCTCGCTGCTGCAGTTCCGCCGCCGCTTCGACCAGTACGTCAACCTGCGCCCCTGCAAGCTGCTGCCGGGCATCAAGAGCCCCCTGGCGGATAGAAAGCCGGGCGATATCGACTTCTACGTGGTGCGCGAGAACACCGAGGGCGAGTACTCCAGCGTCGGCGGCAAGATGTTCGAGGGCACCGACCGTGAGGTGGTGATCCAGGAGACGGTGATGAGCCGCCACGGCGTCGACCGGGTGCTGAAGTTCGCCTATGAACTGGCCCAGTCACGGCCGCGAAAGAAGCTCACCTCGGCCACCAAGTCCAACGGCATCGCCATCACCATGCCCTGGTGGGATGAGCGGGTGAAGGCGATGGGGGCGAACTATCCCGACGTCGCCGTGGACCAGTTCCATATCGATATCCTCACCGCCAACTTCGTGATGCACCCCGACTGGTTCGACGTGGTGGTGGCCAGCAACCTGTTCGGCGACATCCTCTCCGACCTGGGCCCGGCCTGCACCGGCACCATCGGCGTGGCGCCCTCGGCCAACATCAACCCCGACGGCAGCTTCCCGAGCCTCTTCGAGCCGGTCCACGGCAGCGCCCCGGACATCGCCGGCAAGGGCATCGCCAACCCCATCGGCCAGATCTGGTCGGCGGCGATGATGCTCGACCACCTGGGGCAGCCCGAGGCCGCCCAGGCGATCGTTGATGCCTTCGAGGCGGTGCTGGCCGAGGGAGACAAGAGCGTGCTCACCCCGGACGTGGGCGGTAACGGCAGCACCGAGACGCTCGGCCGGGCCATCGCCAAGCGAATCGGCTGATTCCCCTCTTGCCTGCCACACGACGGCCACCGCCCGATGGCGGTGGCCGTCTGCGTCAGAGTAACCGACCTCGGGAGAGCAGCTGGTGACAGCCTTTTTCATAGCCTGCGTCATATTGCCGCACACCAAGGATGAAGAGACAGTAGTGTGAAGACTCGGTTATAAATATAGACCAAGAGTTATAAGGATATAACAATGACCGCCTGACCCGATATCCAGGAGTCCTGTCATGCCCCCTCCCCTCGAACCACCCCGCCTGGATCGGCGCCAGCTCCTGAAAATGGGACTGGGCGCCGGTGCCGCCGGCCTGCTGCCCTTGGGCAGCCTCCAGGCCAGCACGCTGTCCACCAACGCCCGCATCGTCATCCTCGGCGGCGGCGCCGCCGGCATGGCCATGGCCAACCGGCTCTCCCGCCGCCTCGACGGCGCGCGAATCTCCCTGGTCGAGCCCCGCGAGATTCACCACTATCAGCCAGGCTGGACCCTGGTGGCCTCCGGCGTCTGGAACCCCGACAAGACCATGCGCCCCAACGCCAACTTCGTCCCAGCCGGTGTAGACTGGGTACGCCAGCCCGCCGTGGGCATCGATGCCGAGCAGCGCCGCGTCTCGCTGGCCGATGCCAGCGTGCTGGAGTACGACTACCTGGTGGTGGCCACCGGCCTGCAGCTCAACTACCACTTGATCGACGGCATGTCGCCGGACCTGGTCGGTAGCCATGGCATCGGCAGCGTCTACGCCAGTATCGAAGGCGCCACCCGCACCCGCGACGCTATCGACGCCTGGATCGCTACCGGCGGCGGCAAGGGCCTCTTCACCGCCGCGCCCACCCCGGTGAAGTGCGCCGGGGCCCCGCTGAAGATGACCTTTACGACGCTCTCCCGTCTGGAAGATACCGGCCATCGCGACGACTTCCAGGTCGATTTCATGGCCCCGGGCGATGCGCTCTTCAGCCAGCCCTGGGTCAACGACTTCGTCAAACAGCGCTTCGATGACCAGGGCGTCAATCGCCGCCACCACTACCGGCTCACCGCCATCGACCCCGGCGCGCGTCAGGCGGAGTTCGCCTTCGTCGGCCCGGACAGTGAATTCACCTCCCACCATGAACTGCGTGAGGCGGAGTTCTCCCAGGAGGGCGAGCGCACGGTGATCGCCGACTACGACTTCATCCACGTGGTGCCACCCATGAGCGCGCCGGATTTCGTCCGCGAGAGCGACCTGATCGCCCGCGAGGGTCCCTTCCGCGGCGAGTGGCTGGATGTCGACATCCACACCATGCAGCACAACCGCTATCCGGAGGTGTTCGGCATCGGCGATGTGATCGGCGCCCCCATCAACAAGACCGCCGCCAGCGTCAAGGCCCAGGCCCCGGTGGTAGAGGCCAATCTGCTGGCTCAGATGCAGGAACAGCCGCTACCGGCCCGCCACAACGGCTACACCTCCTGTCCGATGATCACCGGCATCGGCAAGGCGCTGCTGGTGGAGTTCGGTTACGATAACAACCTGGATTTCCTGCCCTCCTTCCCGTTTATCGATCCCCGTGACGAGTCCTGGGTCGCCTGGGTGATGAAGGATCGCATGCTGCAGCCGGCCTACTATGCCGTGCTGGAAGGCCAGGCCTGAGGAGACCGGACGAAATGACGATTCAAGGTACACTGACCATTCTGATGTACGCCCTGGCCCCCTTCCTGTGGTCGATCGTGGCCGGGGTGGGCCTGCTGGTGGTCGTCCAACTGATGGCCCGGCTGCGCGGCTACCGCACGCTCCACTATCGCTGCCTGGGCGCCAACCTGGCCGCCCTGGCCGCGGGCCTTTCGGGTCTCTGGTGGATTCCCCCCTTCACCAACTCTCGGCTCGCCTATGTGGCCACCGCCGCCGACTGGGTGGCGATGATCGGCGCCATCATCGGCCTGGCCATCGCCGCCTGGCTGGTGCTGCATCCGCTCAGCTACCTGGTACGCGGCCAGCGTCAGGCCTGACGCCAAACCCCTTCCAGGATACGCACCCTGCCAGCGGCCAGGTTGTCGCGCAGGTTGCGCCCCATGGCCGGGAAGTCGTCGCCGAAGATCAAAGCCGGCCCCGGCAGCCGCAGGGACGGTTCGGCGCCCGCCTCGCGGCGGCTGTGCTTCTGCCGCCAGGCCAGCGCCGCGTCGGTCACATCCTGCAGCGCCTGTGCTTCGAAGCCGGCCAGGGCCAGGGTGCGCTCGAGCTGCTGGCGGTGGCGCAGGTGGCTGGTGGCCTGGCTGCGCGCCCAAGGCACCGGCAGCGCCAGCGGCTCGCGGTTGTCGCCGGCCACCACCTCGTGGAGCAGCACCCGTCCCCCGGGCACCAGCAGGCGTCGCCACTCGGCCAGCACCCGCGGCACATGCGGCATGTTCATCAGCGCATGCTGGCACCAGATGACGTCCACGCTGGCATCCGGCAGCGGCGTCTGGCCGGCATCGGCACACAGAAAGCGGGTACGAGCCGCCAGGCCGGTGGCGGCGCTGAGCCACTCGGCCACCGCCACGAAGGCGGCGGTGATGTCCACGCCGGTCGCCTCGCAGCCGAACTCGTCGGCCAGCAACCGGCTGGCCCCGCCGGTGCCGCAGCCCACGTCCAGCACCCGCTCCCCCGGACGCAGCTCCCCCAGCGCCGCCAGCGAGCGGCTGGCCGCTCGCCCCCCCAGGTGCAGCTGGTCGATGCCGGCGATCTCGTCCAGGGTGAGGCGGTCCGGGTCGCAGCCCGCCTCCCGGAAGGCTGATCGCAGCCGCGCCATCAGGCTTTCCCCAGCCCCGGCGGCAAGGGCATCATAGTGGTCATTGAGATGGCGGACGTGGTCGAGTGCGCTGTCAGGCGGACCGCTTAGCATACCGGGCTCCTCGCCGTCAGTGCGGCTGATGCCGATGATTGGAGCTGCCAGCTTAGCCCCCGGCTCGCCCCATCCCCATTGGCCAAAGGTCATGCCAGCCGGATTCCCCACACGAATTTCACTATCGCACCCGCGCTTTCACCAGCCCGACCGGGGGGCTTGCCGGAAAGGTCGCGGCGCCGGAAGGTGGCGGGGTCTTCTCAACGGATCAGGACAGTGACCATGCTGGCGGAATGGATCGACCTCAGCCTGGACGGGCGCACCAGCGCCGAGCGCAGTGGGCGCGTTCACGGCGGACGCTTCACGATTCACGGGCCCGGGATTCTCGAACTCATCCCCGACCGCCCGGGCGACTCGGCCCGTGCCTGCGTGCTGTCGGCGGGCATTCACGGCAACGAAACCGCCCCCATCGAGCTGCTCGGCGACTGCCTGGCCCGGCTCGAGGCAGGCCTGATACGGCTCGGCGCCCCCACTCTGGTCATCCTCGGCAACCTGGAGGCCATCCGTCAGGGACAACGCTTCATTACCACCAATCTCAACCGCCTGTTTCGCCGTGATCTCGGCGAGCGCGGCATGGAGCCCGACCGGGCGCGCAAGCTGATGGTCAGCGTGGACGCCTTCTTCGCCCGTCACGCCGGTCTCTCACGCCTGCACTACGACCTGCATACGGCGATCCGCGACAGCCGCTATCCGCGTTTCGTGGTCGACCCCTTCGCCGAGACTCCCACCCAGCCCGAACAGTGGCGCTGGCTGGCCGCTGCCGATCTCCAGGCGGTGCTGCATCAGCACCAGCACAGCTGGACCTTCTCCCACTACGCCAAGCACTATCACGCCGCCCAGGCCTTCACCCTGGAGCTGGGCCGGGCGCTGCCCTTCGGCCACAACGACCTGGCGGCGCTGGCCCCCATGGGCCGGCTGCTGAGTGCACTGCTCGAGGGCCGTGCACCGGCCGAGGATGACCCGGCCCGCATGGTCTACTTCCGCGTCGCCCACGAGCTGATTCGCAAGGACCACGACTTCACGCTCTGCTTTCCCGACCACACGCCCAACTTTACCGAGTTCGCCCCCGGCACGCGTCTCGCCGAGGACGCCACCGCCGGCCCCTTCACGGTCGGCGAGTCGCCCCTGCGGGTGGTCTTTCCCAATGCCCAGGTGGAAATCGGCGCTCGGGCGGCGCTGCTGGTCACCCCCAGCGCGCCCCCGGACTGACCCTCGCCATCGAGCCGCTCTCGCTGCTCAGGCGTCAATCCATAGTGAAATATTCGAATCAACAACAACAATCCGGAGAAATCTCATGCTCAGACACCACAACAATTACGACCAAGGTCGAATGGCACCAGCGGCGAACCAGTCTGTCGAAAAGCCTCGGGCCTGTTAGAATCGCCTCCTTTTCGTGCCAGCCCGCTTGACCGGCCCGTCGCCGCGATTGGCGATACGCCCCGACCCTGGAGCCCCACCCATGGCCGATACCCCGATTCCACTCGAGGTGCGCAACATCAAAAAACGCTTCGGCGACACCGAAGTCCTCAAGGGCCTCTCGCTGACCGCCCGCAAGGGTGACGTGATCACTCTGATCGGCGCCTCCGGCTCCGGCAAGAGCACCTTCCTGCGCTGCATGAACCTGCTCGAACAGCCGGACGAAGGCGACCTGATCGTTCACGGCGAGGAGATCCGCTTCAAGCAGACCCGCTACGGCCGCGAGCCCGCCGACTGGAAGCAGGTGGTGCGCATGCGCGCCAAGCTCTCCATGGTCTTCCAGAGCTTCAATCTCTGGGCCCACATGACCCTGCTCGAGAACATCATCGAAGCGCCGGTGCACGTGCTCGGCAAGCCGAAGAAGGAGGCCATCGAGCACGCCCGGGCACTGCTCGAGCGGGTCGGCCTCACCGCCCGGGCCGACGCCTACCCGGCGCAGATGTCCGGCGGCCAGCAGCAGCGCGGCGCCATCGCCCGGGCGCTGGCCATGGACCCCGAGGTGATGCTGTTCGACGAGCCCACCTCGGCGCTCGACCCGGAGCTGGTCGGCGATGTCTTGAAGGTCATGCATGGCCTGGCCGACGAAGGCCGCACCATGGTGGTGGTGACCCACGAGATGAGCTTCGCCCGGGATGTGTCCAGCGAGGTGATCTACCTGCACCAGGGCCTGGTGGAAGAGGCCGGCCCGCCCCAGGACGTGCTGGCCAACCCCCAGTCGCCGCGTCTCCAGCAGTTTCTGGCGCCGAAGTACTGAGGAGGCTCCATCATGCTCGACCTACACGGCTACGGCCCGCGGCTGCTCGAAGGCGCCGGCGTTACCCTCCAGCTGGCGATTCTGTCGCTGGCACTCGCCATCGTGCTGGGGCTGCTGACCGCCAGCGCCAAGATGTCGCGCAGCTGGCTGCTGCACAAGATCGCCACGCTCTACACCACCCTGATCCGCGGCGTGCCGGACCTGGTGCTGATGATGCTGCTGTTCTTCGGCGGCCAGATGGCGCTCAACGTCGTCACCGACGCCCTCTACGACCGCTTCGGCGTGGACTGGTACGTCAATCTCAACGCCTTCGCCGCCGGGGTGCTGACCATCGGCTTTATCTTCGGCGCCTACATGGGCGAGACCTTCCGCGGCGCCTTCATGGCCGTTGACCACGGGCAGATCGAGGCCGGCAAGGCCTACGGCATGAGTCCCTGGCTGGTGTTTCGTCGCATCCGCTTCCCGCTAATGATGCGCCACGCCCTGCCCGGACTCTCCAACAACTGGATGGTGCTGCTCAAGACCACCGCGCTGGTCTCGATCATCGGCCTCACCGACATGGTGCGGGTCGCCGCGGAGGCCTCCCGCGCCACCCATGAGCCCTTCACCTTCCTGATCCCGGTGGCACTGATCTATCTGCTGATCGCCTCGCTGTCGGAGTGGATCTTCGCGCGGCTGCAGAAGCGCTACAACGTCGGCTTCGGGGAGCATTGACCATGGAAATTCTCGCCTGGTTCCATGAACTGCTGGATGGCAACCTGATCTTTACGCCCCAGACGCTGGGCTACTACTGGGATGGCCTGGTCGTCACCGTCCAACTGGTCTTCGTCTCCCTGCTGATCGGTCTGGTGCTGGCGGTACCGCTGGCCATAGGGCGCAGCTCGGGCCGCCGCTGGATCAGCCTGCCGATCTACGCCTACACCTATGTGTTTCGCGGCACTCCGCTACTGATCCAGCTCTACATCATCTACTACGGGGTGGTGTTCTTCGACGGCATTCAGGAGACCTTCCTGTGGCCGCTGCTGCGCGAGGCCTTCTACCCGGCGCTGATCGCCTTCACCCTGAACACGGCGGCCTACACCACCGAAATCTTCCGCGGCGCCATCAAGGCGACCCCCAAAGGCGAGATCGAGGCGGCCCGCGCCTACGGCATGTCCCAAGCGCTGATGATGCGGCGCATCATCCTGCCCAGCGCCTTTCGCCGCGCCCTGCCGGCCTACGGCAACGAGGTGATCTTCATGCTGCATGCCAGTGCGATTGCCAGCGTGGTCACCTTGATGGACCTCACCGGGGCGGCACGCTTCGTCTATGCACGCTTCTATGCCCCCTTCGAGGCCTTTATCTTCGTGGCGGTGATCTATCTCTGTCTTACCTTCACCATCCTCTTCTTCTTCCGCTACCTGGAGAAGCGACTGCTGGCGCACCTCAGGCCCCAGAGCTGAGGGGGCGTCAGCGTCAAACAGGCGTTGGAAAAACCGCGCCCGAGGGCTTTCGAGCCCGGCGCAGCTGCGCTAAATTCTGGCGCGACGTCACCCAATCGGTGGACGAACGACTACAAAAGGGAAACCAACCATGAAAACACTGCTGACCGTATCGATCCTCGGCGTGGCGCTGGTCGCCGGCACCGCCCAGGCCCGCGACTATGACCACGTACGCTTCGGCGTCGACGTGCCCTACGAGCCGATGGAGTACCGGGACGCCGATGGCGAGCTGACCGGCTTTGACATCGAGCTGGGCAACGCCCTGTGCGCCGAGATGGGCGTCACCTGCGAGTGGATCGAGCAGGAGTGGGACGGCATCGTCCCCGGCCTGCTGGCGCGCAACTACGACGCCATCATGTCCTCGATGACCATCAACGAAGAGCGTCGCCAGACCGTGCTCTTCTCCGATCCCTACATCACCATCCCTGGCGCCTGGTTCGCCCCCGCCGGCAGCGAGATCGAAGTGATCAACGAGGAGACCCTGGCCGACAAGAGCATCGGCGTGCAGCGTGGCACCACCTTCGACAGCTACGTCACCGACAACTACGGCGGCGTCGCCAGCATCAGCCGCTACTCCACCGCCGACGACATGGTGTTGGACCTGCAGGCCCAGCGCCTGGACCTCGTCTTCCTGGAGTTCATCGTCGGCCAGGTCACCCTGCTCGACGCCCGCGAGGGTCAGTTCCAGGTGGTCGGCGAGATGGTCACCGAGCCCGAGGAGTACTTCGGTGAAGGCTTCGGCATCGCCTTCCGCCAGCGCGACACCGCCCTTGCCGAGCGCTTCAACGAGGCACTCGCCACGCTCAAGGAAGACGGTACCTACGACGAGATCTTCGAGCGCTACTTCGGCGAGGAGTAAGACAGCCGCCGTGTGATCCCCTCCCCCGGCCGCCGGGGGAGGGATTGACAGCGCCGCTACCCTTGTGGAAAGTCAAACCGTCTCCATCGCATCGGGACAGCGTCCATGATCGATTGCTCCCCCCGACACCGAACATCGCGCGAGGCCTATCGCTGTTACTTCGACAGCTTCTACCTCAGCGAATGGTTCGACGAATAGCCTTCCCCGGCAGCCACCCCGGCAGCCATGGCACGCCCGTGCCCTGTTTCCATGACGCCGTCTGACCGGCGGTAACCCTGTGCGACCCCGGTCGCTGCTTCACCACTCGACAAGTCCGTTCCCGTGCCACCTCGTGGCCGAAACCCCGCGTCACAACAACACCTTCCCGGGAGGAAGTCTCATGCGTCACATGACCCTGCTGCTCGCCGCCACCCTGACCGCCGGCCTCGCCGCCGGCAGCGCCCAGGCCCGCGACTACTCCGAGATCCGTCTCGGCATCGACCTGCCCTACGAGCCCTTCATGTACCGCCAGCCAGACGGCGAGCTCACCGGCTTCGAGATCGAGCTGGGCGAAGCCGTCTGCGACTATCTCGAAGCCACCTGCGTCTGGGTCGAGCAGGACTGGGACGGCATCATCCCCGGCCTGCTGGCACGCAACTACGACGGCATCATGTCGTCCATGGCGATCACCGAGGAGCGCGCCCAGCGGGTGCTGTTCTCCGAGCCCTACTACACCACCCCCAGCGCCTGGTTCAGCCTGCAGGGCCGAGAGGTCGACATCTCCGATCGCGACAGCCTCGAAGGCCTGGTGGTGGGCGTGCAGCGCGCCACCCTGCAGGACAACTATGTCTCCGAGCTGTACGGCGACCTGGTGGAGATCCGCCGCTATACCAGCGGCGACGACGTGCTCAACGATCTGCGCGCCGAGCGTCTCGACCTGACCTTCCTCGACGCCCCGGTGGCGGAGTCGCGCATGGATCTCGAGGCCGAGGACTCCCGCTTCCAGCGCGTCAGCGACTTCATCAATCAGCCCGAGCACATCTTCGGCCAGGGGGTGGGCGTGGCCTTCCGTCCCCGCGACCGCGACCTCGCCGAGCGCTTCAACGAGGCGCTGGCCGCCCTAAAGGAGGACGGCACCTACGACGCGATCATGGAGCGCTACTTCAACTACGATATCAAGCTCTGACAGAGGGCTCTCAGCGAACGCCAGCGCCGGCTATCACCGGCGCTGGCTTCTCTTCACCCGCAACCGGACGCCATCATGCTCACCCTGCTCAAGAACGCCCGCCTCTACGCCCCCGAGCCCCTGGGGCTCTGCCACCTGCTGATCGCCGATCGGCGCATCGCCGCCGTGGTAGCCGACGGCGAGCCACTGCCCGCCAGCGGGCCGGGGATCGAGGCGATCGACCTGGCGGGTCAGCGCGTGATCCCCGGTCTGGTCGACCCCCTGGTGCACTTCGTCGGCGGCGGCGGCGAGGGCGGCTTCGGCACCCGCACCGCGGAGCTGGCCCTGGAAGAGGCCCTGGCCTCGGGGGTCACCACCCTGGTCGGCGCCCTGGGCACCGATGCGCTGACCCGCACCCCGGCCAACCTGCTGGGCAAGGCCCGCGAGCTGGCCGCCGGCGGACTCACCACCTACTGCTACACCGGCTCCTACCAGCTGCCACCGGTGACCCTCACCGGCTCGGTGGGCAGCGATATCGTCTTCATTCCCGAATTCATCGGCCTCGGCGAGGTGGCGATCAGCGACCATCGCGGCTCCCAGCCTACGGCGAGCGAGCTGGCCCGCCTCGCCGCCGAGGCCCGCACCGCCGGCATGCTGGCCGGCAAGTCGGGCATCGTCTTCATCCACACCGGCGATGCTCCCTCGCACCTGGAGCCGCTGCGCGAGGCGGCCCGCTCCAGCGCCATCCCCCTGGCCCAGTTCATGCCCACCCATATCAACCGCACCCCCGCGCTGTTCGAGGACGGGCTGCGCTTCGCCCGGGAGGGCGGACGCATCGACTTCACCACCAGCACCACCCCGGCGCTGCTGGCCGACGGCGAGGTCCCCGCGGCCGAGGCGGTGGCCCGCGCCCTGCATGCCCGGGTCGAGCCGTCGCGGATCACCCTCTCCTCGGATGCCAATGCCTCGCTGCCCCAGTTCGACGAGGCGCGCCGCTTCGTGGGCCTCGAGCCGGGGCGGCTGTCGAGCCTGTTCGCGGCGCTCGGTCAGTGCGTCCACGACCACGGCATTCCCCTGGAGCGCGCCATCGGCATGGCCAGCGGCCACGCCGCCGAGGCCCTCAAGCTGCCCCACAAGGGGCGCCTGGCACCCGGCTGCGACGCCGATCTGCTGGTGTTGGCCGATACGGGCTGGGCCATCGACCAGGTCTGGGCGCTGGGGCGCCGGGTGTATCGACACGGCTGAACGACGCCGCTGCCCCGTTCAGTGACTGCCATGCGGTCCCGGCACATGGCTCGACTCCCGGTGCGCGGTGATCTCCTCTGCGGCCGGCTGGGCCAGGGCCGAGAGAATACCGCACTGGCTGGAATCGGCCTCACCGCTGCAGCGCGAACGCAAGGCAACCAGGGCCCCGCGTAGCGCCTGAAGCTGCTCGATACGCGCCTCCACATGGGCCAGGTGCTCGTCAATCAGGCCGTTGACCGCGTTGCAGGGCTGGCGCGGATGGTCGTGATAGTCGAGCAGGGTGCGGATCTCATCCAGCGTCATATCGAGGGTGCGACAGTGGCGGATAAAGCGCAGCCGCTCGGCATGGGACCCGGCATAGAGCCGGTAGTTGGATGCGCTGCGGGCAGGCTCGGGCAGCAGCCCCTCTCGCTCGTAGTAGCGGATGGTTTCCACCGGGCAGCCCGTCAGGCTGGCCAGCTCGCCGATCTTCATGGCAGCAGCTCTCATGGCGTTCCCTCCCGGACAGGGCGTGACGATAGGGCTTGACCCTGTAGCGACTACAGGGTGTGTCATTCAGGATACCCCATGGATGAGAGGGAGTTCCCCATGCGCGATTCCTGCTGCGGCGACAGCGCCAAGACCCACGCTTCTCGCCCGGCCAGCGAGGCACCGCCCCCGGGCGCTCGTGCCCTGCGGCTGCGCATCGAGGCCATGGACTGCCCCACCGAAGAGGCGCTGCTGCGCCGCGCCCTGGCCGGCACGCCCGGGGTAGAAGCGCTGAACTTCGACCTGATCGGTCGGGTGCTGACGGTCCACCACCGCGATGCCGACGAGGAGCAGATACGCCGGCGTATCGCCGCCACCGGCATGACCCCGGAACCCCTCGACCCGGCCCGGCGCAGCGAGGCGCCCAGCACCCGCGAGAACTGGTGGAAGCTCGGCGGCGCCGCGGTGATCGCCCTGGTCGCGGAGGTCAGCGACTGGATCGCGCTGGGCACGCCCTGGCTGCCCGCCGTGCTGGCCCTGGCGGCCATCGCCCTGGTCGGCCTACCCACCTGGAAAAAGGGCTTCATCGCCCTGCGCCATCGCACCCTTAACATCAACGCCCTGATGAGCGTGGCGGTGACCGGTGCGCTGCTGATCGGCCAGTGGGCCGAGGCCGCCATGGTACTGGTACTGTTCACCCTGGCCGAGCGCATCGAGGCACGCTCCCTGGGTCGGGCACGCGATGCCATCCGCAAACTGCTCACGCTGGCGCCGGAAAGCGCCAGCGTGCGCCAGCCCGACGGCCGTTTTCGCAGCGTACCGGCCAGCTCCGTCGTCATCGACAGCCTGGTACGGGTGCGCCCCGGCGAGCGCCTGGCACTGGACGGCAGCATCGTCGAAGGCCATCCGATCCTCGACGAGTCGCCGATCACCGGCGAAAGCCTGCCGGTGGACAAGGCGCCGGGGGGCACGGTATACGCCGGCAGCATCAATCAGGGCCGCGAGTTCCTCTTTCGCACCTCCCGCGTCGCCGCCGATACCACCCTGGCGCGCATCATCCACGCCGTGGAACAGGCTCAGGCCAGCCGCGCACCGACCCAGCGCTTTATCGACCGCTTCGCGGCCATCTACACCCCGGCGGTCTTCACCATCGCCGTGCTGGTGGGCCTCGCCTGGCCCTGGCTGTTCGGGGTCGGCTGGCTCGAGGGCATCTACCGTGCCCTGGTGCTGCTGGTGATCGCCTGCCCCTGTGCCCTGGTGATCTCCACCCCGGTGACCATCGTCAGCGGGCTCTCCGCCGCCGCCCGGGCCGGGATCCTGGTCAAGGGTGGCAGCTTCCTCGAACAGGGACACCGGCTGCGCACCCTGGCCTTCGACAAGACCGGTACGCTCACCCGGGGTGAACCCTCCCAGTGCCACTGGGACGCGATCGACGACACCCTGGACAGCGCCGCAAGGCAACGGCTGCGCGCCCTGGCCGCCGGGCTCGCGGCGCGCTCCGGCCACCCGGTCTCCGCGGCGCTGGCCCGGGCGGCCGAGGCGGAGGGCATCGACTCGCTGGCGGTCGCGGCGGTAGAGGAGCGTCCCGGCCGTGGCGTCATCGCCACCTGGGAGGGGCGCCGGGTCTGGCTGGGCAACCTACGCCTGGCCGAGGAATTCGGCGCGGCCATCCCGCCCCTGCGGGCCCGACTCGCAGAGCACCGGAAACGCGGCGAGACCCTGGTGCTCCTCGGCGAGGAGGAGCACCCCCTGGCGCTGTTCGCCGTGGCCGACCCGCTGCGCGAGGAGAGCCGCGAGGCCATTGAGGCGCTTCACCGGCGTGGCATCCGCACCCTGGTGCTTAGCGGCGACCACCCGGACAGCGTCGCCGCGGTGGCCGGTCGAGCCGGCATCGACGAGGCCCATGGCGCCCTGCTGCCGGGGGAGAAGCTAGCGATCATCGAGGCCTGCGTTGCCGAAGGCCCCACCGGCATGGTGGGCGACGGCATCAATGATGCCCCGGCCCTGGCCCGCGCCGACATCGGCTTCGCCATGGGCGCCCTGGGCAGCGACGCCGCCATCGAGACCGCCGACGTGGCGCTGATGGACGACGACCCGCGCCGGCTGGTCACCTTCCTGGACCTCTCCCGCGCCACCCGCGCGGTGCTGATGCAGAACATCGCGCTGGCCCTGGGCCTCAAGGCGGTGTTCATGGTGCTGGCCTTCACCGGCCATGCCACCCTGTGGATGGCGGTATTCGCCGACATGGGCGCCAGCCTGATCGTGGTGGCCAACGGCCTGCGCCTGTTGCGCAGCGTGCCAGGGCGGGCCGGTTCAGCGCAGCACGCGGCGAATCAGGAAGGGGCCGGTCAGCTCGAAGACCACGGTGGAGGCCACCACCGCCGAGAGCAGCAGGGTGCCATGCTCGGGAAACCGCTCGACCACCAGTAGCGCCATGCCCATGGCGATACCGGCCTGGGGGGTCAGCGCCAGGCCGATGTCGCGGGGCAGCGCCTCCTGCCGCCCCGCCAGGTGAACGCCGAGCACGCCGCCCAGATAGCGCCCGGCCAGACGCAGGGCGATATAGGCCAGCGTCAGCCACAGCGCGCTGCCCAGATAGCCCAGGTCGACGCTGGCGCCGGAGAGCACGAAGAAGAACACCAGGAAGGGCCATTCGATGTGCTCGATCTCGCGAAACGAGCGGGTGTGGTGGGTGGAGAGGTTGGCCACCAGGGCCCCGGCGAACATCGCCGCCAGCAGTCCCGAGACCTGGAGCCATACCGAGAGCCCGGTAAGCAGCAGGATCAGCGCCAGCGCCTCCACCTGGGTGGGCTCACCCGGCCGCAGACGGCCGGTCAACCAGGCCGCCGGCAGGCCGATGGCGGTCCCCAGCAGCAGCGCTCCGCCCAGCTCCCAGCCGGCATGGGCCAGGGCCAGGCCGCCCTCGCCGGTGAGCTGCCAGCCAAGCAGCGCCACGGCCACCCCAAACAGCAGGATGCCCCAGGCATCGTCGATGGCGACCATGCCCATCAGCAGCCGGGCCCGCAGCCGGGTATCGCCGCGGGCATGCACCTCCTCGGTGATCTCCGCCGGCTCGGTGGCCACCGAAATCGCCGCCAGGCTGACTGCCACCACCAGCGGGAAGCCCAGCAGCAGCAGCCCGACCCCCACCAGCAGCGCGCCGCTCATCACGATGACCAGCGAGATACCCACCAGCAGCCAGCCGTGGCGCCGCAGGCGCGTCAGGGTCAGCTCACCCCCCAACAGGAAGGACACCAGCACCAGAGCCAGGTGAATCAGCGGCTCGCTGAGCGCACCCAGCGGCGCGCTTCCGTCGTGGCCCAGTACCAGCTGCTGTACCGTCGCCAGCGCCACCCCGACCAGCACCAGCAGCGAAATGCGCGGCAGGCCAAGGCGCCGGGCCAGCGCATCGACGAAGATGCTGACGCTGAGGATCACGCCCAGCAGAATCAGGTTGGCCGTCGCGGCGCTGAGCTCGGCCGTCGGCCACTGCCAGGGTTCGCTTGCGGTCATCCACTGACCTTAGCGAGCCCGCATCATGAAGTACAGCGCTCAGCCGGGGCGAGGCGGCCGCTCACTGCAGGCAGGCGTCGTCCGCTGCGAGCAGGCGCCGGAAGTCGGCCTCGGCCATCGGCCGGTGGAACAGGAAGCCCTGGAAATGGCGACAGCCGCGGGCCTCGAGAAACGCCAGCTGGGCGGTGTTCTCGACCCCTTCCGCCACCACTGCCAGGCCCAGGTGCTGGACCATGACCAGCACCGTCTCGACGATGGCGGCGTCGTTGGGGTCGCTGTCCAGCTCGCCGACGAAGCTGCGGTCGATCTTCAGCTCGTCCAGCGGCAGGCGCTTGAGGTACATCAGCGACGAGAAGCCGGTGCCGAAGTCGTCCAGGGCAAGGCGCACACCCAGGCGCTTGAGCGCCTGCATGCGCTCCACGGCCTCCTCCAGGCTGTCGATCAGGATGCTCTCGGTAAGCTCGACGGTCAGGCGGCCCGGCTCGACGCCGTGGGCCTCGAGCGCAGCTGCCACGGTCGCCACGATGTCCGACTGGACGAAATGACGCACGCTGATATTGACCGACAGCTTCGGCAGCGCCGCGGCGGGCAGCCGACCTAGCAGCGCGCAGCAGCCGTCGAGCATCCAGGTCTCCAACTCGACGATGAGATCGCTCTCCTCGGCGATGGCGATGAACACTTCCGGCGAGATGAAGCCCTGCTCGGGGTGGCGCCAGCGCATCAGCGCCTCGGCGGCGAGAATCTCGCCGCACCCGTTCACCTGGGGCTGGAAATACATGGTCAGCTCGCCCGCCGCTAGGGCACGGCGCAGCGACTGCTCCATCTCCAGCCGCCAGGCGACCTGCTCCTGCATGGCCGGCTCGTAGCAGCAGATGCGAGCCCGACCGCGCGCCTTGGCCTGATACATGGCGGTATCGGCGTGGCGCAGCACATCGCCCACCGTCTCATCGGCAAAGGGGAAGAGGGTGTAGCCGATGCTGGGGGTGACGCTGATGCGCTGCCCCTCCAGGTCATAGGGCCGGCGCAGCTCGGCGAGCAGCTCGGCGACACGGCGCTCCACCGCGGCCAGGTCGATTTCGTCGGACTCGGCCAGGGCCGGCACCAGCACCACGAACTCATCGCCGCTGAGGCGGGCCGCCAGGTTCCCCTCCCCCAGGCTCGCCTGCAGCCGCTGGCTGACCTGTCGCAGCAGCTCGTCGCCCACCGCATGCCCCAGGGAGTCGTTGATCATCTTGAAGCGGTCGAGGTCGAGAAACATCACCAGCCCCTGGCAACCATCCTCATGGCGCTGGGCAAGGGTTGCCTCCAGGGTCTCGATCAGCAGGCGTCGATTGGGCAGCTCGGTCAGGGCATCGTAGTAGGCCTGGCGATGAATGATCGCCTCGGCCCGCTTGCGCTCGCTGAAGTCCTCGATGATCGCCACCCCGCCGACCACCTCGCCGTTCTCGCTGCGCAGCGCATTGTAGAAGGCCCGCAGCGGCGTCTGTTTGGTGCTGTTGACCGCTCGATAGTCACCTTCGAAGTAGCCGACGCCCTTGTCCAGGGCGTCGCGCACCGCGGCCGCCACCCGCTCGTCAGGGGCATGGCGCAGCAGGTTGAATCCCACCAGCCGCCGCCGACGGGTGCCGAGAATCTCCAGGCACTTGTCGTTGCAGTCCTGAACCTCACCGTGTCGATCGAAGTGCATCACGCCCAGCGGCGTATGCTGGTAGATGGTGCGGTAGCGGGTCTCGCTGTCGCGCAGCTGCCGTTCGCGGGTGGTCACCGCCAGGCGCAGAGCAATGTTATCGCCGATGATGCGGCTCAGCCGCTGCCCGGTCACCAGCAACAGCCCCAGGAACAGCAGCACCAGGGCCGAGAGCAGCCAGGCCATGGGCGTGCCCTGCACCAGAAACTGCCCCAGCAGTGGCAGCAGCACCGGCAGCACGAACAGCGGCGCCACCCAGGGAACCGCGGCGAGGGTCATCACCCCGCCGGCCGAGACGCCCGCCAGCACGATGGTCAGCGCCACGAGTTGGCCGTGATGTTCCATGGTGAACATCATCACCCCCGCCAGCCCCCAGATCCCCCCGGCGAGCCCGGCCCCCAGGGCGAATCGGCACAGCCAGCGGCGGCGTCGACGCTGGCGGCAAGGCAGCGCCTGATAGTATCGGGCCAGCCACAAGCGCAGTCCGGACACCGCCAACAGCGCCGCCAGCCAGCCGATCAGCGGCCCCGCCGGCATCACCGACCACATGGCGGCCACCAGCAGCAGGGCCGCCAGCACGCTGGTCAGCACCGGCTGCCAGAGCCGCTCGTAGAGCAGGCGCACCTGCTCATGGCTGAGCTGTCGACGGAGTGGTGAAGCGGAAAGTGGCGGCATGCCGAGCCTTAGTCTGGCTTTGTCAGTGTGGTGCTATCTTTACCGCATGCCGCCCGGCTTGGCGAGGCCGGCCCCTCAACGCAGCCTGACCAAGCCTTGACTCAGGTCATCAGGGCCAGGCGTAGACCCCGCGGTTCAAGGCATCGCGGATCGCCGAGATCACCTTGGCCCCGCGCAGCGTCGCGCCCGTGTAGCCGTCCACGTCGTCCACCACCCGCTCGGGCTCGTAGAGGGCGAAGATGGCGGTCACCGGCTGACCCTCCAGGCGCTCGAGGATCTGGCGGTACTGCACCAGCACCGGATACAGGTCATCCCCCTCTTCCATGGCCAGGTAGTCGTCGTCGCGATAGGCCAGGTGGCGATAGGCCAGCCCGGTGAAGTGCCCATCCTCGAGGTCGAAGGTGATATTGACCTGAATCACCCCGCGGTCGATGAAGACCCCGCGATAGCGCCCATCCAGCGGCAGGCCCAGCATCGCCCGGTGCAGGCGCTCGTCCTCGGCGGGCGAGAGGCGCTCCGCGACGGTGTCGGTGTCCTCGGTGGCAGCCTCGACCGGCTCGCCCTCCTCATCCACCAGGCGCCCGATCAGGTACGCCTCGAGCAAGCCCTCGGCCCGCGGGCTGTGGGGGACCCCAGGGCGCTTGTTGTCCCAGCCTTCGGTGGCCTCCCGGCCGCACCATTCGAGGACCACATCCTCCTCGGTGGGATGATCCGGCACGTAGTCGGTAACGTCGTAGACCCGGCCGTGAATGGCCTTCCAGCAGCTCTCGGCGCCGTCATGCTCGGCCAGCTCCTCGAGCGTGATGGGGTCCAGGTCGTCATCGGCGGCATCGTCTGGATCGCTGCTCGAGAGCGCGTTCACTGAGACCAGGGTGAAGAGGCTCGCCATGAAGGCGACGAAGACGGAGTAGGCAATTTTTTGTATCGTCATAGGAAATCGAAGACCTCGCTATGGATGCGTGACGCGGGAATCCCCTGCCCGGCCAGCAGCCGCTGCAGGTAGGCGTTCATGGCGGGAGGACCGCAGACATAGATCTCCCGCTCGGTGAAGTCGGGGCAGTGTTCGCGCAGGAAGGCCTCATCCAGCCGCCCCCGCTCCCTCGAGTAGTGCTGCGTGAAGGCGAACGCCGCCTCGGCCTCGGCAATTCGCTCGAGCTCCTCTTGATAGTAGGCACGATCCGGCCCGTTGGCGAGATAGAACAGATGGACATGCCCCTCGGCACTCGCCCCGGAGGCCAGGCCACGGGCACCACCGACGAAGGGGGTGATACCGATGCCCCCGCCCAGCCAGAGCATGTCGCGCTCCGGGAAGCGGCGCCCGAAGAACTCCCCATAGGGGCCTTCGATCAGCACCCGTGATCCGGGGGTTACCGTCTGCAGGGCGTGGCTGGCGTCCCCCAGGTCCTTGATGCCGATGCGCAGGCGCGAATCCGACGGCGCCGAGGCGATGGTATAGGGGTGCTCCTCGCCGCGGCCGGCGGCAAGCCGCTCATCCAGCGGCGTGAGGTAGACGAACTGCCCCGTCTCATAACGGATGCCGTCCCCCTCGGGGCGCAGCACCAGCTCCACCACGCCGCGGGCCAGCGGCTCCACCGCCTCGACACGGTAGGGATGTCGCGACACCCGCGGCGATACCAGCTTACGCCAGACGATGGCGCCGAGCCCGGCGATGCCCAGCAGCCACCACAGCGCCGTCTCCCCGGCCAGCAGGAAGGCATGCCAGAGCCCCAGCAGCAGCGCCGCCGCCGACACCAGGTGCAGGCGTTTCCAGCGCTGGTAGTGGGGCTGGCCGAAGAAGTCGAAAGTGGGTGCCAGGAAGATCACCATGGCCAGCCAGGCCAGCCAGCCCAGCCAGATCGCGCCCTGGGCAGGCGGTGGGAAGAGGGTTGCCACCGCCGCCTCCAGGGAGGTCGGCACCGCCGCCAGCCCCAGCGCCAGGGCGTGCACCATTACCAGGATAAAGGCCCCGAAGCCCAGCCAGTGGTGAAGCCGCCAGAGCCGCGCCAGCCCCCCGAACCAGCGATCCGTGCCCGGCAGGCGGATACTCACCGCCGCCGCCAGCAGCATCATGGCCAGCCCCAGGATGCCGGTCACCCGCCCGACCCAGGTCAGCCAAAGCTCGGGCGGCCCGCCGAGGCCGCCCAGGCGCGGGAGCGCCACCACCAGCGGCAGAAGGAGGAGGACAATCAGCAACAGGTCACCGTAGCGAGGTCGCAGAGGCATGCAGGGCTCCACCAGGAATGGTCTCGATCTCAGTCTTGCTGACAATTTTGTCTACGCAACCCTGTCTGGCGCTAACTCCTCGCAGGATGACCCAAGTCAAGGCGTCATGCAGCGACTCAACCACACTGAAATTCGGAAAGGTCTTCCTGACGTCGATACCCATAACGACAACAAACCATATCCATAGACCGAGGCACCTCCATGGCTACCAACAAGATGGGCAACGGGGTTTCGCCCTGGCTGGCGCTTGCACTCCCTGCCGCGCTGGCGCTGACCTGGGCAACCCAAGGCAGCGGCGTGATCGAGAATGACCATGACCGCAACATCCATATTCCCGACGAGTTGGTCATGCTGCTGCAGATCCAGGTGGCCTACAACGATGACGAGGTCTTCTTCCGCTATCGTTGGCCCGCCGAACAGGCCTATGTCTACCATGACATGCTGCGCTACGAGGATGGCGTCTGGCATCGTCATGGCGCCTCGCCCATCGGGCCGGATCCGGACAACGCCTACGAGGATCGGGTCACCATGCTGGTGGACGATGGCAGCGTTCCCGCATTCGGCCGCTATGGCGGCTACATCACCGTTGGCAGCGGCATGCGTTACTTTCCTGATGTGGCCAGTGCAGAGGAGGTGAGTGCTCACCCTCACCTCGGCGAGACCCTGGGCCGCAGCGATATCCGCAAACATCTACCGGCCACCCGAACGGACCAGAATGACTGGCGCAGCGTAGTGAATGAGGACCTGCTAAGTGCCCAGCGCGAGGCCGGCTACTTCCTCGACCTGTGGCACTGGCGTGCGGGACGCTCCAACCCGATCGACGTTGCCGACGACCAGTGGGTCGGGGAGTATCGCTTCGGTGACGGCGGAACGGGACCCTTTACCACCAACTGGGACGGCGATAGGGGTCAACCCCGCTGGATGCTCGACCCCGAGGCGGTGGGCCAGCGAAGCCTGCGCTGGGAGGACATCGCCGCGAATCACTACGACTTCGACGGCCTCTACTACCTGGCCGAGGACTTTGCCATCGAATTCGACCCCGACCACGACTGGCAGAACGGCGATGTCATTCCTCGCCGTCTGCTGCGCGAGCCGAGCGGCTCCCGGGGCGATATCCGGGTGCATGGCCAGGGCCGCTGGGCCGATGGTCATTGGGACGTGACCCTGGTGCGCGCCATGGATACTGGCAGCCCACTGGATGACAAGGCCTTTCGCGAACAGGGGCGCTACGAACTCGGTATCGCCGTCCATCGCGATGCCACCGGCAGCCGCTGGCACTATGTCTCCCATCCCTACTCGCTGGGTTTCGGTCGCGACGCCGACATCCAGGCCCAGCGCCTCAACGGCAGTGAGCCCGACTGGTCCGGTGACTGGACCGAGATCACGCTCTTCTACCCGGGCCAGGTCAACTGGCCACTGCTGATCAGCGATGCCCATGCCGGCGCCGACAACATCGCTGCCGGGGAGCCGGTTCGTCCGCGGCACAGCGAGAAGCAGCTGGCCCTCTACGGCGTGGAAATGGAGTTCAACGACGCCATCACGACCCGGTGGTGGCTGACCCTGGTCGCCGGCCTGATCGCCATGTTCGGCGTGACCCTGGCGCTGCTGCCCGCCTTCCGTCCGATTCGCCAAGGAGATCGCTCATGACCGGCACTCACGCCATGCTTTCCCACTTCCCGATCGGGTTCTGGGCACTCGCGACCCTGATGATTCTGGTCGGCGCTCTGCTGCCCGGCCGCCTGGCCGAACTCAGCCGCGCCGCCCTGCTGCCGGTGCTGGTGCTGAGCCTGCTGGGCGCCCTGGCGACCCTGGTCATCGGCTTCTTGATCTGGCCCATGGCGGCCAACCTGGCTAGCCCCCTGGCGCGCAACCATATCCTGATGGCCTTCTGGTCGCTGGGTGTCTTTACCATGCTCACCGTGCTGGTATGGCGGGCCGGCGACGCTGCCTTCGATGGCGCCCGGCGCTGGGCTCTGGTAATCCTGGCACTGACCGGGGCATTGATGTTCGCCTCCGCCGGCACCCTCGGTGGCCACCTGGTGGGCGCCACCACGGCTTTCTCTGCGGTGCTCGGCCTGATGGGATGGGAGGTCTATACCACCTATTACACACCCTACTGGGTGCTGCTGCTCTTGGTGCTGGTGGGCCTGGGATGCGGCTACCTCGGGTACCGTGCATCAGGCCGCTTGGGGGCAAGCAGGGCTACGCTCCGATAAACACTCAAGCGAGTCGCTACCATCAAGGGCCCCAAACGGGGTCCTTGCCATTATGGACGCCCTCTATCGCCCTCTCCATTCCCTGAACGCAGAAGGCCCCGCATGGCGGGGCCTTCTGCGTAGCGGGGAAATGCCGACTACTCGAAGCTGAAGCGCGGCGCCGGGGCGTCGGGCAGCAGGGCCGCGCAGGCGCGTACCTTCTCCAGCAGTTCGGCGTGGGTCGGCGCCAGCAGGTTGACATGGGCCAGCTTGCGCCCGGGGCGCTCGCTCTTGTCGTAGCGGTGCAGGTGGGCGTCATCGAGGGCAAGGATGGCCGCCGGGTCGCCCTCGCGGCCGATCACGTTGACCATGCAGGTGGGCAGGCGGGCGGCGGTGTCGCCCAGCGGCAGCCCCTGGATGGCGCGCAGGTGGTTCTCGAACTGACTGGTCACCGCCCCGTCCATGCTCCAGTGGCCGGAGTTGTGTACCCGGGGCGCCATCTCGTTGGCCAGCAGGCTGCCGTCGGCGCACTGGAAGAGCTCCAGGGTCAGCACCCCCACGTAGTCGAGTTCATCGAGCAGCGCACGAATATAGCCGTCGGCGGTCTGCTGCACGCTCTCGTCCAGGTCGGGCAAGGGCGCGATGGAGTAGCGCAGGATGCCGTCCACGTGCTGGTTCTCGGCCATGGGGTAGAAGGCCACCTCACCGTCGCGGCCGCGCACGGCGATGATCGACACCTCCCGCACGAAGTCCACAAAGGACTCGACGATCAGCTTCGGGTGGTTGATCGCACGCCACGCATCCGCCGCCTCGGCGGGGTCGCGGATCACCGCCTGGCCCTTGCCGTCGTAGCCCTCGGTGACCGACTTGGCCACCACCGGGCAGCCCAGCTCGCGGGCCGCCGCCTCGAGCTCGTCGGCGTGCTCCACCAGGCGGTAGGCCGGGGTGGGAATGCCCAGCCGATCGAACAGCGCCTTCTCCTCGGCGCGATTCTGACAGATGCGGATCGCCTCGCTGGAGGGATAGACCGGCTTGATCTCCTCGATGGCACGGACCAGCGACACCGGCAGGTGCTCGAACTCGTAGGTGACCAGGTCGACGCCAGCCAGAAAGTCCTCGAGATGATGCTGGTCGGTATACACCATGACATCACCGATGCCGGCGCTGGGATGGCCGGTGGTATCGAGGAAGGTGAAGCGGTTGGCCAGCGGATAGCCGGCCAGCGCCAGCATGCGGCCGAGCTGGCCGGCGCCGAGGACGCCGATATTCAGGGGTTTTTCCACGACCTACTCCTCACTCGTCTCTCTATCAGGGCTGGGGACGGGGATCGGGATTGTCGAGCACCGCCTGGGTCTGCTCGGCACGGAAGGCCTCCACCGCCGCCCGCACCTTGGCGTCCTGCAAGCCGACGATCTGGGCGGCCAACAGTCCGGCGTTGGTGGCCCCGGCCTTGCCGATAGCGAGCGTCCCCACGGCGATGCCGCCGGGCATCTGCACAATGGAGAGCAGCGAGTCGAGCCCCTTGAGGGCCTTGGACTCCACCGGCACGCCGAGCACCGGCAGCGCGGTCTGGGAGGCCACCATGCCTGGCAGATGGGCCGCGCCGCCGGCCCCGGCCACGATCACCGAAAGGCCGCGCTCGGCGGCGGACTTGGCATAGTCGAACAGCAGGTCGGGGGTGCGGTGGGCGGAGACCACCCGGGTCTCGCAGGGTACGCCCAGGCGCTCGAGCATCGCCACGGCATGCTCCATGACCGGCCAGTCGGACTTCGATCCCATGATCACGCCAACCTTCGGCGACTGTTCGGACTGCATAGACGGCTCCCGAAAAAGGTGCGGAAAAGCGAAGGGCAAGTATTCTAACGGCGCCCGCAGGCGCCGTCACCTTGACCAGCCGGGCAGGCCACGACAGCCAGTCGTCGTCACCGCGAGCCCAACCTCGCCTCTGCCGCCTCCCGTCGGCTGGCCAGCCAGTTGCCGCCGATGGCCAGGGCCATCACCACCACCCCGCTCACCTCGAGACGCAGGTCCGGGTAGAACACCGCCACGATGGCCGGCACGATGGCCAGCCTCGGCAGCCACGACATGCGCGTGAACAGGTAACCTTCCAACGCCGCGGCGAAGGCGCCCAGCGCCAGGATCGCGATCACCCCGTTCCAGATCACCACCGGCCAGGGCCCGCCGACGATGATCTCGGGATTGAAGACCATGAACATCGGGATCAGGTAGAGCCCCTTGGCGAACTTCCAGGCCTGGAAACCCGTCTCCATGGGCTTGCTGCCGGCGATGGCCGCCCCGGCAAAGCCGGCCAGGGCGATCGGTGGCGTCACGTTGGAGTCCTGGGAGTACCAGAACACCACCAGGTGGGCGATCAGCAGCGGGATGCCGAACTCGGCGGTCAGCGCCGGGCCCACCAGCACGATCAGCACAATGTAGCTGGCGGTCACCGGCAGGCCCATGCCCAGCACCAGGCTGGCCAGCAGCACCATCAGCAGCGCCAGCACGATATTGCCGCCGGAAAACGCCATCATCATGGCCGAGAACTTGAGCCCCAGGCCGGTCAGGCCGACGATGCCGACGATGATGCCGGCCACCGCGCAGGCCATGGAGACGGCCACTGCGTTGCGGGCGCCGAGTTCCAGGCCCTCGACCAGCTTGAGCAGACCGGCCTGCACCACCCGCCAGACGCTGGCCAGGGTCACCGGCTGGCCCTGCTGGGGCGCAATAAACAGGAACCAGATCGCATAGCGCAGCACTGCCACGACGACCATGGTCACCACCGCATAGAAACCCACCCGCATCGGCGACATGTTCATCACCAGCAGGTAGACCAGCACCCCCAGCGGCAGCAGGAAGTGCCAGCCGTCGCGCATCACCTGACGCATCTGCGGCAGCTCCGAGCGCGCCATGCCCTGCATGCCCTGCTTGAGGGCGATGATGTGCACGAACAGATAAACGGTGGCGAAATACATGATTGCCGGCAGGATGCTGACCTTGACCACCTCCAGATAGGGAACCCCGGTGTACTCGGCGATCAAAAAGGCGCCAGCGCCCATCAGCGGCGGCATGATCTGCCCGCCGGTGGAGGCCGCCGCCTCGATGCCGCCGGCCTGGTGGGGCTTGTAGCCCAGGCGCTTCATCAGCGGGATGGTAAAGGCACCGGTGGTCACCACGTTGGCGATGGCACTGCCCGAGATCGAGCCCATGCCGGCGGAGGCGAGCACCGCTGCCTTGGCCGGCCCGCCCCGCTGGCGACCGGTGGCGGCATAGGCCAGGTCGATGAAGAACTTGCCGGCGCCGGTACTCTCCAGGAAGGCACCGAACAGCACGAAGACGAAGATGAACGTGGCCGCCACCCCCAGCGGCAGCCCGAAGATGCCCTCCTGGCCCAGGTAGAGTTGGCCGACCACGCGGTCGATATTGTAGCCGCGGTGCTCGAGGATGCCGGGCAGGAACTGCCCCAGCCAGGGCAGCTCGCCGCGTGGACCGGCGAAGGCGTAGAGGATGGCGATGACGCCAATGAGGGTCATGCCCAGGCCCACCGCCCGGCGGCTGGCTTCCAGCACGGTGACCACGGCGATGCAGCCGACCAGGATATCGGTCTGGCTCCAGAAGCCGGCGCGACGGATGATCTCGTCCAGGTAGAGCACCAGATAGCCGCCGGTGACCAGCGCCCCGGCGAAGAAGGCCGCGTCGATAAGCCAGCCCAGCGCGCCGCGCCGACGGTTCGGGCCGAACACCGGAAAGATCAGGAAGGCCAGCAGCATGATCAGCATCAGGTGGATGCTGCGCTGGTAGAAGAGCCCCAGCGGCTGGATACCGGCGGAGTAGAGCTGAAACAGCGACAGCCCCACCGCGACCAGGGTGATCAACCACAGGATCGGGCGGGGCTGGATGGCATTGCCACCAGGTACGGTGACGGAAGGCTTGGCAGATTCGCTCATGCACGTCTCTCAGGGAGTTCAGGGGCGCAGCTGGATGATCACCCGTTCACCGGCCGCCTGGTCGCTGAGGCTGAGCCGATGCCCATCGTGAAGCAGTCGGTGATCGACCTCGGGCGAGCCGACCCGCAGCCGGTAGCGATTGTCGGGCACCGGCTCGTCGATGTCCTCGATCCAGTAGCCGCCCTCGCCGTCGGAGACCTGGCGACCGCGCCCGGGCACATGGCCGAGTCCGGCGGCGAAGTCGGGCTGGTGGCTGCGCTCGAGGACCATCTGACCGGCGCGATTGCGATAGCAGTCCTGCACGCGAATGCCGGTGACCGAGTGGTTCCACTCCAGGCACCAGGCCTCGCCCTCGGCCACAGGCAGCGATGCGATCACACGACCGTCATCGCGGTGGACTTCCAGCCAGGCCGGCCGATCAGCGGGCGGGGCGTCGGCGGCCAACGCCGCGGCCGACCCGACGGCCAGGCACAGCAGACAGCCTGCCATCAGGTGCAGCGTCGCCGCAGCGACGTCACGGCGACGCTGATGGCAATGGGCGGCAAGCATCACGAGTGCCCGGTGAGTCAGCGGTCAGGGGCGCTGATGGTCCTGAACCTCGGCACCCACCTCCTCGTAGTAGCGCAGTGCGCCGGGATGGAAGGCGATCGGCGTGGAGGTAACGCTGAACTCGACGGTGGTGTCATTGGCCGCCGGGTGGATGGCGATCAGCTCATCGGTGTGCTCGAAGAGGATGCGCGTGACCTGGTAGGCCAGCTCCTCATCCATCTCGCTGCTCACCGCCAGCACATTGGGGATGCTGATGGTCTGCACCGCCTCATCCATGCCGTCGTAGAGGCCGGCACGCAGCTCATAGGCGGCAAACACCGGCTCCGCTTCGCGGGCATTGGCGATCTCCTCGTCGGAAAAGCCGATCAGGCGGATATCGCGGGTGGTGGCCAGGTTGAGGATCGAGCTGGTGGGCGGCCCCACGCTCCAGAAGCCGGCGTCGATATCGCCGTCACGGATGGCGTCGGCGGTCTCGTTGAAGTTGAGCCGCTGGGGCCGGAAGTCATCGTAGCTGATGCCGTTGGCCTCGAGCAGGGCGCGGGCGTTGAGCTCGGTGCCGCTGCCCGGCGCGCCCACCGAGACCCGCTTGCCGCGCAGGTCATCCAGCGACTCGACCCCGGAATCGGCCAGGGTCACCAGCTGCACGGCGTTGGGGTAGATGGAGGCCAGGGCGCGGATGTTCTCCAACTGGCGACCCTCGAAATCGCCGGTGCCGCTGTAGGCCTGGAAGACGGTGTCCGCCAGGGCCAGGGCCAGGTCGGAATCACCGCGCCACACCAGCCCCATGTTCTCCACCGAGGCACCGGTGACCTCGGCCACGGCGCTGGCTCCCTCGATATGGTTGTTGATCAGCTCGGCCAGGCCGCCGCCGTAGGGGTAATAGACGCCCCCGGTGCCGCCGGTGGCGATGGAAAGCTGCTGGGCCGCCGCCATGGGGGCCGTGACCAGTAGCGACGCGGCCACTGCATACTTGAGAGCTCGCATGGTATTCCTCCGTCCTGAAGCCGGACTGCTTGTGATTATTGGGGAGACCGGGCTGCTCCGGGTCCATCAGAAACCTAGCATGCCCGGGTCGGAGGAAGCCACTTACCGCTTTCTACGCTTCCCCCAACCCTGGCCACTCCCAGCCGCTTCGGCGACCGGACGGACGACTATCCCGGCAGGCCGTCCGGGCGTGCGCTGAGCAGCATCCGCGCGTAGCCGAATGCATAGCCCAGGAAGGCCAGCAGCCACAGTGCCGCCGCGGCCACCACGCTCACCACCAGATACTGCTGGGGCCACAGCAGCGGGACGCCGGTGCGCAGCGCCGTGCCCAGCAGCAGGCAGGCCAGGGCCAGCCAGATCGATCGCGGCAGCTCGAGCGACCGCCCAGTATGGCGCAGGCCGGCGATGCAGAAGACCGCCAGCACGGCGGTACCGATGGCACCCAGGAAGAGCGCATGACGGCCGGCATAGGCGGGCAGGCTCTCCACCAGCGCGGTGACCCCCACCAGCACCAAGCCCAGGGTTAGCCAGGCGTAAGCCAGGGTCAGCAGCAGCAGGTAAAGCCGCCCCATGGCCCGCCCCCAGGGCCACTCGGAGAGGCGGTCCGCCTGGGCCGCCGCCGCCGCCAGGGCGATCCAGCCGGTCACCGGATGCCCCTGCGCCAGGAAGTCCGCCAGGGCGAACAGGCACAGCGTGGCCACAGCCAGGTGCTCACGGGCCGAGGTGAAGCGCAGCGGCCGTTCGGCGCCGCTGGCCTGGACGGCCGCCATGGCCACCACCCGCACGATGCGCGTGGCGGTCACCGCGATCATGATCAGCAGCAGGTTGGCCGCCAGGTGCAGCGGGTCCAGCAGGCCGAACGGCAGCGACAGCGGCGCGAGCCAGGCCAGATAGAAGCCCAGCTGGGCCAGCAGAACGCCCCCCAGCAGCACGCCCAAACTGAGGTGACGGCGTCCCTCCGGTGACAGCAGCGCCGGCAGCGCCCAGCCCAGCACCACCAGCGGAAAGGCCAGGTTGACCAGCGCCACCAGCCAGCCCGGCAGGGTGCCGGCCAGCCAGAAGGCGCTGCGCCCGGCCAGCCACAGCAGCACCAGGGCCGCCAGGGGGGCGCCGGTCAACGGCTCGACCCTCGCCCAGGAGGGCACCGCGGTGAGCAGGAAGCCGGCCAGCGCGGCGGCCACGAAGCCGAACAGCATCTCGTGTGCGTGCCAGGCCATGGGCGGCATGCCCAGGTCCAGACTGAACAGCTGCAGCATGCCGCCCACCCAGGGCAGCAGCGCCAGCGGCGCATACAGGGCCGCCAGCAGGAAGAAGGGCCGGAAGGCATAGGCCAGGACCGGCAGCCGCGGCGGGGCGGAGCTATCCAGGGGTGGGGTCATGTCAGCTCCTTGAGCTCGGGGAGGGCCGGTCAGCCATCGGCCAGGTAGAAGGCGTCGTCGGGCAGCCCGCCGCCGATGAAGCCGCTCGACAGCTCGGCCAGGGCGCCGAAGAAGGCCTCCAGGGCGGGACGGGCCTGAGCGGCCGTCTGCATCTCGAGCCGGGTGCGGGCAATGGCCCCCTCGAACACCGGCGCCGAGAGCGGCGACTGCTCCGCCCCCAGGCGCGCCGCCGCGGCGGGCTCGGCATTGACCCAGGGCACCGCCTCGGCCACCGCCGCCTGGACGGCGGCGACCCAGTCGGGATGTGCCTCCAGCAGCTCGCGACGGCAGATCACCCCGGCCTGGGGCAGCGCCGCGGCGCCGCCGGTGAGCCGCGCCCACTCCCGCTGCAGGTCCAGCTCCCCGGGCTCGATGCCCAGCGAGGCCCCCTGCAGCCGGGTGGCGGTACGCATCGGTTCGGGCAGCACCGCGGCATCCAGGCGCCGGGCGAGGAACATCTGCACCGTCTCGAAGGGGCTGGCGTGGTAGGTGATGCGCAGATCGCGCCCCACCTCGAGCCCCTGACGAGCGAGCAGGTAGCGCAGCACCAGGTCGGGCATGTCGCCGCGCCAGGGTACGCCGACATGGCGCCCGGCCAGGTCCGACAGGCTGTCGAAGGGCCGCGGCAGCGACAGCATGCCCAGGGTGCCCCAGACGTTGACGTTCATCAGAACCACCGGCACACCGCGGTTGTAGAGGTTGGCCGCCACGTTGGTGGGAGTGGCGGTGAGCTGCACCTCGCCGCCGGCGATCCAGGCGCGCAGCTGGTCGGGGTCGCGCCAGGCGCGCAGGTCGGGCTCACCCGCCAGCGCCTTCAAGCGCTCGTCCTGCAGCGCCCGGGCCAGGATCAGCTGGGGCAGGCCCAGTGGCGTGGCCGCCCGCAGGCCAGCCTGGGCGGCCAGGCCGACGCCGGGTAGCGCCGCCAGGGCGGCACTGGCGGCCGCCAACTGCAGCAGCCGGCGGCGGGATAGATCGTTCATGCGGTCACCTCTCGGGATTGGAACAGGAAGCTCTCGGCCACCGCGGGATGGCGCAGCAGCGCGCCGGCGGCCTCGAAGAGAAAGGCGGTATCGCGCTCGGCGAAGGGACGCGTGACGCGCTCCTCGTGGACGATGCGTCCCGGCGCGGGAGACAGCACCACCACCCGGTGGCCCAGCCGCAGCGCCTCGGTCAGGTCATGGGTCACCATCAGCGCCGCGATGCCCCGACGCGCCAGCAGGTCCAGCAGCAGCGCCTGGGCCTCACTGCGCATCCCCACGTCCAGGGCGCTGAAGGGTTCGTCGAGCAGCAGGCAGTCGGCCTCCACGGCCAGGGCGCGGGCCAGGGCGACGCGCTGCTGCATGCCGCCGGACAGCTCATGGGGGAAGTGGTCGTGCCGGTCGGCCAGCCCCAGCTCGGCGGCCAGGGCGCGGGCGCGGACCAGGCGCTCCCGGCGCGGCACGCCCATCGCCTTGAGCCCCAGGGCGATATTGTCGAGCAGGCGCCGCCAGGGCAGCAGGCGCCCCTCCTGAAAGACCATCGCGCTGCGCCTAAAGCCGTCGTTCACCCGGCCCTCCGTGGGTTCCACCAGGCCCGCGGCGATGCGCAGCAGGGTGGTCTTGCCGCAGCCGGACGGCCCCACCAGGCACACCGACTCCCCCGGCGCCACCCTCAGGCTCACCCGATCGATCACCCGCTCCATGCCGAAGACATGGCCAATACCCTCCAGCGACAGCATCTCAGTGCCCTCCCCGCCCGGCCTGGCGCCAGGGCTCCATGCGCCGCTGCAGCGGCCGCAGCAGGCCGTGCTCGGCGGCCAGCAGCAGCGCCACCACCAGCACGATCCAGGCCATCGCCGCGGCGGTATCCAGATTGACCCGGGCGATGGCCAGGCCGGCGCCGATGCCGTCCTCGGTGGCGAACAGCTCGGCCATCACCGCGACCTTCCAGGCCACACCCAGCGCCGTGACCAAGGCCGGGAAGACGTAGGAAACGATATGCGGCAGATGGATATCGACCAGCCGCATCAACGGCGGCACCCGAAAGACATCGGCCATCTCGCGCAGCCGGCGGTCCAGCGTCAAAGCGCCCATCTGAGCGCCGGCGAAGCTGACCGGCAAGGTGGTGGCCATGACGGTATAGACGGTGGCCAGGGAGCCGCTGCCGAACCACAGGATGGCCAGCACGATCCAGGCAATCGGCGGTATCCCCAGCAGCACCGTGGACATCGGCTCCAGGGCGCGGCCCAGGGTGCGGGACAGCCCCGCCAGGATCCCCAGCGCAGTGCCCACCAGCGCCGCCGCGGCGAAGCCAAGCATGGCTCGCCAAGTGGTAGCCCACACCGCCGCGGCCGCCTCGCCCTCCTGCCACAGCCGAGCCAGGGCCGCCAGCGCATCCCGCGGCCCCGGCAGCAGGAAGCTCCCGTAGGCCAGGCTGCCCCACTCCCACAGCGCCACGAACAGCAGCACCCCGGTCAGGCTGCCTCCCCAGCCGAGCAGCGTCTCGACGCCTCGCGCCGGCAATGACCGCTTCATGCGCATCTCCACAAAGCAAACAGGAATGATTCGATTTTGCTTTAAACCGGCGAACGGCGTGTTGATGCCGGTCAAACGGCGGTGATCCGGCGGGCCCGCCCTCCCCTTCGCAAGCGCGAGGTGCGGCGCCCCTGACCTGGATCAAAACAAGAATCATTATAAAATGCATCATGTTTACTTCTTCAACCCCGGAGTCACCGATGCGACCCTCGACCCCCTTCTCCCGCCTCACACCGCTCGCCCTGGCCATGACCGCCGCCGGCGCCCTGAGCCTGCCGGCCCTGGCCGACGACAGCGCCCAGCCGCTCGCCACCATGACGGTCACCGCCAAGGGCTACGCTGCGGACACCCTGGATACGCCCAGCGCCACGCTGCGCCTGGACGCCGGCGAAGCCCCGACGACCGCCAGCGTGGGCAGCCTGTTTCGCGGCCAGCCGGGTACCGCCGTCCAGAGCGACGGGGCCTGGGGCCAGAACCCGGTGCTGCGGGGGCTGCAGAAGGAGAGCATTGTGCTGCAGGTGGACGGCGTGCGGCTCAACTCGGCCCAGCCGGCGGGGGCCCTGACCTCCTTCGCCAGCCTGGGCCTGCTGGAGAGCGTCGAGGTGGTCAAGGGGCCGGGGTCGGTGCTGCACGGCAGCGGCGCCCTGGGCGGCGCCGTGAACCTGCGCACGCCCCCGGCCGAGTTCACCGCTGCGCCCAGCGTGCAGGGGAGAGTCAGCGCCAGCGCCGGCAGCGTGGACGACAGCCTCGGCGGCGGCGCCGTGGTGCGGCTCGCCAACGCCGACCACGCCCTGGTGCTGGGCGCCACCGGCCGCGATATCGGCGACTATGACACCCCCGAGGGCCGGGTCGACAACAGCGGCTTTCGCTCCGGCGCCTTCCTGGCCAAGTACGCCTTCCGCCTGGCCGATGGCCATCGCCTGCAGCTCAACCTGCAGCACCAGGAGGACCGCGACGTCTGGTACCCCGGCTCGACGAAACAGGCCCCGGCACCGGCGCTGGGCCTGCTGACCATCCACTCGCCGCGCCAGGAGCGCGAGCTCTACGAGCTGAGCTACACGGGCGGGATCGGCCCCGGCACCCTGGAGACCCGCCTCTATCGCCAGGAGGTGTTCCGCCAGATCCGCGCCTGGTCGAGTGGCCTGGCGCGCAACCAGGTGTGGAACGACGTGACCTTCACCACCGACGGGGCGCGCACCCAGTACCGCCTGCCGCTGGGCGAGCGCCACCTGCTGACCCTGGGGGCCGAGATCTGGGAGATGACCGGCGACCCGCAGCGCTTCAGCTACCAGGGCATGAGCGACAACGTGATCGCCAACTCCCCCTTCCGCAACGGCGCGATCGAGAGCCGCGGCCTCTTCGTGCAGGACGAGGTGATGTTCGACGACTGGACGCTGATGCTGGGCGCCCGCTACGACAGCGTGACCGGCGACGCCGACCTCAAGGGCAGCGGGCCCAACGCCACCCGCGAGGGGCTGAAGAACACCAGCGAGGCGCTCAGCTGGTCCATCGGCGCCATCTATAACGCCTCACCGCTGCTCAACCCCTACGTCAGCCTGGGCTCCGCCTATCGCGCCCCGGACATGCGCGAGCGCTTCGAGGACGCCGAGCGTGGCGACGGCTATTTCCATATCGGCAACCCCCAGCTCGACCCCGAGCACTCCACCAGCCTGGAGATCGGCCTGAAGGGGCGCGGCGAGCGCGGCGAATACCATCTGGCGGCTTTCCATACCCGCATCGACGACTACATCGCCGGGCGCATCACCGGCATGACCAACCCGCAGGGCGTTCCGATCAAGCGCACCGAGAACCTGGACCGGGTCGAGATCCAGGGCCTGGAGGCGGGCTTCCTCCTGCCGCTGGAGGCCTGGCTCAACCGCCCGGACTGGGCGCTGGACGGCAGCCTGACCTGGCTGCGCGGCACCAACAAGCAGGACGATGAGCCGCTCTACCGGATGCCCGCCGCCGAGGCGACGCTGGGCATCGGCCAGCGGCCCGAACTCGGCTTCCAGTGGCATGCCCAGGTACGCGCCGTGGCCCGCCAGGAGCGCACCGCCGACATCTTCTCGGGAGGCACCGAACTCGCCACCCCCGGCTTCGCCACCGCCGACCTGGGCCTGGGCTGGCACTTCGGGCAGGCGGGCGGACTCTCCCGCCTGTCGCTCGGCCTGGAGGTGAACAACCTCTTCGACCGAGGCTATCGCGAGCACCTGACCGACCAGCCCGCCGGCGGCGAGCTGCTGGCCCCGGGCCGTGGCGCCGTGGCCACCCTGCGCGGGCGTTTCTAAGCCTTGGCGTTCCTATCGGAACCCCGGGCCTGCCCCCGGCGCCCATCAGCCGCCGGGAGTTTTGTCCGTCACGCTTGGCCCTCCACCATCGCCTTCGCCTGCTCGACGATATGGGCGCCGATGGGGATGGCTGAGGTGGCCGCCGGCGACGGGGCGTTGCCCACGTTGAGGGTGCGCCGGGTATTGACGAACAGGAAGTCGTCCACCAGCTTGCCGTCCCGGGAGACCGCCTGGGCGCGCACCCCGGCCGGGTAGGGCTCGAGATCCTCGAGGGTCAGCCCGGGGCAGTACTTGCGCACCAGCTCGAGATAGCCGCGCCGGTGCAGCGAGTTCTTCATCTCCATCAGCCCCGGACGCAGGTTCTTGCCCAGCACCTTGAGGATACCCGGGTTGGTGAACATCCGCGCCATGTCGACGAGCGAGACGTCCCGCTTGCGGTACCCCTCGCGCTTGAGCGCCAGCACCGCGTTGGGCCCCACGGTGACCGAGCCGTCGATCATCCGCGTCAGGTGCACGCCCAGGAAGGGCATGGAGGGGTCGGGAATCGGGTAGATCAGGTGGTTGACGATGGCATTGTGCTTGGCCGGCAGCCGATAGTACTCGCCGCGGAAGGGGCAGATGGTGAAGCCCGGGTCCTGGCCCAGCAGACGGATCACCCGGTCGGCCATCAGCCCCGAGCAGGTCACCAGGTAGCGCCCGGTGAACTCGCCGCCACGGCTCTTCACCACCACCTCGCGAGTCCGCTCCTCGAGGCCGGTGACGTCGCAGCCGTAGCGGATCTCGCCGCCCATCCGCTCGAACTCGGCGGCCATGGCGCGGGTCACCGCGGCATAGTCGACGATGCCGCTGGAGGGCACGAAGATGCCGCCGAGCCCGGTGATATTGGGCTCGCGCTCGGCCAGCGCCTCGGCGGAGAGCCACTCCCGCTCCAGGCCGTTGGCCTCGGTGCGCTCCCACAGCGCGGCCATGCGCTGCATTTCCAGCTCGTTGGTGGCCACCAGCAGCTTGCCGCAGCTGTCATAGGGGATGTCGTGGGCCTGGCAGAACGCCACCGTGGCCCGGTTGCCCGCCAGACAGAAGCGCGCCTTGAGGCTGCCCGGGGTGTAGTAGACCCCGGCGTGGATCACCCCGCTGTTGTGGCCGGTCTGGTGCTGCGCCGGCCCGGCTTCCTTCTCGAGCAGCAGCATGCGCCGGTCGGGGTAGGCCTGCTTGAGCTGCATGGCGGTGGACATGCCCAGGATCCCGCCGCCGATGATGATGAAATCGTGCATCTCGTCTCTCTCACTGAACACGCGCTCGCCGAACACGCGAAAGCCACGCCGTGGCGGCGTGGCAGGATTCATACCATGACAACCCTTCGGGCCGCCGTCACTTCAGGCGCCATCACACCGAAAGTTATCGCAGATAGCTTGCATCGCTCGGGGCTGACCTGTAGACAAGCCTGCAAGGAGGCGCTGTGAACCCCTCCCTGGGCGCTACCGGCGCCCAACTGCGCTCCCGCATCCTGCTCCGCTTGTTGGACCAGGGCTGGCCATCCATGGCCAGCCCGTTCGGAGCAGTGCTCCTCACCCATGGCGCAGGACCTCCTCTTCGGCTTGCCTACAGCGCCCCTCGTCTTTCGTGACAGCGATATCCCTGCCATCACACCTGGCGCGGGTTGCGCAGGGTCTTGGCGTGGGTGAAGTAGCCGCGCTGGCGCATCAGTTCGCGACGCAGGTCCGGATGCGGCGTGAAACGGTCGCGTCCATGCAGCCAGAAGTGGTTGTTGATCAGCAGGAAGCTGCCCACCGGGTTGGGCACCGAAAGGATCGCCGGACTGTTCTCCAGTGACTCGGAGAGGTCGGTCAGCCAGTTGCCCTCCTCGAAGTCCTTGGGCTGCACGAACTGATCGATGTAGGCCATGATCGGCAGACCACTGGCATCCACGTCGAAGACCGCGTGGTAGATGTCCTGGGCGACGTTCTTGCTGGGCGGTGCGGTCCAGCGCATCTCGCGGCGCGCCAGCGGGTGGCGATAGAAGCGCTCCAGGTCTTCCCAGTCATCCAGGTGCAGCAGCAGGGAGTTGCCGCCCTCCATGTTCTGCTCGTCGATCTTCATCATCAGCACATAGTCGGTGTCCTGCTCGACGAAGGTGCCGTCGTTGTGCAGCTCCATCACCCGGTGGGGCTGACGCAGGTAGCTGTCGGAGTCATCGACGTTCTTGACCACGAAGCGCGCGTAGTACTGGCCGCTCATGGCGTCGTAGTTGGAACGCCCCATCAGGTGCGCCACGGCGGTGGACACCTTGACCATCTCATCGGCCCGCTCGACGGAATCGAGCCCCTCCATCACCACCTGGAAGCCACCGGTGGCGCGATCCACCAGGGTGTTGACCAGCACCGGCTGCAGGGTGTTGTCGCACAGGTCATCCAGGATCTTCGCCACCCGGAAACGCAGCATCGACTTGTACTCCAGCGCCTGGACGGGCCACTCGGCAACGGCCTCCAGGAAGGCGCTGACCACCTCGCGGGAGAGCGTCAGCTGCAGCAGCCGCGACGAGGCGGCAGACGGCGTCAGGGTAAAGCCGCGGATATCGGCGGGCAGGGGCATAGCGGTATCGGGTAGCTGGGTCAGCACGGTCATGTCAGGGGCTCCAAACGAGGTGCACAGAATGCCGCCATACGCCGGCGGCAGCGTTACACTTCAAAAATATCTATATTTTTTATTTTTGTCAAAACAACGACTCTTCCATGACCAAAATCATTTAATATTAATTTTTTTGACTAAAGTCGATATTGATAATGCCAAGCGTCGGTGTCCGAATGGAGGTCCACTCGCTACCTGACGGAGTCACCACGATGAAGATTCGATCCCTGCTTCTGGCGCTTGGCCTGTCGACGCTACCCGGCCTGGCCGCCGCTCAGCAGCTCTCCATCGCCACCGGCGGCACCGGCGGCGCCTACTACCCGCTGGGCGGTGGCCTGGCCGAGCTGATCAACACTCATGTAGAAGGCGCCAATGCGGTAGCCGAAGTCACCGGCGCCTCGGTGGAGAACATGGGACTGATCTGGCGCGGCGACTCCGATATCGCCTTCGCCCTGGCCGATACCGTCTATCAGGCCTATCACGGCACCGGCGACTTCGAGGGCCGCCAGTTGGAGAACATTCGCGCCCTGGCCTCGGTTTACCCCAACGCCGTGCAGCTGGTCACCCTGGCCGACTCCGACATCGAGACGCTGGACGATCTGCGCGGCAAGCGGGTCTCGGTGGGCGCACCGGGCAGCGGCACCGAGCTCAACGCCCGTGCGCTGCTCAATGCCAACGGCATCGACTACGACGACCTCCGCCCGCAGCGTCTCAACTTCAACGAGACCGCCGACGCCATCCGCGACGGCGACATCGACGCCGGCTTCTGGAGCGTGGGGCCCCCCACCAGCTCGATCCTCAACCTGGCGGCGACTCGCGATATTCGCCTGATCGGCCTGTCCGACGAGCAGATCGCCAACGCCCGCGAAGCCGTACCGGTGTTCGCCCCCTATGAACTGCGCGCCGGCCTCTACGAGGGCATGGAAGAGGGCGTTCAGACCGTCGGCATCCCCAATGTGCTGGCGGTCAGCAGCGAAATGGATGACGACTTGGCGGGCAAGCTGACACGGCTGCTGTTCGAACACACCGAGTCGCTGATCGACGTGCATCCGGCGGCCAACGACACCAGCATCGAGTTCAGCATCGACTCCACGCCAATCGCCTTCCATCCCGGGGCGCTGCGCTATTACGAGGAGATTGCTGCCGAGGTTCAGGAGCATCAGCGCCCCTGACACTTCCCTTGATACCGATGCGCCCCCTGCCATGGGCCGGGGGCGAATTGACGTGATCCTGATCACTCTGACATAGCGCGGGTATTGATGTGAACAATTCTCACTCCCCCAGCACTCCCCCCCCGCCCATTGCACAGTCCAGGGCCATCCTGTGGCTGATCACCCTGGTGGCGGTGGGCCTGTCGCTGTTCCAACTCTATTCTGCCGGCATCCAGCCGCTGGGCATGTTCTACCAGCGCAGCCTCCACCTGATGCTGATCATGCTGCTGGCCTTCCTGATCTTTCCGGTCTTCGGTGCCCACCGGAAGCGCGGGGCGCTGGGCTGGGCCATCGATACCGCCTTCTTCGCTGGAGCCCTGATCACCGGCGGCTACCTGGTGCTCTTTCTCGACGAAATCATTTCCCGTGCCGGCTTCTGGAGCCAGACCGATATCCTGGTCGGCTGCATCGCCGTGGTCACCGTGCTGGAAGCCAGCCGCCGGGCGGTGGGCCTGGGCATGACCCTCATTGGCGTCATCGCCATCCTCTACGCCTTCGCCGGTCCACGCGGCGAGCTGCCCTGGCTGGGGCAGTTCCTGCCCGGCATCCTCGAGCACCGCGGCTACAATATCGATCGCGTGGTCGGCCAGCTCTACCTGGGCCAGGAGGGCATCTTCGGGCTGCCGCTGGGGGTGGCGGCCACCTATATCTTCATCTTCGTGCTGTTCGGCGCCTTCCTGGAAATCACCGGCGCCGGCAAGTTCTTCATCGACCTGGCCTACGCCGCCACCGGTCGCCAGCGGGGCGGACCCGCCAAGGCGTCGGTCATCGCCTCGGCCGGCATGGGCTCGATCTCCGGCAGCGCCATCGCCAACGTGGTGACCACCGGCGCCTTCACCATTCCGCTGATGAAGCGGCTAGGCTACAAGCCCCACCAGGCCGGTGGCATCGAGGCGGCGGCCTCCACCGGCGGGCAGATCATGCCGCCGCTGATGGGCGCTGGCGCCTTTTTGATCGCCGAGTACACCGGGGTCTCCTACCTGGAGGTGGTCAAGGTCAGCGTGCTGCCGGCGGTGATGTACTTCGCCACCGTCTATCTGTTCGTGCATATCATCGCCCTCAAGCAGGGCATGCAGGGCATGGCGCGCTCGGAGCTGCCCCAGGTGCGCGAGGTAATGAAGGAGGGCTGGCACTTCCTGCTGCCGCTGGGGGTGCTGGTCTACCTGCTGGTGATGCACATGTCGCCCATGCGCGTGGGCTTCTATGCGGTGATGACCATGCTCGCCGTGGCGGTGCTGCGCTATGCGATCTGGTTCCTGTTCATCGCCCCGCGCCAAGGCCAGCCTGTGACCCTGGCCCGCATCGCCACGGTGCTGTGGGCCGGCTGGCTGAAGCTGGTGCAGGGCCTGGAGCTCGGTGCCCGCAACGCCGTGGCGGTCTCCATGGCCTGCGCGGTGGCCGGCATCATCGTCGGTATCGTCGGCCTGACCGGCCTGGGTCTGAAGTTCTCGGCCATGATGATGGCCTTCTCCGGCGGCAACATCCTGCTGGCCCTGCTGCTGGTGCTGCTGGCCAGCCTGGTCCTGGGCATGGGCCTGCCGGTGACCGCCAGCTACATCGTGCTGATCGTGCTGGTGGGCCCGGCGCTGACCGCCGAGTTCGGTATCCCGCTGCTGATCGCCCACCTGGTGGTGTTCTGGTACTCCCAGGACTCCAATGTGACGCCACCGATCGCGCTGGCCGGCTTCGCCGGGGCGGCCATCGCCGGCAGCAAGCCCATGGAAACCGGGGTACAAGCCTGGAAGTTCGCCAAGGGACTCTACCTGATCCCGGTGTTCATGGTCTTCAATCCGGAGATCATCATGGGCGGGCCCTGGCCGGTGCTGATCTGGAACGGGGTGATCGCCATCCTGGCGCTGGGCGCCTTCGCCGCGGCCCTGGAGGGCTATCTCTTCACCCGCATGTCGTGGCTGCCGAGGCTGGCGATCACCGCGGGCATCGTGGCGGTGTTCTGGCCCGACTTCACTGCCGAACTGGCAGGGGTGGGGCTGATGGCAGCCGCGATTGCCCATAACCTGTTCAGCTGGAAACAGGAGCAGCGCCTGAAAACGGTCACGGCCAGCTGACGCGACGCCGGAACACCGCGTTCAGGCCAGGAGCCCCGCTACGGCGGGGCTCTTCTGTTTGAGTCTTGCCCAATGATGTTTACAGCGTCTGCTCAAGCTCCGGCAGCGCCTCGAAGAGATCCGCTACCAATCCATAGTCCGCCACCTGGAAAATCGGCGCCTCCTCGTCCTTGTTGATGGCGACGATCACCTTGGAGTCCTTCATGCCGGCCAGGTGCTGGATGGCACCCGAGATACCCACGGCGATGTAGAGCTCCGGCGCGACGATCTTGCCGGTCTGGCCCACCTGCATGTCGTTGGGCACGAAGCCGGCGTCCACCGCGGCGCGGGAGGCGCCGATGGCCGCACCCAGCTTGTCGGCGATGCCCTCGAGCAGCGTGAAGTTCTCGCCGCTGCCCATGCCGCGGCCGCCGGAGATCACCACCTTGGCCGCCCCCAGCTCGGGGCGATCGGACTGGGCCAGCGCTTCCTTGATGAAGGTGGACTGGGCGTTGTCGGCGACGAACTCGACGGCTTCCACGCTGGCGGAGCCGCCCTCGCTCCCTCTATCAGGGCAGGCATCGAAACCGGTGGGGCGCACGGTGATCACCTTGAGGGCGTCCTCGCTCTGCACGGTGGCGATGGCGTTGCCCGCGTAGATCGGGCGCTTGAAGGTGTCCGGAGACTCCACCGCGATGATCTCGGAGATCTGCGAGACGTCCTTGAGCGCGGCCACCCGGGGCAACACGTTCTTGCCGGTGGTGGAAGCGGCCGCCAGCACGTGGCTGTAGTCGCCGGCGAGCTCCGCGATCAGCGCCGCGGTGGGCTCGGCCAGCAGGTGGGCATAGGCGGCGTTGTCGGCCAGGCGCACCTTGGCCACGCCATCGAGCTTGGCCGCGGCCTCGGCCACGGCGGCGACGTTCTCGCCGGCCACCAGGACGTCGATGTCACCACCGATGGCCTGGGCGGCCGCGACCACGTGGGCGGTGGCGCCGGCCAGGGCGCCGTCGTGATGTTCAGCGAGTACCAGAATGCTCATGAATTCATCTCCTCTCAAAGCGCCGTTTTCAAAGCACTTTGGCTTCGTTCTTGAGTTTGTCCACGAGCTCGTCCACGGAGCCCACCTTGATGCCACCCTGGCGCTTGGCCGGCGGCTCGACCTTGAGCAGCTTGACCTTGGAGGCCACCTCGACGCCGAGGTCGGACGGGCTCTTGACGTCCATCGGCTTCTTCTTGGCCTTCATGATGTCGGGCAGCTTGGCGTAGCGCGGCTCGTTGAGGCGCAGGTCGGTGGTAACGATGGCCGGCAGCGTGAGTTCGATGGTCTGCAGGCCGCCGTCGATCTCGCGGGTCACCTGGAGCTTGCCCCCCTCCACGGCCACCTCGGAGGCGAAGGTGCCCTGGGGCAGGCCGGTCAGGGCAGCAAGCATCTGGCCGGCCTGGTTGTTGTCGGTGTCGATGGCCTGCTTACCCAGGATCACCAGACCCGGCTGCTCGGCCTCGACCACCTTGGCCAGCGCCTTGGCGGCGCCCAGCGATTCGACGCGCTCGTCGGTCTCGACATGAATGGCACGGTCGGCGCCCAGCGCCAGAGCGGTGCGCAGCTGCTCCTGGGCGGCCTTGGGGCCGACGGTCACGGCGACGATCTCGCTGGCCACGCCCTTTTCCTGCAGGCGCACCGCCTCTTCCACGGCGATCTCGCAGAAGGGGTTCATGGCCATCTTGACGTTGGTGAGGTCGACGTCGGAGTTGTCCGGCTTGACCCGGATCTTGACGTTGTAGTCGATGACGCGTTTGACCGCGACGACAATCTTCATTATATGTACTCCTCTATTCCATATCTGGTAGCTATAGAGATTTTGGCATGGCTGCAACACCCAAAAGCAGAGAATTCAAACGGCGCTCTGCGCTATCCGATCTCGAGTTCAACAAGACCGGAACCTGTGCTCCCAGTACAAGCGACCCAGTCTTGGCGTCGCCGTGAAATTTCCATGCCTTAACGACAGAATTGGCCGCTTCGATATTGGAAAACAGCAGCAAGTCGGCCCCACCAGCCACAGGTGACTCTGTCAAACCTTTGCTTTTCGCCGCAGCGTGACTGACCGCGACATCATAACCAAATGGCCCATCGACGATGAATCCGGGAAGCTTTCCCTGGCGGGATTGCAAGGTGAGCGCTGCGGCATCAGTGGTTGCGGGCATTGCATCTGAGACTTTCTCAGACGCAGCCACGGCAGCCACGCGAACCTCGGACACTCCAAGACCTCGATAAAGCTCAGCGGTGTTCAGGATGATCTGGCGTTTCTGCTGTAACGTTGGAACTGGAACAATACCGTTATCAGTTGCCGCAATCAGTTTAGGATAGCTGGGCATTTCGGCCACGGTGACATTGGAGAGCAGACCGCTCTGCCGGATACCGACATCCCGATGAACCACCGCCCGCAGATATGATGCGCTGTCGATATGCCCCTTCATCAGGATCTGGGCATCACCAGAGCGCACCGCCGAGACCGCAAGGCCAGCACAGACCGCGGCATCGCCCGCCGGGACCAGTTCGACACTCGACCGTAGCCGATCTGGCAGGGTTTTCCGAATTTGTATCCTATCGCCACATAGAATAGCACTGGCTATCAGACCGCGATCCAACGCCATCACCACAGCATCTAGCACCTCGGCATCATCGGCCCCGGCCACAGCTAGGCAGATGTCGGAGCGACTCTGTTGCGTAAGTTGGAGAAAGCTTTTCACCGTCATAACCCTACACCTTTGCCTACCGTGACTGGCCAGGTCATGGGCACTTCCTGTCCATCCAGCACCCGCAAGACCCCTTCGGCTAGCGCTAGACATTCGTTGCTCCCAGGATAAACTGAAACAGGAGCAATCCGCCGTGTACTCTCTATCAAACGATCAGTAATTATGGCGCTATTTGCCAGACCTCCGGTCAATATAATCCCGTCAAGCTCGAAATTCGCAACCGATGCCATCGCCCCAATCGCCTTGCGGATCTGATAGAGCATGGCGTCATAAACCAGAGCTGCCTTGGCGTCACCCGCTGCGACCCTGGACTCAATCTTTTGGATATCCTTGGTGCCAAGGTAGCCATAGACACCACCCTCACCATACAATTTTTTCAATAGCTCGGGCTTATCGTATTTCCCGGAATAACACAGCTCGATTAACGGAAGCGGTGGCAGACCACCGGCACGTTCAGGAGTAAAGGGCGAAATCTCCATTCGATTGGAACTGTCGGCTATCTTGCCATCCAACAATGTGGCAATAGAAAAACCGGCGCCCAAATGTGCAACAACCGCACGCAACTCATCGAACGGCTTACCCAGCTCACCGGCCAGCTTGCGCCCGCAGGCACGGATATTCAATGCATGAACAAAGCTGAAACGAGGAATCTCTTCAAAGCCGGACAGCCGTGCAACGGGAGTCAGCTCATCGACGCTAACGGGATCGACGATATAGGCTGGAATGCCAAGCGGTGCCGCGATCGCCTGGGCCAGAGGTGCGCCAAGATTGCTGGCGTGATCATAGACTGGGGTATGCAGGGCGAAATCGACCAACTCATCATTAATCAAGATGACGCCCGCCGGCACCGGTGTCAGCATGCCGCCGCGCCCGGCGATGGCGATCAACCGGTCGTCCGGCCTCTTTGCCTGATCCAGGAACGCCGCGACACAGGCACTCCGGTAGCCAAGTTGATCGGCTATTCCAGAAAACTCAGCCATGCGGATTTCTTCATGCCCTAGGCTCTGCTCGCTTACCAGCGACAACCTGGATCCCTCGGCTGCAAACAGCGCGCAGCGAGTGGTTGTGGTACCCGGGTTAATGGTCAGAATAACGTTGCGACTCATGTCACTTATCCTTGTTAGTTGTCATTCAGCAAAAAAAGAAGCTTTTCCAGCACAGATCATCGAGGATCTGCGCCATACGGAGATGCCACATCGCCTGATACTCCAGCGCCTTTCTTGCCCTTTCTTGCCCTTTCGGCCACGGATTCAATGACGGCACCTGTCAGTTCACTGGTGATCGTCAGCTTGAGCTTCCGTGGCGAGACAGTAGGAAGCGCTTGGCCAGGGCCGAGGATGTCAGCGGGCAGCGGCATGGCAACGAAGGGAAACCGGATCTGCACGCTCATGACAGGGTCTCCGTGGGCCAGGGAGCGGAAGATGTGGACTATTCATAAAAATATCTATATTTTTTATTTTTGTCAAAATACCGGAGAGGGCTGGACGCCAGACACGACACCGCCAAGACCCATGGCCTCGGCGGTGTCGCACTAAGGAGATCGGAAGCGGGCCCGACCCGCTTCAGCGTCTCAGGCGGCGAGCGCTTCCAGCGAGCATTCGATGATGGCCAGCCCCTCCTCCAGCACCTCGGAGGGGGCGGTGATCGGCACCAGCACCCGGACGGTGTTGCCGTAGAAGCCGCAGGAGAGCAGGATCAGCCCCTGCTCGCGGGCCTTGGCACAGAGTGCCTGGGCCAGGGCGGGGTCCGGCTTGCCGTCGGCGTCGAGCAGCTCGAAGGCCGCCATGGCACCCAGGTTGCGCGCATGGCCCACCGGGGCGAAGCGCTCCTCCCAGACGGCGAAGCGCTCGGCCAGCAAGCGACCCATCTGCTCGCTGCGCTCGAGGATATTCTCCTCCTCGATGGCATCGAACACCGCCAGCGCCGCCGCACAGGAGAGCGGGTTGCCGCTGTAGGTGCCGCCCAGGGACCCGGGGCCGGAGGCGTCCATGACCTCGGCGGTCCCCACCACCGCCGAGAGCGGCATGCCGTTGGCCAGGGACTTGGCGGTGGTCAGCATGTCGGCCTCGATGCCGCTGTGCTCCAGCGCGAAGAGCTTGCCGGTGCGCGCAAAGCCCGACTGCACCTCGTCAACGATCAGCAGGATGCCGTGGCGGTCGCAGATAGCGCGCAGCGCCTTGAGGTAATCGGGCGAGGCGATATAGAAGCCGCCCTCCCCCTGCACCGGCTCGATGACGATCGCAGCGACGCGGTGTGCCGGAATATCCGTCTTGAAGAGCTTCTCCAGGCCCGCCAGGGCCATCTCGTCACTGATGCCGTGAAGCGGGTTGGGATAGGGGGCGCGATAGACGTCGCCCGGCATGGGACCGAAATCATTCTTGTAGGGGAGCACTTTGCCGGTCATGGCCAGCGTCATCATGGTACGGCCGTGGAAGGCGCCGTCGAAGGTGATGACGCCGGAGCGGCCGGTGGCGGCGCGGGCGATCTTGACCGCGTTTTCCAGCGCCTCGGCACCGGTGTTGACCAGCATCGCCTTGCGCTCGGGGCCCTTGACCGGGGCCTTCTCGCAGAGCCGCTGACAGAGCTGGATATAGGGGGCGTAGGAGATCACCGCCGAGCAGGTGTGCATGACGCGCTCGAGCTGGTCCTGCACGGCCTTGACGATCCGCGGATGGCGGTGGCCCAGGTTGAGCACGCCGATACCGCCAGCGAAGTCGATCCAGCGCTGGCCGTCCTCATCCCACAGCTCGGCGTTCTCGGCACGGGCGACGAACTGCTCGGTGGGGGTGGCGGCACCGTTGGCCACGAAGCGCTTCTTGAGCTCGTTCAGCTCGGCGTTGGAGAAGGTCTGGGTCATGATGAAGTCCCTGTGGAGTCCAAAGGTTGTTGGATGGATAGCGTCGCGTCGCGCTCGAGGGTCAAAGGCCGCCCACGCAGACGTACTTGAGCTCGGTATACTCCTCGAGGCCGTGGCGCGACCCCTCGCGGCCGAGGCCTGACTCCTTGACGCCGCCGAAGGGGGCGAGCTCGGTGGAGATGATTCCCTCGTTGACCCCGACCATGCCGTACTCGAGCCCCTCCATGACGCGCCAGATGCGGCGGTAATCGCGGGCATAGAAGTAGGCGGCAAGCCCGAAGGGGGTATCGTTGGCCATGGCGATCGCCTCCTCCTCGTCGCGGAAGCGGAATACCGGCGCCAGCGGGCCGAAGGTCTCTTCGCTTGCCACGCACATCTCCGGGGTGGCATCGGCGATCACGGTGGGCGCATAGAAGCTCTGACCGAGGGCATGGGGTTTCCCGCCGCACAGCAGGCGGCCACCCTTGGCCACGGCGTCATCCACGTGGCGCTGCACCTTGTCGACGGCGGCCTGGTTGATCAGCGGACCGATCATCACGCCCGACGCGCGTCCATCGCCCACGGGCAGCGCGGCGACCTTTTCGGCGAGGGCCTCGACGAAGGCGTCGTAGATCCCCTCCTGGACCAGGAAGCGATTGGTGCAGACACAGGTCTGGCCGGCATTGCGGTACTTGGAGGCGATGGCACCCGCCACGGCGGCGTCTAGGTCGGCGTCGTCGAAGACGATGAAGGGGGCGTTGCCGCCGAGCTCCATGGAGGCCTTCTTGACGGTGCTGGCGCACTGGGCCAAGAGCCGCTTGCCCACCGGGGTGGAGCCGGTGAAGGAGACCTTGCGCACCCGCGGGTCGGTGGTCAGCACCTCGCCCACGGCCGCCGGGCTTGCGGCGGTCACCACGCTGATCACCCCTTCCGGGATACCCGCCTCTCGCGCCAGGCGCGCCAGCGCCAGGGCGGTGAGCGGGGTCGCCTCGGCCGGCTTGATGACCACCGTGCAACCCGCGGCGATGGCCGGGGCGCACTTGCGGGTGATCATCGCCATGGGGAAGTTCCAGGGGGTGATCGCCGCCACTACCCCGATCGGCTCGCGCAGCACCAGCAGGCGCTTGTCGGCGGCGTGAGTGGGCAGCGTCTCGCCGGCCATGCGCTTGGCCTCCTCGGCGAAGTACTCGATGAAGCTGGCGCCATAGGTGACCTCGCCCCGTGACTCGGCCAGCGGCTTGCCCTGCTCCAGCGTCATCAGCTCGGCAAGCCCCTCGGCCTGCTCCTGGATGCGCAGGAACCAGGCCCGCAGCAGCGCGGCGCGCTCCTTGGCCGTAACTTTCTTCCAGGCGGCACCGGCCGCCTCGGCGGCGGCCACGGCCTGGCGCGCTTCCTCAGCACCCAGATCGGCCACCTGGGCGAGCAGCTCCCCGGTAGCCGGGTTGGTCACGGGAAAGCGAGCGCTGCCGGTCAGCCACTCTCCGCCCACCAGGGCTGCGGCCGTACCATCGATCAACAGCGAGTCGATCAGCGTCATGGGGGGTCTCCTCTTGTTGGCATCGACCGGCACGCTAGCAGCAACCTGTCCCGCCACCTATGGACCACTTCCCCCGCTCGGGTGGACCAATGCAGACCGGCAGGTGATAATCGGCGCACCGCCGCGCAGCCAATAGCCACCCTATGCCCTCTCACGCCTCGCTCGCCCCGCTACTTGCCCGCTTCGGCCAGCAGCCCGAACGCCTGGGCAAGAGCGTGCGTGTCGAACAGGCCCTGCGCCTGGCGATCCTGTATGACTGGCCGCCCGGAAGCCGCTTGCCCGCTCACCGTCTGCTCTGCCGGGAGCTGGGTGTCGCGCGCGACACCCTCGCCCAGGCCATGCGCCGCCTGGGCGAGGAGGGTTTTATCCTCACCGGACAGGGTCAGGGCACCTGGACCCGACGCCCCGGCATGCCCCACTCGGCGCCAATGGAAAGTCCGCCACGCCTCTCTTCGCGGGCGAACTCCATCCTCAACGCCCCCAGCGCCAGCACCATCCAGAGCGGCGCCTTCATGCCCGGCATTCCCGACATCACCCAGTTCCCCATGGCCAAGTGGCGGGAGCTCTATGCCAGTGTCACCGTGCCGCGCAACGCCCTGCTGCTCTCCTACTCCAGCGGCGGCTACGGCCCGCTCAAACGCGCCATCCGCGACTTCCTGTGGCGCTGGCGACAGCTGGAGTGCGAAACCGACCAGATCATTATCACCGAGGGCACCCACAACGGTATCGAGCTATGCGCCCTGGCCCTCACCGACGTCGGTGATCGGATCCTCATGGAGTCGCCCTGCTACTGGGGCGCGCGCAATGTCTTCACCGCCGCGGGCGCCCGGGTGGAGCAGCTGGCCTGGTCACCCGACACGGGGCATGCCACGCAAGGCCCCTCTGCCCCCGTGCGGCTGGCCTACTTCACCGGCTCCCACCACTACCCGCTCAGCGTGCCCACCTCCCCGACTCATCGACAGGCGCTCTGCGCGCGCCTTAAGCCCGACTTCGTGCTCGAGGATGACTACGAGTTCAACGGCGAGGATGGCGCCAACCTGATGTTCAACGGACGCTCGGGGAATCACCTGCTGGTGGGCTCCTTCTCGAAGCTGATGTTTCCGGGCCTGCGGCTGGGCTACCTGGTGGCTCCGCCGGCCCTGGTGGAGCCGCTCAACCAGCTGCGCAGCGAGGTCTTCCGCGAGGGTCGCCTGCTGGACCAGGCCGCTCTGGCCCAGTTCATCGCCGAAGGGGAGCTGGATGCCTGGTATCGGCGCATCCAGCGCGACTACCTGGCCCGCCAGCAGGTGATGCACGACCAGCTGATACAGGTGCCCGGCGTGACTCACGTCTCGCCACCCAGCCACTCCATCAGCCTCTGCGTGCAGTTCGCGCCGGGGGTCGATGACAAGCGCATCGTCAACAGACTCCTGCAATCCCACCTTGTCGCCCGCCCGCTGAGTCTGGCCTGCTCAGACAACGACCCGCGCAGCGGTCTGATCCTGGGTATCGGCATGCTCTCCGGCAACACCCTGGCCGCCGAGGCGGTACGCCTTCGCCATATTCTGACGCGCTGCCTCGGCGCCTGACGCCCTCTCCCAGCCGCTCGACCAAAGTCCCACGCCCGCCCTCGCGGCCCGAAACACCCCGGCAGGCGTCCGTCAAACCGCCCCCGGCGCCATCGACAGGCCAATTGGTCCATTTTTCACGGACATTGGTCCATAGCCTCCCGCTTGCCGTTGCTGCTAGCGTTCCCCGGTGCCTGAGATGCTCAGCAGGTGTGCGGGCAGCGGTCCGCGACGCCATTCTGCAAAGCGTTAGCAGGGTAAAAGTACCGCCGCTAAATATAGAAATATTTTGAAAATTTCTATGGTGGGCACTTTTATCTTATGCTTAACTCGAATCGCATATGCACAATTGACATCAGGCACAGGCCAATATCCAGACAACGAACAATCCGAACATTCGATCACGAAGAGGCCTCTATGAAACTTCCTACCCTACTCAAGACCACCCTGGCCACCTCGGTAGCCGCTTCCCTCCTCGCCAGCCAGCTGGTGTATGCCGATAGCGTGCGCCTGCGCATGCACACCTTCTACGGCACCGAGGTCGACGCCATCGCCGCCGACCTGCGCGATCGCGTCAGCGAGGCGAGCGACGGCTCCATTCGCATCCAGTTCTCACGCGGTGGCGAGCTGGTGGACAGCGATCAGTTCGTGGATGCCGTGGCTCGCGGCACCATCGACATCGCCCACGGCGTCGGCAGCTACTGGCCGGGGCGCGTCGGCATCGGCATCATCGAAGGCGGCCTGCCCGGGGCCTGGGTCAACGTCGAGGAAGCCCGCGACATCTTTGCCAACCAGGGGCTGGATGAGCTGGTCGCAGAGGCCTATGAAGAGCAGGGCGTCAAGCTGATCGGCCGCGGCTTCGGCAGTGACTACGGTCTGCTGACCCGCGAGCCGGTGACCAGCCTGGAAGATCTGCAATCGATGCGTATCCGCGCTACCAGCTCCATTGCCACTGTGCTGGAGCAGTTCGATATCCCGACGGTCTTCCTGCCGGGCGAGGAGCTCTATGTGGCCCTGTCGACCGGTGTGATCGACGGCGCCGTCTACGGTGGCCCGGTGGAATACGAGCAGCTCAAGCTCCACGAAGTCGCCAAGCATTACACCGACATCAACCTGCTCAATCCAGGCTGGACCGAGAACGCCCTGATCAATCCCCGCACCTGGGAGCGCCTCTCCGCCGAGCAGCAGGAGATCCTGACCGAGGCGCTCGACCAGTACCTGTTAGACGTCCATAACTGGCTGGAGGAGGGCAACCAGCGCATCATCGACGAGGGCGAGGTGTTCGAGTTCGCCATGCTGTCGGAGGAAGACTCCATGCGCCTGGCCGAGGCCTCGCTGCCTATCTGGGAAGCCGAAGCCGAGAAGTCCGAACGCAACGCCCGTGCCGTAGAGATCCTGATCAACAACGCCATCGAGCAAGGACGGCTGAGTGAGTAAAGTCACCCTCTATCTCAGGGTGCAGGACGGCCTTTCCGACTGGGTCGGGAGGGCCGTCTCCTGGCTGACGCTGGGGATCATCGGTGTACTGCTTTTCGAGGTCGTGGCTCGCTACATTCTCAATTCCCCCACGATCTGGGGGCACGAGCTTTCGACCATGTTCTTCGGTGCACTCAGTATCCTGGCGGGAAGCTACACCCTGCGTCATCAAGGTCACGTGCGCAGCGACGTCATCTATCGCCTGCTACCACGGCGCGTCCAGGCCTTCTGCGACCTGGTGATCTTCATTCTGGCCCTGGTCGTGCTGGCGATCGTGCTGCAGATGGCAGTGGACTTCGCCTACCACTCCTGGCGCATCGGCGAATTCTCCAACCGCAGCGTCTGGCGCCCACCGCTCTGGCCGATCAAGGCCACCATCCCCGTGGCCGTGGGCCTGCTGATGCTCCAGTGCCTGGCCGAGCTGGTGCGTGCCGCTGTGCGCCTGGCCGGCATCTCCTACCGGGACCCCCGCGACGATCAAGGTGCCACAGGCCAATGAGCGTCACTCCGCGAACCACCTCATTCCCGGCACGCTCAGGCGGCGTGCCGAAAGAAGGGCTTCACTATGACTGAACTCGAGCCCCTGACAATTACCGCCATCATGTTCCTCTCCATGCTGGTGCTCATGGCGATGGGGGCCCCGCTGGCCCTGGCGCTGATGATTTCGGGCATGGGCAGTGCCTACATGATGTTCGGCCCGGGCGGTCTGGACCTGCTGCTGGCCTCGGCCCACAGTGCCATGGCCAACTTCCTGCTGGTCTCCCTGCCACTATTCATCTTCATGGGTCTCGTGCTCGAAAAATCGGGTATCACCGATGACCTGTTCGGCATGATCCACAAGCTGATGGGCAGCGTCCCCGGCGGTCTCGGGGTGGGCACGGTGCTGATCTGTGCGCTGATCGCCGCCATGGCAGGGGTCTCCGGCGCCGCCACCGTCAGCCTCGGCATCATCGCCCTGCCCGCCATGCTCAAGCGCGGCTATCACAAGCGGCTGGTCACCGGCACCATCATGGCCGGCGGCGCCCTGGGCTTTCTGATCCCGCCCAGCGTGCTGATGATCGTCTACGCCTTCCTGGCCCGGGAGTCGGTGGGCAAGCTGTTCGCTGCCGGCCTGATGCCGGGCCTGATGCTGGCCGGTATCTACATGGCCTATATCCTGATCCGCTGCCGCTTCAATCCGGAGCTCGGGCCTGCCACACCGCCGGAGGAACGGTTCACGACCAAGGAGAAGCTGCAGTCCCTGCGCCATATCCTGGCGCCAGGCCTGCTGGTGGTCACGGTGCTCGGCAGCATCATCGGCGGGATCACCTCACCGTCCGAGGCGTCAGCGGTTGGCGCTGGCGGGGCCCTGCTGATCGCCGCCGCGCGCGGCAAGCTCAGCTGGAAGCTGCTGCGCTACGTGATGCTCAACACCACCCAGATCACCGGCATGCTGATCTGGATTGCCATTGCCGCGGTCTTCTTCAGCCGGATCTACATGGGCCTGGGCGCCGGCATGGTGATCAGTGACATGGTCGAGGACTTCGCCCTCTCCCCCTATGCCGTGATCATCTTCATGCTGCTCAGCTTCTTCGTGCTAGGCATGTTTCTGGATGACTTCGCCATCCTGTTCATCACGGTGCCGCTCTACGTGCCCATCGTGCGCGAACTGGGCTTCGACCCCATCTGGTTTGCGGTGCTATTCATCCTGAGCATGCAGTCCGCCTACCTGACGCCACCCTTCGGCTACAATCTGTTCTACATGCGATCGGTGGCACCCAAGTCGATCACCATCGTCGACATCTACCGCTCCGCCCTACCCTTCGTGGGGCTGCAGATCCTCGGCCTGGCGCTGATCGTGGCTTTCCCGAGCATCGCCCTGTGGCTGCCCAATCTGCTCTTCTAGCCACTCTCGCAAACCCCGAGGCGGGGGCCTGCCCGGCCCCCGCCTCGCCCCGCCATCGCCCCCTTCCCGCTGCCACCAAAGCATCATCGAAACGGGACTGGCAAAACCCCGCAAAAGCCCCCATGATGTGGGTGTCGAAACCGCCCAATGGAGCATCATGAGCCCGGCACGCCATACCGTCAGCGCGGAGCGCAACGAACCTCCGCCTAGATGCCCTGACCTCGACGTCAGGGACCTGGAAAAACGTACACGCCTCATGCGCATCCTGACCCGGCTGATTGCCGTGTCAGACCTCGGCAGCCGAGAGATCGCCCGGCGCGCCGGGCTGCCTGCCCAGAAGATCAGCGACCTGCTGTCCGGGCGGCTGGAGCACCTGTCGGTGGATGAGCTGCGCCTTGTCTATAGGACCATCGATCCGGAAGGTGCCCCGCACTAGCTACCTCGCGCTCCTGCACCGACTCCCCACGCCTCGTCGCCACGACGAGGCGTTTTTGCGCCCCCGGCAATGGCAGGGGCCCCGTCATGCGTGGCAACTGATATAGTCGGAGGGCGAGTCCACCACATTCACGACAGGGAGCGTGACATGCAGCCGACCAATCCCCAGGAGCAACTGCGCGACCTTATCGAGCCTCTCTACCGGGGCAAGTTCTGGATGCAGCTCACCGGCGTGATGCTGATTCTCTCGGGGCTGATGACTGCGCTGTCGATCATCGGCCTGATCGTCGCCTGGATTCCGATCTGGGGGGGCTGGGTGCTGATGCAGGCCGCCGGCGCCACCGGGCGAGTCTACGAGAGTGGCGATTACCTTGAAATGAAGCACGCCATGCGCAAGCTCAAGACCTACTTCACCATCTTCGGCGTGCTGATCCTGATCTACCTGATCATTGCCGTCGTCGGCCTGTTGTTCGGCGCCATTGGCATGGGCGGCATGATGAGTGGCATGGGCGGGATGTGAGCCACTCGCTGATCCCGGTCGAAGCGTGAACGCCACTGACGGCTGGGGCGTTTTCGTGGGAGGCCGCCGGGACTACCCCGAGCCCCTCCTCTTGCCCGAGGCGGCCGAATCGTCCTGACACGAGCCGCCGCCGGGGGCCGGTGGGTCTTGGTTAAGCGGCGAAGGCGCGGCGCTGCAGAGGCGGTTTCGGCCCTCGGCCTTGGCCCGATAGAGGGCGGCATCGAGGCGCTTCAGCCAGCAGGCGTCCGGCTCCTCCGGCGAGATTTCCGCCACCCCGAAGCTGCTGGTCACGCGGGGGACGGGATGGAAGTTCGCCGCCTCGATCGCCTGGCGCAGCCGTTCGGCCAGGATCATCGCGCCCGACAGGGGCGTATCGGGTAACAGCAGCATGAACTCTTCACCGCCCCAGCGCGCCAGCACATCCACCTCGCGCAGGTGCTCCTTACAGATTGCCACCAGCGTGCGCAGCACCTTGTCGCCGATGCTGTGGCCGAAGCCATCGTTAACGCGCTTGAAGTGGTCGAGATCCAGCATCACCAGACTCAGCGGGCGCTCTCCCCGAAGCGCCAGGGCACGCTCACGCTCCAGCAGGGTGAGAAAACGGCCGCGGTTGACCGCGCCGGTGAGGGGATCATGGCCGGCCAGGTGCTCCAGCTCGGCCTGATAGCGCTTGGTCTGGCTGATGTCGCGCAGGATGGTCGCAATACTGTCCGGCTTTCCATCCTCGTTGCGCCGAGCCACGATCAGCTGTGAGACCGGCAGCTCGCCCTGGGGCGTGTACAGCGCGGTCTCCGCATACCAGTAGCCGTGACGCTGGGCGAAGGGAATGCCCTCATTCTCGATCAGCCGCCTGGCCCACTCCGGATGCGCGGCGGCCAATGCCTCGGGCAGCGCCTCGGGCAGCTCACCCACCAGGCGCCGTCCCGCCTGGTTGAGGTAGACCACCCGCTGCTCGGCGTCGGTGATGGAAACGAAGTCCGGCGAGGCGTCGAGCAGATGGGTCAGGCGCTCCGTGAGCACCTGCGCCTCCCTGCGGGCGGTGACGTCTTCGATGACGCCGTCGAACACCACGCTGCCGTCCGGCTCGGTTCGCCGCCTCGCCGTCACCTCGACCCAGATCGGACGTCCCTTGAGCGAACGCATGCGCAGCGGCCAGCGGTTGATGGCCCCTTCCCGCAGCAACGCCTCGCTAAAGGCCTCGCGCTGTTCGGGAGCCTCGTACAGCCTGGCGAGGGGCACCGCCAGCAGCGCCTGCTCGGACTCTGCCTCGAAGATCTCCAGCATGGCCCGGTTGACGGTGATGAAACGCCCCTCGGGCCCGGGGGTATTACGGTAGACCCCCACCGGCAGGTGGCGAAACAGCTCATGGTCGATCTCGAGCTGGGCCTGATAGCGCTTCTCGTCGGTGACATCGACGATGATGGAGTGCAGATAGTGGCGCTCCCCCACCGTGACCGGCCCGGTGTAGACATGCACGTCGCGTTGCTCGCCCGTGGCGGTACGATGGCGAAACTCGAAGAACAGCTGATGGCAGGCACGCGCCTCGGCCATTCGCGCCCGTATCTCGTCGGGGGCAAGGCAGTTGATATCGACGACGTTCATCCGCTTGAGCTCGGCCAGGGAATAGCCGTAGAAGGCCGCCGCCGAGGGGTTGGCATCGACGATGCGACCGTCGCGGGGATCGATCAGCAGCTTCACCGCCGGGTTGGTCGTGAACATTTCCCGGTAGAGCGAGACCTGCTCGGCCTCGCCGTGCCAGAGGGGCGACAGCAGCGTCAGCTGAATCGCCGCTCTACCCTGCCACGCCAGGCGGCGAAGGCGAACCTCGGCGAAGGTCTGTCCCGCCAGCGTGCTAAAGGGGCCATGGCAGCCTTCGTCAGTGCCCTCCTCTTCGCCAGGCTCCATCTCGGGTAACACCGACCAGCACTCGCGAATCTCCCGGCAGTCCACAGCGGACCACAGCCGCCCCAGGCTCAGCCCTTCACCGGCGAACGCCGGTTCGAAAAGCCCCAGCGCCGCCTCATTGGCAAACAGGATCTCGCCTTCGCACCCCACCACCAGAACCGGCACCGGCAGCCCTTGAACCAGGGCCTCGAATGAGCCGACAGGGGTGGCGGCGCCAGGGTATACCATTGATACTCCTCAGCTATATTAATTACATATCAACTTGAAAAAGTTAATTATTTTACCACACCCCCGTGGATTTATCATGAAACGCCCTCACAGGAAGGCCTCGGCCTCGAGTGGCGTGAAATTGCCGATACTCGAGCCCAGGAAGAACGCCACGACCCGCGACCCCGCCCGGCAACTGCAGGCAACGCGAGAAATCGCCCCAGGCCGCATGCACTTCCAGCCACGGATAGTCCGCCGCCAGGCGGCGGGTGCTCTGCAACAGAAAATCGCGCGAGATATCCATGCCCAAGTAGCGGCAAGGCCGCATCGCTTCGAGTAACAGGCGCACCTTGCGACTGGCGCCGCTGCCCAACTCGACCAGCAGCGATTCCGGCCCGACCAGCGAGGCGATCTCCTCGGCGGCCGCGGCCAGGATTCCCTCCTCGGTGCGAGTCAGATAGTACTCGGGCTGACAGCAGATCGATTCGAATAGCCAAGAGCCCCGCTCATCGTAGAACCACTTGGGCGACAAGGCCTTCGGGACACGGCAAAGTCCAGCGATCACATCGTCGAGAAACGACGGCCTCGCCTCATCGACACGCTGATCGTGGAAGCGCACTGCAGTGGACATCGCTTACCCTCGATGACGAACGGTGGTGTCGGCAGGATGCGAATCGCCGCTGGATCTAGCGCCAACACCTCATCAACCTAGAGCGAGCCTGACCATGCAGCAACCGCAGCAGCCGGTGTTAAGGGACATCGTCCTCGTCGGCGGTGGGCATACACACGCAGGGGTGCTGAAGCGCTTCGCCATGAAACCCGAGCCCGGCGTCAGGCTCACCATGGTCTGCCGCGACACCCATACCCCCTATTCGGGCATGCTGCCGGGCTATGTCGCCGGCCACTACGCCTACGACGACGTGCATATCGACCTGCGCCGGCTGGCGGAGTACGCCGGGGCACGCTTCTTCAGCGACGAGGTCATCGGCATCGACCCGGCGGCGCAGAGCGTGCTCTGCCGTTCACGCCCTCCGGTACCCTACGACTGGATGTCGATCAATATCGGCTCGACCCCCAGCATGAATGCGGTCAACGGCGCCGGCGAACACGCCGTCCCGGTCAAGCCGATCCACCAGTTCAATGACCGCTGGCAGGCACTGCTCGAGCGTCTCACGCACCCACACACCGGGCACCACCCCGGCCAGACCCGGGTCGCGGTGGTCGGCGCCGGCGCCGGCGGTGTCGAACTGCTGCTGGCCATGCAGTACCGGTTGAGAAATGAACTGACCACCCTGGCCCGCGACCCCAACGAACTGAGTTTTTCTCTCTTCACCCGTGACGCTCAGATCCTGCCGACCCATAACCCCCGGGTGCGCAGCCACTTCCAGGCCATCCTGAAGCGCCGCAGCGTCGCGGTCCACACCGCCGCTGACGTGGTCGGCGTGGAAGCGGGCCGGCTACAGACCGCCGACGGCACCTGGCACGACGCCGACGAAATCGTCTGGGTCACCCACGCCGGGGGCGCCGCCTGGCTACGCGATACTCACCTGACACTCGACGACGACGGCTTCATCCAGGTCAGCGACACCCTGCAGTCACTATCCGACCCGCGGATCTTCGCCGCCGGCGATATCGCCAGCCAGGTCAATCATCCCCGGGAGAAGGCCGGTGTCTTCGCCGTCCGCCAGGGGCGCCCGCTGGCCGACAACCTGCGCGCCGCCGTGACCGGCCGCCCCCTTTCGCCCTACCGCCCCCAGGCAAAGTGGCTGGCGCTGATCAGCACCGGCGACCGTCACGCCGTGGCCTCCCGCGGCGGGCTCTTCCTGGCCGGCGACTGGGTGTGGCGCTGGAAGGACGGCATCGACCGGCGCTTCATGGCCCGATTCACAACCCGGCTCAACGACCTGCCGCCGATGGAGGAGGGTGCCATGAGGGCGCCCCGCACCAGCCGGGTGGCACTGAATGAGGAAGAGAGCGCCCAGGCGATCTCGGCCCTTGCCATGCGCTGCGGTGGCTGCGGCGCCAAGGTGGGGGCCACGGTGCTCTCCCGGGCCCTCGCGACCCTGCAGCCGGTGGAGCGGACCGAAGTACTGGTGGGCCTGCATGCCCCGGACGATGCCGCCGTGGTGCGAATACCCGCGGGCAAGGATGCGGTGTATACCATCGACTTCTTCCGCGCCTTCATCGACGACCCCTATGTGTTCGGCAAGATCGCCGCCAATCACGCCCTGGGGGACATCTTCGCCATGGGCGCCGAGGCCCAGACCGCCACCGCCGTGGCCACGGTGCCCCAGGGCCTCGAGGCCAAGGTCGAGGACACCGTCTACCAGATGATGCGGGGCGCCGTGGAGGTGCTCAACGAGGCCGGCTGCGCCCTGGTCGGCGGCCACACCGGTGAGGGCAGCGAGCTGGCCCTGGGGTTTGCCGTCAATGGCCTGATCGACGCCGGCGGGGCGAGCGCCCTGACGAAAGGCGGTCTGCACCCCGGCCAGGTATTGATCCTGACCAAACCCATCGGCACCGGCACCCTGTTTGCCGCCCATGCCCGGCTCGGCGCCCGGGGCCGCTGGATCGATGCCGCCCTGGCAAACATGTGCCAGTCCAACCGACAGGGCGCGAGCTGCCTGCGCGAGCACGGCGCGACCGCCTGCACCGACCTCACCGGCTTCGGCCTGCTGGGCCACCTGGTCGAGATGACACGCCCCTCGCGGGTGGATGCCGAAATCGACCTGACGGCGCTGCCCCTGCTCAAGGGGGCCGAGGAGACCGTGGCCGCCGGCATCCTGAGCTCGCTGCAGCCCGCCAACGTGCGCCTGCGCCGGGCCATCCGCGACCAGGCGGCCTGGGTCGAGCACCCCCGCTACCCGCTGCTGTTCGATCCCCAGACCGCCGGCGGCCTGCTGGCCAGCGTGCCCGCCGAACGCGCCGCGGCCTGCCTCGCTGCCCTGCGCGCCCTGGGCTACGCCCGGGCCGCCATCATCGGCCGTATCCTCGAGCCCGGCGAGGCGCTGGAGCCAATCCGCCTGACTGGCTGAGGACGGAGGGGCGAGGGGGGCAGAGGCCGCGCCTGAGCCACCAGGGGACGGCTGATCCATAACGGCTACCGCAACGTCTTCACCCCGGAGCACCGGGATATCCTGGCGGGGTTTCGTACCTGCGCGCTCTGAGCGGGGACAGCCTCCGGATTTTCGGTATCATGCCCGTTCCGGTCAACCAGGCTCCAGTGCCCGTTTTCACTACCGACTTTGTCACAAGGATTGTCTTCCATGCACCGCAACCCGTTGCCTGCGCTCACCCTGCTGCTCACCACCCTATTGGCGCCCGCCCTGGCCGCCGCCCAGACGCTGGTCTTCACCGCCATCCCCGACGAGGATGAGACCCGCCTGCAGCAGCGCTTCCAGGCCGTGGCCGACTACCTCGCCGAGACGCTGGAGATCGAGGTGCGCTTCATTCCGGTCACCTCCTACGCCGCCTCGGTCACCGCCTTTCGCAACAACCAGGTGCAGCTGGCCTGGTTCGGCGGCTTCACCGGCGTTCAGGCACGCCAGCTGGTGCCGGGTTCCCGCGCCATCGCCCAGGGCGTGGAGGACCCGGACTACAAGAGCTACTTCATCGCCAACCAGGCCACCGGCCTCGAACCCCACGACGGCGACACGGCCCCCGAGGGGCTCCGCGACCTGACCTTCAGCTTCGGCTCCCAGAGCTCCACCTCCGGGCGCCTGCTGCCGGAATACTTCCTGCGCGAGCACCTCGGGGGCTCGCCCGACGAGCTGTTCACCCGGGTCGGCTTCAGCGGCAATCACAGCCGCACCATTTCGGTGGTGCAGTCCGGCGCCTATCAGGCCGGCGTGGTCAGCTACAAGGCGTGGGAGAACGAGCTCGAGGCGGGCAACATCGACCTGGACCGGGTCCAGGTGATCTGGGAATCACCACCCTACCCCGACTACCAGTGGACGGTGCGCGGCGACGTCGACGAGCGCTTCGGCGAGGGCTTCACCGAGCACCTGCAGCAGGCGCTGCTCGACATGGAGGACCCCGACCTGCTCGCCAGCTTCCCCCGTGCCGGCTTCATCCCGGCCGAGAACGACGACTACCAGGAAATTCTCGAGGTCGCCCAGTCCCTGGGGCTGCTCGACTGATGACCGTGCTGGCGCTGCATGACGCCGTCGCCACCTATGGCGAGGTGCGCGTGCTCGGCCCGCTGAGTCTGACCCTGGCCCCCGCCGAGCGGGTGGCGCTGGTGGGACGCAGCGGTACCGGCAAGTCGACGCTGCTGTCGGTGATGTATGACCGCTGGCGTGACCAAGGGGCCGCCCTGATGCCCCAGGATCTCGGCCTGGTGGCGACACTCTCGGTGTTCCACAACGTCTACATGGGCCGGCTCGACCGCTACCCCTGGTGGCGCAACCTGCTGACCCTGGTGCGTCCACGACCCGCTGACGTGACGCAGGTGAATGCCCTGCTCACCCGGCTCGGCCTCGACGACAAGCTCTGGACCCCCTGCGGCGAACTTTCCGGCGGGCAGCGCCAGCGCGTTGCCGTGGCGCGGGTCATCCATCAGTGCGGCGGCATGCTGCTCGCCGACGAGCCGGTCTCGGCCCTCGACGGCCCCCTCTCCGAGGTGACCCTGACCGCCCTGACCGACGCCTACCCGACCGCGGTGCTGGCCATGCACGACGTGGACCTGGCGCTGCGCTACTGCAGCCGGGTGATCGGCATCCAGGATGGCGCCATTGCCATCGACCAGCCCAGCCACCGCCTCTCCGCCACCGACCTGCTGCCGCTCTACTGATGCCGTTGACCGCCACCCGTCGCGTTACCCTGGGGCTCGTCCTGCTGGCCGCGGTGTGCCTGCTGTTCGGCGATTTCGAGATCAGCACCCACGACCCCTGGCACGCCCTGGGCCGCCTGTTCATGGGCTTGATCCAGCCCGACTTCTCCCGGGTCGACTTCCTCGGCGAGGCTGTGCTGCGCACCCTGGCCTTCGCCTTCGTCGGCGTGGGCCTCGGCGCGGCGGCCGGCATGCTGCTGGCCCTGCTCTTCCAGCATCTCTGGGTACGCACCTTCTGCGCCTTCATCCGCGCCATTCACGAACTGTTCTGGGCGCTGATCTTTCTGCAGAGCTTCGGCCTGCATCCGATCACCGGGGTGCTGGCCATCGCCATCCCCTATGCCGGCACCTTTGCCAAGGTCTATGCCGAGATCCTCGACGAGTGCGACCCACAGCCGGAGCGCACCCTGCCACAGCGCGCCGGGCGACTCTCGGCACTGGTCTATACCCGCATCAGCCAGGCCTGGCCGCATCTGGTCAGCTACACGGCCTATCGGCTGGAGTGCGGCCTGCGCTCCAGTGCGGTGATCGGTTTCGTCGGCATGCCGACCCTGGGGTTTCACCTCGCGGGTGCCTTCGCCCAGGGCCACTACGGCACGGTGGGGGCCTTGCTGCTGCTCTTCTACGCGCTGATCGCCAGCCTGCGGTTCTGGGTGCGGCCACGGCTGCTGCCTGTCTACCTGCTGGCCTCCCCCTTCCTGCTGGGCACCGGACTGCCGATCATGTGGAGCAATGTCTCGCGCTTCTTCACCCACGACATCGTGCCGGCCCCGCTGCGCCGCGGCGAGGGGCTGGAGGGCCTCTGGTCATGGCTGGGCGATCTCCTGCTGGGCCAGGCCCTGCCCGGCATCTGGAACACCCTGCTGCTGACCCAGATCGCCCTGGTGCTCACCGGGGTACTGGCGATGACGCTGTTCCCGCTGATCTCTCACCATTTCACGGGGCGCCATTTCACCGGCCGGGTGCGCGGCGCCCTGGGGCACGGCGTACTGGTGGTGATGCGCTCCACGCCTGAGTACCTGCTGGCCTTCATCCTGCTGCAGCTCTGGGGGCCCTCGATGCTGCCGGCGATGATCGCCCTGGCAATGCATAACGCCGGCATCATCGGCCACCTGGTCGGACGGCGCAGCAACGAGATACCGCTGCGCCAGGACGCGTCACGCGGCATCAATCGCTACGCCTACGAGGTGGCACCGCGGGTCTATGGCCCCTTCCTGGCACTGCTTTTCTACCGCTGGGAGATCATCATGCGCGAGACGGCCATCCTCGGCATTCTCGGCATCGCCACCCTGGGCTTCTACGTCGACAGCGCCATCCAGGAGATCCGCTTCGACCGCGCCATGGTGCTCATCCTGATCACCGCGCTGCTCAACATCGGCGTGGATATTCTCGCCCGCCGGCTGCGGGCCCGCCTGCGCCTGAGCCACACCGCCCAGAGCGAGCCGTGACGTGGGCGATCTCCTGTCTGCGGTGCGAGTTAGTGCTCCTTTCAGAACCCTATCAGAGAGATGGGCTGTTCCGGGGGCAGGCCTTCGCGAAGGCGCTGTAAACCCTTCCCTGGGCGCTACATTCTTCATCCATGAAGAATGACCTTCGCTACGACCTGCCCCCGGCGCCCATCAGCCGCCGGGAGTTTTGTTAGTCGCTCTTAGCCGATCGCTCCGACAGGTCGGTCACCGCCCCCGTCGAGGCAGAACTCACCATGCGCGCGTACTTGGCCAGCACCCCCCGGGTGTAGCGCGGGGCCGGCTGCTGCCAGGCGGTGCGACGGCGCATCAGCTCCTCGTCGGAGAGGTCGACATCGATGGTGTCGGCCTCGGCGTCGATGGTGATCCGATCGCCGTCCTCCACCAGCGCCAGGGGGCCGCCGTCGAAGGCCTCGGGAGTCACGTGGCCCACCACGAAGCCGTGACTGCCGCCGGAGAAGCGCCCATCGGTGATCAACGCCACCTCGCTGCCCAGGCCCCTGCCCATGATCGCCGAGGTCGGGGTGAGCATCTCGCGCATGCCGGGCCCGCCCTTCGGCCCCTCGTAGCGGATCACCACCACGTCGCCGGCCACCACGCTGCCGTCGTTGATGCGCGCCTGGGCCTCCTCCTCGGAACCGAACACCCTGGCGGTGCCGGAAAAGCGCGTGCCCTCCTTGCCGGTGATCTTGGCTACCGCTCCCTCCGGCGCCAGGTTGCCGTAGAGGATGCGCAGGTGGCTCTCGGCCTTGATGGGCTTATCCAGCGCCGCAATGATCCGCTGGTCATCGGGATAGGGCGCGACGCTTGCCAGGTTTTCGGCCAGCGTGGCGCCGGTGACCGTCAGGCAGTCGCCGTGCAGCAGGCCAGCGTCGAGCAGCGTCTTCATCAGCGGCTGGATACCGCCGATCTCGACCAGCTCGCTCATCATGTAGTGGCCGCTGGGGCGCAGGTCGGCCAGCACCGGCACGCGCTTGCCGATCCGGGTGAAGTCATCCAGAGAGAGCGCCACGTCCATGGTGCGGGCCATGCCGATCAGGTGCAGCACCGCATTGGTGGAGCCACCGAGCGCGATCACCACGGTAATGGCGTTCTCGAAGGCCTCCCGGGTCATGATGTCGGAGGGCTTGATGTCGCGTTCGAGCAGCGCGAGCACCGCGGCCCCGGCCGCCTCGCAGTCCTCGCGTTTGTCGCGGGAGACGGCGTTCTGCGCCGAGCTGCCCGGCAGGCTCATGCCCAACGCCTCGATGGCCGAGGCCATGGTGTTGGCGGTGTACATGCCACCGCAGGAGCCGGGGCCGGGAATCGCCGTCTCCTCGATCTGCTTGAGCTCGATCAGGTCGATATCACCGCGGGAGTGGGCGCCCATGGCCTCGAACACCGAGATGATATCGGTGTGGCCCTTGCCGGGCAGGATGGTACCGCCATAGACGAAGACGCTGGGGCGGTTGAGCCGCGCCAGCCCCATCAGACAGCCCGGCATGTTCTTGTCGCAGCCGCCGATGGCCACCAGGCCGTCGAAGCCCTCGCAGCCGGCCACCGTCTCGATGGAGTCGGCGATCACCTCCCGGGACACCAGCGAATACTTCATACCCTCGGTGCCATTGGCGATGCCATCGGAGATGGTGATGGTGTTGAAGATCACCCCCTTGCCACCGGCGGCGTCGGCGCCATCGCTGGCATGGCGGGCCAGCTCATCGATATGGCTGTTGCAGGGGGTGAGGTTGCTCCAGGTGGAAGCGATACCCACCTGGGGCTTGGCGAAGTCGTCGTCGGTGAAGCCCACCGCGCGCAGCATGGCGCGGCCGGCCGCCTTGCCGACGCCATCCACCACAGCGGCGGAGTAGCGGCGGCGGGGATCCTTCGGGGTATCGCTCATCAGGGCGCTCCATCTTAGCCAGGGGTGACCTGAAGTAGAGTGGACCCAGAGCCCCCAGGCTGACAACACCTCATCAGAAGGACCCACGCGGCTGCCCAACCTTCTATGGATGCCGATAAGTCTGGCGGCCTGGGAGGGTGGCACTAGTCTGAAGAAAGGACTGCGAAAAACTAGGTCGAAAAAACCAGTGAACCTTCCAGGATGCTCCAGCGACCTATGTCTGAACCCCGCAGCCCGTCTCAGCAAGAACAATGATCTGGAGGTCATCATGCAATCCATCTTCACCAAGGCCCGTCTCACCGCTGCCGCCATTACCCTGGCCGCCACCGCCCTGACGATCCCCGCCGCCTCGGCCTATACCGTTTATAAACTCGAAGAGAATCTCTACGCGATCATCTGCCAGGATGGCGCCATCTTCTCCTACTCCGGGGGGCCCGGCGGCATCGGTATCGTCGGCGAAGCCCTCTGCGAGAACCATGGCGGCGTCGTCGGTGACGGCGGCGGCGGCATCGACGTGCTTCCTGCCGACCGTCAGCTGGCCCGCAGCGTTGAAAGCTGCCAGCGAGGCCGCGGCGAGCAGGTCAGGCGCAACGTCACGAAATGTGCCGACAAGGCCAGCCCCGCCCTGCTTCGGCAAGCCCGGGGCGGCGGTGGCGGAGCCGGCAAAGCTAACGTTCAGGACTCAACAATCAGTCGTGACTGATACGAAGCGGACCTTTGGCCATGCGATCGCCATGGCCACTGGCTCGCCTAGCCCCGGGAGAATCCCATGAAATCCCCCTTCAACGGATCCCGCCTGGTTGCCCTCATTGCCGGCCTGGTGACCATGGCCCTGATGATCCCTGCCGCCTCGGCGTATACCATCCACCAGCTGGGATCCCTGCATTACGCCATCATTTGCGAGGATGGCACCAGCTTCTCCATCCACTCCAACCTGGATGGTGCCGTCATCAATGCCCCCCTCTTCTGTGCGGGGCATGGGGGCATTGCCGGTGGCAATGACGGCGACATGACTGTGGTCCGCGCCTCCAAAGAGCTCACTCGTGACATGGAAGCCTGCCAACGCTCCGGCGGACAGAGGATAAAGCGCGATGTCATACGCTGCCCCAAATCTTCCGGTCTCTCCGAGCGCGGTGCCCGCACGGGCAGGCTATCGGAATAAGCCAATTTTCGTCGGAACAGGGAGGTTCCGGCGAGATCTTGTCTTCTCGTCGAGCGGTTCGAGTCGGTGAGTGGCTATGACTGTGAGTGACTATCCGGCTGACTGACGAAAGGCAGCGAAGAACAAGAATTCACACATCGAGACGGTACCTACCATGAACCTGGCTCGCTCGTTAACGCCACTCCTGCTGCTGCCCTCCCTCATGGCGCTTGGGGCCTCCCCGACCGGACAGTGGTCAACCACGCTCGTCGCTCCGGAGGCGCGAAGCTTCTACCAGCCCGGCGATGTGCTATCGGTGGAATTCTCCGATGTCGTCGCCTCGGAGTGGCGGCCTTTCATCCACTTGGAGCTCGACAGTATCGACGTCACCGAGATGGTGGCCTGGGAAACTCGAAGCCTGCGCTATCAGCCGGTAAGCGCCATGTCCGCCGGCGAGCACGAACTTCGCCTGATGTACTATGGCGATGACGGCTCGATAGAGGAGCTTGGCTACTGGACCTTCGAGGTGCGCCAGACCGACACCTTCAAGACCATCACCCTCGATGGCAACAGCGAAGTGACCGTCAATCAGCGTCTCGCCGAGCACAACCTGTCGGGCCCTCCCGATTACAGCGCCGATGGCTACAGTCAATGGTTCACCGAACTGCAGTCCGACCGGGTGCGCATCGAGGGGACCGGCGAGCTGGCCTATGCCAACCGGCCCGAACAGAGCATTACCGGGCGGCGCCTGGACATGCCCCAGTTCTCCCTCCTAGCGGAAACCGAGCGCACGAGAGTGACCGCAGGGGACCAGCGCATGGGTCAGCAAAGCCTGGTGATGGATGGCTACCAACAGCGCGGCCTGCAGGGTGAACTGGCACTGGACACCTTCGACACCACCTTCCAGCTATTCGGCATGAGCGGGAACCGCGAGCTCGGCATCGACGATGGCCTGGGGCTCAGCGACCCCGACAACCGCATCATCGGCACCCGCTGGCAGAGTCAGTGGCAGCCCGGCGACACCAACGAGCTACAGCTATCCGCCACCTATCTCACGGGGGGCATCAGCGAGCCCGATGCCGGCAGCTGGAGCTCGACACCCACAACGCGAGTCCACGATGGCCATGCCTGGAATGCCGTGCTGGATGGTTTCTTCCTGGAGCGCAGGCTGAGGATGCGCGGAGAGCATGCGACCAGTCGCTATGACTTCGACGGCCGGGACTTCGGTTTCGATGCCGTGGCCGATTCCGCCTGGTCCACCCTGGTATTGCTGGACCCCGACCCCACCGACTGGGAGACACCGCTCGACTGGCAAATCGGTGCCGAGGCGCAGAGAGTCGGCCCCTTCTATCGCAGCCTGGCGCACAGCAACCTTCCATCCGACCTCTACATGCGCCGGATCTTCGCCTCGGCCAACCGCGACAAGTGGTACTGGGACGCCAGCCTTGCCCTCGAAGAAGACAACCTGGACGACTTCGCCGCCTATGCCACCACTGAAACACGCCGCTGGAACCTGCAGCTGGGCTACGACGAGTACGAGCCCCCCGAACCGGGCAGCCTGTTCGCCCTGCTGGGACAGCCAAGCTATTCCCTGTCACTTGACCGCGTCGACCGCGAGGACAAGCGAACACCCCCCGGATACCTGCCCAACGACACCCGTGTCGAGGGCATCTGGGCGAGCGCCGCCTTCCGGCAGGATGACTGGTACTGGTCGGTCGATCTCGGCGCGGAGCGCTTCAGCGACCACACCGGCTGGCAGCCGGATAGCGACACCTACAGCCTGGGGTGGCAACTCGGCCTGGAACTCTCCGAGCACTACCGTATCAACCTGGGCTGGCAGGGCAACCAGACCCGCTACCGTGATGGAGGCGAACGTATCGATCAGCAGATCTTCTCGCTGGGCGGCAATGGGCAGTTCGTACCCGACCGGCTTGCGGGGAGCCTGAACCTGAGCCTCAACCAGAACAACGCGGAAGACGACCCCTTCTTTCCACAGCGCGATGAGTCGCTCCATGTCAGCGGACAACTCGACTGGCGTATCCGCAAGCCAGAGCGCAACCGTGCCGGGCTGGACCTGTCACTGAGCTACAGCGGCACCACCCTGCGTGACCGGCTCTATGGCCAGGGTACCTTGAACCGGGACCAGGTCTGGCTGGAACTGCGAACCACGCTCCCGACGGCCTATCCGGGAGGCATGCAATGACACCCCTTCGCCCTTGTCTCCTCGTCCTGCTGCTGATGTCGCTGGCATCGGGTGCCCAGGCCCAGGTCACCGCCCTGTGCGACGCTCGCTTTCCCTGCACCAGCAACCCGAGTGCCACCGCTGGGGTGGACAGTCGCGTCAACCTGACCTGGCGCGGTCAGGCACGTACCAGCCCCCGGCTGTCCCAGTCACTGGTATCGAATCAGGGGACCTTCCTCCTGGGCGATCCCGTCGGTGGCCAACGGCTCGGCACGTCACCGACCCCGCTGGTTCAGCCCATCGGACCCTCAACGGATGATCGCGGTGTCGAGTTCCGAATGACCGAATCGCTGCGTGTCCCGGCGGCCATCAGCCAGCAGGCGGCACGCCAGGGCGAACGGCAGCTGTTCTACGTTCGCCAATTCGGCCTGGAAGGTTCCGAGCCGATGACCGGAGTACAGGTGATCACTCTCCAGCAGGGGGTGCCGGGTCGCGGCGGCGCCATTCCCGAGGGGACCGAACCCTCTGCCACCGGCGTGACTATTCAGCGTGTCAGCCTGTTCTTCGATCGCGGGAGCCTAACCGAGACCCTGCGTCCGGATGAGACCCTCCAGGCAACCGCCCGGATCAGCTATCAAGGCGCCGGCATCGTCAATGCCATCTGGGAGGTGGCGACGCCCGCCAGCACACGCGGTCAGCCTCTCTATGCCCCCCTGTCCTATGTTCGCCAGTACCTGGGGGCTGGCCGGGAGCTGACCCTCACCTCTCCGCCACTGCCCAGCGACACCTCCGGCATCCACCGGGTCAGGCTGCGCTTCCTGCCCCCCACCGAGATCGAAGGATTACCCACGCTTAGCTACCGCATCAGCGAAGGGGCCCTGCAGAGGGACAGCAGGGTCCCCACCATCGCTATCTTCCCGCCGGAATCGGCAAGCCCGCTGAGCCGGGAGACACGCTTCCGCTGGCGGCCGGTAGCGGGCAGCCATGCCTATCAGCTGGAATTCTACGACCGCTGGCCAGGGGCAATCGGCGTCGAGGCCAGCTCGCCTGGCAATTCACGACATGCCCAGCGCCAGCCGGCAACCCTGGATCTGGCACCCATCACCGGTCAGGTCGTGGTGGGGGAGCGGACCTCGACCTCCCCGAGCAGCTCCCTGCTCAGCCACCTGGAGGCCGACAAGCGCTACTATTGGCGCCTGATTGCCATCGACGCGCAAGGCGGAATAATCGCCGCCAGCCCTCTCGAGGCCATTCTCCACGCCCCCTGATACCTCGAGGTAGCCATGGATGACCGCCCGGATAACGAGTTACTCACCGCCATCGCAAACCAGGAGATGCCAGCCCTGAGCGAACTCTATCGGCGCCATCAGCGGCGCGTCTATCACTTCGTGCTCTCGAAATTGAACGATCCCTTCACGGCCAACGACCTACTCAACGACACCATGCTGGAAGTCTGGCGCTCCGCTGGACGTTTCCAGGGAAGGGCCAGGGTCACCACCTGGCTGCTGAGCATCGCCCACCACAAGGTGCTGGATCTCTGGCGCCAGCAAGGGCGTCGACAATCCACCGAACTGGACGAGACCATGATCGATGAATCTCCAGGTGCCGATGTCGAAGCCGTGACGCTGGCCGTCCGCGACAAGGAGCGGCTGGCACAGTGCATGGCACGGCTCTCGACAGAGCACCGGGAAATTCTTCATCTGGTGTTCTTCGAGGAGCTCAACTACGAGGAGATCGGCCAGATCATCGGCATTCCCGAGGGTACCGTGAAATCACGCGTCCACCACGCCAAGAAGTTGCTCAAGCAGCACCTGACAAATCTCGACAGGGGGGCCGCATGAACGACCTCGACAGGAACGACACAGCCGGGAACGCCATCGAAGAGAAGCTGCCCCTCTATGTGAATGGCCGACTCGATGACGAGGAACGCCGACAAGTGGAAAGGGCCCTGGCAGAGGATCCCGAACTGGCTCGCGAGGTCGAATTCCAGATGGCCCTGAAAGAGACCCTGCAGCAATCGACGGATGAACCACCCGTCGAGCTTGGCCTGGCCCGACTCCAGCGCGACATCCACCGTGAGACCGCTGCCAGTCAGCCACCCAGCGCCAGGACTCGGCGCTACTGGAAACCCTTGGCGCTGGCGGCCTGCCTGTTGCTGGCCATCCAGACCGGCTTCCAGCTCACCACTCTGTCCACCGACAGCGACTGGGCCCTGCTGTCCGGTGAACCCACCCCTCCGGGGCCACAGCTCCGGATCGCCTTTCACGACACCGCCACCGCCGAGCAGATTCGCGACAGCCTGGGCTCACGAGAGGCACGCATCGTCGATGGACCCGGTGCCCTGGGTCTCTACACCATTCAGCTGCCCGCGCACAGCGATAGCGACACCATCCGGCGAGAGCTCGATGAGCTGCCCTTCGTCGAGGAGGTGAGTTCGCCGTGATCCACCGTCGCAGCGCTGATTCGGCTCACTCCAAGCTCAGCACAGGTCCAGCCGCCTGGCTGCTGGCGGGCGCCCTGCTGCTCATCGCCGGGCTTGCGCATGGCCAGGACAGCGATCCACAGCGCCGCGATATGGATCGCCGCTTGATCGAAAACATCGTCACCGAGCCCCGTGACGACGCTTCCGATACAGCGGTCATCCAGCAAACCGAACGGCGGGAGGCCGACCCGCAGGCCGAGGTACAGCCGCCACCAGCCCCTCCCCCGCGGGAAGTCGTGCCTGACCGCCCGAGAGTGGAGCGCGGCGGCAGCCTGATGGGCCAAGGACCTTCCTCGCTGGTGCCCCCTGTCTGGTCACACTCCGAGGATCCGGAAGCGACAGCCTTAACCGGCCAGGTTCCGGCAAGCGAGGCCGCGGATTTCGAGCCCGGGGAGCTGATCCTGGTGAGCCAGGACATGTCCGAGGCCATGGCAACCGCTCGCGAACTGGCGGGTTACCGGCTGCGGATCAAGAGCCGCCGGGCATTGGAGCGGCTCGGGCTGGTGGTGAGTGTATTTCGCCTGCCCGACGGAGCCGACACCCTGGCCCTGCTGGAGGAGATCCGTGGCCGGTTTCCCACCCTGAGCCTCGACCTCAATCACCGTTATCGGCTGATGGCCGGGCCCCGGCAACGCTACGGCCAGGAGATGATCGGCCTGACGACGGAAAACACCGCTTGCCTGGATAGCATCCATGTCGGCCTGCTCGATACCGCCGTGAATCTCGCTCATCCCGCCCTGGCAGGCCGCTCGATTGACCTGGCGGAATTCGCCGGCCCGACGGCGGCTCCCCGCGATCATGGGACGGCGATTGCCAGCCTCTGGGTCGGCAACCCGGATCAAGGGTTTACCCCACTGTTCAGTGAGGCAGCGCTGTCCGTCGCCGGCGTCTTCCGCCAGCGTGGCGACGAGATCGATACCACCACCGACGCCCTGGCCAGAGGGCTGGACTGGCTGTTGGGACAGGAAGTCGAGGCCATCAACCTGAGCCTGGGCGGGCGGGAAAACCGTATCCTCAACCAGACCCTGCAGCGATTGATCGCCGAAGAGGTTCTGCTGGTGGCGGCCGCTGGCAACCTCGGACCTGAAGGCCCGGCCGTCTACCCGGCAGCCTATCCGGGCGTGATCGCAGTGACCGCCGTGGATGCGAACAGACGCCCTTACCTGCGTGCCAACCGCGGCGCCTATATCGACTTTGCCGCCCCCGGCGTGGACGTCTGGGCGGCCAGTGACAACGGCACCGCCTACCATTCCGGCACTTCGTTTGCGGCGCCCTTCGTACTCGCTGCCCTTCTGGCAGAGAAGCGACTGGACAACGACTGGCTGCAAAATGCCCGTGAGTCGGCCCTGGATCTCGGCATTCCAGGAAAAGACGACACCTACGGCTGGGGGCTGGTGCGCTGGCCGGCCGGCTGCGGATAACTGCCCGTCAACAGACAGATACCTCGTGAATCCTGGCCGGCAAGCGACGCCTGAACGTGCGCCAGATCAAGGCCCTGACACAGCGTTTCGACCTACCTGCCCGACCACTTTCTCGGCTGAGTATGGCTCGCCCCGCCGTAAAGCAGGCAGGATCGCTTAGCCTTGTCGGCATTGCTGCACCGTGCGACAGGGCCTATACTTTATCGCAAAATGCGATTAATGAATCAGCATGCACATCATCACCCAGAAACGCATCTGGGAAGCCAAGGAAAGGTGGCCACAGGCCGCTGCTGCACTGGATGCCTGGTATCGACTGATGAAGTCGAGCGACCCCGGCAGCTTCGCCGAGATGAAATCGCTGTTCCCGGCTACCGACAAGGTCGGTAAACAGCATGTGTTCGATATCGGCGGTAACAAGATTCGCCTGATCGCCGTGGTGCACTACCGGTTCAGGAAAATCTACATCCAGCACGTCCTCGATCACACCGAATACGACAAGGGCCACTGGAAGGAGTGAACATGACCAGCATCGTCCAACAGGCAGCGGCCCACTGGCGCTTCGTTGCCCCTCTGCTCAACGCCCCCGAGTCGGAAGACGATTACGACGCCCTGGTCGCGGCACTCGATGAGCTGCTGGAGCTGATCGGAGACGACGAGGCGCACCCCCTGGCGAGCCTCGCCTCCCACATGGGCGACCTCATCGAAGAGTACGACAACGCTCACCGCCCGATGCCGGAGGTGAGGGGCGCCGACATGCTCCGCCACCTGATGCAGTGGCATGGCCTCGATCAGTCGAGCCTCCCGGAGGTCGGCACCCAGTCGGTGATCTCCGAGATCCTGGCCGGCAAGCGACGCCTGAACGTGCGCCAGATCAAGGCCCTGACACAGCGTTTCGATCTCCCTGCCGATCTCTTCCTCGACTAGGCTCTATCCGAAAACTGGCTGCGCTCGACCATACGGCGTTAATTGCGACGGCTCCCTTACCGGCTTGTTCAGCGCGGCATCACCGCGTCGTGAAAGGCGCGCTCCCTGGCGACCGTCTCGCGGAAGCGCTCGGCCATGCGGGCGAAGGCGGCGTCATCGAGGGCCGCCGCTTCCTCGTCCAGGCGCCGGCGCAGCCAGGCGACGAAGTCCTGGAAGGCAGGGTTGTCGTGCAGGTCGATCCACTCGCCCATCAGCGGGTGCAGCCCGTCTACGCGGGTCACCCGCAGCGCCCACTCGAGATAGACCCACTCGGTGACCACCAGCACCGCCAGGATCTCGGCGTAGTCGCCGCCCTGGCCGGTGTCGCGCAGCAGCTCGCGGAAAGCCAGGGTCTCCGGCAGGTAGTCCGGCGCCTCGCGCTGGGCGGCCGGCACTCCGAAGGCCTCGAAGGTGCGCTGGAAGGTGCTGTTCTCGTCGCTGGTCAGCATGCCCATGAACTGGCCCAGCACCACCCGGTCATCCATGCTCGGCGCCCGGCCGATGGCGTGGCCGATCAGCGCGGTGAAGGGGTCCACGAAGCCGTAGTCCTGCACCATGTAGGCGGCGAAGTCGTCACCCGAAAGCCGCCCCTCGGCCAGGGCGTCGAACAACGGATGATTCACCGTGGCCGACCAGTCGGGCTCGCTGATCTCGCGCAGCCAGTCGGTGAGGCGCGCCGATTCGCAGCCGGCGGCCCAGGCGTTCCAGTTAGAGCGTGTCGTCATCGGGCGTCTCCCTTGCGTGCCAGGTGATATGTCGGCCCCGGGTACCGCCAGGCGATCAGCAGGCTGACCAGGGTGGAGGCGACCAGCGCGCCGAGGAAGGGCGCCAGGGTCGGGATGCTGTCGGGGAAGGTGGCGGCCAGCACGCCGGCGGACAGGCTCCCCAGGGTGATCCAGCCCGGCACCACCGCGCCGAGCAGGCCCGCCACGCCACCGGCCACCGCCGCCAGGGGCGACATGCGCCGCCACAGCCCCAGCAGCACCGGCACCACGATGGCCGCACACAGCAGGTCGGCGATCAGGAAGAGGCGCAGCACCGAGAAGCCCTGCAGCCCCACCCACACCACCGGCACCATCAGCGCCACCGTGACCAGCCGCGCCGCGCGTACCGAGAGCCCGCGCCGCGCCGAACTCGCCACCGCCAGCGAGGCGATGGCGTTCTGCAGGGTATCCACGCTGGAGGCCACCAGGGTCACCGCCAGCACCAGGGCCGGCAATGCCAGCCAGCCCGGCGCCTCGGCAAGCAGCGCGAAGAAGGGAATCGGCGGCTCGCCCAGCGGCAGGGCATGCATGGCCGCCACCATACCGAGCCCGCCGATGACCATCACCACCAGCAGGCTGCTGGCGCCGCCCAGCAGCGCCCCGCGCCCCAGCGCCCGGTCGTCCTCGGCGGCCCAGATGCGCTGCCAGTAGCCCTGGTGGAAGAGATTGGCCGCGGTGACCGCGATCACCAGGGTCAGCGCCACGGAAAGCGCGCTGCCGGTCGGCGCGGAAGGCATCACCGCCTCGGCGGGCATCGGCGGCAGCCACCACCAGGCCACGCCGCCCACCAGCAGCAGCAGGGCCAGCAGCAGCCAGGCCTGCCAGCGATCGGTGGCGAGGCTCGCCCGCAGCCCGCCCAGAGTGGTGTAGACCAGGGTGACCACCGCCACGCCGAGGATCACCAGCGACGGCGGTACATCGGAGAGCAACCCGGCGATGGCACCGATGGCGGTGAGCTCGGCGGCCAGGAAGATGGCCATGTAGGCCACGGAAACGAAGGAGACCCAGCGCCGCACTCCGACGCCGTAGCACGCCTCGGCGAACTCGCCGATGCTGCGCCCCTGCGGCAGGTGGCGGCGGATCGCCGGGCCATAGAGCCCCAGCACGATGAACGGCAGCGACGAGCCGATGGCGTAACCGGCCAGCGCCACCGGCCCCACGAAGGCGCCGATCTCCGGCGGCGCGAAGAGGATCCAGGCCCCCATGCTGGAGGCCAGGAACGACAGGCCGATGGCCTGGGCGCCCTGGGAGTTGCGGGCGGTCACATAGTCATCGAGGAGGCCATCGGCCCGGCGGGCACGCAGGCCCAGATAGGCAAAACAGAGCAGCGCCGCGCCGAGCACGGCAGACGTCAGGTAGGGCATGTCGCACTTCCTCCGCCGGTGTGAACCGGATCAGGTTCCAGGGTCGGCGCCGTAAGGCGCCCTCTCAGCCCCCAGTGCCGAAACGACTGGCGGGACTCCCCTGGCGACAGAATGTTCAAGGATTGGGCCCGGTCTATGCCGGATCAACCATCATCGGCCGTCAGGCACCGACTGTAAAGGCGCTGCAGCCTTCCATCGGCAAGCGCCAATGGTCATACTGACGGGCATTGCCCGTCGTCCTGTCCTGACACGAGATTCCCCATGCCCTACCGTGAAGCCAAGGAACACGCCCCCGGCCGCCTGCACGGCATCTTCGCCGACCCCTACAGCGCCTTCGAAAACCAAGTCATCGAACGGCTACTGCATCTGCGGGTGGCCATCGAGGCACTGGTGCTGACCCCCATGGCGGGCGACGGCCTGACGCTGCGGGTCATTCACGGCTGGGAGAACGGCGGCTTCGAGCCTGCCGACCTGAAGCACAGCGATCATGCCATCGGCTCGCTTAGCGACATGCAGCAGATCACCCGACGCTATCGGGAGGCCTTCCAGGCCCAGCACCCGCTTCCCTACGATGCCGCCTCCCTGTTGGCCGGCCCGCTGGACGAGGCCATCACCCGAGCCGAAGCCGACGGCCAGGCGCTGGACGAAGAGACCCGCACCATCCCCGCCCGCTGGCCCGCCTTCCCCCAAGGGCTCTATCTCTACACCTTCTTCAAGGTCTACCACCGCCTCACCTACGGCGAGGACGACTCCTACCGCTCCATCCACTGCGAGACCCCGGACGGCCCGCGTGAGATTCACGAGTTCCACCTGGAAGAGGGCGAATTTGCCGTGGTCGCTCCCGTCGAGGGCGAGACCGGCAAGACCGTGCTGGTGCTCCACGAAAGCCAGCTGGAACCGGTGCTCCAGCTGCTGGAAGAGTGTCAGGCCCAAGGCGAGTGAGCCCCCTCGGTTACTCCCCCCGCGGCACCCGACCCATCAGGTAGAACTCCTCGTTGGGCGGGGTGCCGGCCAGGGTGACCAGGCGGTTGGACATGCCGAAGAAGGCGGCGACGGCGCCAATGTCCCAGATATCGTCCTGGGTGAAGCCCGCCTCGACCAGGCGAGCCTGCCACTCATCGGTGAGCTCGCCCAGCTCCAGGCCGCAGTGGAAGGCGAAGTCGAGCATTACCCGGTGGCGCTCGCTGATCGGCGCGACGCGGTGATTGATCGCCACCTGATCGGCCAGCAGCGGGTCCTTGCTGTAGATCCTCACCAGGGCGCCGTGGGCCACCACGCAGTAGAGGCAGCGATTGCGGGCGCTGGTGGCCACCACGATCATCTCCTTCTCGGCCTTGGTCAGGGTGTCCGACTCCCGCTCCATCAACGCATCGTGGTAGGCGAAGAAGGCCCGGAACTCCGCCGGCCGGTGGGCCAGCATCAGGAAGACATTGGGCACGAAGCCGGCCTTCTCCTGCACCGCCAGCATGGCGTCGCGGATGTCCTCGGGCAGGTCCTGGATCGACTCGGGAATGGGAAAACGGCTGATCGGGGTGCTCATGGCGGCTCCAAAGGTTGTCGTAGCGATATGACAACGACAGTTAACGTCAACGTCAATCTGTTTGTCCAGGACCTAAAGTCCCGCGGGGATTGCCCCACGCGGCCGGGTGGGCCACTATCGCTGCATGCCCCCTTCGCCCAACCCCGACACGACCCAGCAGGCATGGCTTCCCGGTATGGCGGATCGAGATGGTTCCGAGTTTTCGGCATGGAATCCCGGCCTGGAGGCCGAACTGCCCAGGCGCTACAAGTGCCTGGAGACGATTCATCGACCAACCAACGTCTATTCACGCCTGTCCGATATCCCCGAACTGAGAGCCCTCACCGGGCTCGCGGAAGAGGAACTGGTCGCCTTCCGGGCGGAGCGCCTGGTGCTGCACGAGTTGATCGTGCAGGTGACAGCCGATGTCGTGGTCCTGGAGGGCGAGGAAGAGGAGCTCCTGGGACAACACTTTCGCAGCATCGCTCTGACGATTCTGTCCAACTACCTGGCCCCCCATCTGCCGGCGTTCCAGCAGGCGTATGACCGACTGTATGACGAGGTACACGGCCGTGTGGGCGATATCCTCGCCGCGGCCTTCGCACCCGAACCGACGGCGATCGATCCCGCCCCCGGCTCGTGGCTATCCCGGTGGTTCGGCAGGCGTCGGCCGGCACGGCAACAGACGGACACGCGGTCCATCGAGGAGCGCCATCATGACGTGATCCGGGACATCAAGGAGAAGGGGCTGGCGGCGCGGGACGAGCGGGGGCGCGCCATCTACAAGAGCACCTACCGTGTCCTGAACGCCATCGGCGCCACCCAGGGCCATATCGGGGTGGACCGGGAGCTGCTGGTCAGGTTGATCACCCGGCATGTGTGCAACGACTTCGGCAGCCGCCACCTCGGGCGGCAGATCGCCCCCCATATCGAGCGGGCCATGCAGGCCGAGGGCTACGCACGACTCCCCTGCGCCAAAGAGCCGATCCTGATCAGCCTCAAGGGGGCCTCGGCCGCCGGCAAGAGCTCCCTGCGCCCCTTCCTGAAGGATATCCTGCGGGACCTGGGCATCCAGCCCGACCAGTACGGCACCGTCTCCCCCGACATCTGGCGCCGCCTGCTGCTCGACTACGAGGCCCTGGGCGAGGCCTACAAGTATGCCGGGCGCCTGGCCGGCAAGGAGGTCAAGCTCATCGATGCCAAGCTGGACCGCTACATCCGCGACAAGGCCAAGCGGGAGGGCTCCATCCCCAACCTGCTGATCGACCGGTTTCGCTTCGACAGCTTCGCCATGGACAAGGTCCCGCAGCTACTGGATGCCACCTACGCGAAATATGTCGACACCATGTACTTCTATTTCGTCGTCACCCCGCCGGAGGCCACGGTGGAGCGCGGCTGGGAGCGAGGCCTGGAGCGGGGGCGCTACAAGGCGGTGGAGGACTTCCTGGGCCACTGCGTGGAGGCCTACGACGGCATGCCCAAGCTGCTCTTCAAGTGGCTGGACAGCCAACATCCCCGGCTCGAGTACACCTTTCTGGACAACAGCGTGCCCAAGCACAGCCCGCCGACGACCATCGCCCACGGCACCCGCGAGGTCCTGCACATCCTGGCGCCCCTGGGCCTGGTCAACATCGATCGCTACCAGAAGATCAACACCCAGGCGAGCCGCCCGGCGGAGGTCTATCCCGACGACGACAGCCTGGCGATCGCCCGCAACTGTACCTTCCTCAAGCAGTGCCTCGCCAAGGTGCCGGAGGTGCGCTTCGTTGACGCGACGACCGGTCAGCCGTACCTGCAAGCCACGGCAGGCCGCTTCTCGGTGATGGACGCCGCCGTCTTGCGCACCCAGCGCAAGGACCCGGAACTCGCGGAGCTGTTCACCATCCTCGGGGTGCCGGCCTCCCCATCGGTTGAACCGGCCTCGCCCATAAGTGGAAACGGCCCCGCCCCATAAGCCGAAACGGCCCCGCCTCTCTCGAGACGGGGCCGCGGGTCGGGTTGCTGATTTGGATCAGCTCAGCGAGATGGTGCTGTTGATGCCGCTGGAGACGTTCTCCGGCTCGAACCAGCGGGCGGTGACGGTCTTGGTCTGGGTCCAGAAGGCGATCGCCTGCTTGCCGTTGGGGCCCAGGTCACCCAGCTTGGAGCCGCGCGAGCCGGTGAAGCTGAAGTAGGCTACCGGCACCGGGATCGGCACATTGATGCCCACCTGGCCGACATCGATGTCGGTCTCGAAGCGGCGTGCCACCCAGCCGGAGTTGGTGAAGATCGAGGTGCCGTTGCCGTTGGGGTTGGCGTTGATGAACTCGATCGCCTCGTCCAGGGTATCGACGCTCACCACGCACAGTACCGGCCCGAAGATCTCCTCGCGGTAGATGGTCATCTCCGGCTTGACGTCGGCGAACACGGTGGGGCCGACGAAGTTGCCGTGCTCGTACCCCGACACCTCATAGCCGCGGCCATCCACCAGCAGCTTGGCGCCCTCCTGCTCACCGGCATCGATCAGGCGAACCACGCGGTCGCGGGCGGCCGGCGAGACCAGCGGGCCCAGGTCGGCGTCGCGCTGGGTGCCGGGGCCCACCTTCATGTTGCGGGCACCGTGGACGATATCGTCGAGCCACGCCTTGGCTTCGCCCACCAGCACCACCACGGAGTTGGCCATGCAGCGCTGGCCGGCGGCGCCGAAGGCGGAACCCAGCAGGTTGTTGATGGCCTGGCTGCGGTTGGCGTCGGGCATGATCACGCAGTGGTTCTTGGCGCCCATCATCGACTGCATGCGCTTGCCGGCGGCGGCGGCGCGCTCGTAGAGCAGCGAACCGACGTGACTCGAGCCGATGAAGGAGAGCGCCTTGATGTCGGTGTGGTCGGCGATCTGGTTGGCCACGTCCGGGCCACCGTGCACCACGTTGAGCACCCCGGCCGGCACGCCGGCCTCGTGGGCCAGCTCGACCAGGCGCATGGTGGAGCTCGGGTCCTGCTCGGAGGGCTTCAGCACGAAGGTGTTGCCGGTGGCGATGGCCAGCGGGAACATGAAGCAGGGCAGCATGATCGGGAAGTTGAAGGCGGTGATACCCGCGCCCACCCCCAGCGGCTGGTTGAGGGTATAGACGTCGATTTCGCTGCCGGCGTTCTCGGCCAGCTCACCCAGCTGCAGCGAGGTGATCGAGCAGGCGTGCTCCACCACTTCCAGGCCGCGGCCGACTTCGCCCTCGGCGTCGGGCAGGGTCTTGCCGTGCTCCTCGGTGATCAGCGCGGCGAGTTCACTGGTGTTGTCGCGGATCAGCGCCTGCAGCTTGAGCATGATGCGCATGCGCTTGCCCAGCGGGACCTTGCGCCAGCTCTTGAAGGCTTGCTTGGCGCTGGCCACGGCCTGCTCCACTTCCTCGGCGGTGCAGAACGGCACCCGGGCGACCACTTCCTGGGTGGCCGGGTTGACCACATCGCGCCACTCCTGGCTCTGGGACTGAACGGGCTGGCCGTCGATGTACATGGGAATTTCGCGGACTGACATGGTGCGTGCTCCTCTCTCGGATGTCGCTGCCCTGGCGAGGACCTGCCTTGTTGTTGTGGATCGCCTCGCGTCGCGTCGATACGAATCGACCAGGCATTAGACTTTATGTGTATAAAAACACGGAAGGTGATGACATCGAGTCTATCCACTCGCTGGATGGGGTGACAACGGGCACCCGGGCACATTGCTTGTGCAATAATGCACAACAAACCGTCTCGGGAGGCCGCTCATGCTCGACTGGCAGGATATCCAGATCTTCCTGGAAGTGGCGCGCAGCCAGCGCCTCACCGACGCCGCCCGCCGCCTGGGGCTGGATCACTCCACCCTGTCGCGACGCACCCGACGCTTCGAACAGCGACTCAATACCCAGCTCTTCGAGCGTAGTACCCACGGCTACCATCTGACAGAGGCGGGTCACCAGCTGCTGGCCCACGCCGAGGAGATGGCCCGCCACGCCTTCGAGGCCGGCGAGAGCCTGACCGACAAGAATCACCAGGTCAGCGGCCAGATTCGCCTCGGCGTCACCGAGGGCTTCGGCACCTGGGTGATCGCCCCGCTACTGTCGGCCTTCTGCGCACGCCACCCCGGGGTGACCCTGGACCTGCTGGCCCTTCCCAGGGTGGTCAACCTCAGCCGCCACGAGGCGGACCTGGCCATCACCGTGGAGCGCCCGGCCAGCCCCGGCCTGGTGATCTCGCGGCTATGCGACTACCGGCTGCGGCTCTACGGCAGCCGCGACTACCTGGCGCGACAGGGCAGCCCCGAGTCGCTGGCCGCGCTTGGCGAGCATCGCCTGATCGGCTATGTGGACGACCTGATTTTCAGCGAGCAGCTCAGCTACCTGGAGCCGCTGCTCGACCCCGCCGTGGTGGGCCATCCCGGCCCACACTTCTCGATCCGCAGCACCAGCGTCACCACCCAGCACGCCGCCGCCCTCCACGGCGCCGGCCTGGCGGTGCTGCCCTGCTTTATGGCCGAGCCCACGCCAGGGCTAACGCCGGTGCTGACCGAGGAGGTGGCGATCACCCGCCAGTTCTGGATCACCTCGCGCCAGGAGCAGCGGCGCCTGGCCCGGGTGCGGCTGCTGTGGGACTTCCTGCGCGAGGCGCTGGAGGCCAACCGTGCCCTGCTGATGGGCGAGGCCAGGGAGCTGGTGCTGCCTTGAGCCTCAAGAGGCTCTCCCGTCACTCGCCCAGGCAGACCAGCACTCATCCACACCCTGGTCGCGCTCGTCCCCATTGAACGCGGGCGAGCGCAGCCGGAGGGTGACCTCTTCGGCCGGCATGGGGCGGCCGAACAGGTAACCTTGCCCCACATCACACCCTTGCTGGCTCAGGTAGCCTGCCTGCTCAGCGGTCTCGATCCCCTCGGCCACGATCGCGAGCCCCAGGCTGTGGCCCAGTTGGATGACCATCTTGACGATCGCCTCGTCATCGGCATCCTGGCCAAGACTCTGCACGAAGGAGCGATCGATCTTGAGCCGATTCACGGGGAAGCGCTTGAGATGCGTGAGGGAAGCATAGCCGGTACCGAAGTCGTCCAGCGCAATCTCCACGCCTAGCTCACGAATCCCCGCCAGTATCCGCTGTATCTCCGCGCTGTCCCGATCCAGGATGGTCCCCTCGGTGATTTCCACCTCCAGGTCACGTGGCGCCAGGCCGGCCTGGGTCAAACCTTGGCGGATCTCCTCGACCAGATCGCCCTGCTTGAACTGCGCCGTAGCCAGGTTGATCGCCACCCGGGGAGGATGAAGGCCGGCGTCCCGCCAGGCACGCATCTGGTCACAGGCCTGGCGCAGGACCTGTCGGCCGATCGTCACGATCAGTCCGCTCTCCTCGGCTAGCGGCAGGAACTCCGCCGGTGGAACCAGGCCACGCCGGGGATGCTGCCAGCGCACCAGGGCTTCGAGGCCGTCCAGGCCGCCCTGCGTCAGATGAATCTGGGGCTGGTAGTACAGGACGAACTCCTGGCAGCGCAAGGCACGGCGCAGTTCTTTCTCCATGGCCCGGCGCTCCACGAGGGCAGTCCGATATGCCGGGATGAAGAAGTGGTAGTGGCCACACGCCTGGGCCTTGGCCCGATACAGGGCCATGTCGGCATTCGCCAACAGCTGCTCGCCACTCTCGCCATCCTGGGGAAAGACGGTGATGCCGGCACTGGTCGAGACCTGGAGCAGCTGGCCCTGAACACGCACGGGCCGCGAGACGGCATCGATGATGGCCTGAGCCACCCTGGCGGTGCCGCGGGGATGAGTCAGGCCGATGAGGAGGATGGCGAACTCGTCTCCGCCCAGGCGCGCCACGGTATCCGTGGCACGCACGCAGCGCTGCAGCCGTTGGCCGACCTCGCGTAACAGGGCATCGCCCACGGGATGCCCCAGGCTGTCGTTGATCTCCTTGAAATGATCGAGATCCAGATACAACAGCGCGACAATTCGGTCGTCGCGCCGGGCCTGGGCACAGGCCTGGGCCAAGCGATCCTGGAACAGGGTGCGATTGGGCAGACCAGTCAGGGGATCATGAAGAGCCAGAAACTGCAGGCGGGCCCTGGCCTGTGCCCAGCGCTGCAGAACATGCCGCTGCCAGAGCATCAGGCCGACCAGGCCCACCGTGGCCACCAAGATGACCAGCGACAGCAGGCCCAGACTGGCACGCAGCGCCTTCAAGCGACTGGCTTGGGTGGACAGCTGGTTGCTGGAGTCGTAGGTCGTTCGGTCGTAGAGCCACTTCGTTTGGTCGATGGCCCCCTGCAGGGTCTCCTGCCCGATCCGCAAGTACGCCAGGTCCAGGGGCTCGGTCTCGAGAGCCTCCTCCACCTCGGTTAGCGCCTCGCCCAGCACCGGCTCCAGGCGATCATAGTCGGCTCCCAGATGGCCATACAGACTGCGATTGTCCCGGGCGCGCAGCACGGCAAAATCCAAGGCCAGGTTCGCCGCCTCGAGTCGCCGTTGCTCGGGCTGCAGCGGCAGGATCTCCAGCGACCGGTCCAGCCGCTGGAGATCCTGCAGCAGCACACCGAAGTCGCGCGCGGTTGCCAGGCTGGCACCGGGCAGCCGCTCCTCGATATGGCTCAGGGTATTCAGCACCCACCAGGTGGAGCCCACCGCCAGCACGACGAGACCGGCGGTGAGCATGGCCAACAGCCAGAAGAGCCTCCCGGGACGGCGATCACTCGGTTCCCTCTCGGCGCTCAAGGCGCCACCTGCTCAATGGCCTGGACCAGCCAGACCCAGCGCAGCCGATAGGCCAGATCCTCAAGCCGCGGATCCGCATCGCGTGGATAGATGACACGCAAGGGACCCTTGTCACGGGTCGCCATGGGTTGGCCGTCCTGGCGGGTCGCCAGCAACACGGACCAGCGCTGCCAGTCCTCCCGGGGAAGGATCTGGGAAAAGCCATCCAGGGCGAGAACCCTGACGGCGGCAGCCTCGGCGAGGCCCGCCTCGGCCAGCAGATCGGCAAGCAGCACCCCCTCGTAGGTGCCACCATCCTCGGGCCAGAAGGTGGTGGTGGTCACCCGGTGCAGCCCCAAGGCCTCGATCTGCGCGAGTGTATAGCCTCTCTCGCCATGCTCGCCGGTGACCCTTAGCACCACGCGATCCCCCTCCAGAGGCGGCAGGGATACCGGCTGCGGCCAATTGGAGGCAAGCCCCATGACCGGGCACATCAGCAGCAGCACCAGAACCAGAAGAGGCAGCACCATGGACCGACGGCGGGTGGGCACGAACGCAACGCTTGGTGTCATCGGAATCTCCGTTCAGCGTGAGGAGGCGCAGACTGGCGACCGGGGACGTCAGCTTAGGCACGCGAGACCATATCAGTATAAAAGACCATATTAAATTAGCTACCAACTGAGGCTGACCCGGCGGCACCAGGCCGGCCTCGGTCAAGGGGGTGAGTCTCCATGGAAAAAGCCGCGCTGTCAGGGCGCGGCTTTCTCGTGTCCGGAGTGGATGTCTGGGGATCGCCTCAGCCCAGGCTGCGCAGCATCACCACCAGGATCAGCAGCGGACAGACCACCCGGATATACCAGGGCCAGAGCTTCCAGAACAGGGTGCGTTCGATCTCCGGCGCCCCCTGGCGCAGCTCCTGGAGCTTGGCATTGCGCGACAGCAACCAGCCCACATAGAGACAGACCAGCCCCCCCACCAAGGGCATGCTATAGCTGATGGTCAGGGTGATGGCCCAGTCGAACAACGGCTCGAAGTAGACCAGGATCAGAGTGGCGATGGTGAGGGTCACCCCCGCCATCAGCCAGGTGGCCGAGCGGCGACGGATCATGCCGGTCTCCTCCAAGGTGGAGACGGGCACCTCCAGCACCGGAAACATGGAGGTCAGCGCAGCGATGGCCAGAAGCACGAAGAAGAGCAGCTCCAGGCCCAGTCCCAGCGCCCCCATGGCCTCGAACAGGGCCGGCATCACCATGAACAGCAGGGTCGCCGAGCTCTGCAGCTCGCCGGCCTCGTTGAACACCGTCACTCCCAGGCCATGGGCCACGAACATCGCCGGGATGATCAACAGACCGGCAACGAAGGCCACGCCCATGTCGATCAGCATCACCTGGGCTCCGACCCGGGGCAGGTTGGCCTTGCGGCTCAGGTAGGAGCCGTAGACCACCATGGCGCCGACACCGATGGAGAGCGAGAAGAAGGCCTGCCCCATGGCGTCCAGCAGCAGTTGTCCATCGATCCGCGACAGATCCGGCACCAGGTAGGTCTTCACTCCCTCACCGGCGCCAGGGAAGCTCAGCATCACCGCGATCAGTCCCAGCATCATCACCAGCAGCAGCGGCATCAGCCGCTTGGTCCAGCGCTCGATGCCCCGGTTGACCCCGGCCAATACCACCGCCGCGGTGATTGTCATGGCCACCAGGGTCAGGCCCCAGTCCCGCCAGAAGCTCCCCTCGCCAAGCCAGGCCGTCGCCCCCTCCAGGCCCAGCAGTCGGGCCAGGGCCAGGAGGGCATAGCCGATCAGCCAGCCGGTGACGATGGCATAGAAGGCCTGGCCCAGGCAGGCCGCCATCAGCGCCAGGCCGCCGCCCCCCTGGCCGAGGCGCCGCGGTAGACCGCGCCCGCCCACCTGACCCATGGCATTGATGATGCCGCTCTGGGCATGGCGTCCCAGGATCAACTCCGCCATCAGCGCCGGATAGGCGAGGATGAAGGCCATCGCCACATAGACCAGCAGGAAGGCGCCGCCGCCGTTATTGGCGGCCATGGAGGGGAAACTCCACACATTGCCGAGGCCCACCGCGGCCCCGGCGGCAGCCATCAGGAAACCGAAACGGCTGGAGAACTGGGCGCGGCCGGCGGGCGTGCCGGAAGAAGAAGCCGCCGTGGTGGTGCTCTTGGTTTGCGATATTGTCATTGGAATCGTCTCACCGGGTTAAAGTCGGCTCAGCGCGGCAGCGCCTCAAGCCGTTCGAGAATGTCGACGTGATCGCCGTCGGGCAGCAGGTCCTCTCAGGTGACTTCCGAGCGCACCTGGAAACGCGCCTCGCGGTATTCCCCGCTCTCCACCACCTCGCGGAAGTGGCGGGCCGCCTGCCAGACGTCCTCGTAGCTGAGGTAGAGGGGGGTAAAGCCGAAGCGCATCAGCCCCGGTTCCCGGTAGTCACCGATCACGCCCCGGGCGATCAGCGCCTGGACGATGGCATAGCCAGGCCCCGGGGCGTTGGGAGCGCCGTTGTCGCGGTGAATAAAGGCCACCTGGCTGCCACGCTCCGCCTGGGGCGGGGTAATGTCCTCGATGCCCTCGGCTTCCAGCAGGTCGGCCAGGCAGTCGCGGAACAGCTCCCCCAGGGCGAGGCTCTTCTCGCGCAGGGCGGTCATGTCGACGTCCTGCCAGAGCCGCAGGGAGGCCTCCAGGGGGGCATAGATCAGCGCCGAATGCGTCCCGGTGCGGAAGCGGGTGATGCCGGGAGCCGGGGCATAGTCACCATCGAAGGCGAAGGGCGCGGCATGGCCGTGCCAGCCGGAGAGCGGCTGCCAGCCGCCGTCCTGGTGATCCTGGTGCACATAGAGGAAGGCCGGCGCCCCGGGGCCGCCATTGAGGTACTTGTAGGTGCAGCCCACCGCGTAGCGGGCGCCGCAGCCATGCAGGTCCACCGGTAGGGCCCCGGCGGAGTGGGCGAGGTCCCAGATCACCTCGGCGCCCTGCTCGTGAACCTGGGCGGTGATGGCAGCCATATCGCGCAACCGCCCGGTGCGGTAGTGAACCTGACTGAGCACCACGGCGGCGACCCGCTCGTCCAGGTAGTCGGCCAGTTCCGCCCCCTCCGGCAGCACCCGATGCTCGAAACCGGCGAAGCGGCACAGCCCCTGGGCGATATAGCCGTCGGTGGGGAAATTGCCGCCTTCGCTGAGGATCACCGGCCGCGTGCGCCCCTGAGACTCGGTGATATAGCCCAGCAGCTTGAAGAGATTGAGGGTGATGTTGTCGCTGACGATCACTTCGCCGCGCCCGGCGCCGATGAGCGGCGCCAACAGATCACCGAGGCGCTCCGGGGCATCGAACCAGCCCTGGTTCCAGCCCTTGATCAGCTCGTCGCGCCACTGGTCGCGGGTGGCGTCCAGGGCCTCCCGGGCGGCCACCGGCTGGGCCCCCAGGGAGTTGCCGTCGAGGTAGATCACCCCCTCCGGCAGGGCAAAACGGGACTTGAAAGCGGCCAGAGGGTCGCGGCGATCCAGTTCGCGCACGCTATCGAGGGTTGGGGTCATGGGGGCCTCCAGGGAATTGGGTGAGGAATCTGTTCCCAATTCTAGGAGGGGTGGCTCGGAAAAGGGTTGCGTTCTTCGGCGCCCATGCCATCTTTAGTGCAAATTTATTGCACTATTCAAGAGATCAATGCAATGGAAATGCTAGACAGGTTCGATCGGCGGATTCTTCACGCCCTGCAGCGGGATGCCCGCCTGACCCTGGCCGCCCTGGCGGAGGCGGTGAGCCTCTCCCCCAGCCAGTGCTCGCGACGCATCGCTCGCCTGGAAGCGCAGGGGGTCATCCAGGGCCATGCCCTGCGCCTCGCCCCGGAGGCCCTGGGCCTCAAGGTCACCGCCTTTATCTTCCTCTCGGTGGACAAGGGGCGCATGGCCTCACCCCGGGAGGCGGTGGCGGCGCTACTGGCCCGGGACGAGGTGATCGACTGCCACGCCGTCACCGGCCACCATGACTTCATCCTCAAGGTGATGGTGGCGGATCTGGCCGAGCTCTCCCTTTTCCTCTCCACCACCGTCAGCCCCATGGAGGGCATTCGCGATATCGCCACCCAGGTGGCCATGAATACCCTCAAGGAGGGCGGCCCCCTCAAGGTCTCACCTTGAAGGGGCCGTTAACACCAGGAACGCTCGCCACTTTCGGGCCTGAACTCAGGATCACCCGCTTGCTCTATGCGCAGCTCCACAACGACTCGCACGAGTTACTGGACCGCCAGGCAGAAAGGCGAGCCTGCAGTAAGACCCGGCCGGCATGACAGCCACCCGTCCCCGGATTCCCCGATGGCTCAAGTCCCGCAGAAGGTGCGAAACACCCGCTCCTGGGGCTCGGCCGGCCGGGCGTAGTCCTCACGGCCGGGCTGCTCGTCGAAGGGGCTCGCCAGCACCTCGCGCAGCGCCTCGAAGGGGCCGAAGTCGTCCCGCTCGGCGGCGCTGATCGCCTCCTGCACCCGGTGGTTGCGGGGAATATAAGCCGGATTGACGCGGCGCATGCGTCGGGCCCGCTCCTCCGGCGCGAGCGGTTCCTGGGCCAGCCGCTCGCGCCAGCGCGCCAGCCACGCCTCGATGGCGTCCACCCGCTCGAACAGCGCCACCAGCGCCGCATCGGCCCGGGAGGACTCGGCGGCATCGCAGAGCCGACGAAAGCTCAGGGTGAAGTCGGCGCGCCCGCGGTGCATGGCCTCGAGCAGCGCCTCGGCGAGCGCCGCATCGCCCGGCTGCGCCTGCTCGAGCCCCAGCTTGGCACACATCACGGCGAGCCACTCGGCCTCGTAGCGCTCGGGATAGGCCTGGATCAGCGCGGTGGCCTGCTCCACGGCCTTCTCCTGATTCTCGTCGATCAGCGGCAGCAAAGTCTCGGCGAAACGCGCCAGGTTCCACTGGGCGATCCACGGCTGATTGCGGTAGGCATAGCGCCCAGCCTCATCGATGGAACTGAACAGCGTCTCGGGATCATAGGCCTCCATGAAGGCGCAGGGGCCGTAGTCGATGGTCTCGCCGCTGATCGTGGTGTTGTCGGTGTTCATCACCCCATGGATGAAGCCGACCCCCATCCACTTCGCCACCAGCGCCGCCTGGCGGGCCTGCACCGCCTCGACCAGCGCCAGGTAGCGCTCGCCCTCGCCGAGCCGGCGAAGCTCGGGCCCAAGCAGCTGTGGATAGTGGCGCTCGATGGCCAGGTCGGCCAGGGTGCGCAGGGCCTCGGTATCGCCACGGGCGGCGAAGTACTGGAAGGTCCCCACCCGCAGATGGCTGGCCGCCACCCGGGTCAGCACCGCGCCGGGCTCGGGCAGGCCGCGAAACACCGCCTCGCCGGTGGTCACCGCGGCCAGCGCCCGGGTGGTGGGAATGCCCAGGGCGTGCATGCCCTCGCTGACCAGGTACTCGCGCAGCACCGGCCCCAGCGGCGCCCGGCCATCGGCGCCGCGGGAGAAGGGCGTCATGCCGGCGCCCTTGAGTTGGATGTCGCGCAGCCGGCCCTGGCGGTCGGTCACCTCGCCGAGCAGCACCGCCCGGCCGTCGCCCAACCGCGGGTTGAAGGTGCCGAACTGGTGCCCGGCATAGGCCTGGGCCAGCGGCTCGGCGCCCGACGGCACCACGTTACCGGCGAACCATACCGCCGCCGCCTCGGCGTCGAAGGCCGCCAGGTCGAAGCCCAGCTCCTCGGCCAGCGGCCGGTTGAAGGCCACCAGCCGCGGCGCCTTGACCGGCACGGGGTCGAAGCGGATGTAGAAGCGCTCCGGCAGGCGGGCATAGCGCAGGGTAAATCGTGGAAACATGACGGCTCCGGTCGGCGGCTGGGCCTCAGCCGGTGGCTAAATACCCGAGTATAACGCTGGGGATTGGCGCTATCGAGCCGCCGTCTCCGGCTCGCGGGGCGAAAGCTGCTGGCGTATCAGCTCGGCCAGGTGCCGAGCCGGCTCGGTGGGCCGGCGTGCCGCGCGGTGCAGGGCCAGCTCCACGGCAGGCAGCGGCGGCAGGCCGCTGGTCTCGTCCAGGGCCCGCAGCTGGGGCGTCAGCATGCTGCGGGTCACCACCACGATGGCCAGCCCCGCCTGCACCACCGGCCCCAGGCCGGCCATGGACTGGCTCCGGTAGGCGACTCGCCAGTCGCGGCCCGCCGCGGCCAGGGCCTGTTCGGCCACCTCGCGGAACAGGTCGGCCCCCGGCGAGTAGAGCGCCAGCGGCAACGGGTCGGAGAGCACCGGCTGACGCTCCAGCCCCACCGCCCAGACCAGCGGCTCGCGGCGGATCACCTCGCCCCCCGGCGAGCGGCGCTGACGGGTCACCAGCGCCAGGTCCAGCTCGTCGGCGCGCACCCGCTCCACCAGGTCGGCACTGGTGCCGCAGGTCACCTGCAGGCCCACGTCCGGATAGAGCTGGTGAAACCACGAGAACACCGCCGTCAGCAGGCTGGCGTAGTCCTCGGGAATGCCCAGGTTCAGCTCGCCGGTGATGCGTCGGGCACGCATATCGGCCAGGGCCTCGTCGTTGAGGGCCAGCAGCCGCCGAGCGTGGCCCAGCAGCCGCTCCCCTTCGGCCGTGAAGCGGATGCGGCGCCCTTCCCGCTCGTGCAGCGCCACGCCAAGGGACTGCTCCAAGCGGGCGAGCTGCATGCTCACCGTGGACTGGGTGTAGGCCAGGCGCCGCGCCGCGGCGGTAACGCTGCCGGTATCGGCGATGGCCACCAGGGTGCGCAGCAGGCTCAGGTCGAGGGTCGGGGCGCGCATCGTCACATCACCATCATTGATGAATCATATCAAAAGAGATCGTTATCGTGATGAGTGTGGACCCGATAGCATGCCGTTGTCATTCCCCCAGTCGTCCACACGCTATCGGAGGTCACGCCATGCAGATCCAGGCTCCCCGGGTCGTTCGCTCTACCTGGCATGGCGCCGGTGCCGCGGGGCTGGCGGTGGTGTTCTGGGCGCTGGTGCCGCTGCTGGTCGAGCAGGCGGGCGAGCTGCCGCCGCTGCGCCTCTCGGCCCTGGCGCTGCTGGCCGGCGCCCTGGGCACCCTGCCCATGGCCCGTCGCCGGCGGCACCGCGACACGACGCTGACCGGGGCACAGCGCCTGGCGATCTATCTGGGCATACCGCTGTTGATGGCCGGCGCGGTGGGCGCCAGCTTCGCCGCCTTCACTCGGGCACCGACCGCCGAGGCGGCGCTGATCCTCTACACCTGGCCGGTGCTCTTCCTGCTGGCCAGCCGCCGGCTGGCGCTGGGCAGGCTGCCGATCACGACCCTGGCCGGCGGGCTGCTGGCCTTCGCCGGTGCCGCCCTGCTGGTGGCCCCCCAGGCGCTGGCGGGAGGCGTGTCGGGCGCCTGGGGCGGCTACCTGCTGGCCCTGGCCGCGGCGCTGTGCTGGGCGCTCTACTCACTCGCCTCCCAGGTCCCTGCCTGGCGCCTGGCCACGCGGATGCCCCACCTGCTGCTGATCGCCAGCACAGTCGTCGGCGGCGCCAGCCTGGCCCTGGAGGGGGTCAGCGCCCTGCCCTCCGCGGCAACCCTGCAGGTCGCCGCGGCGCTGGGCCTGGGGCCCTACGGCCTGGCCATGCTGGCCTGGAGTCGTGCCATGCACGACCCCCAGGCCCATCGGCTGGGCAACCTGGCCCACGCCGTGCCGGTACTGGCCACCCTCTTCCTGGTCTTGGCAGGCATTGCCGTGCCGGATTGGCGCCTGCCGCTGGCCGCCCTGCTGGTCGCCGCGGGCAGCATCACGGCCAGCCGCTGAATCGCGCTCAGCGTCCAATCAAACCGGTGGTCAGCCAAGGCTGCCAGGCCAGCAGCACCAGGGTGGCGAGGCTCGCCAGCAGGAAGGGCAGCAGGGAGCGGAAGATGCGCATCGGCGAGGCGCCGGTCATGGAGGAGGCGATATAGAGCCCCGCCCCCACCGGCGGCGTCAGCAGCCCCAGCACCAGGGTCAGGCAGACCACCACCCCGAACTGGTAGGGGCTGATGCCGAACTGCTGGGTGGCGATGGGCAGCAGGATCGGCACCACCAGGATCAGCGCGGCGATGCCGTCGATGATCATCCCCACCACCAGCAGCACACCGATCAGCAGCAGCAGGAAGTGGAAGGGGTCGGTGGTGAGCGCGGCGATCCAGGCCGCGGCCATCTGCGGCAGGCGCTCGTAGACGATCACCCAGCCGAACACCCCGGCGGCGGCGATCAGCATGATGACCAGGCCCGCGTTTACCGCGGTGCGCTTGAGCACCGTGGGCAGCATGGCGACCTTCAGGTCGCCGTAGAGAAAGCGCCCCAGCAGCAGCGCGGCCAGTGAGGCGAGTGCCGCGGATTCCGTGGGCGTGGCCAACCCCAGCAGGATGCCGCCGATGATGATCAGCGGAATGGCCAGCGCCGGCAGCCCCATGACCAGCGCCCGTGTCGCCTCGGCGCGGCTCGGCCACTGCCCCTTGGGGTACTGCTGCACCAGCCCCACCACGGCGATGGCCAGGAAGAAGCTGAAGCCGAGCAGCAGCCCGGGCAGGATGCCGGCGATGAACATCTCGGCGATGGGCACCTGGGCCATCACCCCGAACAGCACGAACAGCATCGAGGGCGGAATGATCGGCGAGAGCAGCCCGCCGGCAGCGGTGATCGCCGCCCCGTAGGAGCGGCTGTAGCCCTCCCGCTCCATGGCCGGCACCATGGCCCGGGACATGATGGCGATCTGTGAGGCGGCCGAGCCGATGATCGCCGCCATCATCATGTTGGCGACTAGGTTGATGTAGGCCAGCCCGCCGCGGAAGCCGCCCACCAGCAGCCGTGACAGGTCGATCAGCCGCCGGGTCACCCCGCCCTCGTTCATCAGCTCGCCGGCCAGCATGAACAACGGAATCGCCAGCAGCCCATAGCTCTCGATGGCGCCGAACAGCTGTTGGGGATAGGACTCGAAGAGAACGCTGTTGCCCGAGACCTGGATATAGACCATGGCGGTGAGCGCCAGCACCAGGGCGATGGGCACGGCGCCGAGCAGCAGCAGGACGAAGACGGCAACGGTCATGGGGTCGCCTCCGGTGGCTGGGGCGACTGCGCCGGGTCACGCAGCCCACGCAGAGCGCCAGCCAGGTTGACCAGCCCGTGAAAGGTCAGCGACAGCGCGAACCAGGGCAAAATCAGCCACACCCAGAACTTCTTGATGCCCAGGGTGGAGGTGTTCTCGGCATAGATGAAGTTGAAGGTCTCGCCCTGGAAGGCCTGGATATCGAAGCCCAGGCGCGCCAGGGTGAGCGGCTGGTACCAGCGCCAGCAGAGCCACAGCAGCAGCACCGCGAAGACCAGCACGGCGAGGTCGACCGCGGCCATCAGCAGCCGATGGCCGAAGCCCGGCAGGGCATCGGCCACCAGGGTCACGGCGATGCCCTGGCGCCGCTTGAGCACCGCGCCGGCGATCAGGAAGGTCATCCAGATCATGGCGTAGATGGCCAGCTCGCTGATCCAGTAGAGCGGGCTGCCCGCGGCGCGAAAGGCCACGTTGACCAGGATCAGCAGCGTGACCGCCGCCGCCAGTGTCGCGGCGGCGATCTCCTCCAGGCGCGCCAGGCGATCGGAGAGACGTGACAGCATCGGCTCCCCTTTCACTTACTGGCGCAGGCGCTCGGCTTCCTCGCGCAGCGCCTCGAGCATCGGCGCCTTCTCACCCCAGATTCCCTCCCACTCGGCGATGGCCTTGCTGAAGAACTCGGCGTCGGCCTCGACGATGTTGATATCCAGCTCGCGGATCTCGGCCTCCTGGGCGGCGTCCATCTCCTGGAAGCCGGTCAGCACCTGGTCGAGGTGCTCGGCCATGGTGGTCTCGATCAGCTCCCGGTCCTCCTCGGAGAGCTCGCGCCATACTCGGCCGGAGACCACGCCCACCATGGGGAACATCATGTGGTTGGAGATCAGCAGGTGATCGGCCTGCTCATAGAATTTGAGGATCAGGATCGAATCGAAGTCCATGTCGATGGCGTCCACCTGGCCGTTGGCCAGGGCATCGTAGACCTCGAGCAGCGGCATCGGCGCCGGCGCCGCCCCGGTGGCGGTATAGAAGTCGCGAATCGGCTCGAAGGGCGTGATGCGCAGGCGCTGGCCGCGCATGTCGTCCATGCTCTCGATGGGGCCGCGGCTGAGCACCTGGCGCATGCCCACCATCCCGTAGCCCAGGCCCATCAGCCCCACGCCCTGGGGCATCAGCTCGAGCAGCTCGGCGGCGGTATCGGAGCGCAGCAGCGCCGCGGCGTGGTCCACGCCGTCCACCAGATAGGGCGCATAGAGGGCCCCGAAGTCGGGAATCCGGTTGGAGATCTCGGCGATGGTCAGAAAGGCCATGTCCAGCGCGCCGGTCTGCAGCTGCTGGACCATCTGCGCCTCGTTGCCCAGCTGCTGGGCCGGATAGACGCTGACGCTATGCTCACCGCCGGAGCGCTCGTGCAGATCCGCGGCGAAGGCCTCGGCCTGCTGCGACCAGAGGTGCTGGGGCGGGGTGATCAGCCCCAGGCGAAAGTCCCGTGCCTGGGCGGTGAGAGAAGAAGTGGCCAGGGCGGCAGCCGCCACGGCCAGGGTCAGCGTCTTGATGCGGTTCATGGAAAGCCTCGTGTCAGTCCAGCCCAGGCAGGCCCCGGAGCCTGCCGTTCTCGTTATAGGCTGGAAAGAGTACCGCAGACAGGGCGTTGATGGCAGCCGACTCGACGCCTCTTAGAACAGCAGCGCCGGCGGCAGGGTGACGCTGATCATCTGCACGAACAGCAGCCACACCGCCAGGCCCACCAGCGGCGGCACGATCAGCAGCCCCTTGAAGCTGACGTTGGGCGCCAGCACCGCGATCAGTACGGCATTGAAGGCCACGGTGGAAACCACCAGCCCGACGTTGAGCACCAGCAGGAAGTAGACGACGGCGCCACCCAGCATCAGGGCCGAAGAGAGGCCGATCGCGACCAGGTCCTGATCCTTGGCGCCCGGCCGCTCGAGGGCCGATACCCGCTGACGCAGCGTGAAGAGTCCCAGCGTCGTCAGTACCCACAGGCCTCCACCGATCAGGAAGTGATAGGCCGTCTGCGGCATGATATAGGACGGCACCAGTGGCGCCGGCCGCCAGGCCCCGTACTGGATGTGGATCAAGCCGGCGATACCCAGCCCCAGCATAAGGGCCGCGGAAAGCAGTTCCTTGGTGATCGTGCGATTCATTGCTTGGCCCTCAAGGCAAGGGTGAAGAGCAGGATCAGCGCGAAGGCCGCCACGTAGAAGCCGATCGCGATGGGGCTGGTGATCAGCACCGTCCAGTCACCGCCGCCCATGATCATCGATTGGCGAAGCGCGCGCTCGGCGCCGGGGCCGATGATGAATCCGAGCACCAGCGGCGCCAGCGGGAAACCCATCAGGCGCAGCGTCACCCCCAGTGCCCCGGCAAACAGCAGCACCCAGACATCCACCACCGAATTGTTGGCCGCGTAGGTGCCGACGATCGCCAGGATGAAGACCGCGGGAATCATGAAGCCCGGCTGGATCATGGCGATTCGCGAGTAGTAGGGCAGCAGGATCTTGCCCAGCACCAGGTTGACCAGATTGGCGAAGATCAGCGTGAAGAACAGCGCATAGATGATCGCCGTATTGTCGGTGAGCAGGCTTGGCCCCGGGGTCATGCCCATCAGGATGAAGGCCGCCCCGAACAGCGCCGCCGTGGCGCTGCCGGGAATGCCGAAGGCAAACAGCGGGATGAAGGTCGACCCTGCCGTGGCACTGTTGCCCGACTCGGCGCTGGCGATGCCCTCCAGCGAGCCCTTGCCGAACTCCTCGGAGCGCCGTGAGAAACGCTGGGCAAGGCCATAGCTCATGAAGGCCGCCAGCGACTGGCCCGCCCCCGGCAGCGCGCCAATGAAGGTGCCGACCGCTGCGCCGATGTAGGTGGCCTTGAGGGTCGACTTGAACTCGGCCCAGGTCAGCCTGTCCTTGCTGATGTCGTAGCCCTGCAGCAGGCTCGCCTGCTCGGCCACGTCATCCATCAGCTTGTCGACCTTGCGACGCCACAGCTTGGCCCCCTGTATCACCACCTCGGAGATGGCGAAGATGCCGATCAGCACCGGGATCAGGCTCAGTCCTCCGGAGAGCTCCGGCATGCCGAAGGTGAGCCGCGAGGCGCCGGTAATGGGATCGCGGCCGATCATCGCCAGCAGCACGCCAATGGCGGCCACCGCGACCCCCTTGGCCACCATGCCCTGGCTGAGCGCGGCGATCAGAATCAATGAGAACGCATAGAGGGCGAAGAACTCGATGGGCCCGAAGGTCAGCGCCACCGCCGCCAGCGGTACCGCGATGAAGATCAGCACCAGATCGCTGGTGGTATCGCCGATCACCGACGAGTAGAGCGCGGTATGCAGCGCCTTGCTGGGCGTGCCCTTGAGCTTGGCCTGGTAGCCGTCGATGCTGGTCGCCGCCGCGCCCGGCGTGCCGGGCACGCCGAATGAGATCGCGGCAATCGAGCCTCCGAACAGCCCGCCCTTGTAGATCCCCACCAGCAGGCCCATGGCCATGGCCGGCTCCAGGAAGAACACGAAGGGCAGCAGCAAGGCGATAGCCATATCCCCCGACAGGCCGGGAATCGCGCCCAGGGTGATACCAAGCAGCACCCCGAGGAACACATACATCAACACATAGGGATGGAAGGCCAGCGCACTGGCCTCAATGACAAGATCAAGCATCAGCGCTCTCCGACGAGGCTGGAAGGGGCACGACAAGACGACCGGAGCCGAATATCGGCTCCGGGCTTCCAGAGGAGGGTGTTAGTCCTGGTTTATCGCTTCAAGGACATCCTTGACCCGCTGGGTGGTGTCGCGATAGATCGCCTGGGCGCTTTCCATGCCCTGTACGTTGTCCAACCCGGCAGAAGCCTGATCCGACATCCGCTGAGCGGTGGCGGTATCCAGGCCGGTCATGATGCATTCGGAGAGCTCCTGCTGGATCGACTCCGGCACGGAGGAGAAGGTATAGACCAGCAGCGGGGCTTCGAAGGAGACGTCGTAGCCTGCCTCCTGGAAGGTGGGCACGTCGGGCAGCACATCGGAGCGCTCGTCGGCGAAGACGCCGATCGCCGTGACCTCACCGTTGTTGACGTTGGAAACGATCGAGGGCGGCAGGGTCATGCCCAGATCGATATGGCCGCCAAGAATCATGGTGCGGGTCTCGCCGCCGCCGGTCGTCGGCAGATGGACGTTCTGGATGCCGGTTTCCTGCTCCAGCAGCACCAGCGGCAGGTGCACCAGGCTCAGCGGGTCGGCATGGCCGAAGACCAGGGAATTGGGCTCCGCCTCGGCCAGCTCGACCCAGTCCTCGATGCTCTGGATATCGTGGTCGGCCTTGACGTAGACGGTGGGCTTCCAATCGGTGAGGTGAACGATGGGCACCCAGTCCTCCACTGCCCAGGGCGTGTCCTCGGTCAGCGTCTGGGTAATGGTCGCAGAGTAGTCCGCCATCAGGACGGTATGGCCGTTGGGCGTGGCATCGGCCACGAACTGCAGCCCTTCCATGCCGCCAGCGCCCGGCATGCTGACCACGTCGATGCGAGTGCCGCAGTGCTCAGCGGCGTTGGCGGCGATGATGCGCGCCGTGATATCGGTGCTGCCACCGGCACCATAGGGCATGACGATACGAATCGGGTCGCTGCCGAGGCTGTCAGCGGCGGCCACACTGGCGCCGGCGGTGAATGTCAGCGCGGCAGCGGTGACAGCAACGGCGGTCTTTGACAGTTTGAAGATCATGAATCACTCCAGAGTTATTGTATCTTGTTGATTCCGAATCCGAACGCCGCCGCTCATCCGCCGAGCAGCAGCCCTCTGTCTCAACCCTATGGCGCCACAGGACGACCTGCTTGTTCATTTCGAGGATTGCGTTGTCAATTTCCCGGTTTTTCACGATAACCTCAGGAAACCTTGCGTTTTTGGCACCGAACAGGGGACGTTGCCGGGCACGTTTATCCCCCGACGGTTTTACGGCACCATGAAACCCGGCCTCGGCATCCAGCGAAGAAACCGCCATGCCCCTGGCCACTAACGGAGAAGGAGACGGTCCTGGTGCTGAGCCACGGCATCGGCCTGTGGTTGAAGCTGACGCTGCCGAGAGCCGCTCTCGAGCGACCGGGCGGTTCCTGCCTCAGCCGCTCGCGTCGTCACGGGGCGCCTCCAGCACCCGGGTCAGCTCGGCCAGGCGCCGCACCAGCGCATCCCTGGCCTCGCCGGCCCCGGCCAGATCGCCGGCCTTGGCCAGGGCCTCGAGCCGCTGGGCGGCCTCGCCCGCCGCCAGGCCGCCCACCACCCGGGCCGATCCTTTGAGGGTATGGGCAGCGCGGCGCAGGTCGCGGGCCTCCCCGGCGGCCAGGGCGGCGTCGATCTCCGCGATCAGCCGTGGCCCCTCATCGAGGAACATCTCGACCAGCTCGACCAGCATCTCGCGGTTGCCGTCCAGGGCGCCCAGGGCGCCCTGCCAGTCCAGGCATGGGATCTCCGCCTCTGCGTCGCCCATCGACTCGGCCGGTGCGGGGCGCTCGGTGGCATCCTGCGGCTCGAGCGGCGGACGCGCCCCTTCAGCGGTGGTCGCCGCGGCCCCGCCCGAAGGGCTTGTCTCCCCGGCGCGCTCGACGGCGGCATAGAGCTCGGCGGCCCGGAACGGCTTGGCGACGAAGTCGTCCATGCCGGCATCACGACACTGCTCCCGGTCCGCCTTGGTGGCACTGGCGGTCATGGCGATGATCGGCAGATGCCGATCCGTGCCCCGCTCACCCTCGCGAATGGCCCGGGAGGCTTCCAGGCCATCCATCACCGGCATGTGGATATCCATCAGCACCACATCGAACGCCTGGCGCTCCACCGCCTCGAGGGCGAGGCGGCCGTTCTCTGCCAGGACCACCTCATGACCACGCTGACGCAGCAGGTCGATGGCAACCTTCTGGTTGGTGAGCCCATCCTCGACCAGCAGCACGCGCCGCGGCGTCACGGCACTCGGCGAGGCGGCCGCCTCGCCCCCGCCTCTCATGGCGCCACCACCCAGGGCCTCGCCGATGGCATCGAGCAGGGCCGACTGCTTGATGGGCTTGAGCAGCAGCCGCGAGATACCCAGTCGCTCGCGACGGGTCGGGTCCCCGGAATGCCCGCCGGAGGAGAGCATCAGGATGGGCATGGCGGCATGGCTCGGATGCGCCCGGATACGCTCGGCCAGCTTGAGGCCGTCCATCTCTGGCATCATCATGTCGAGCAGGGCCAGGGGAAAGCGCTCGCCCATCTCTTCCGCCTGCTCGATCGCTGCCAGGGCCTCGAGCCCCCCGGGCACGCACACCGGGCGCATGCCCCAGCTGGTGAGCAACTCATCGAGGATGCGCCGGTTGGTGGCGTTGTCATCCACCACCAGCACCGCTAGCCCCTGTAGCTCCGGGGGCGAAGCCGGGACCTCGACCCTCTCCTCGGGCACCCCCAGGGTAATGGTGAAGGCGAAGCGGCTGCCCTGACCGCCGGGACCGGCACCGACTTCGATACGTCCACCCATCAACGCCACCAGCTGGGCGGCGATGGACAGCCCCAGGCCCGTCCCCCCGCTCTGGCGGGTAGTGGAGCTGTCGGCCTGACCGAAGGCCTCGAAGATCCGCTGGCGCTTCTCCTCGGGAATGCCGACCCCGGTGTCGAGTATCTCGACGGCCAGCCGCATGCCATCCTCGTCGAGGGAGGCCAGTTGGAGGTCGACCACTACCTCGCCCTGCTCGGTGAACTTGATGGCATTGCCGACCAGGTTGACCACTATCTGTCGCAGTCGGATCGGGTCGCCGAGCACCCGGTCGGGGACCTCCGGGGGAATGTGCATCGCCAGCTCCAGCCCCTTGTCGGCGGCATGCAGCGACAGGGTCTGGAGGGTATCGCTGAGGGTATCGCGCAGATGGAAGGGGATGGACTCCAGCTCCAACTGCCCCGCCTCGATCTTCGAGAAATCGAGGATGTTGTTGATCAACCCCAGGAGGGTGTCGGCGGACTTCTGGATCAGTTCCACGTACTCCGCCTGCTGCTCGCTGAGCTCGGTGCGCTCCAGCAGCTCGGTCACACCGATCACCCCGTTCAAGGGCGTGCGGATCTCGTGGCTCATGTTGGCCAGGAACTCACCCTTGGCATGGCTGGCCCGCTCCGCCTCCTCCCGGGCCAGGCGCAGCGCGTCCTGGGAACGCTCGAGCTTTTCGGTGGCGGCCTGGAGCTCGGCGGTGCGCGCCTCGACCAGTTCCTCAAGGCGATCGCGATACTGCTGGAGTTCGGTGATGTCGGAGTAGACGCCGACATGCTCGCCATCCCGGGTGCGGTGTTCACTGATCTGGATATAGCGGCCATCGCTGCGCAGGAAGTTGAAGGGGCCTATCGGATGGCGGTGGCGCTCGAGGCGCTCGGCGACCCAGGCCTCCGGGGACGCGTAGCCGGGGGGAACCAGGCCGCGTTCGACCACGGTCCGCAGCAGCTCCTCGAAGTGCAGGCCGGGCTTGATCACGTCAGGCACGGTGACGAAATCCTCCTTGAACCGCGTGTTAAACAACACCAGCCGGTCATCGGCGTCGAAAAGCGCGAAGCCCTCGGCGAGGGACTCCAGGGCCTCGGTAAGCCGGTGGTTGGCGGCCTCGGCCCGGGCCTGGGCCTGCTCGGTGAGCGCCACCTGTTCCTCGAGGCGCTGGCTGTGGGCTCGCAGCGCCTCCTCGTCGAGCCGCTTGCCGATGGCCGCACCCAGTTGCCTGGCCAGCTCGGTGATCAGGGCGCGCTCCTCCTTGAGGAAGGGGCCCTCGTCGAGTTCGGGGCGGGGCTCCAGGTAGGCCACCTCGATCAGGCCGGCCTCTTTACCCCGCACGAAGATGGTCGACTCCTGCCGCCAGGGCGCCCTCTCGAAGCTGGGCGTCTGGACCTGGATGTCGCCGTAGGTGATCCGGGCGCAGGTGATCGACGGGTATTGCCAGCCGCCGGGCAGCTGCCAGACCACCCGCTCGAGGAGCGCCTCCAGCGTCAGATCCCGCTGATCCAGCACGGCGGCAACCCCGTACAGGCAAGCCTGCTCCTTGATGCGCTCCAGCAGCGCCCGCTCCTTGAGCGCCATCCGGCGACTCAACCGACGGCTCCACAGCCAGGCCGCGACGACGAGCGAGGCCACCAGCAGGCCGATGAAGCCCCCGCCCCAGACGGCGATCTCGCCCCAGCTCAGCCCGGACTCAGGGAAGCCTCCCGCCGTAGCCGGCCCGCTAATGATCGATACTGCGCCCATGTCGATTCGCCTATGGCAAGATACCGCGTAACCGCTTGGCCTCGGTGGCCTGGCCGACGCCCTCGATCGGCTCCGCCCCAACCGGGTGGTGGCCGCCCAGTCATCCCGCCCCGCGCCACCGGGTCGACGGCCCTCTCTCACAGCGTAGGTCAAGGCATCCCGGTAGCCACCGCGCCTACCCCAGGGGGATGGGAGCGGGCCGAGGATCGGCCCCCCCCCTCACGCCCAGCCCGATAACCGCAAAACCGCAAAACCGCAAAACCGCAAAACCGCATTAATATGGCACCATGGCCCTTCGCCATCGCGAAGGAACCGCCATGCCCCTGGCCACTAACGCCACCCCGCTCCAGCCCGGCTTTATGGTGATCCACGGCAACCGCCTGGAGGCCCTGCGCGGCCTGGCGGTGGAATGGATGACCCGCCACCCCCTGGGCCCGCTGGAGAACGAGACCATCCTGGTGCAGAGCAACGGCATCGGCCAGTGGCTCAAGCTGGCGCTGGCCGAGGACGCCCCCCAGGGCGGTGCCGGCATCGCCGCGGCCCTCGACGTGACCCTGCCGGCACGCTTTTTGTGGCAGGCCTATCGCAGCGTACTGACCCAGGTCAGCGGCGACGAGAACGCGGTGCCCGCCACCTCGCCCCTGGACAAGTCGCGGCTGGTGTGGCGGCTGCTGCGCCTCTTGCCGGGGCTGCTGGAGCGGCCCAGCTTCGCGCCCCTGGCGCGTTTTTTGGCCGACGACGCCGACCTGCGCAAGCATCACCAGCTGGCCGAGCGCCTGGCCGACCTCTTCGACCAGTACCAGGTCTACCGGGCCGACTGGCTGGACGCCTGGGCGGCGGGGCAGGACGTGCGTATCTCCGCCCGCGGCGAGGCGCGCCCCCTGGAGGAGGCCCAGCGCTGGCAGCCGGAGCTGTGGCGGGCGCTGTGTGCCGACGTGGAGGCCGCCCATGGCGCCGCCGGTATCGACTCCAGCCGCGCCCGGGTGCATCGTCGCTTCCTGGCCGCCGCCGAGGCCCTCGATCCCCAGGCGCCGCCCGCCGGCCTGCCGCGCCGGGTGGTGGTCTTCGGCATCTCCTCACTGCCAAGCCAGACCCTGGAGGCCCTGGCCGCCATCGCCCGGGTCAGCCAGGTGCTGCTCTGCGTGCACAACCCCTGCGAGCACTACTGGGCCGATATCATCGAGCACAAGGAGCTGTTGCGGGCGGCGCGAAGGCGGCAAGCCCGCAAGCCGGGGATGCCGGAGCGCCTCGACGTGCTCGGCGATGGCGACGGCGAGGCCGCCCTGCACCTGCACGCCCAGCCGCTGCTGGCGGCCTGGGGCAAGCAGGGCCGCGACTACCTGCGCCTGCTCGACGAACACGACGACGCCGGCGCCTACCAGTCGCTCTTCGAGGGCGAGGCGCTGCGTATCGACCTCTTCGAGCCCTGTGTGCCGGACGACTCGCCGGGCCTGCTGCTGCACCAGCTACAGGACGATATCCGCGCCCTGCGTCCGCTCGCCGAGACTCGCGACACCTGGCCGGCGCTGGACCCGGCCGAAGACGACTCCATCGTCTTCCACGTCGCCCACGGCCCCCAGCGGGAGGTGGAAATCCTCCACGACCAGTTGCTGGCCGCCTTCGCTACCGACCCCGAGCTCAGGCCCCGGGATATCATCGTGATGGTGCCGGAGATCGACCACTACGCCCCGCATATCCAGGCGGTCTTCGGTCAGTATCCGCCGGACGACCCGCGGCATATCCCCTTTACCCTCTCCGACCAGGCCGACCGTCACCGCCTGCCGCTGATGGTGGCTCTCGAAAAGCTGCTGCGCCTGCCAGAGCTGCGCTTCTCGGTGAGCGACCTGCTCGACCTGCTGGAGGTGCCGGCGCTGCGGGCCCGCTTCGGCCTCGGCGAGGCGGACCTGCCGACGCTCGCCCGCTGGATCGAGGGCGCCGGCATCCGCTGGGGGCTCGACGCCCGCCAGCGCGGCAGCCTCGACCTGCCCGAGGGCCTGACCCAGAACACCTGGGCCTTCGGCCTGCGCCGGCTGCTGCTCGGCTATGCGGTGGGCGACGGCGGCGCCTGGCGGGGCATCGAGCCCTACGACGATATCGGCGGCCTGGAGGCGGGCCTCGCTGGCCCCTTGGCACAGCTGCTGGAGACCCTGGAGGCCCAGTGGCAACGGCTGCGCGAGGCCCATGACGTGGATGGCTGGGTGGCGGCCCTGCGCGAGCTGCTGGAGGCCTGCTTCAGCGCGGAAGAAGCCGCCGACAGCCTGATGCTCGCGCGCCTGGAGCAGGGCCTGCAGACCTTCCAGGAGAGCGCCCGGGAGGCGGGGCTGACCCGGGAACTGCCGCTCTCGGTGGTGCGCGAGCACTGGCTCTCGCAGATCGACGAGCACAGCCTCTCCCAGCGCTTCCTGGCCGGGGCGGTCAACTTCGCCACCCTGATGCCGATGCGCGCCATCCCCTTCCAACGGGTGTGTCTCTTGGGCATGAACGACGGCGACTACCCGCGCAGCCAGCCGCCGCTGGATATCGACCTGATGCACGGCGACTACCGCCCCGGCGACCGCTCGCGCCGCGAGGACGATCGCTACCTCTTCCTGGAGGCGCTGCTCTCGGCGCGCCGCCAACTCTATATCAGCTGGGTGGGGCGCAGCATCGTCGATAACGCCGAGAAGCCCCCCTCGGTGCTGGTGGGCCAGCTGCGCGACCACCTGGCCGCCGGCTGGCGGACCGCGGACCGCGGCAACCTCCTGGCAACCCTGACCACCGAGCATCCGCTGCAGCCCTTTAGCCGCGACTACTTCCCCACCCCGGCCCGGCAGGCGGCCCGGGATGTCTCGGCCCGGCGCCGCTTTACCTATGCCCATGAGTGGCGGGATGTGCATCCAGCAAGTGCGGATGAAGGAATCGAAGCCCTTCCAAGCGTCAAGAGTTCTCTCTCTTCTTTCGAGCAGGAAAACCCGCTGACGCTGGCCCAGCTCGGCAGCTTTCTGCGCGACCCGGCCAAGGCCTTCTTCAATACCCGGCTGCGGGTCTTTCTGGAGCGCGAGGACATCACCAGCCTCGACCAGGAACCCTTTACCCTCGACGGCCTGACCCATTGGCAGCTTCAGGACGCCCTGATCCAGGCCCAGCGCCGCGTTGTCGACGCCGGCCAACCCCGGGTCGCGGCGCTCGACGACGCCCTCAAGCGTCTGGAAGGCCAGGGGGTACTGGCCATGGGCGCCTTCGCCGAGCGCATGCGCGAGAGCCTCGCCGAGCCCATGGAGGCGCTGTTCGCCGAGTACGCCGAGCTGATCGACGCCTGGCCCCATGCGCTGGAGGAGCCCGAGCCGGTGCGCCTGGCGCTGCCCACCCGCACCACCCCGCCCCTGGAGGACTGGCTCGATCAGCTGCGCACGAACGACCAAGGCGAGCGCTGCCGCCTGCTGCTGACCAGCAGCAGCCTGATCAAGCAGAAGCGCTACCGCTGGGCCCAGTTGGTTCGCCCTTGGGTGGCCCACCTGGCCGGCAACCTGGAGGCGCCCCTGACCACCCGGCTGCTCTCCAAGGCCGGCAGCGTCACCCTGCCGCCCCTGGAGGCCACGGCTGCCCGGCAGCGCCTCGGCGAGCTGATCGACGCCTGGCAGGCGGGGATGCGCGAACCCCTGCCGCTGGCCTGTGATACCGCCTTCGCCTGGCTGGCCAAGGTCGACAAGCACGACACTTCTATGCAACACAACGGCCCCGATAGCGACGCCTGGCAGCAGGCAAGAAAGGCCTACGAAGGCGACGCCTTCAGCGCCGGCGAGGTGGACCGCAACGCCTACCTCGCCCACCGCTGGCCAAACTTCGCCGCCCTGATGGCCGCCGCGCCGGCCACCAAGGACGAACGGCCCGACGTCGCTAGGCTGGATTTTCCAACACTGACCGAGCGGCTGCTGGCCCCGCTCTATCTGGCGGTAAAAGGGGATAAAAACGGGGGGAACGGCAAATGAGTGATACCCAGCCCGTCGAGCTGAATGCACTGACCTTTCCGCTCCACGGCAGCCGGCTCATCGAAGCCAGCGCCGGCACCGGCAAGACCTTCACCATCGCCCTGCTCTACGTGCGCCTGGTGCTCGGCGCCCGCCACCCCGAGGACGAGGCCGCCTTCCCCCGCGCCCTGACCCCGCCGGAGATCCTGGTGGTGACCTTTACCAACGCCGCTACCCAGGAGCTGCGCGAGCGGATTCGTGCCCGGCTGGTGGAGGCGGCGGAGGTCTTCCGTGACGAGGCGCCTGGCGAAGGGGCGCCGGGGGCAGGCCGGAGAGGAGGTCCTATGCCAGGGATGGCATCGGTAGCGCCCAGGGAGGGGTTCACAGCGCCTCCTCGTAGGCCTGCCCCCGGATCAGCCCCGTCAACCGAACTCGATCCACTGTTGCTCGCCCTGCGCGACCAGTACGACCCGGCCGCCTGGCCGGCCTGCGCCCGGCGCCTGCAGCTGGCCGCCGAGTGGATGGACGAGGCCGCCGTCTCCACCATCCATAGCTGGTGCTACCGCATGCTACGGGAGCACGCCTTCGACAGCGGCAGCCTCTTCTCCCTGGAGCTGACCACCGACCAGAGCGAGCTCGAGCAGGAGGTGGTGCGCGACTACTGGCGCAGCTTCTACTACCCGCTGGACGCCGAGGCCCTGGCCGAGATCACCCGCTACTGGGAGTCCCCCACCGAGGGCCGCGCCTCCCTCTATAGCGCCGTGCGCCCGCTGATTCCCGAAAGTGATGCCCTGGATCACCGCGCCCCGCCCCCCGCCGAGACCCTGGCCGCGGCCCGGGCGGAGCGTGAGGCGCGCCTCGCCGAGCTCAAGGCGCCCTGGGCCGCCTGGCTCGACGAGCTGGTGCCGGCCCTGGAGGAGGCCGCCCAGCGCAAGGCCTTTAAGGGGCAGAGCTTCAATGCCAAGAGCCGCGCCAGCTGGCTGGGGGCCCTGCGCGACTGGTGCGAAGGCGAGGCGACCCGCCCGGCGCTGACCGCCGCCGCCTGGAAGCGCCTGACGCCTGCGGGCATGGCGGAAATCTGGAAGGAGGGCACGCCCCCCGTGCCGGCGGCCTGGGAGGCCCTGGCCGAGCTGCCCGAAGCGCTGGACGCCCTGCCCGAGCCCCATGCCGACCTCTTGATCCATGCCGTGCAGTGGTGTCGGGCGCGGCTCGCCCGCGAGCAGGAGCGCCGCGCCGAGATGGGCCCCAACGATCTGCTCACCCATCTCGATCGCGCCCTGAAGGGCCCCAGCGCCGAAACCCTGGCCGAGCGTATTCGCCAGCAGTTCCCGGTGGCCCTGGTGGACGAGTTCCAGGACACCGACCCGGTGCAGTACCGCATCTTCGACCGGGTCTACCGCCTGGCCGACAACTCGCCGGAGACCGGCGTCTTCCTGATCGGCGACCCCAAGCAGGCGATCTACGCCTTCCGCGGCGCCGATATCTACACCTACCTCCAGGCCCGCCGCGACACCGCCGGCCGCCACGTCACCCTGGGCACCAACTACCGCTCCGGCGCCGCCATGGTAGCCGCGGTCAATCGCTGCTTCGAATTCGCCGAGGCCCACCCGCCCGGCGCCTTCCTGTTTAAGGAGGGCGACGGCCGCAACCCGGTGCCCTTCACCGCGGTCAAGGCGAAGGGCAGCAAGGATGCCCTCGTGGTCGACGGCCACCCCCAGCCGGCCATGACCCTCTGGCAACTGGACAGCGACGAGCCCCTCGGCAAGGGCGCCTATCTGGGCGAGATGGCCGAGCGCTGCGCGTCACACATGGTCGCCCTGCTGGAGCGGGGCCGGCGCGGCGCGGCGGGCTTCGACGATGGCGAGGCCGTCACGCCGCTGGCCCCCTCGGATATGGCGGTGCTGGTCAACGGCATCAATGAAGCCCGGGAGATCCGCCGCGCCCTGGCCCGCCGCGGGGTGAAGAGCGTCTATCTCTCCGACAAGGACAAGGTGTTCGCCTCGCCCATGGCCGCCGAGCTGGAGACCTGGCTGCGCGCCTGCGCCGACCCCGAGGACGAGCGGCTGCTGCGTGCCGCCCTGGCCACCCCCAGCCTGGGCCTGGACCTCGCCGCCCTGGACCGCCTGCAGCAGGACGAACTGGCCTGGGAGGCCCGGGTGCTGCAGTTCCGCGACTACCACCGCCTCTGGCAGCGCCAGGGGGTGCTGCCGCTGCTGCGCCGGCTGATGAACGACTTCGAGGTGCCCGGCCGGCTGCTGGCTAAACAGCCCGCCAACGAATCGTCGAACGGAATGAAGCACAAGGCGCCAGGCGCGCAGGAAGTGAGACATAACGAGGGGTTAGGCGAACTGACGAGCACCGAGCAACGCAGTGATTCGTCCGTGCAGACATTCGTCGAGGGTGAGCGCTGGCTCACCGACTTACTGCATCTTGGCGAGCTGCTCCAACACGCCAGCCAGGAGCTCGACGGCGAGCATGCGCTGATCCGCTTCCTCGCCGAGGCCATCGCCGCCCCGGACGACCAGGGCGAGGCTCACAGGCTGCGCCTGGAGAGCGACGCCGACCTGGTGCAGGTGATCACCATCCACAAGTCCAAGGGGCTGGAGTACCCGCTGGTGTTCCTGCCCTTTATCGGCAACCACCGCGCCACCAAGGCCGACGACTCGCCGCTGCGCTGGCACGACGCCGAGGGTCGGCTGCGCCTGAGCCTGGCCGCCGACGAGACGACCCTGGCCATCGCCGACCGGGAGCGCCTGGGCGAGGACCTGCGCAAGCTCTATGTGGCCCTGACCCGGGCCCGCCACGCCACCTGGCTGGGGGTCGCCCCCCTCAAGGGGCTGGAGGCCAGCGCCCTGGGCCAGCTGCTCGGCAACGGCGAGGCTCTGACCCCGGAGAACCTCGGCGCGGCCCTGGCCGCCCTCAAGGGCAATGAACCGGCCATCGTCATCGAGCCGGCGCCCCCCGCCACCGCCGAGCTCTTTACCCCGGCCCAGGGCGAGGGCGAGCTGGGCGAGGCGCGCCGACCCACGCGCCCAGCCCGGGAGCACTGGTGGATCGCCAGCTACTCGGCACTGCGCACCAGCGGCGCCATCCTCGAGCCCATGCCCGCCCCCGCGCAGAGCGGCGCCCCAGTCAGCACTGACTTACCTCCCAAAGCAGGCGAGGCGGCCATCCTGCCCGAGCCCACCACGCCCCTGGAGGCCACCGCCTTCGAGGTGATGGACGAGCCCCGCGACAGCGCCGCGACGCTCCCGCCCCAGGCCCATCGCCTGCACCGCTTCCCCCGCGGCCCCGGCCCCGGCACCTTCCTGCATGGCCTGCTGGAGTGGGCCGGCGAGCAGGGCTTCGGCCGCGCCGCCCGGGACGCCGCCCTGCGCGAGGAGATGCTCGCCCGGCGCACCCAGCTGCGCGGCTGGGGCGCCTGGCTGGCCCCCCTCAACGGCTGGCTGGGGGAGCTGTTGACCACGCCGCTGCCGCTGCCCGAGGCGCCGCCGGTGCGCCTCGAGGAGCTGGCCAGCTATCAGGTGGAGATGGAGTTCTGGTTCGCCGCCCACCGGGTCGCCACTCCCGCGCTGGATCGCCATGTCAGCGCTTACACCCTGGCCGGGGCCCCGCGCCCGGCGCTGGACGCCGACACCCTGAACGGCATGCTCAAGGGCTTTATCGACCTGGTGTTCGAACGGGACGGGCGCTATTACGTGCTGGACTGGAAGTCCAACCACCTGGGGCCGGACGACGACGCCTACACCCAGGCGGCCATGCGCGACGCCATGGCCGACAAGCGCTACGACCTGCAGGCCGCCCTCTACCTGCTGGCCCTGCACCGGCTGCTCGAGTCGCGCCTGCCGGACTACGACTACGACCGCCATATCGGCGGCTCGCTGACCGTCTTCCTGCGCGGCATCGGCCCCGCCACCGCCACGGAGGGCCGCGGCGTCTACGCCGAGCGCCCGCCCCGGGCCCTGATCGACACCCTGGACGCCCTCTTTCGCGGCGAGTCAGCGCCCACTCACGCCATGGCGGCGGAGGTTCGCCCATGAACGACATCAAGGACCTGTTCGAGGACCTGCCCGAACCGCCCGAGTCCCCCACGCGGCATCCGGCCCTGGACGAGACGCCGGCGCTGATGGCACTGCTGGCGCGCTGGGTGGAGCGCGGCTGGCTGCGCGCCCTGGACCGGGCCCTGGCGGCCTTCCTGCATCGCGAGGTACCCGAGGCCCCGGCACCGCTGCTGCTGGCCGCGGCACTCGCCAGCCACCAGCTGGGCCGCGGCCACGTCTGCCTCGACCTGGCCGCCACCCTGGAGGCCCCGGACCTGGCCCTCTCGCTGCCGCCGGAGGGCGACGACCTCAGCGACCCGCCGCCGCTGCCCAGCGAGGTGCTCGACGGCCTGACCCTCGCCGACTGGGAGCAAGCCCTCGCCAACCCCAGCCTGGTCGCCAACGCCGCGCCAGGCAGCACGCCCCTGGTCCACGCCCCCGGTCCCCACGGCCCGCGCCTCTACCTGCGCCGCTACTGGCAGTACGAGCAGGAGATCCGCCGCCATATCTCGGCAAGGCTCGGCACAAGCGACGAAGCCTGTAGGAGGAAGCTTCAGCTCACGACTGGCGCCGCCAGGCGCCCCGATACCGCCACCGCCCCCAAGACACTGGCCACCGCCCTGGACGCCCTCTTCCCCACCACGACCGAGCTCGACTGGCAAAAAACCGCCTGCGCCCTGGCCGCCCGCTCCCCCTTCGCGGTGATCACCGGCGGCCCCGGCACCGGCAAGACCACCACCGTGGTCAAGCTGCTCGCCCTGCTCCAGGCCATGGCCCTCGGCCGCCCCGACACCGCCAGCGCCCGGGCGCTGCGTATCCGCCTGGCCGCCCCCACCGGCAAGGCCGCCGCGCGGCTTAACGAATCCATCGCCGGCCAGGTCAAGCAACTGTCGCTTGCCGAGCTGGCCGGCGCCGTGGGCCAACAGGGTGTGGATATCTCGACCCTGCGCGACAGCATTCCCACGGAAGTGACGACCCTGCACCGCCTGCTGGGCTCGCGGCCGGACACCCGCCACTTCCGCCACCACGCCGGCAACCCCCTGGCGCTGGACGCCCTGGTGATCGACGAAGCCTCCATGGTGGATATCGAGATGATGGCGGCGGTGCTGACCGCCCTGCCCGCCCGGGCCCGGCTTATCCTGCTCGGCGACAAGGACCAGCTCGCCTCGGTGGAGGCCGGCGCCGTGCTGGGCGATCTCTGCCAGCGCGCCGAGGGCGGCCACTACAGCGCCGAGACCGCCGACTGGCTGGAGGCCGTGACCGGCACGCCGATTCCCGCGCAGTACCGGGACACCGACGGCCAGCCGCTGGACCAGGCCATCGCCATGCTGCGGGTGAGCCACCGCTTCGATGCACAAAGCGGCATCGGCCGGCTCGCCGAGGCGGTCAACCGCCCGCTGCCCGACAAGCGCCTGGCCAGGGAGAAACGCCGCGCCGTGCGCGAGGTCTTCGGCGCTGAAGGGAAAGCGCGCTATCGGGACCTGGCCCGGCTGCCTCTCAGCGACGCCGAGGACTCGGGCCTGGACAGGCTGGTGGTGGAGGGCAACCCCGCCGGCTTTTCCCAGCGCGGCCAGGGCCGTACCGACCGGCGCGGCGACCCTGTCGCCCCTCCGCTCGGCTACCGCCACTACCTGGAAATGCTGCGCAGCAAACGTCCCGACGAGAGCACCTTCGGCGAAAGCGAAGCGCGCCAGCCCTTCGACGCCTGGGCCCGCGCCGTGCTGCAGGCCCACGGCCAGTTCCAGCTGCTCTGCGCCCTGCGCAAGGGCCCCTGGGGGATCGAGGGCCTCAACCCACGCATCGGCCGCGCCCTGCGCCGCGCGGGGCTGCTCCAGGCCAGCGACCTGGAGCTGGAACAAGGCTGGTTCGAAGGCCGCCCGGTGCTGGTCACCCGCAACGACTACGGCCTGGGGCTGATGAACGGCGATATCGGCATCACCCTCGCCGTGCCGGACTCGCGCAACGCAGCGCAGCAGCCCGGCCGCACCCTGCTGCGGGTCGCCTTCCCGGCAAGCGATGGCAGCGGCAGCATCAAGTGGGTGCTGCCCAGCCGCCTGCAGGCGGTGGAAACCGTCTTCGCCATGACGGTGCACAAATCCCAGGGCTCGGAATTCACCCACACCGCCCTGCTGCTCCCCGACGCCCCCAACCCCATCCTCACCCGGGAGTTGGTCTACACAGGCATCACCCGCGCCAGGCACTGGCTGACGCTGGTGGAGACTGGCCGCGGGATGCTGGATGAGGCGGTGACGAGGGAGGTGGCCCCCAGTGTCAGGATGAGTGTCGTGCCCTCTGATACCCTGTTCTTATAAACCGATCAGGGGGCGAAAGGAGACGCTCATGCCTCGCTACTCCGAAGAACGCCGACAAGCCGTGGTGGCC
>NZ_JABFUC010000012.1 GCF_022341425.1 Billgrantia campisalis | reverse complement strand
AGGTTCGAGGTTCGAGGTTCGAGGTTCGAGGTTCGAGGTTCGAGGTTCGAGGTTCGAGGTTCGAGGTTCGAGGTTCGAGGTTCGAGGTTCGAGGTTCGAGGTTCGAGGTTCGAGGTTCGAGCAGGATTGTGCCCCTGCCAGCGCTATGACACGAATATGTGCCTGATCAGCGTTTTCCTCGCACCTCGCGCCTTGCCCCTCGCGCCGCGTATCCCGTACCTGCCCGAAGGGCCTAAAGTCCCTTGGGCGCAAAGATCCCCGGGGCGTTGCGCCAGTAGCCCTTGTAGTCCATGCCAAAGCCAAACACATAGCGGTCGACCACTTCCAGGCTGCAGTAGTCGGCCCTGAGCCCGGGCACCGCCTTGCGCTCGTGCTGCTTGTCCACCAGCACCGCCGTGGAGATGCTGGCCGCCCCCGCCTCCCGGCAGTAGTCGAGGATCGCCGCAAGGGTGGCCCCCTCGTCGAGAATATCGTCGACGATCACCACGTGACGGCCGGCCATGGGCACCTCCGGGGAGACACGCCAGAACAGTTCACCGCCGCGAATACCGCCGCGATAGCGGGTGGCATGGAGGTAGTCGACCTCCAGGGGAAAGCCCAGCCGGGTCAACAGGTGGCCGGTGGTGATCAAACCGCCGTTCATCACGCAGTAGAAGACCGGCAGCTTATCGCCGAGATCCTCGGTGATCTCGGCGGCCATGCGGTCCAGGGCGCGCTCGACCTCCTGCTGGGTAATCAGGCAGTCGGCGCTGTCCATGACGTCACGCATGGTGGCCAGGGACTCATGGGTCTGGGGGTCGAGTTTCGGCATCGGGACGGCTCGTGTCGACGAAAGGGAAAAGGAAAGGCGGCCGGCGTGGCGTTACTCGCCGGCCATGGCCTCGAGGCGGGCATGCACCCGGCGCCAGCGCCCCAGGGCTTCGAGGGCGTCCAGGTCGGGGCGGGCGCGTCCATAGCGCAGCCGGGCGGCAGGCCGGAAGGCGCGGCCGTGGCAGGCATCCAGCGCCTCGAGGGCGGCGGCCCGGTCGTTGCAGACCAGCACCATGTCACAGCCGGCCTTCAGTGCCGCCAGGGCCCGCTCCCCCGGCCCACCGGCAAAGCCGGCCGCAGCCATGCCCAGGTCATCGGAAAACAGGGTGCCCTTGAAGCCCAGGGATTCGCGCAGCATGCCCAGCCAGCTGGCGGAGAAGCCGGCCGGGCGGGCATCGAAGGCGGGATAGACCACATGGGCCGGCATTACGCCGTCCAGCCGTGTGGCCAGCGCCGCGAACGGCACCAGGTCGTGGGCGCGCAGGGCTTCCAGCGGCCGTGGATCCACCGGCAGCTCCCGATGGGAATCGGCCGCAACGCCACCGTGACCGGGAAAGTGCTTGCCGACGGCGGCCATCCCCGCTTCGTGCAGCCCAGCCACGAAGGCGCCGGCCATGGCAGCCACCGCGGTGGGGTCGGCGGAGAAGCTGCGGTCGCCGATCACGCTGGAGATGCCGCTATCGACGTCGAGCACCGGCGCGAAGGTGAGATCCAGCCCGCAGGCGGCCATCTCCATGCCCATCAGCCAGCCGGCATCCAGGCAGAAGCGCTGCGTCACCTCGGGTGCTGCCACGAAGTCACGGCCGATCCGCCCCATGGGCGGCAGGCGCGTTACCCCCTGGCGCAGGCGCTGCACCCGCCCCCCCTCCTGGTCGATACCCAGCAGCAGTTCGGGACGCACGCCGCGAATGGCATCACACAGGGCACGCACCTGGCGCGCATCCTCGATATTGCGGGCGAAAAGAATCACGCCCCCCACTTCGGGACGCGTGAGCAGACGACGCTCGTCATCGCTGAGCTGCGTGCCTTCCAGATCCAGCATCACCGGGCCGAGAGACTGGGTCATGAGCAATTCCTCGGGACTTGAAGGGGGCCGATTCTAGACCAAAGTCAACGGCGGGAATAGGCGTGTCATCCAGGATCGAAGCGCTTGTTGCACAGGATCAAGTCGGCGTCGATGGCGACACCGGCAACGCCTAATCGTGCAGCCAGACGGGGGTGCCGGGCGGAGCCAGGGAGAAGAGCTCCAGCAGCGCCCGGTCAAGCAGGCGGATGCAGCCATGGGAGCGCGGCACCCCCATCGGCTCGCTCGGCGGCGTACCGTGCAGATAGATGTAGCGGCGCTGGCTGTCGACGCTGCCGCCGCGGTTGACGCCTCGCTCCAGGCCGCACAGCCACAGGATGCGGGTCAGGATCCAGTCGCGCTCCGGGTGCTCGGCGGCCAGGGTGGGAGAGAAGATCTCGCCGGTGGGCCGGCGGCCGCGAAACACACAGCCAACCGGCTGGTCGGCGCCGATGGCGGCGCGGATATAGTGCCAGCCGAGCGGCGTGCCGCCGCTGCCTTCGGCCTGACCGGGGCCCGCGGCGGCGGTGGAGACCGGCCATTGGCCGATCGCTTGTTCGCCCCGCCAGGCCACCAGACGCTGGTCGGCGACGTCGACCTCGAGCCAGACCCCATCCGGCGGAGGGAGCTCCAACAGGCGCGGGGTACGCATGCTCAGCCGGCCTCGGCCTGCACGGAAGGCGCCGGCGGAAGGGGGGCATTCATCGCCGCCACCACCACCGGCCGCAGGCGACGGATGAGGTCGCGCACCGTGACATGCTCCTGGTAGTCCTTCTCGGCGATATCGCGCAGCGCATCCAGGCCCGACAGGGTGAAGATGACAGTGCCCAGCACGAAGTGCAGACGCCAGAAGCGCTCGGCATCGGGCAGCTGCGGCGTCGCCTGGCGCACCAGCTCGGTGAAGCGCGTGAAGACGCCGCCGTACTCCTGCTGGATATAGCGGCGCAGATGCCCCTGCGCCTGGCTGTAGGCCAACCCCAGAAGCTTCATGAAAACCTTGAGGCTATTGCGCTCGGCCGGCACCTCCAGCACCGTGCGCGCCATGGTTTCCAGCAGCGTCTCCAGGGGAATGACCTCGCCGGCATAGCGAGCCTCGAGCTCATCCAGGGCCAGATGAAAGCGCTCGGTAAAGGGATCCAGATAGCGGGAGAAGACCGCCTGGATCAGCGATTTCTTGGAGCCAAAATGGTAGTTCACCGCAGCCAGGTTGACCCTGGCCTTGCTGGTGATGGTCCGCAACGAGGTCTCGGCAAAACCGCGCTCTGCAAACAGGACCTCGGCGGTATCGAGAATCCGGGTGACGGTATCGGTCTGGGCCATCGGCCTGGCTCCGCTGGAAACAGCTGTTTTAAACGTAGTTGAATCCTACGTGAAGCGGAGTATTTTCTCAATTCGCATCTCCGCCAAACCGTTTGAAACAGCTGCAAGGCCCGAGACAGGGGGAGCTCCCCCTGACGCTTTTACTGGATGGGCTTCCATGCTGTATACTTGAACAATACGCCATGACTCGCCCACTCGGAGGTCGCATGACACGCCCCCTCACCGCGCGCCAGCAGAACGTCTACGACTTCATCGTCAAGACCATGAACGAGTTCGGCTATCCGCCGACCCGGGCCGAGATCGCCCGCGCGCTGGGCTTTCGCTCCCCCAACGCCGCCGAGGAGCACCTGCGCGCCCTGGAACGCAAGGGCGTCATCCGGGTCATCCGCGGCACCTCCCGCGGGATCCGCCTGCCGGCCCAGGAGGTCGAGTCGAGCACCGAGCCCAGCGCCGAGGGCCTGCCGATCATCGGCGAAGTGGCCGCCGGCAGCCCGATCCTGGCCGCCGAGCACATCGACCGCTACTGTCCGCTGCCGCCGGAGTACTTCACTCCACGGGCGGACTACCTGCTCAAGGTGCGCGGCCTGTCGATGAAGGATATCGGCATCCTCGAGGGGGATCTGCTGGCCGTGCACCGCACCGAGCGCGTGCGCGACGGTCAGATCGTCGTCGCCCGACTCGAGGACGAGGTCACGGTCAAGCGCTTTCAGCGCCTCGGCCACCGGGTCACCCTGGCCGCCGAGAACCCCGACTTCCCCCCCATCGAGGTGGACCTGCGCCATGAAGCCCTGGAGATCGAGGGGATTGGCGTGGGGGTGATTCGCGGCGGCAACGGCCAGGCTCTGGGGTAAGCGCTGGCTGCGCTCGGCTCCGCCAGGCCGGTTAATTCACCATGAGCCGCAAGATCCTTCACGCCGACTGCGACTGCTTCTACGCCGCGGTGGAGATGCGTGACGACCCCAGTCTGCGCGACATCCCGCTGGCCATCGGGGGCAGCGCCGAGCGGCGCGGGGTGATCGCCACCTGCAACTACCCCGCACGCGCTTTCGGCATTCACTCCGCCATGCCCACGGCCAGGGCGCTACGGCTATGTCCCCAGCTCAGGCTGCTGCCCGGCGACTTCGAACGCTACCGGGCGGTGTCCCAGCAGATCCAGGCCATCTTCCGCGAACTCACCCCGCTGGTGGAGCCGCTGTCGCTCGACGAGGCCTTTCTGGATGTCAGCGAGGTCACGCGTTTTTCCGGCAGCGCCACCTGGATGGCCCAGTGGCTCAAGCAGCAGTGCCTGGCTCGCACCGGCATCACGGTATCGGTTGGGGCCGCCCCCGCCAAGTTCCTGGCCAAGATCGCCAGCGACTGGGACAAGCCTGACGGCCTCACCGTCATCCCTCCGGAGGGCGTCGAGACCTTCCTGCACGATCTGCCGGTGACTCGGCTGCACGGCGTGGGCCCCGCCACGGCGGCCCGGCTGGCGGCCCTCTCCATCGCCACCTGTGCCGACCTGCAGCGTCTGCCACTGACGCAGCTGGTTCAGGAGTTCGGCAAGTTCGGCCACCGGCTCTTCGAACTGGCCCGCGGCATCGACGACCGGCCGGTGCGGATCGAGCGCGAGCGCAAGTCGGTCAGCGTCGAGACCACCTTCGCCCAAGACCTGCCCGACCTGGCCCACTGCCATGCCGCCCTAGCAGCGCTGTGCGAACGCCTGCAGGCGCGACTGGCCCGCCACGGCCATCCGCCCCTGACGGGGCTGTTCGTCAAGGTACGCTTCGACGACTTCAGCCTGACGACCCTGGAGGGGCGCAGCGGCACACCGACTCAGGAGACGTTCGCCGCCCTACTCGACCAGGCCTGGGCACGCCGCAAGCGGCCGGTGCGCCTGCTGGGGGTGGGGGTACGGCTGGTGCCCGAGGACGCCCGCCGCCAGCTGGCGCTGAACCTCTAGGTTCGAGCAAGCCACCGCCTCGCACCTCGAACCTCGAACCTCGCCTCTCGAACCTCGCACCTCGCACCTCGCCTCTCGCCCCTCGCCTCTCGCACCTCGCCTCTCGCCCCTATTTCGTATCGATATAGCGGTGGTCGTTGAAGGTGGCCACCCAGCTGGGGTGATAGACCATCAGGATGCTCAGCAGCATCCCGGTGATGAAGGCCTCCGAGGGCATCAGCAGCGGCAGGAAGCGGACATATTCACGGGCCAGGTAGACCGCCTCCGGGTCGCTGGACCCCAGCATTACCAGCCCCAGCCCGGCCAGGCCGGTGCCCAGGGTGGCCAGCGCGGTGCCGAAGAAGCCGCACACGAAGAGGAACACCATCAGGTTGTCCGGCAGACGGCGATCCACCAGCCGCCACACCACCACCGTGATCGCCATCGGCACCACCCCGGTGATCAGCACGTTCACCCCCAGCAGCGGCCAGGCCGCCTTGCCCAGCACCGCCAGCGAGAGGTTGACCAGCAAATTGGAGAGCAGCGCCAACGGTGCCTTGAACACCAGGGTCAAGAGCGCGGTGAACATCAGGTGCAGGGTCAGCCAGTCCACCGCCTGGGCACGTAGCTGCCACAGCAGCATCACGGAGACGGTGGCGGCCAGCCAGCGGTGCTGCAGGGCCCGGTCGGCCAGCAGCGCCTGCCAGGGGCGCTGGGCCAGCGCCAATCCGACCACGGCCAGGGCCACCAGGGCGCAGCAGAGCACCAGCCAGGGCGCCAGCATGAGTTCGGAAAACGACATACCCCTCTCCGGCAATCAGGCCTCAGGCGAAGACCACGGTCTTGTTGCCATGAATCAGCACCCGGTCCTCCAGGTGCCAGCGCAGGCCGCGGGCCAGCACCGCCTTCTCCACATCGCGGCCGAAGCGCACCAGGTCGGCGGTGGTATGGCAGTGGCTGACGCGATGGATGTCCTGCTCGATGATGGGCCCGGCATCCAGCTCCTCGGTCACATAGTGGCAGGTGGCGCCGATCAGCTTCACCCCACGGGCATGCGCCTGATGGTAGGGGCGCGCCCCGGCAAATGAGGGAAGGAAACTGTGGTGAATGTTGATCACCCGGCCGGCATAGCGCTCGCAGACCGCGGGGGGCAGGATCTGCATGTAGCGCGCCAGTACCACGATGTCGGCCTCCAGCGCCTCCACCCGCTCCTCGACCCGGGCGAAGGCCGCCGCCTTGTCATCCGCCGGCACCGGCACATGGTGATAGGGCAGCCCGTGCCACTCCACCAGCCCGCGCATGTCCTCGTGATTGGAGATCACCCCGACGATATCGCCATCCAGCTCCCCCGCCGTCCAGCGGTAGAGCAGGTCCACCAGGCAGTGGGACTCTCGCGAGACCATCACCACCACCCGCGGCCGGCGCCGGGTATCCCGCAGCGCCCACTGCATCTCGAACTCCTTGGCCACCGGCTCGAACGCCTCACGCAGCTGCTCGGCGGTCATGCCGATGGAGTCGGCGAGGATCTCGTAGCGCATGAAGAAGCGCCCCGACTCCAGGTCGGAGTGCTGGCTCGCCTCGGTGATGGAGCCACCGTGGCCGGCGATGAAACCGGACACCCGAGCCACGATGCCCCGACGATCGGGGCAGGAAACGACCAGACGATAGTAGTGTGACATGGTAGCTGCCGCCGTGTTGTGCAAGTTTCGAAAGCGCGCATTGTAGCGAACTCGCCATCCGGCGACACGTCGAATGGCCTGCGGCCCGGTGCGGGTCCGTCATTGTGGAGGGTCCCGCCGTTCCCGTATAGTGATTGATCCACTGCCTGATTCATGACATGCCGATGCACCCACCCCGCGTGACGATTCGCCCCCGCCGCCGCACTCCGCTGCACTTCCTGCCGCTGGGGGGCTGCGGCGAGATCGGCATGAACCTGGCGCTCTACGGGCACGACGGCGACTGGATTGCCGTCGACTGCGGCATGATGATTCGCCAGGACCTGCCCGACAGCCCGCTCCAGGTGCCCAGCCTGGACACCCCCCAGGCCCTGGGCATCGCCCCCCGCGCCCTGATCATCACCCACGGTCACGAGGACCACATCGGTGCCGCCGCCTGGCTATGGCCGCAATGGGGCTGCCCGATCCATGCCACCCCGCTGGCCGCCGGCCTGCTGCGGGCAAAATTCACCGAGCAGGGCCTGTCCAGCGACGCCATTCACATCATCGACCCGGGCGAGGCGCTGGAGACCGGTCCCTTCACCCTGCGCTACCTGCCGCTGACCCATTCGATACCGGAAAGCTGTGCGCTGCTGATCGCCGCCGGTGAGCATCGCGTGCTGCATACCGGCGACTGGAAGCTCGACCCGGAACCCCTGATCGGCCCGCCGGTGAGCGCCAGCCTGTTCCGTGCCTTGGCGCCGGTGGACCTGGTGGTGGGCGACTCCACCAACGCCCCCTTGCCCGGTCACTCCCGCAGCGAGGGCGAGGTGGCCAGGGCGCTGGAGAGTACGCTTACCCAGTGCGCCGGGCGCGTGGTGGTCTCCTGCTTCGCCAGCAACCTGGCCAGGGTGCTGGCCATCGCCCTGGCGGCGGAGCGCTGCGGGCGACGGGTGAGCCTGATGGGGCGCTCCATGGAGCGCATGGTCGGGGTCGCCCGCGGGCTCGGCTATCTCGATGAGATGCCGCCGCTGGTGCCGGTACGCGACCTGGGCTATCTGCCGCCGGAAGAGGTGCTGGTCATCGCCACCGGCAGCCAGGGCGAGCCGCGGGCCGCCCTGAGCCGGCTGGCCATGGGCCGCCATCCCAGCTTCGAGCTGATGGCCGGCGACACCGTGATCTTCTCTGCCAAGGCCATTCCCGGCAACGAGCCGCTGATCGAGCGCCTCAAGCAGGGCCTCAGGCGCCTGGAGGTAACCCTCTGGGATGAATTCAACCACCCCGAGCTGCACGCCTCCGGCCACCCCGCCCAGGAGGAGCTGCGCACCTTCTACGGCTGGGTCAGGCCACGCCATCTGCTGCCGGTGCACGGCGAGCCCAGCCATCAGCGGGCACACCAGGCCCTGGCGCAGCGACTCGGCATCCAGGCGCCGCTGACCCCGACCAACGGCGACATGATACGCCTCGATGCCGGCGGCCTGACGCTGGAGGCGCGCCATCCCCAGCGCCCCTGCATCGTCAGCCAGAATGCCGTGACCCCGCTGCCGGGGCTAGCCGCCGAGCAGGGCTCGCCGCGTCACGGCACCCTCTACCTCGCCCTGCCGGTGGCCTCCACCGGCGGCGGCTGGACACGCATCGGCCGCCTGATGCTCGATGCACACCGCATGCGTCAGCTGGACGAAGACGCCTTTATCGACTGGCTCGACGAGCGTCTCGACGGCCTGGCAGCGGAAACCTTGCCGGAACTTCGCCAGGCTCTTCAGCCGCTGATCATCGCCTGGCTGGGCGAACACCTTCGCCAGCTTCCCGACGTGCACCTGCAGCTGCTTGCGGTGGAAACGCCGCTCTTCGACGCCTCGCATTAACCGGCGCCAGAAACCCGCCAAGCGCTACCAACGTAGCGGGGCGAACCCAGAGGTTCGCCCCGCTCTTCCTACTCTTTCGTTATTCCCTACTCTACGCTCTTCCTACTCCCTACGCGGCTCCGTCACAGGCATCGCGGGATCAGGAGCCGGAGGCATTCTTCGGCGGGCGACCGCGACGACGCCGCGGCGGCTCTCCCACCAGGTCCTCCACGGAGAGGCCGGCGTCGGTCATGGCCTCACGAATCTCGGCCAGCTTGCGCTCCTTGTCCGCCTCTTCCTGCTCGCGTAACTTTTCTTCCTCTTTCTTTTGCTCGATGACTTCACCGATGACATCGGAGAGCTTGTGCAGCTGCTCCATACTCAGCTGACGGGCAGCGGCACGAGCCACGTTCTTGTTGCGGGCGATGCGCTCCAGAGTTTCGCTGGACATTAGCCTCCTCCATGCAGGAATTCGACGAGTGAACCCATAGGCTCCACTCGTCAAAAGTATATGCCTTGATACTCAATTGGCAAGAAAAGCGTGAGCAATTGCGTTGCCTTTTTTTGCCAATGGGAGGCGGCAAAACGCTCCCCAGGCTCCCTCAACCGCCGGTCATGTTCATGAAACGGACCACCTGGACATCACCGTCGGTGGTGAAATGGTGGCGTTCCGGCTTGAGCGGCATGGCCGCGACAATGGCCTGCTTGAGCGCGTCGAGATCCCCCGGGTAGCGGCGCAGCACCGCGCGCAGGTCCACGGAGTGCTCGTTGCCCAGGCACAGCAGCAGACGCCCCTCCACCGTCACCCTCACCCGGTTGCAGCTGGCGCAGAAATTGTGGCTGTGCGGCGAAATGAAGCCGACTCGGGTCTCGCTGTCGCTCATGCGGAAATAGCGCGACGGCCCGAGCGTGGATTCAGTGGTGGGAATCAGCGTATGGCGACGCTCGATCTGGGCCTGGACCTCATCGCTGGAGCAGAAGGTCTCGGCGCGGGAGTGGTCCGAGACATCCCCCAGCGGCATCTCCTCGATGAAGCTGATATCGACCCCTTCCTGGCGGGCGAACGCCACCAGATCGAGGACCTCATCGTCGTTGCGCCCCTTGAGAATCACCGCATTGAGCTTGATGCGCTCGAATCCCGCCTCGCGGGCGGCCCCGAGACCCGCGAGCACGCGCTCGAGCTCGCCGGTGCGGGTCAGTTGGCGGAAGCGCTCGGGATCCAGGGTATCGAGGCTGATATTGAGACGCTTGAGCCCGGCGTCGCGCAGGCGAGCCGCCTGCTTCACCAGCCCCGCCCCATTGGTGGTCATGGCGAAATCCCGGAGCCCGGGCAGACTGCCGATCTCCCTCACCAGGTGATCGATATTGCGCCTGACCAGCGGCTCCCCGCCGGTCAGACGCACCTTTTCCACGCCCAGTTCGACGAAGGCGCGGGCCACCATGGCCAGCTCCTCCAGGGTGAGTATCTGGGCACGAGGCAGAAAGGTCATCTCCTCGCTCATGCAGTAGACGCAGCGGAAATCGCAGCGGTCCGTTACCGAGATCCGCACATAGCGGACTCGTCTACCAAAATCGTCGATCAACGCTTCTGCCATGCTCAGCTCTCCCAGCGACCCGCATCCCGATGGTCGGATTCACGTTCGGCGACCCAGTAGTCACCGCTGGCACTGTGCTCCTTTTTCCAGAAAGGGGCTCGGGTCTTGAGGTAGTCCATGATGAAGTCGCAGGCCTCGAAGGCGGCACGCCGGTGCGCGCTGGCCACGACCACCAGTACGATAGGGTCTCCGGGGGTCATGCGTCCAACCCGATGAATGACCCGCAGCCCCTGCAGCGGCCAGCGGGACTCGGCCTCGGCGACGATCTCGCCGAGGGCGGCTTCGGTCATTCCCGGGTAGTGCTCCAGGGTCAGGGCGTTGACCTCGGGACGTTCATTGAAGTCGCGCACCAGCCCGGTGAAACTGACCACCGCCCCGATATCGCTACGTCCCGCCAGCAGTGCCCGCTGTTCGGCCCCCGCATCGAAGGGCGCCTGCTGCACACGTATCATCGTCAGCCCCCTGTGACCGGCGGAAAGAAGGCCACTTCGTCGTCATTGGTAAGCGGCGTGGTCTCATTGGCCATCACCTGATTGACGGCACACAGCACGCGCCCCTCGGAAAGCCCGGCGAAGCGCTCGTCGTGCTGTCGAAGCGCGGCCTTGAGGCCGCCCACGTCGGCACTGGGCAGACTGTCCAGGGGCAGGGATATCTCACTGATCCCCAGGCGTTCGCGCAGCTCGGCCAGGCACTTGACCCGCACGCAAGGCACGGCGATGTCACAGCGCGGCCCCACCGACACCTCGCCGGCCGAACTGCCTCCCGTGACGATCGGAGGGGGCGCCGATGCCAGCGCATCGCGACGATAGTCGCCGGACTTGCCGCCGCTCTTGGCATCAAGGTGAATGCCCCCGATCTCCATGTCCTTGTCGACGGCCTTGCACATGTCATAGAGGGTCAGGCAGGCCACCGAGACCGCGGTCAGGGCCTCCATCTCGACCCCGGTGCGCCCGTTGAGGCGGCAGGTCGCCGTCACCTCGACGCTGGAGGCCGCCTCGTCGAGTCGAAAGTCGACGCTCACCTTGGAGAGCGGCAGGGCATGACAGAGCGGAATCAGCTCATGGGTGCGCTTGGCGGCCTGAATGCCGGCGATACGCGCGGTGGCCAGCACGTCGCCCTTGGGCATCCCTCCCTCGGCGAGCAGGGCCAGGGTCTCGGGCTTCATCTGGATACGGCCGGAGGCGGTCGCCTCGCGACGGCTCTCCGCCTTGTCGGCGACATCCACCATATGGGCTTCGCCGCGCGGGTTGAGATGGGTCAGGGTCATATCGGTTAGCCTCGGAAGATGTCAGCAAGCGGTTGAACGATGACCGCTTCGCCACAGGCGACGCCGTCGCACTCGGCGGCGATCTCGATCAGGCAGTTGGCGGCGACCATGGAGGAGAGGATGCCGGAGCCCTGGTGGCCGGTGCTGCGCACCCAAAGCTGGCCCTCGGGATCGCAGTAGAGCACGCCGCGCAGGAAGTCGACGCGACCGACACGACTCGGCAGTGTCGCTTCACAGCGCGCCGTGAGCCGCGCCGCGGCCAGCTCACGGCGCCCCTGCAGTCGCCCCAGCACCGGGGCGACGAACTGCAGGAAGGTGACCATGGCCGCTACCGGATTGCCGGGCAGGCCGAAGAAGGGGGTGTGCGACGAGCCGAGCCGACCGCAGGCCAGCGGGCGGCCGGGGCGGATGGCGATCTTCCAGAATCCCAGCTCGCCCACTTCGGCCAGCGCCTGGCGCACCTCGTCGGCGTCGCCCACCGAAACGCCGCCGCTGGTGATCACCACATCGGCCTCCTCGGCCGCCGCCGCCAGGGCCGCCACCAGGGCTCCCCGGTCATCGGGCAAAATGCCCAGGTCCTGCAGCTCGGCGCCCTGCTCGATCAGCAGGCCGCGCAGCGAGAAGCGGTTGGCATCGAAGATGCCCGCCGGCGGCAGCGCCTCGCCGGGCGCGGTGACCTCGTCGCCGGTGGAAAACAGGGCGACCCGCGGGCGGCGATGGACAGCGGCGCCGGACAGTCCCAGCGAGGCCAGCAGGCCAAGCTCGGCGGCCCCTACGCGCGTCCCGGCATCAAGCGCCGTGACCCCGCGGGCGATGTCCTCCCCGGCCCGGCGCACGTGCTGGCCGCGGCGCACGCTCTCGGCATGGTGAACCCGTACCCGGCTCCCCTCGAACTCGAGCTGTTCACGCATGATCACCGTGTCGGCCCCGGGGGGCAGCGGCGCACCGGTCATGATCGTGACACATTCACCGGCGGACAGCGCGGCCTCGCGGCAGTGACCGGCCAGCACCTCGCCGACCAGCGGCCAGGTCTCGGGACGCGCCGCGTCCTCGGCGGGCCAGGCCAGGGCAATGCCATCCATGGCGGCATTGGTGTTCTGGGGAACATCGATGGGCGAAGCCACTGGCTGGGCCAGCACGCGGCCGCAAAGTGCCGCCAGTGGACACCACTCTTCGGCCAGGGGCGCCGCGACCAGCTCGAGCGCCGCCGCCCTGGCCTCCTCCACGCTCAGCATGCGTTCACCGAAATCGAAACAGGAGAGACTCATGCGCCCAGCACCTCCCGCGGCGAGCACTCGCGGCTCCAGCGAGCCGGCCAGGCCGCTACCCAGTCGGCAATCGCCGCCAGGTCGTTGAGATCCAGCGCCTCGACCCCCTCGGGCAGCGCCAGGGGCTCGGCGCTGGCCACCGCCTTGACCCAGGGATCCTCGGCCACCCGTAGCGGCTTGCCGAGCGCTTCCCGGTAGAGCTCCAACTTGGGCAGCGGCCAGGCCTTGAAGCCTTCCACCAGCACCAGGTCGGGGCGCAGGGGCCGCATCATCTCGATCAGCTGGGCAAGGTCGGCTTCCTCTTGCTCCGGGGTCTCCATCATCAGCGCCAGGCGCCGACGCGATGCCACCAGCATGGGGGAGGCCCCCGCCTGGCGCAGGCGATGGCTGTCCTTGCCCGGCTGGTCCACGTCGAAGCCGTGATGGGCATGCTTGATCACCGCGGTTCGCAGGCCGCGCAGGCTAAGCTCCGGCAGCAGCCGCTCGAGCAGGGTAGTCTTACCCGTCCCGCTCCAGGCGGCAATGCCGAGCAGCGGCAAGCGGTCGTCAAAGCCAAGGGGGACGTCGATCACGGCGCTCATGGCGTGCGGCTCTCCTCGTCCAGGCGCGCCTCGTGGCGCCGCTTGTCGCTTTCGGTATTGAGATTGGTGAAGGCCTCGGGGCAGTCATGGAAATCCACCGGGCACCAGGCATGGCGGGCATACCAGCGGTCGATCTTGCGTTCGCCGGCCGCCAGCGCCTCGCCCAGGTCGTCGGCCAGACGAGTGCGCAGCAGCGCCACCACCGGGTGCAGGCGCTCGCCGTCGTGGGCCACCGCGATATCACAGTCGCCAAGGCCGGCGACCAGGCGCGGTACCAGCGCCATGGGCAGCGCCGGCGTATCGCAGGGCACCACCAGCACCCAGGGGGTCTCGGCGGCACGCAGGCCGCTGTAGATGCCCATCAGCGGCCCCTGATAGCCACCCTCGAGATCGGTGACCAGCCGATCGCCAAAGCCCGCATAGGCCTCGAGATGGCGGTTGGCATTGATCATCACGCTGGCCACCCGGCCGACTAGGCGATCCATCACATGGGTCACCAGCGGGCGTCCCGCTAAGGGTTCGAGCCCCTTGTCGCGGCCACCCATGCGGCGCCCCTGGCCGCCGGCCAGGATCAGGCCGGTCACATCGCGCTGAGGAGTCATCGAATTTCCTGCTGTACCCGTATCATACCGTCATGATGCCTCAGGCAAGCCGTGGGTGCCATGACACCGGAGAGGTAGTGACAGCCGCCCAACGGGGTGCTCTCGCCGGCGTCACCACCCTTTACTCGTCCTCGTCGGCGCCGGGCAGCACCCAGTTGAGCACGATCCCCACCAGGGCGGCGAGGCTCACCCCCTGCAGGGTGAACTGGCCGCCGCCGAACTGCATGCCGCCGATGCCGAACACCAGGATCAGCGACACCACCACCAGGTTGCGCGGCGCGGTCAGCGAGTGACCGGCGCGCACCAGGGTGTTCATGCCCACCACGGCGATGGAGCCGAACAGCAGGGTCATGATGCCGCCCATCACCGGCCCCGGAATGGTCTGCAGCAGCGCCCCGAGCTTGGCGACGAAGGCCAGGCCAATGGCGATGCAGGCGGCCACCACCATGATCTTGGGATTGAAGGCGCGGGTCAGGGTCACTGCCCCGGTGACCTCGGAATAGGTGGTGTTGGGCGGGCCGCCGAACAGCGCCGCCGTGGAAGTGGCCAGGCCATCGCCCAGCAGGGTGCGGTGCAGGCCGGGCTTCTCCAGGTAGTTCTTGCGGGTCACCGAGCCGATCGCCACCATGTCGCCGATATGCTCAACCGCCGGGGCAATGGCCACCGGGATCATGAACAGGATCGCCGCCCAGTGGAAGCTCGGGGCGGTGAAGCTGGGTATCGCCAGCCAGGCGGCCTCATTCACCGGCGAGAAGTCCACCACCCCCATCAGCAGTGCCAGCGCATAGCCGGTGGCGATGCCGCCCATGATCGGAATCAGCCGCAGCAGGCCGCGACCGAACACCGCCAGCACCAGGGTCACCAGCAGGCTCGCCATGGAGAGGAAGATGGCCGCACCGTAGTCGATATGGTCGCTGGTCTCACCGGTGGCCATGCTCACCGCCACCGGCGCCAGCGCCAGGCCGATCACCATGATCACCGGCCCCACCACCACCGGCGGCAGCAGGCGATGCAGCCAGGCGGTGCCCTTGAGGCGCACCGCCTGGGAGATCACCACGTAGACCAGGCCCGCGGCCAGCAGCCCGCCCATGGTGGCCGGGATGCCGAAGTTGGCCACCGAGCCCTGGATCGGGGCAATGAAGGCGAAGGAAGACGCCAGGAAAACCGGCACCGTGACACGGGTCACGCCGTGGAACACCAGGGTGCCGACCCCGGCGGTAAACAGCGCCACGCTGGGGTCGAGGCCAGTGAGCAGCGGCACCAGCACCAGGGCACCGAAGGCCACGAAGAGCATCTGGGCCCCGGTCAACAGGGTTTTGAGCGGGGAGTCGAGCGGTACCGGCGCGGCCGCCGAATGGTCCGTCATGGAAGGTCTCCAATGTGATAATCGAGGTAGAGGGGGCCTGCGTCGGCAGAAAAACGCCCCCGGATCGAACATCTCAGGGGCGCGGGATCACGCAGCCAGGTTCCTGCCAAACATCAGCGGGTGCCGAAAATCTTGTCCCCCGCATCGCCCAGCCCGGGAACGATATAGCCGTTTTCATCGAGATGGTCGTCGACCCCGGCGGTGTAGATCTCGATGTCCGGGTAGGCATCCTGTACCCGCTTGATGCCTTCCGGGGCGGCCACCAGCACGATCACCTTCATGTGCTTGCAGCCGCGATCGCGCAGCATGTCGAGGGTGGCGACCATGGTGCCGCCGGTGGCGAGCATGGGGTCGATGACGATGGCCAGGCGCTCGTCGAGCTCGCCTGCGAACTTGGCGAAGTAGGGCACCGGCTCGAGGGTCTCTTCGTCGCGATAGAGGCCGACCACGCTGATCCGGGCGCTGGGAATCAGGTCGGTCACTCCGTCGAGCATCCCCAGCCCGGCGCGCAGGATGGGAACGATGGTCACCTTCTTGCCCTTGAGCAGCTGCACCGGGATCTTGTCACCGCTCCAGCCGTCGATCTCCTGGGTCTCGACCTCCAGGTCCTGGGTCGCCTCGTAGGTAAGCAGCTTGGCCAGCTCGCCGGCCAGTTCGCGAAAGCTCTTGGTGCTGATACCGGCTTCACGCATCAGCCCCAGCTTGTGCTGGACCAGCGGATGTTGGATGGCGTGGACGCTCATGGGCGGACCTCTTCTCGGGCGGGGGTGAACGGTGGCGACCTTCGTCGCATGGACGGCGTCGACAAATTGCGCGCCATTCTACCCGCATCCCCCGTTGAGGTTAAGCCAGGCTCTCAGGCTAGCAACACCCGATGAGGGGCGCCGGGAACAGGCCGGATCAGCCCCGAGTTGAGTACGGCTCGGGAGCCTCCGGCAACTGCCAGTCGATGGGCGTGCGGCCCCGCTCGGCGAGAAAGGCGTTGGCCCGGGAGAAGTGGTGATTGCCGAAGAAGCCGCGATGGGCCGAGAGCGGCGAGGGGTGCGGCGACTCCAGCACCAGGTGACGCGATGTATCGACCAGGGCCTTCTTCTGGCGAGCATGGCTGCCCCACAGCAGAAACACCGAGGGCTCGGCGTGCTCGCTCACCGCGGCGATAGCGCGGTCGGTGAAGGTTTCCCAGCCCTGGCCGCGGTGGGAGCCCGCCCTGCCCTGCTCCACCGTCAGCGAGGTGTTGAGCAGCAGCACGCCCTGCCGCGCCCAGTGCTCGAGGCAGCCGTGGTCGACCGGGCGTGCGCCCACGTCGGCGGCCAGCTCCTTGTAGATATTCACCAGCGAAGGCGGCACCCGCACCCCCGGGCGCACCGAGAAGCACAGCCCGTGGGCCTGGTCGGGGCCGTGATAGGGGTCCTGCCCCAGGACCACCACCTTGACCCGGTCCAGTGGGGTCAGCTCGAAGGCCCGGAACCAGTGGGAGGAGTGCGGGTAGATCACCTTCCTGGCGGCCTTTTCGGCGGCCAGAAAGTCACGCAGCGCCTGCATATAGGGCGCCTGGAACTCCTCGCCCAGCCACTGCTGCCAACTGTCGGGAAGCGGCGCGCCCATGGCTCAGCGTTTGACCTGGTCGACCAGCGGCTCGACGTAGGCGATGCCCATGTCCCAGGGGAACTGGATCCAGCAGTCCTGGGCCACCTCGGTGAGGTACTGGTCGACCAGCGGCCGCCCCTCGGGCTTGGCATAGACGGTGACGAAGTGGGCCCGCGGCATCATCTCGCGCACCTTGCGCGCGGTCTTGCCGGTGTCGACCAGGTCATCGACCAGCAGCCAGCCTTCGCCGTCGTGATCGACGCCCTTCATGACGTCGAGGCCGCCCTGGTCCATGTGGTCGTAGCTCTTGATGCACACGGTGTCGATCAACCGTACGTTGAGCTCGCGGGCGATCAGCGCCGCGGGGATCAGCCCGCCCCGGGTGATGGCGACGATCCCCTTGAAGTCGCGCTCGACCAGGCGATGGCACAGCTCGCGCACGTCGCGATGCAGCTGATCCCAGGAGACGGTGAAATGCTGGTGGTAGCGGTTGCTCATTGCCGTTGTCTCACTCGTCTTCGTTGAAGGAGCAGACCGCGAAGACGCCGAAGCCCGCCTCGCGAATCTTCTGCGACCCACCGATCTCCGGCAGGTCAATGATGGTGGCGGTCTCCACCACCTGACCCCCGCTGCGGGTGATCAGCTTGGCCGCGGCGAGCATGGTGCCGCCGGTGGCGATCAGGTCGTCCATCACCAGGATACGGTCACCCTCGCGGAAGGCGTCCGAGTGCAGCTCCACCTCGCTTTTACCGTATTCCAGGGTGTAGGTCTCGCTGATGGTCTTGAAGGGCAGCTTGCCCTTCTTGCGCACCGGCACGAAGCTGCAGCCCAGCTCGTAGGCCACCGGGGCCCCGATGATGAAGCCCCGGGCATCGATGGCCGCGATGGCATCCAGCTCCATGTCCTGATAGCGGTGCACGAAGCTGTCGATCAGCTTGCGAAAGGCCGACCGGTTCTGCAATAGCGGGGTGATGTCGCGGAAGTTCACCCCGGGCTGCGGCCAGTCGGGGACGGTACGAATCACGGACTTGATGTAGTCGCCGTAGATACTCATCGCGGGTCTCGGTGGAAAGTGATCAATCAAGGAACAGGAATTTCAGCACGAACAGAATCGCCAGCACCACCACCGCCGGATTGAGGTCCCGGAAACGCCCGGAGAGCGCCTTGATGGCAGCGTAGCTGATAAAGCCCAGGGCGATGCCTTCGGCGATCGAGAACGTCAGCGGCATGGCCAGGGCGGCAATCAGCACCGGAGCGGCATCGGTGGGGTCGTCCCAGTTGGCATGGGCCAGACTGCCGGCCATCAGCACCGCCACATAGAGCAGCGCGCCGGCGGTGGCGTAGGCGGGAATCGAGCCGGCCAAGGGCGCGAAGAACAGGCTGATCAAAAACAGGCCGGCCACCACCACGGCGGTCAGCCCGGTGCGCCCCCCGGAGGCGATCCCCGCCGTGGACTCGATGTAGCTGGTGGTGGTCGAGGTGCCCAGCAGCGAGCCCGCCATGGAGGCGCCGCTATCGGCCATCATTGCGCGCCCCAGACGCGGCAGCTTGCCGTCCTTGTCGAGCAGCTTGCCGCGGTGGGCCACCCCCACCAGGGTGCCGGAGGTATCGAAGAGGTCGACGAACAGGAAGGCGAAGATCACGCTGAGCATCGCCACGTCCAGCGCCCCCCTCAGGTCCAGGGCCATGAAGGTCGGCGCTATGGAGGGCGGCATCGACATCAGGCCGCCATACTCGTTATGCCCCAGCACGATGGCCACCACGGTGACGCCGAGGATGCCGATCATCACCGCCCCGGTGATGCGCAGGTAGGCCATGGCGGTAATGGCGAAGAACCCCAGCAGCGCGTAGATGGCGGCGGGTTCGGAGAGGTCACCCAGCGCCACGTAGGTGGCCGGGTTGGCGACCACGATGCCGGCGTTCTTCAGCGCGATCATGGCCAAAAACAGGCCGATGCCGGCGGCGATCCCCAGGCGCAGCGAGAGCGGAATCGAGTGGATGATCCATTCGCGCACCTTGAAGACGCTGAGCAGGAAGAAGCAGAAACCGGAGAAGAACACCGCGCCCAGCGCGGCCTCCCAGGTATAGCCCATGCCCAGCACGACCCCGTAGGTAAAGAAGGCGTTGAGGCCCATGCCGGGCGCCTGGGCGATCGGGTAGTTGGCCCACAGCCCCATGATCAGACAGCCGATGGCCGCTGCCAGGCAGGTGGCAACGAAGACCGCACCGTAATCCATGCCGGCTTCGGAGAGGATGCTGGGGTTGACGAAGATGATGTAGGCCATGGTCAGGAAGGTGGTGATCCCGGCAATGACCTCGGTCTTCACGCTGGTATTGTGTTCCGTCAGCTTGAAATGCTTGTCGATCAGGCGATTCAACATGATGGCGTTCCTGCGCTGGGGCTGGCTCGTCGTCCAGTGGGAGCGAGAAAAGCCGCACATGGTACCCAAAGGCCGCCGCTGATGCGAGGCTGCCGACTGCCACCATGATACGGCACGGTTGGCTCTGTATAAGCAAACCGCGGGCCAAGCGCCAGCCCGGCTACCAACGCAGGCTTGACGAAACGGTCAAAACAGCGCGCCGCTCACACGCCGCTCACACGCCGCGCGCCGCCAGCACCCGTTCGACGGTCTCGACGATGGCCTGGGTCTGGGGGTCGACCTCGATATTGACCCGGTCGCCGGGCACCCGGTCCACCAGGGTGGTGCGCGCCAGGGTCTCGGGGATCAGATTGACGCAGAACCGCGGGCCCTGCCCGGCGACGTGGCGCACCTCGCCGATGGTCAGGCTGATGCCGTCGACCCCCACATAGCCCTTGTCGAATAGGAAACGTACCAGCGCCTGGGGCACCTGGAACCACAGCCGGCGATTGTTGGGCGTCTCGTCCAGCTCCACCAGCTCGGCCATGGCCATCACGTGGCCGGACATGGCATGGCCGCCGATCTCATCGCCGAAGCGCGCCGCCCGCTCGATATTGACACGATCCCCCACCTCGAGCGCCCCAAGGTTGGTCACCGCCAGGGTCTCGCGCATCAGGTCGAAGCTGACCCGCTCACCGTCGATGGCGGTCACCGTCAGGCAGACGCCGTTGTGGGCCACCGAGGCGCCGAGCTCAAGCCCTCGGCGCAGTGCCTCGGGCAGCGCCACGACGTGAGTACGAAACGCCTCGGCCTCCTCGATGGCGACGATTTCTGCCGTTCCCTGAACGATGCCTGTGAACATGGGCGCTCCTCACGCTGCTCCCGCCGTGGCGGGTGGATGAACTGAAGGTGGATGGACCGAAAGAGAAGCAGTGTAGGAACTCACCGGCACGGCGTCCATTCGCGCGCCACCCCCTCGGAACTCACAAGATGATCGAAAGACACTTCAGCGCTTACCCAGAGTATTTTTCTACTCAAACGCCATATCACCCGAAACATACACCGCACGAATTGACAGCCTTCGTCTTTGGTCGTACTATCACCGCCAACATTCAAGGCGCCGATTTGTACCCGGATTGCGGGCGCCCACGTCGAGAGCTTCTCGGCGTGAAGTGCAGCTAAAAGGGTGTGTCCAGCGTTGATGGCCACCCGTCAGGGTGGCCTTTTTTTTTGCTGCCCGCTGCCGCGCCCCGCGTCCACACGGCCCCGGCGAGCGGAAGCCAAGATGATCACACTACGCAACGTCTCCAAGACCTACTACCCCAAGGGGCGACGGAGGGCCGGCGCGGACAGCGACCCGGCCGCCGTGGTCGCCCTCAGCAACGTTGACCTGCATGTTCCCCAGGGCAGCATCCACGGCGTGATCGGCCTGTCGGGCGCCGGCAAGTCGACGCTGATACGCTGCGTCAATCTGCTCGAGCGCCCCAGCGGTGGCAGCGTGTGCGTCGACGGCCAGGAGATGACCCGTCTGTCGGCCGCGGCGCTGAACCAGGCCCGCCACCGCATCGGCATGATCTTCCAGCACTTCAACCTGCTGACCACCCGCAACGTCTTCGACAACGTGGCCCTGCCGCTGGAGCTGATGGGCATGAAGCGCGCCGCCATCCGCGAGCGGGTGCTGCCGCTGCTGGAGCTGGTGGGCCTGGACGACAAGGCGCACCAATACCCGGCCAAGCTCTCGGGCGGCCAGAAACAGCGCGTGGCGATCGCCCGGGCGCTGGCCAGCGAGCCCAAGGTGCTGCTCTGCGACGAGGCCACCTCGGCCCTTGACCCCCAGACCACCGGCTCGATCCTGGCGCTGCTGCGCGACATCAATCAGCGACTCGGCCTGACCATCCTGCTGATTACCCATGAAATGGAGGTGGTGAAGTCGATCTGCCACCGGGTCAGCCTGATCTCCGACGGCGAACTGGTCGAAGAGGCCGAGGTGGGCGACTTCTTCACCGCCCCGCGCACTCGGCTCGGCCGCGAGTTTCTCAACGACTTCCTGCAGCTGGAACCGCCCAAGGCGCTGATCGAGCGCCTCGAGGAAACCCCCGGCGCCCGCACCCACCCGGTGGTACGCCTGGCCTTCTCCGGCGATGCCGTGGCGACGCCACTGATCTCACGCCTGGCCCGGGAGTGCGGGGTGGACGTCAGCATCCTGCAGGCCAAGGTGGAGTCGATCCAGGAGCGCACCCTGGGGCTGATGATCGCCGAGCTGCTGGGGCCGGCCGACAAGACCCGCCAGGCCATCGACTATCTCGAATCCCATGACCTACACGTGGAGGTGCTCGGCCATGTCCAGCGCGATGATTGAGCTGATTCTACGCGCCACCCTCGACACCCTCTATATGGTGGCGGTCTCCGGGGTGGTGGCCGCCCTGCTCGGCGTGCCGCTCGGCGTTCTGCTGTATGTGACGCGCCCGGGGCAGATCATGGCGCACCCCCACCTCAATCGGGTGCTGGGCATCGCCACCAATATCGGCCGCTCGATTCCCTTCATCATCCTGATGGTGGCGATCATTCCCTTCACGCGAATGCTGGTCGGCACCTCGATCGGCACCAACGCCGCCGTGGTCCCCCTGACCATTGCCGCCATCCCCTTCGTTGCGCGCCTGGTGGAGGGCGCCCTCAACGAGATATCCCCGGGACTGGTCGAAGCCGCTCAATCCATGGGCGCCACGCCCTGGCAGATCATTGGCAAGGTGCTGCTGCCGGAGGCCCGCGGCGGCATCATCACCGGCCTGACCATCACCGTGGTCACCCTGGTCAGCTACTCGGCCATGGCCGGCGCCGTGGGCGGCGGCGGCCTGGGCGACCTGGGCATCCGCTACGGCTACAACCGCTTCAACCCCACGGTCATGCTGATCACGGTAGCGATCCTGGTGGTGATGGTGCAGGGCTTCCAGAGCCTGGGCGATTACCTGGTGCGCAAGAGCGACAGAAAGTAGCGCTTGCCCCCAACGACAAGCGGAGACAGAACCGCGGACACGCCGCCGACGGCGGCACACGACAAAGGAGACACACCGATGCCCTCTACCCTGACCCGACTGCTCGGCGCCGCCACCCTGGCCGGTAGCGTACTGCTGGCCGGCTGCGGCAACGACAGCGCCGATGACACCCGCGCCATCAAGGTCGGCACCATGTCCGGCCCCGAATCCGAGGTGATGGAGGTCGCCGTGCAGCTGGCCAAGGAGCGCTACGATCTCGATGTCGAGATCATCGAGTTCACCGACTACGTCTCACCCAATGCGGCATTGGCCGACGGCAGCCTGGATGCCAACGCCTTCCAGCACGAGCCCTACCTGCGCAGCATGGTGGAGGATCGCGGCTATGACCTGGTCGTGGCCGGCTACACCTTCGTCTATCCCATCGGCGCCTACTCGGAAAAGCACGCCAGCATGGATGAGCTGCCCGAGCGCGCCATCGTCGCCCTGCCCAACGACCCCACCAACGGCGGCCGCTCCCTGCTGCTGATGCACCACCACGGCCTGATCACCCTGGACGACCCGGACAACCTAGAGGCGACGCCGGTCAACGTGATCGACAACCCTCACGGCTTCCGCTTCCGTGAGATCGAGGCCGCCCAGCTGCCCCGGGTGCTGCCCGACGTGGACCTGGCCTTCATCAACAACACCTTCGCCCAGCCCGCCGGCCTGAGCCTCGACGACGCCCTGATCAAGGAAGGGCCGGAATCGCCCTACGTCAACCTGATCGCGGTGCGCGCCGGTGACGAGGAGCGCGAAGCGATCCAGCAGCTGGTCTCGGCCTACCAGAGCGAGGAGGTGGCCGCCAAGGCGTTGGAGCTGTTTGATGGTGGCGCGGTACCCGGCTGGGAATAAGGGATATTCGACTGCGCTCGTGACGAATATCGATATTTCCCTATCTGATTCTGTATAAGGTTTGGGGCCGGCCACTGCGCCGGCTCCTATCGTCGAGGAGCCACCATGACACCGAACTACGCGCTGCTCGCCCGCCAGCTCGAGGCCCTGCTCGACAGCCGCGACTGGCTGACCAACAGCGCCCAGACCTGCGCCTTCGTGATGCAGGAGATCCCCGACCTGAACTGGGCGGGCTTCTACCTGCAGCGCGAACCCGAGCTGCTGTCGCTCGGCCCCTTCCAGGGCAAGCCCGCCTGCCATCCGATCCCCTTCAGCAAGGGAGTGTGCGGCGCGGCCGCACGCAGCCGGCAGACTCAGCGCATCGACGACGTCCACGCCGTCGCCGACCATATCGCCTGCGATGCCGACTCCCGCGCCGAACTGGTGGTCCCGATCGTGGCCGACGGGCGGCTGTGGGGCGTGCTGGACCTGGACAGCCCGCGAAAGGGCCGCTTCAGCGCCGCGGACCAGACGGGCATCGAAGCGCTGGTTGCGGTCTTCGTGGCCGGCACGGACCTCTCGGGCACGCCCTGAAACCCGCCACGGACCGGCCGCCCGACCGGGCCGGTGGCGCCAACGCAAAACGCCCCCGCGGCCAGGAGCAGCGGGGGCGTCTCGGAATCTGGTAGGACCAGGCGGATTTGAACCGCCGACCTCCACGATGTCAACGTGGCGCTCTAACCAACTGAGCTATGGTCCTGAAGGGATCGATGCGAGCAGAGAGGCTGGTAGGACCAGGCGGATTTGAACCGCCGACCTCCACGATGTCAACGTGGCGCTCTAACCAACTGAGCTATGGTCCTGCTGTGCGCTTCTTACCCTGCAGCTTGCCAGGAAGGAAACTCGGTTCCCGACCAAGCCGGCTCGCTGCGGCAACGGATGCGTATTCTACCCATTCGCCGGACGAATGCAAGCCCGATATAACATCTTGTGGATCAGGCAGTTGCCTGCCGGTTCACGGCAACGCCGCAGCGCCTCGCGGCACCCACGAATGTGATGTTCGCTTCTGCGCACCCTGTCACGACATTGATAGCCTTTCGACATTCGCATGCCTGCCGAGGGCAGCGACGATAGCCTACAATGGGGCGATCTACAGGGAGCCGCCATGAATCAGCAACTACGTCAGGATGCCATCGTCGACCTGGTTCGCCGCCAGGGCTATGCCAGCATCGAACAGCTTACCGAACATTTTGCCGTCACCCCCCAGACGATTCGCCGCGACCTCAACGCCCTTGCCGGCGAGGGGCTGATCCGGCGCGTCCACGGCGGCGCCGGTCTCGAATCCAGCACCGTCAACACCGCCTACAGCACCCGCAAGAACCTGAACCTGGAGGCCAAGCGTCGCATCGCCGCCCTGCTCTCCGCGCAGATTCCCGATCATTCCTCCCTGTTCATCAACATCGGCACCAGCAACGAGGTGGTGGCAGAGGCCCTGCTGGAGCACGAAGGGCTTGAGGTGATCACCAACAACCTCAACGTGGCCGCAATCCTCCAGCACAAGGAGGACTTCAACGTGATCATCGCCGGCGGCCAGGTGCGCTCTCGGGACGGCGGCATCATCGGCGAGGCCACCATCGACTTCATCAATCAGTTCAAGGTGGACTACGGCATCATCGGCATCAGCGGGATCGACGAGGACGGCTCGCTGCTCGAGTTCGACTATCAGGAAGTGCGCGTGGCCCAGGCCATCATCCGCAACTCACGCCAGGTGTTCCTGGCCGCCGACCACTCCAAGTTCCATCGCAACCCGGTGGTGCGCCAGGGCAACATTGCCCAGCTGAACGCCCTGTTCACCGACCGCGAGCCCCCCGAGGCCATCGCCCGACTGCTGCGGGCCCACGACGTCGCCCTGCATATCGCCTGATCCCGCACCCACCGGCTCGGCCACATTGCCCGCAGCGGCGGGCACCTCAGTGATGGCGCTTGATGTTCGATTCCGATTGTTCTATTTTCGATTTCAAACATCCCATGATCGACATGGGTCACGCGCACCCCAGTCGACCGGAGCCTCACCATGGCCGATCCCCCTCCCGACCTGCTCGACCTCTTCGTCATCGGCGGCGGCATCAACGGCACCGGCATCGCCAACGATGCGGCCGGGCGCGGCCTCAGCGTGGCCCTGTGCGAGCAGGCCGACCTGGCGAGCGCCACCTCATCGGCGAGCAGCAAGCTGATTCACGGGGGGCTGCGCTACCTGGAGCACCGGGAGTTCCGCCTGGTAGGCGAAGCCTTGCGGGAGCGGGAGCGCCTGCTCGACAAGGCGCCCCATATCATCTGGCCGCTGCGCTTCATCCTGCCGCACCGCGCCGACCTGCGTCCGGCCTGGATGGTTCGTGCCGGGCTATTCCTTTACGATCATCTGGGACGACGCAGGCGCCTGCCCGGCTCGCGGAGCCTGCGTTTCGGCCCCGATGCGCCGCTCAAGCCCGACATCGTGCGCGGTTTCGAATATTCCGACTGCTGGGTGGACGATGCCCGCCTGGTGCTGCTCAATGCCCTTCAGGCGCGCCAACAGGGTGCCGAGGTCCTGGTCCGCACGCGCTGCATTGCCGCCCGTGAAGAGCAGGGCCACTGGTGCCTCGAACTCGAGGACACCCAGCGCGGCGTGCGCTTCCAGCGACGCGCCAGGGCGCTGGTCAACGCCGCCGGCCCCTGGGTGGAGCGCATCGTGCGCGAGCAGGCCGGGCGCGACTCACGCTATGCGATTCGCATGATCCAGGGCAGCCACCTGGTGGTCCCCCGCCTCAACGCCGACGAGCGCGCCTATATCCTGCAGAACAGCGACCGCCGCATCGTCTTCGTGCTGCCCTACGAGGAGGATTTCAGCCTGGTGGGCACCACCGACCGGCGCTACTCCGGCGACCCGGCGCGCGCCACCGCCAGCGACGCCGAGGTGGATTACCTGCTCGGGGTCGTCAACCAGCACTTCCGCCGCCAGCTGAGCCGCGACGATATCGTCACCACCTTTTCTGGCGTCAGGCCGCTATGCGACGACGAGTCGTCGGAGCCTGCGGCGATGACCCGCGACTACACCCTCGACCTGGACTGCCACGGCGCCCCGCTGCTCTCGGTATTCGGCGGCAAGCTCACCACCTACCGCAAGCTGGCCGAGGCCGCCCTGGGGCGGCTGGCCCCCTACCTGCCCGCCATGGGCCCCGCCTGGACGGCCAAGGCGCGGCTGCCGGGCGGCGATATCGGCAGCCAGGCGGCCTTCACCGCCCGCCTGCTGGCCGACTACCCCTGGCTCGGCGCCGCGCGGGCGCGCCGCTTCGCCCGCAGCTACGGCACCCTGTGCCTGCACTTCCTGGGGGATAGCGGGCAAGACGCGGATCTCGGCGAGGACTTCGGCGCCGGGCTGAGCGCCGCCGAGGTCGACTATCTGATCGACCAGGAGTGGGCGGTGAGCGCCGACGACATCCTGTGGCGTCGCACCAAGCTGGGACTGCGACTGGACGCCCAGCAAAGCGAGCGCCTCTCGCACTACATGGCGGCGCGGCGCCGGGCGCTGGCGGCCGCCTGAGAGGCCCGGCCTGGCTGGCCGGCTACTCCGGAATCCCGCCGTGGGTCAGCCGGGCGGGGTCGAGCAGGCGCTCCAGCTCCTCGCGGCTCAGCTCGGTCTGCTCCTCGGCCACCTCGATGATCGGGCGCCCGGCCTGGTAAGCCTGCTTGGCGATCGCCGCCGCAGCGTCATAGCCGATCACCCCGTTCAGGGCGGTGACCAGGATGGGGTTGCGCGCCAGCGGAGCCGAGAGGTTGTCCTCACGGACCCGGAAACCGGCGATCGCCCGGTCGGCCAGCAGCTGGGCGGTATTGCTCATCAGGGTGATCGAGGTCAGCAGGTTGTGGGCGATCAGCGGCAGCATGACGTTGAGCTGGAAGTTGCCGCTCTGGCCGGCCACCGTGACCGCCGCATCCAGGCCGATGACCTGGGCCGCCGCCTGGGCCGCCGATTCGGGGATCACCGGATTGACCTTGCCCGGCATGATGGAGCTGCCCGGCTGCAGCGCCTCCAGCTCGATCTCACCCAGCCCCGCCAGCGGCCCGGAATTCATCCAGCGCAGATCGTTGGCGATCTTCATCACCACGCAGGCCAGGCCGCGCAGCTGGCCGGAGAGCTCCACGGCGGCGTCCTGGGAGGCCAGGCTGGCGAAGAAGCTGTCGTTGGGCGACAGCGAAAGCCCGGTCTGCTCGCCCAGCTCCCGGGCCATACGCGCGGCGAACTCGGGATGGGCGTTGATACCGGTGCCGACCGCGGTGCCGCCCTGGGCGAGCCGCGTCAGGCGCAGCATGGCCCCATCGAGGCGCTCCACGGCCTGCCCCACCTGGCTCGACCAGCCGCCGAGCTCCTGGCTGAGCCGCAGCGGCATGGCATCCATCAGGTGGGTCCGGCCGGTCTTGACCACCCCGTCCAGCTCATCGGCGCGGGCATCGATGGTGTCGCGCAGGTGCAGCAGCGCCGGGCGCAGCCGCGCGGTGACCTCCAGCGCCGCCGAGAGGTGGATGGCGGTGGGGATCACGTCGTTGCTCGACTGCCCCATGTTGACATGATCGTTGGGCCCCACCGCCACGCCGTCGGCGCTGGCCAGGTGGGCGATCACCTCGTTGACGTTCATATTGCTCGAGGTCCCCGAACCGGTCTGGAACACGTCCACGGGAAACTGGTCATCGTGGCGGCCCTCGATGATCGCCTGGGCCGCGGCGACGATGGCCTCGGCCCGCTCGGCGTCGAGCAGCCCCAGGTCGTGATTGACCCGCGCCGCGGCCAGCTTGATCCGCGCGATGGCGTGGATAAAGGCCACGGGCATGGACTGACCGGATACCGGGAAGTTGTTCACGGCGCGCTGGGTCTGGGCGCCATAGAGGGCACCCTTGGGGACCCTGAGCTCCCCCATGCTGTCGCGCTCGATGCGATGCTCGCTCATGGTGACCTCCTTGGTCGGTATCGATGACTTACCTTACCTTGGTTGCGCCACGCGCCCCATGCAAGCATGGTTCACACCGCTCGTTCTACATAGCGACTATTACCGGCCTGCCGCCTGCTGCCAACGGCGGCAGGGCCGGACCCAGACGGGCGCCTCCCCTCTCTTCTCCGTGCAGCTTCGGGCTAATGGCAAAACTATGTTGCACCGCAAAATTCACTTTGATATTGTGCACTGCATCAGAGCGGGGTCTCCCGCTCGACGTCACCCAATGAGCCCCGGAGGTTTCATCATGATCAGCCAGTTCAACATCGATCCCAAGCAGTTCGACACCAAGCAGTTCGAGTCGATCTTCTTCGCTCCGGCCCGCGCCTATGCCGCCCTGAGCGTCGACTTCACCGAGAAGCTGGTCAATGCCCAGCTCGACGCCACCAAGGCCTACACCGACACTGGCCTGGCTCAGGTGCGCAACCTGCTCAACGTCAAGGATGCCGAAGGCCTGCGCAGCTACCTGGAAGGCCAGCAGAACGTCGCCAAGGAGCTAACCGAGCGCCTGAAGGGCGACGCCGAGAAGGTCGTCTCCCTGCAGCAGGACTTCGTCCAGCAGAGCCAGAAGCTGGCCGAGTCCAACGTCAAGCAGGCGCAGGAAGCGGCCACCAAGACCGCCAAGTAAGCCCGCTGGCCGGCCACTCGCCGGCATCGCAGGCCCAACGCAAGAAACCCGCCGGTCGGCGGGTTTCTTGCGTTGGGCCGGCCACTCGGCCTGTTGCGGGTCCTGGCGGATCGTATATGCTGCGATTGCACGGGGCCCAAACACGAGGACGCGATACCATGAAAGCCTGGATACCGGTGGCCTTGCTTGGCCTGGCCCTCACGGGCTGTCAGATGATGGAGCCCCGCCCTGTCCTGCCTCCCGAGCGCATCGAAGTCATCGATATCGGCACCCAGCCGGCGCCGGAGATCGAGCGGGATGCCCCCACCGCGCCCTCCCCCGGTCGGGTCGCCCGACAGGTCAGCTTTCCCGAGGCGGAGTATGCGGCGCTGCCCAGAACCGGCAACGCCACGGTAAGCGGCCGCCTGGCCCTGAACGGCGTGGCCGCCGCCGGCGAAACCGTCTCGGTGGCCCCGGTCACCACCTATTCCGCCGAGGCCGCGGAAAACGCCCTGGCCGGGCGCGCCGTGGAGCCGGCGGACCCCCGGGCCCGGGAATATACCCACACCACCCGCACCGACGGCAACGGCAACTTCACCCTGAACGGCCTGCCCCCCGGCGAATTCTATGTCTCGGGCAGCATGGTCGACCCGGCAAGCGGTCAGCGACAGATCATCATCCGCCAGGTCACCCTGAGCAACGGCCGGTCGCTGCAGGTCAACCTCACCCGCTGAGGCCCCGGCTGGCGGTCCACCGGCGTGTCGCCTATGTTGTGGCCAAAGGCCCGGGCCCAAGCGCCACCGGGCCATGCAACCCGACACACCGGAGGGGCGGAGATGAGTCACGTCAACAGTGCCGGCTGGCCGATACGGCTGGCCATCGGGACGCTTATGATCGGCCTGGTGCCGGCAAGCGCCGCCAGCCTGGACGAGATACGCGAGAACGGCATCCGGATCGCCGTGGCCAACGAAGTGCCCTACGGCTACCTGGACAGTGACGGTGAGCCTCGCGGTGCCGGTCCGGAGGTGGCCCTGCACCTCATGGAGGCAATCGGCGTCGATGACATCGAGTGGATCGTCACCGATTTCAGCGACCTCATCCCGGGCCTGCGCGAAGGGCGCTTCGACATGGCTGCCGCCGAAATGGCCATCCTGCCCCACCGCTGCGAGCTGATCCTCTACTCCGAACCCAACACCACCTACGGTGAGGGGCTGCTGGTGCGGGCCGGCAACCCCCTCGAACTGCAGGCCTATGAGGACTTCGCCAAGCGCAACGACTTTCGGGTCGCGGTCATGGCGGGCGCCGATCAAGCCGATACCCTGAAGGCGCTCGGCGTGGCGGAGGAGAAAATCGTCACCATCGAGCGCAACGAGCAGGCCATCGACGCCATCCTTAACGGCGCTGCCGACGCCTATGCGGCCACCGGCCTGACGGTGACCGCCCTGGACCAGCAGAGCCAGGAGGTGGAGGCGGCCATGGATTTCATCGACCCGATCCTCGACGGCGAGGAGGTGCGCAGCTGGGGCGGCTTCGCCTTCGGCCCCGAATCCGAAGCGCTTCGCGATGCGGTCAACGAGGCACTTCTGGCCTTCAAGCCAACCCGCGCCTGGGAACAGACCCTGGTGGACAACGGCTTCGCCCAGGAAGACGTGCTCAACTCCTTCAAGTACCGCACCGAACAGCTGTGTCAGCGCTGAGCACGAGGCACGGCGGCTCCCCAGCTCGCCCTACCAGCCCAGCGCCTGCTTGACGAAGGGGATGGTCAGCTTGCGCTGGGCGGACAGCGAGGCGCGGTCCAGGGTCTCGAGCGCCTCGCACAGCGCACCGAGCCCACGCGGGCCCCGGTGCAGGATATAGCGGGCCACCTCGTCGGGCAGCTGCATGCCGCGCACCCGGGCACGCAGCTGCAGTGCCTGAAGCCGCTGCGCGTCGTCGAGCCCCTGAAGATGGAAAGTCACTCCCCAGGTCAGGCGCGAGGCCAGGTCGGGTAGCTTCACCGGCAGCTGGCGGGGCGAGGTATCGGCCGCCATGATCAGCCGCCTGCCGGCATCGCGGAGCCGGTTGAAGGCGTGGAAGAGGCCCTCCTCCCAGCGTCGCCGCCCCACCACCACGTCGACATCGTCGATGGCCACCAGGTCGAGCCGCTCCGCTTCCTCGAGCATCAGCGGCGGAAAGTGCCCCAGCTCGTTGAGCGGCAGGTAAAGGGCGCGCAGGTCGCGGTCGGAAGCCGCGTGACAGGCCGCCTGCAGCAGGTGCGTGCGACCGGTACCCGACGCCCCCCATAGATACACAAAGGGCTCCCCCGCTGCGTCGAGCTGGTGAGTCAGCCGGTCCACGAGACCGGCATTGCTCCCCGGCAGGAAGCTGGCGAAAGTGGCATCATCGCGCAGCCCCACTCCCAACGGCAGCTGCGCCGGTGCACGGCTCATGGAGAATCCTCGTCGTGTCTTTTGCGTAGGCCGGCATCGTACAAGCTGCTGCGCTTGTAGCGGTCCTTGAGTTCCCGCAAGAGTACCATGATCACGGCCGCCGCCGGCAGCGCCAGCAGCACCCCGGTGAAGCCAAACAGGTTGCCTCCGGCCAGCACGGCGAAGATGACGGCCACCGGATGCAGCCCGATTCGGTTGCCCAGCAGCTTGGGCTGCAACAGGGTGCTTTCGATGATCTGGCCGACGGTGAACACCACGACGACTCCGAGCAGCGCCAGCCAGCTGCCAAACTGGAAAAACGCCACGATCAGCGCCACGCTGATGCCGACGATAAACCCGAGGAAGGGCACGATACTCGCCAGCCCCGAGATGATGCCAATCAGCAGGCCAAAGCGCACCCCCATCAGGGTCAGGCCGATGGCATAGATGGCACCGAGCGTCAGCATTACCAGCAGCTGGCCGCGCAGGAAGGCCGACAGCACCTCGTTGCAGCGCTCCACCACGCGCACCGCGTCCGGCTCCCACTGGCGCGGCAGCATGTTGCGCAGGTTGGCGATGAAGCGCTCCCAGTCGAGCAGCAGGTAGAAAGTGACCACCGGAATCAGCGCCACGTAGGTGACCCAGGTGATCAGCGCCATGCCCGAACGCCCCACCTGCCCCAGGAACTGGGCCAGATAGCCGCCGGCATCCTGCCAGTGCTCGGACAGGGTCTCGCGGAGATTGTCCAGATCAGCCGCCACGTCCAGCCCCGTCCAGGCCTGGATCTGCGGGGCCAGCACGTTTTCGACCCACTCGAAGATACCCGGCACCACCAGCGCGAACTGACGCACCTGCTGCGCCGCCAGGGGGATCAGCACCAGCAGCGACAGCACCAGCAGCAGAATCATCACCAGAAACACCGCGCACACCGCCAGCGGGCGCGACAGGCCCAGGCGCTGCAGGCGGTTGGCCAAGGGGTCGGCCAGGTAGGCGAGAATCATGCCGGCAATGAACGGCATCAGCATGGCTTCCAGCTGAAACAGCAGCCAGACCAGCACCACGGCCCCGATCAGAACCCACCACTCTCTGCGCATCGCTTGCTCCTCTCCTTGACCTCGTCACGGCGATGCGGGCCGTGCGCCGTGATGCTACAATTCCGCCCCGATCTTCCCCACCGACCGTCGGCCGGCAGGCGGCGAGCCGCGCCCGTGCCGATGTTGCATCGACAGCGATTCACACACAGGACAGGCCATGACCGACTCCACTTCCGCCCAGCCGCCCAAGGCTTCGCTCAACTACAAGGATGCCGGCGTCGACATCGATGCCGGCAATGCCCTGGTCGATCGTATCAAGGGCGTCGCCAAGCGCACCGCGCGTCCGGAAGTGATGGGCGGTCTCGGCGGGTTCGGCGCCCTGTGCCAGCTGCCCAGCGGCTATCGCGAGCCGGTCCTGGTATCCGGCACCGACGGCGTCGGCACCAAGCTGCGCCTGGCCATGGATCTCGGCAAGCACGACACCATCGGCATCGACCTGGTGGCCATGTGCGTCAACGACCTGGTGGTGGCCGGCGCCGAGCCGCTGCTGTTCCTCGACTACTATGCCACGGGCAAGCTCGATGTGGACATCGCCGCCGACGTGGTCACCGGTATCGGCGAGGGCTGCGAGCAGGCGGGCTGCGCCTTGGTCGGCGGCGAGACCGCCGAGATGCCGGGCATGTACGAGGGCAGCGACTACGATCTGGCCGGCTTCTGCGTGGGCGTGGTGGAGAAATCCGAGATCCTCGACGGCAGCAAGGTGGCCGAGGGCGACGTGCTGCTGGGCATCGCCTCCTCCGGCCCCCACTCCAACGGCTACTCGCTGATCCGCAAGATTCTCGAGGTCAGCGGCGCCTCGCTGGATACCGCCCTGGACGGCCGGGCGCTGGGCGATGCCCTGCTCGCCCCCACCCGCATCTACGTCAAGCCGCTGCTGTCGCTGATCAAGGAGAGCGGCGTCGAGGTGCATGCGCTGTCGCATATCACCGGCGGCGGCCTGCTGGAGAACATCCCCCGGGTGCTGCCCGACACCCTCGGCGCGCGCATCGACGTGGCCAGTTGGACCCGGCCGGCGGTGTTCGACTGGCTCCAGGCACAGGGCAACGTCGACGAACACGAGATGCATCGCGTGCTCAACTGCGGCATCGGCATGGTGGTGGTGGTGGCCGCCGAGCAGGCCGACCAGGCCCGCGCCCATCTCCAGGCCCAGGGCGAAACGGTCCACCGTATCGGCGAGATCGTGGCGCGGCAGGCCGACGAGGAGCCGGTCCGGCTGGAGAACCTCAAGCCATGACCGACACCGACTATCAGAGCGACACCCTGCGCGATATCACCCCGGAACCCAGCGAGGTGCGTCGGGTGGTGGTGCTCATCTCGGGCAGCGGCAGCAACCTCCAGGCGCTGATCGACGAACAGACCCATGATCGACTGGGTGGCGAGATCGTCGCGGTGATCTCCAACGAGCCGGAAGCTTACGGCCTGCAGCGTGCCCGGGACGCGGGCATCGACGCCGTGGTCCTGCCCCATCGCGAGTACGAGAGCCGAGACGCCTACGACGGCGCCCTGATCAAGGTGATCGAACGCCATGAGCCGGACCTGATCGTGCTGGCCGGTTTCATGCGGATTCTCACGCCGCGCTTCGTGCAGCGCTACTTCGGGCGGATGCTCAATATCCACCCCTCGCTGCTGCCCGCCTACCAGGGGCTCAATACCCATGCCCGGGCGCTGGCCGACGGCGTGGCCGAGCACGGCTGCAGCGTGCACTTCGTCACCGAGGAGCTCGACGGGGGCCCGGTGGTGGTGCAGGCCGAAGTGGCCGTCGCTGCCGACGAAACCGAGGAGAGCCTCAAGGCGAAGGTGCACGCCCGCGAGCACCTGATCTATCCCATCGCGGTGAAGTGGTTCCTTGAGGGGCGCCTGAAGCTCGAGGCCGAAGGCGCCACCTTCGACGGCATGCCGCTACCGCCCCACGGCCTGCGCATGTCCCACGCCGACGCGGCGGAGGAGCTGGACGAGGAGTAGGTTCGAGGTTCGGGGTTCGAGGTTCGAGGTTCGAGGTTCGAGGTTCGAGGTTCGAGGTTCGAGGTTCGAGGTTCGAGGTTCGAGGTTCGAGGTTCGAGGCAGTATTGATCGAAGGAATAAGGAGCGAGTCGAGGGTTCCCTTGTACCTCGCTCCTCGTACCTGATAGCTACCTTACGTGCGAGGCAAGGTGACGCCCCGCTGCCCCATATACTTGCCGCCGCGATCCTTGTAGGAGGTCTGACACACCTCGTCGGACTCCAGGAACAGCATCTGCGCCACGCCTTCGTTGGCGTAGATCTTGGCCGGGAGGTTGGTGGTGTTGGAGAACTCCAGGGTCACGTGGCCTTCCCACTCCGGCTCCAGCGGCGTCACGTTGACGATGATGCCGCAACGCGCATAGGTGGACTTGCCCAGGCAGATGGTCAGCACGCTGCGCGGGATGCGGAAGTACTCCACGGTGCGCGCCAGGGCGAAGGAGTTGGGCGGGATGATGCAGACATCGCCCTTGATGTCGACGAAGCTCTTTTCGTCGAAGGCCTTGGGGTCGACCACCGCCGAGTGGATGTTGGTGAACACCTTGAACTCGTCGGCGCAGCGCACATCGTAGCCGTAGCTGGAGGTCCCGTAGGAGATCACCCGACGGTCGTTCACATAGCGCACCTGGTCGTGCTCGAAGGGCTCGATCATGCCTTCCCGCTCGGCCATGCGGCGGATCCAGTTGTCGGACTTGATGCTCATCGGGACATCCTGCTGGGTTGAAAACGAAGGGTAAGAACCAAAAAACCGGGGCCGCTATCATAGCGGCCCCGGCGGCGAGCGTCATCCGCCCAAGGGTATTCGATAACAACACGGGGCTGACCCGGGGGCAGGCCTGCGAGGAGGCGCTGTAAACCCCTCCTTGGGCGCTACCGACGCCCTGCTTCGCTCTCGCGTCCCGCTCCGCTCGCAGGGCCGGTGCTGGCCATCCATGGCCAGCCCGTTCGGAGCAGTGCTCCTCACCCCTGGCGTAGGACCTCCTCTTCGGCCTGCCCCCGGCGCCCCTCGCTTCGGGAGTCAATCATCGCTGAAGGAGATGCTCGGGCCCTCCTCCTGCTGTCCGGCAACCTGCTCGGCCACCTGGCGGGCCATGTCGCGGAAGGTGGCGGCCACCTCGCCGTCGGGCTCGGCCACCACCGTGGGGTGGCCGCCGTCGACCTGCTCACGGATGGAGAGCGCCAGCGGCAGCCGGCCCAGCACGCGGGTCTGGTACTCGCTGGCGATACGCTCGCCGCCGCCCTCGCCGAAGATCGGCTCGGCATGACCGCAGTTCGTGCAGACATGCAGGCTCATGTTCTCCACCACGCCGAGCACCGGCACGTTCACCTTGCGAAACATCTCGATGCCCTTGCGGGCGTCGAGCAGGGCGATGTCCTGGGGGGTGGTGACGATCACCGCACCATCCACCGGCACCTTCTGAGCCAGGGTCAGCTGGACGTCGCCGGTCCCGGGGGGCATGTCGATGAACAGGTAATCCAGCGCCTCCCAGGCGGTCTGGGAAAGCAGCTGCTGAAAGGCCCCGGCCACCATGGGGCCGCGCCACACCATGGGCTCGCGGATGTCGACCAAAAAGGCCATGGACATGGCCTGGAGGCCGTGGGCCTGAAGCGGGCGAAAGCGGTTCTCGCCGGCCGACTCGGGACGCACCCCCTCGCCGACCCCCAGCATCTGGGCCTGACTGGGGCCATAGATGTCGGCGTCGAGCACGCCAACCCGATACCCCTCGGCGGCCATGGCCAGCGCCAGGTTGACGGTGACGGTGGACTTGCCCACCCCACCCTTGCCGGACGCCACGGCGACGATGTGCTTGACCCCTTCGATCACGACTCGCTCCTTCGCACTGCTGCATGAAGACACCCCAGCCTGCCGGGGTGATTGTGCGGCCAGTATAGCGCGACGCCCCGCGGCCCAACACCGGTCTGCAAACACACGACGGCGAGCCAGGCTCGCCGTCGTGGGTATGGGGAGTGCGGGACAAACAGCGTGTCAGTCGTCGGCCGTCTGCGCTTCGGTCTCGGCTTCGGTGTCGGACTCGACCTCCTCCATCCGCGCTTCCAGATCGGCGAGCTCGCTGCGCCAGTTGGCGAGCTGCCCCTCCAGCCGCTCGAGCTGTTCTTCGCGGCGCTCGACGCGACCCTCGATATCGGCCAGTTCGTCACGGCCGATGCCGATGGCGATCATCAGGTCGTCACGCTCGACCCGCGCCTGTTCGAGTGCGGCCAGCGCCTCGTCACGCTCGTCGCGGGCCTCGCCCACTTCACGCTCCACCTCGTCACGCCAGACCTCCAGCGCCTCGATGTCGTTCTCCAGCGCCTCGAGGGTGGATTCCCGGTCGGCGATCTCGGTGTTCAGTACGGCCAGTCGCTCGTCGCCCGCGGCGATCTCGTCTTCGATGGCGGCCAGCTCATTATCGGCCAGGTTGCGGGCGACCACGGCTTCCTGACGCTCATCGACGGCAATCTCGCGCAGCTCTTCGGCTTCCTGACGCGCTGCTTCGGCCTCCTGACGCGCCTCTTCCGCCTCGGCGCGTGCGGCCTCGGCATCGCTGCGGGCCTGATCCACCGCTTCATAGTCGCCACGCAGCGCCGCCAACGCCTCCTCGACCTCGGCCTTTTCGGCCTGGTAGGCCTCGATATCGCCCTCCAGGGCGGCACGCTCTTCCTGCAGCTCACTCAGGCGCGCTTCGGTGTCGGCCACTTCGGCTTCGATTCGCTCCAGCTCGGCTCGCGCCGTTTCCTGCTCCTCGGCCATGGCCGCTTCGGCGGCGGCCCGCTGCTCCTCGAGCTCGGCCAGGCGCGTCTGCATCTCGGCTTCCGCAGCCTCACGCTCTTCCTCTACTGCCGCCGCGGCGGCCTGGCGCTCCTCCTCCAGCTCGGCAATGCGGGCTTCCAGCGCCTCGATCTCCTCGCCGGCCGCGTCACGCTCTTCCAGCTGGCTGACCAGCGCCTGCTGTTCGCTCTCCATCGCCGACAGCTGCGACTCGAGGGCCTCGCTGTGGTCGCGGTGAGAGCTGGCACTGGACTGGGCGAAGATCGCCCAGACCACGCCAACCACCGCCACGGCCGCCAGCGCCTTGACGCGATTATCCTGGAACAGTGGGCTCTTGGGATTTTCCGACATGCGACATATCCTTCTGGTTAAGGCTGCGAATCGGGTGCCGGCCGGCTCAGGCCGGACGGCATGGGTACCTCGACTTCAGCATACAGAGCGATAACGAATCGGGAAAGGGAGCAGAATGTCGCGTCAAAAGCGCTCGCCGTGGCTGAGATAGCGCCACTGGCCTTGCGGCACACGCCCCAGGGACACCCCGCCAATCCGCAGGCGCTTCAGCGACAACAGCGTCAAGCCAACGCTTTCGCACATGGCCTCGAGCTGGCCCGGCACCATTCCCTTCAAGGCAAAGCGTAGATGGGTTTCGCTCTGCCAGCTCACCTTGCAGGGCGCGAGCCGCCGTCCCGGTTCGGCCGTGCCACGGCGCAGCGCCTCGAGCTGCGTCTCGCTCAGGGTGCCGCGTACCTCAGCCACGAACTCCTGCTCCAGCCGCACGGTATCCTCATTGAGCCGCCTGGCGACGCGCCGGTCCTGGGTGAAGACCAGCAGGCCGGACATGCCCGGCGTCAGCGGCAGCATCGGCACCAGGCCCCGGAAGTAGGCCTTGAGCGGGCGCAGGCCTGCCGGATCCTCCGGCCAGTGCGACGCCAGCGTGATCAGCGTCCTGGCCAGCGCATCGCCTTCGGTGGCGTCATGCCCCGGGGGACAGTTGAGCAGCAGGGTGGCCGGTGCCAACGGTTCGGCCCTGGCCCCGGGGGCGAGTTCGACGCGCTGCCCGGCGACCTTGAACTGGGGCTCTTCGACCACCTCGCCGTCGACCAACACCCAGCCTCCGGAGATATACAGCTCGGCCTCACGGCGCGAGCAGGGAAGCTGGCGCGCCAGCCGCTTGGAGAGGCGTTCGCTGTCGGGCAGCTCTGAGAGGGCAGTATCGTGACGGGGCATCGGCGGTTTCCGGGCAGTGGAGTGGTGACAATTCAGAGCGGGGCGCGCAATAGGGGCTGCATCCTGGTGGGGAGGCATTGTACTGGAGGGGAGACATAGTACCCGCCTTTTGTAAGCCCTCCAGTAATCCCTTCTTCTTGAGCTGATAGGGGGAGCACAGGTGCCCTGAGCACCACAGGCGCTGCACTCATTGCTTCAGTTCAGGCGATAAGCCGGTAAGCCAGCGCTCTGGATCCCATTGTTGGGCCCAGTCTGCCACGGTGTCGGCCGCCATGGGGCGAGCTATCAGGTACCCTTGAGCCTGGTCACAGCCGTATTCGGCCAGCAGTGCCCAGTCCTCAGGCGTCTCGACGCCTTCTGCCACCGTTGTCAGGTTCAGTTTTCTGGCCATTTCCAGGCTGGATCTCAAGATCACTCGACCGTCATTTTGGTGCGAAGCGAAGTTGACGAAGGTGCGGTCGATCTTCAACTCACCGGCGGCGATACGGGTGAGTTGCTGCATGGATGAGTAGCCGGTGCCATAGTCGTCGATCGATAATTCGAACCCCTTCATGCGCAGCCTTGCAAGATTCTCCAGCACGCGCCCCACCTCAATCATGACCGCCGTTTCGGTGATCTCGAGGATCATGTAGCAGGGGTCCAGCCCCTGTCGACGCACTCGCTCGATCAGCGATTCCGCCAACCCGACATCGGCCAGGGACTGGATGGAGATATTCACCGAGACCTTGATATCCAGACCGCGATTTCGCCAAAAGGCACACCAGGCGCTCGCCTTGTCGAGCATGACATCGGTGAGCGCATCGATCAGCCCCCGGGACTCCATGGTGTCGATGAAGGCGTGGGGTGACAATACCCCGTGCTCGGGGTGGCGCCAGCGGGCCAGGGCTTCGAAGCCACACAGGCGCCCCGTAGCCAGTTCCACCTTCGGCTGGAAGAAGGGCTCGAACTGGTCGCCTACCATGGCAGCCTCAAGGTCTGCGGCGGAGTAGTGTTCCTCCATGGGCGGTGCTCTGAGGCGCCGTTGATCAGGCTTGTACTTGCGCAGCGCGCTCAAGAGTTCGCGTGGCGCGGGGGGCTTTTCTATGGTGTCCAGTAAGCTGAGGCCATAGGCCGCAGCCATGGTGCGAACGGAACGGATCAACGAGGGCTCCAGAGCACTGACGATAACCAGTGCTGGCTCGTGCCATGACTCCCCCACTCGCCGTATGAACTCCATGCCGTCCATGCCGGGCATGTCGAGATCGCTGATGACGATATCCACGGGTGGCTCAAGGGTGGCCATCAGTTCGAGTGCCGAGTGGCCGCAAGCGGCCTCGTGAATCTCCTCTGCCCCGAGACGACGAAGCAAGCCCGCCAGCACCTGCCGCTGAAAGTCATGGTCCTCGACGATCAGCAGGCGCAGGCCGGGAGGCAACCCGGTAGTCTGTTCAGAGTCGGTCGATATAGGCATGCAGACGCTCCTGTTCCTGTCTGAATTCCTCGAGACCAACGACGATCTCCCCCCACGCCTCCGAGCGGCCAGCGCGCTCGAGGCGCTCGCAGGTCTGGGCGAGCGGGTGGGCACCGACAAGCCGGCTCGCCCCTTTGATCCGGTGAGCCGCACGCACCAGTGTCGTGCTGTCGCTGTCGTATATCGCCTGTTCGAGACGCTTAGCATCGAGCTCGTTCGAGCATCGGAAGTCGTGCAGGATCTCGCGCGCCAGCTCCCCGTCATCACCGGAAACCAGGTCCAGCGCGGTCGGGTCCACGGGGTCATCAGCCGCAGGATCCAAGGGAGGCGGCGTGGCGGCGAGGGTATCGGCTACACTCCCCCGAGCGGAGGGATGCGGCAGCCAGTTCTCGATCATGTTACGCAGTTGCAGCATACCGGCCGGCTTGCTCAGGTAGTCGTCCATGCCAGCGGCAAAGCAGCGCGATGCATCCCCACCCAGGGCATTGGCGGTGAAGGCAATGATCGGGATATGGTTGGCCGCTGTATCGCTGGCTTCGTCTTGGCGGATGGCCCGCGCCAGCTCGTAGCCATTCATGCGTGGCATGTTGCAGTCGGCCAGGATCAAGCCGAATCGGCGGCGTCGCCACAGTTCGAGGGCCTGCTGCCCATCTTCGGCACATTCGGCGGCATAGCCGAGCAGGTTGAGTTGGCGCATCAGCACCTGGCGGTTCGTGGGGTGGTCATCCACGACCAGAATCAGCGTCCCCTCCTCTTCCGCCTGCTCGAGTGTCGGTGGCGTACGCCTCGCGGTGGCGGCCTTGAGCTCTTCCCGGTGTTGTTCGCGGGTGACATCGACGAGCTGTGCCGGGTCGGCGGGTGCAACGGGCAGGGTCAAGGTCAGGGTCGTGCCCTGACCCGGTTGACTGGTCAATTCGATTTCCCCACCCATCAGCTTGGCCAAGCGTTGGCAGATGGACAGCCCTAGGCCGGTGCCCCCGTAGCGAGTGGATATGCTGCTTTCGGCCTGCATGAACGGATCGAACAGGCGGGCTTGAAGCGCCGGCTCGATGCCGATGCCCGTATCCTTGACCGTAATCTGCACCCACTCTCGCCGCTTTTCCCGCCGGATACAGGCGACATCTACCTCGATGCCGCCTTCTTCTGTGAACTTCAAGGCGTTACTGATCAGGTTGTTGAGGATCTGCTTCAGTCGCAGGCTGTCGACCATGACGGCGGGGCTGATACCGGGATCGATGGTAGCGCTCAATGTCAGGCCGTGGCTGGTGGCAGTGCTGCTGTACAGTGCCAGGACGTCTTCGACGATCCGCTGGATCGAGGCCGCGCAGGGATGGAGCTCGAGTTTCTCAGCCTCTATCTTCGAGAGGTCCAGCACGTCGCCGATCAATCGTTGCAGGGATCGGCTCGATTGGCGTATGACCTCCACGGTGGTGCGCTGCTCCGGGTTCAGCTCGGTAAGGCTGAGCACCTCCAGCATACCCAGCACCCCGTTCAGCGGTGTCCTGATCTCGTGGCTCATGGTCGCCAGGAAGGTGCTCTTGGCACGGTTGGCGACTTCCGCGGACTCCTTGGCGGCTCGCAGGGTGAGCTCCATGTTCTTGCGCGCATTAATGTCGATGACGATGCCGTCCATGGATTCCGGGTGGCCATCATGGGAATACTGGGCGCGGCCCGCGGCTTCCACCCAGTGTACTGAGCCGTCCGGCCAGACGACCCGAAACTCCTCTTGGTACTGCACTCCCTGCTGCAGCGCAGTATTGACGGCGTCTTGAATCCGCGTGCGATCATCAGGGTGCGTGCATCCGAGGAATAACTCGAAATTCAGCGGCGTGTCTGGCGGCACCCCGAAGATCTCGCAACAGCGTGGTGACCAGTCCAGTTCGTCGCGGGGGATAGACCAGTGCCATTTGCCCAGTTGGCTGAGTTCGACGGCCATCTGCAACTGATGCTTACTGATGACCAGCTCCTTCTCCGTGGCCATTTGCTCGGTGACATCTGACCAATAACCGTTCCACACCACGGTGCCATCCTTCCGGCGATATGGTGAGGAGCGAGCATTAATAGAGCGTATTTTCCCATTCGCATGGCTGACGCGGTGAGTGAACTCGAATTGTGCTAGTGTCCTGGCCGAGGCGTCGATGGCCGCTTCCAAGCCAGGAAGGTCGTCCACCGCAATCCGGTCGAACATGGCGCGGGGGCTACCCACTACCGCCGCGGGCTCGAGGCCAAGCAGATCGTGAATCCCTTCGCTGACGAAAGAGAAACCACAGGTGCCATTGGGCTGTTGCCAGTATTGATAGACTGCCCCCGGAAGGTTGTCGGTAATGGTTCGGAGGTCACGCTCGGCCCGGTGGCGGGCCCGCTGTAGCGCAATCAGCGCAAGGTAGCCCAGCAGGAGAGTCAGCAGTATGACCGGCACCAGGATGAAGAACACCATCATCTGGGACTGGTAGCGGTTCTGCTGGGCGTGAAGTCGGCGTTCGATGCGCTGCCTTTCCTGGTCGAGATGCTGGTGGATCAACGCATGGGTATCTGCGGCGGCTTCCCTGAGCCGGGGTGAGGCGGCAAGCTGTCCTGCTGCAGCAAGGCCTTCTTCCTGGAAGAGGTGCAGGTGCTCGTTCATCAGCTCGATGCGGCTCTCGATCCGCTCCTCGAGCTGCTCGACCTGGGGGCCGATGAGGGGGTCCTGGTCGGCATATTGCCGAAGCCTGTCGATGGCGATCGGCAACTCGTCAACGGCCTGGTGGCGCATGGCCAGATACGCCGAATCTCCGCTCAAGATATGCCCCCGCTGGGCGGCTTCGGCCCGGTGGAGTTCCCGGCTGATCGTTTCGAGTGCGTCGGAAATACGCTCCGACTGCAGGATGTCCTCGGTTGCATTGCGAGTACTGATAGTAGCGCTGTATAGCGTCCAGGCCATGGCCAGGATCACCAGCGCGACCAGCGCGACACCTGCCTGGGTCAAGCGCCGGGCACGGATCGCCAGGTCATCGTTCACATCTGTCACCAGCTTCATGAATGACTCTTGTACGGTCGGCGGATGGCTGGATGCTTGATCTCTGCGCCACAGAAGCTCCATCGAGCAAAAATTGCCGTGAGAGCCCCCCTAAACCCGATGACGGATCCGGGGCCGCAAGTGAGGGGCACCTCCATGCCAGCCTGCAGCCCTTTGACGGCAGCACGGCGTCACTCGGGTACCATTCTATTACAGCATAGCCTACCAGAACTTTACTTCGACTTGGTTAGGGCTCTACGACCCCCTACTGATCCGACCTGCTTCAGGTCGGTAGGGTGTCCTCACTACCGCCAGGGAACAATGATCCGAGTTCGTCCGCTTCGCTGAGTGTTGGCAGCGTTGAAGTGCCCCCCCTCCACGGCGACGAAGCGCATCGGTCGAGGACGTGGTGGCACCGGCACATCCTGCACAGCCAGGTGCCGCTCCCACGACAGCAGTGCCGTCAGGCCAGCCCCAGCTCCTCGGCATACTCGCTCAACGCCAATTGCCTGGACGAGGCATGAAAAAGGTGGTCCAGCCAATAGGCCTGCGTCGAGCTCAGTTCATTCATGGCGCCCTCCGATGATCAGAGGTCACCAGTATGGCCGGCGCCAATCAGTTCAATAAGATGGGGTTACAGGAGCGCTTGCCGCCTTTGGACGTCGTTCAGGTATCGACCTTGCCGCGCAGCGCCTTGTGCTGGCCACGCTTCTTCTTGCTGTCCAGCCGACGCTGCTTGGCCCCCTTGCTCGGCTTGGTGGCGATACGCTTCTTCGGCGCATACATCACGCCCTTGATCAGCGCCTTGAGCCGCGCCAGCGCCTCCGCCCGGTTACGCTCCTGAGTGCGATGAGACTGCGCCTTGATGATCACCACGCCGTCACGGGTGATGCGCTGGTCGCTAAGCGCCAGCAACTTCTCCTTGAACCCTTCGGGCAGGCTGGAGGCCCGGATATCGAAGCGCAGGTGAATCGCCGTCGCCACCTTGTTGACGTTCTGCCCGCCGGCCCCCTGAGCCCGCACCGCCTCCATCTCGATTTCATGATCGGGAATGCGCACCTGACGCGAGAGTTCCAGCATAGTCCTACCTTGTCGCGGCCATGAACGGATCACGGCTCAATCAATGGAAAAAAGCGAGCGCGCCGTTCAGCGCTGCCCACCGGCGGCGTCGATACGCCAGTTGGAAAGCCACGGAATGCCCCTGACCTCGATGCCCAGGCGCCGCAGCCAGCGGGCCACGGCCAGGTTGGACTGGTAGGTGAACCAATAGGCCCTGGGATAAGGCACGAACTCGAGGCCAAACTCCTCGCTGTAGACCGGCTCGATGCCATCGCGCTCGAAGTGGGCGTCCAGTTCGCGCTCCAGCGCCATGACCCGCCGGGCATCGGCCTGGAGCGGATAGACGCGCATCACGCCTTCCGGGGCCAGCCGCCCTAAATCGGCGCGCCCGGTCGCCTCCTCACTCACGCCACGCCCCAGCCCGCTGGGCGTCGGCCAGAACAGCGCCGAAACCGCGGCCAGCGCATGCCGACGTCCCTCCACGTACCAGGCCCACTCGCCGTAGCTGTAGCGCACCAGGCCGCCCTGCTGGCGCGGCAGCACCAGACTGGCGTGGCGGCCGTGGTCGAGCAGGTAGACCTCCACCGGCTCGGCAGGCGTCGGCGGCGGTATCACCCGTCCCGCGCAGCCGGCCAGGAGCATACCGGCAAGCAGCAGCGCCAGGCAGCGAAGAGACGCCGTCAGCAACATGTCAGAAGGCCAGCCAGATGCAGTGTTTCGCCCCCTTGCCGGGGCGGTGGGCGCGCACCGTGACTTCCTCGACCAGAAAGCCGACCCGGCGCAGGCGCTCGCTGAACCCGGCGTCCCGGCCCGCCGACCATACCGCCAGCACCCCGTCGGGGCGCAGCGCCTCCTGGGCCACCGCCAACCCCTCGGGCGAATAGAGCCGATCGTTCTCCTTGCGCGTCAGCCCTTCGGGGCCGTTGTCCACGTCGAGCATGATGGCATCGAAGCCGCCCGGCTCGCGGCGCAGCACCTCGCCCACGTCGCCCAGGCTGACCCGGGTGCGCGGATCGTTCAGCGGATAGCCGGCCGCCGCCCCCAGCGCTCCCCGGTTCCACTCCACCACGCCCGGGACCAGCTCGGCGACGACCGCTTCGGCATCGGCGCCAAGCGTCCTGAGCGCCGCCGCCAAGGTAAAGCCCATGCCCAGCCCGCCGATCAATACCCGCGCTTCGGGACGCGCGGCGATGCGCTCACAGGCGAGTTCCGCCAGGGCATCCTCGGAACCGTGCAGGCGGGTGTTCATCAGCTCGCCGGTCTTGCCGGCGATACGGATGGAAAACTCCTGATTGCGCTGCAGCAGGCGCAGCTCGCCGCCCTGTCCGGGTATGCTAGCCGTGCCGATCTGCTCGAATTTGGCCATGTTGTCTCACTGTCGAGGATTAAGGGGAGCCCTCGCCCACTGCGTCGATGGCTGAGTCGCCTGCTCATTATGCTGGCCCTGGCATCGACTTGCCATCTGCAGGCGGCCGAGGCCGCTCGATCCACGGACCTGCAGGATAGCTCGCTATCACGCCTGGCGGATCGAGCCACGTTGGTGGGTGCTGCCATCGAGCAGGGGCGGGTCGAGGATTCAGAGTCACATTTTATACCTCTCACACCAGGAAAAATATTCCGTAGCGGGAAGAGCCGGCAACTAATACAATCCTGAGCCTAGTCACATCCTAGCTCACGCAGAATCTTCTCCTGCTGGAAAGTTTCGACCCCTCCTGCAATCACAATAAGACCCTGAATCCAAGACCCAAGGCATGGCCGATATCGATCATACAGCCCATCAACTTTCTCGCTCGCTTATCACTCTCCAAATTCGTGACAAAACGCGATCTATTTTGAGGACCGCGATTGGCAATTTCCGCAGGCACTTGAATGGAGAAAGCCCTCTACCAAAATCGTCGACACTCACACCGATCCCGAGATCACGGATACGCTGAATGGCATCATTTGCGGCCTCGATATCACCGATAAAAGCACTTCCGGCAACTTCAACTCCCAAGCGTTTGGGACTCAGGTTAGCACTCTTGACGAGGTCCATGAGAAGACTATGTAGGCTTCGTCCAAAACGTCTGCACGTAGGCAGCGGTCTATGCTCGCCAGGCATACCATTACCCTGAAGCTGCTGGCCATCTTCTCGTAGGCGGAGTTGGAGGCGTGCAAGGATAGCTTCAAAGGTGCCGTCATCGCGCCACTGGCGGAAGCGGTCATAGACAGTCTTCCACGGGCCATAGCGTTCTGGCAGATCGCCCCACTTGGCGCTTGAGTAATGGATCCAGAGGATGCCGCTCAGCACTTGGCGGTCATCGCAGTGGCGGCGAAACGATCTCCTTGATGAGGGTCCAGCCGTTGTCGGAGATCTCGTAGCGTCCTGCCATGGGGTCACCTATGCTTCAGATCAGCGCAGCTGGGTATTACCCAGCGCACTGGCAAGCGGCTTAAGTGATGACTAGTCTGCCATGTGTGGGCAGGTCACTGTGCTTCCATGGATTGCGGCGCAATCCATGGACGTAAACTTCCACCAAAACATATTATAGCCAACAAGCTTATAATCTATACTTTTATAAAAAATCTATATTATTGGCAGTAATCAGATAACCGATGCACATGGGTAGGTGTCTTAAATGGCTGTCCCCGCCTTACATGAAAACACCTCGGCAAAAGTGATTCGTTCGTTGCTACAGCATACGAATGAGTTGTCTGTATATGCCAAGGACATGCCCTATTCCCTGAAGGCGGAGGTGGTGGAACTAGACCTGAGCACCGGCCGCTTGGTGCTTGAAGTGGAGTATGCCGGATCGGATATCGAGCGGTACCTGGACAGTGGTACGCTGAACTTCGACCTGGAGGCGTTGAAGGGATCACAGGCCATAGAGCGCGAGACCTACAGCCTCAGCAATGTCGTAGCCAAGCTGCTCAAGACGGACAGCACCCTATATCGCCTGGAGTGCCAACTCCCGGAATCGGTCTTCGTCAAGGAGAACCGGGGGGCAATCCGCATTCCATTCATCCTCGGTATGCAGGCCCGGGTCACCCTTGAAGTTTACCTGCATGAACTCAACGTGCCAGGCAGACTGCGCAACCTTTCGGTCGGAGGCTGCATGGTAGATATCGACCTGGCGGAGAGCTTCTCGATGAGCCTTGATCAGGAGATCCCAGGGCTCACGCTAGAGTTTCCCAACGGGGAGAGTTTCTTTGCAGAAGGCAAAATTCGCCATATCCGCCCCTTTGGCAACCATGGCTACGCGGCGGTTGGCGTTCAGTTCTTCAACCTGACCACACCCCAGAGAGAAGCACTGTTCCAGTACGTGAATGAGTCGGAAAGAGAGGCCTCCTACCGTGCTGGTTCCAACGACAAGTGCACTGATCACTCCTCCCTATTCATCCCAGGCACCAAGGAGAAGAAGATCCTACAGCGAGAAGCCCAGGAGCGTGAGAAGCGCGCTCGCCAGTCGCCGATGGAGCGCGGTGTGATAAATGTGGCTCATCAGCTCCAGGTGGGCCTGATGTACATGAAGACCCGCCACCTGTTTCCCAGTGAGATTTTCTACGACTGTGTCGATACCCTGCTCTACCTGGTGAAGCAGGACCGCAAGGCCTTTTTGTATGCCCTGGCGTTCCTGCGCGACGACCCGGACTGGGTCAGGCATGCTGTTCAGGTAGCCGGTCAGTTGACCGACCTGCTGCTGATCCGTGACCCGCATACCCCCCAAGTGCGTGAGGCTGTGCTGGGCGCCTTACTGCATACGCTGGGTAAGCCACTGTTGATCAGCGCGCAATTGCCGTCGCTCAAGGTGAGCATGAACCCGGCGCAGAAGACTATTCTAAGAGGCCATGTGGTAGTGCTATGCGACAAACTGCACGAGCTTGGCTGGGAGCCCAGCCCCACCTGCCGTGACGTGATCGAGAATGCCAACGAGCGCCTGGACGGCTCCGGCTACCCGGCGGGCAAGCGCGACCATCATCTCTCGGAGCTGATTCGATTGGTCTCGGTGATAAAAGCGATCAACAAGCTAATGCATGCGCGTAACGGCATACCGCCACACTCGCCGCTCGAGGCCTACCGCAGGATTCATGGGGCAGACACGGCATATGACAAGACAGTATTGGTGGAATATATACAGGTGTATGGCCTGTATCCGATCGGTAGCCTGGCCAAGTTCTCGGGCGGCTTTCTCGCCTGGGTCATGGATATTGACGGTAAGGGTATGCCGAGCCAGGTTCATGTTATCAAGAACCTGCGATTTCCTGGCACAAACATCAACAGCGTGATCAAAAAAGGCGACTTTTCGCAGATCGGAAAGCTGGAGGATATCGTCAACCCCTCAGATTACGGGGTGAAGGTAGGCAGGGTGTAGAGGCGACACGTTCGCGATGAAGAAAATCACTCCGTTGGTTAGAATTGTCCCGAAAAATGGCGGCCCTAGTCCATAAATTGAACAAACCATAATGGCCGCTAGGTCACCACCAGTTCTGATGGGGGCGAGATCAACGTCGATGACGGCGCCCTCATGCTTTTCCAATCGGATCGCGATATAACGTTGACCTACACCATCGCGCCCTGACTGGAAGCAGTTGACGATCACCGCGCCCCCCTCGACTATGAAGGGGAATCGTCTCCTAAGGCTCGCCCATGACGCCACCTCGCCTCCCCGCCGTGCGCGCTGCCCTCTTCACCCTGCTGCCCCGGGTGCTGCGCTTCCTGTGGCGGGTGCTGGGCGCCTTCCTGCGCAACCGCGGCATCCTGCTGGCCGGCGGGGTCGGCTACAACGTGCTGCTTTCCATCGTGCCGCTGTTCGCGCTGCTGGTCGTGCTGCTGACCCAGGTGGTCGACGAGCAGCTGCTGCTCGAGGTGCTCGGGGTCCAGGCGCAGCACCTGGCGCCGGCCCATGCCGAAGTGCTGCTGGACGCCGTGCTCGCCCTGCTCGAGGGCCGCGAGGTGATCGGCCTGTTCGGCATTCTGGTGCTACTGGTGTTCAGCTCCTTCGTGTTTCGCATGCTCGAAGACGCCCTGGCGATCATCTTCCACGGCACGGACGACCACACTCGCCGCAGCGTGTGGGTCTCGGTGCTGCTGCCCTACGCCTTCATGCTGGTGCTGGGCACGGGGCTGCTGGCCCTGACCCTGCTGGCGACCCTGGCCGACGCCATGAACACCCTGTGGCTGGCGCTGTTCGAGCAGCCGATGCCGCTGGCCGGGCTCTCGGAGCCGGCCCTCAACCTGTTCAGCTTCATTGGGATCTTTCTGCTGTTCAGCGCCATCTACAAGGTGCTGCCGGTGGCGCACATCGCCCTGCGACGCGCCGTGGTCGGCGGCTTCGTGGCGGCGCTGCTGTGGGAGGGGGTGCGCCTGCTGCTGGTGTTCTACTTCGTCAACCTGTCATTCGTGAACGTGGTGTATGGCTCCCTGGCCACCCTGATCGTGGTGCTGCTGAGCCTGGAGGTCGGCGCGATCATCCTGTTGCTGGGTGCCCAGGTGATCGCCGAGCTGGAGCGCAATGCGCGTATCGGTCTGCCTTGGCACGTGGATCCGCGTCGTGAGGCGGTCACCCATGTGGATTGACCGCCGGCTCGCCGCGGGGCTCGCTCAACGAGGCCCTTCCTGGGAACGCGAAGCGCGCAGGCGCCGCACCAGCCCCATCAGGCTCTTGCCGCTGACCATGCCGAGCACGTAGACCCCCACCAGCAGCAGCGCCAGCGGCAGCGACAGGCTCCAGGCCAGGACGCGTACTTCCACCACCATGATATTCTGCACGAAGAGGACCACCACCAGCAGGGTGACGGCGATCTTCAGTCCCAGCCATAGCTTGTCCATGCCGGTTCTCCCTGTTCGAGTGACTACTGCCAATCTGGCCGGCCCCCTGCCGGCTGTCAAACCCCGTACACGACAGCGCCCGGCCGAAGCCGGGCGCGGACGGTAAGGCGATGCGGGCCTATCCCAGGGCGAAGAGCGCCCCAGCCGCGGCAATGGCCACACCCAGGCCGCGCAGCAGGCGGTTCTCGCGAGCCATCAGCACACCGCCTAGCAGCCGCCCGGCGAAGGTGATCGCCAGGGTCGCCAGGGTGAAGCCAGCCAGGTAGGCCAGCATGGAAGCGGCGTGGGGCATCTCGCTGCCGTGGGCATGGCCGTGGAAGAGCATGAACAGCACGATGATGCCGGCTCCAAGGGCGGTGGGCACCTTGACCAGTGCGGCGATCAGCACCCCGGCCAGCAGCACGCTCATGGCGATGCCAAACTCCACGCCGGGTAGCGCCATTCCACCCCAGGCGAGACTGGCGCCGAGCAGCATGCCGCCGGCGGCGAGCAGCGGCGCGCCGAGGCCGAGCGCCCGGGACTGACGCAGGCTCCAGAGGCCCACGGCGAGCATGGCCAGCAGGTGGTCGAGGCCCAGCAGCGGGTGGGCGAGGCCAGCGGCGAAGCCGCCTTCATGGTGATGATGGCCCGGGTGGGCCAGGGCCGCCCCGGCGACGAGCAGCAGGACGGGGGCGGCGGCGAGTGCGGCGGCGAGTGCAGCGGCCCGGGCGGAACGCGCGGAACGCGCGGCGGGCTTCGCGAGCGAGGGCGAGAGATGGGACATGGTGGCGGTCTCCTTGCCGGTCAGGTCGGTGTCGTTCATGGGAATCAGGCGGGGGTTTGGGCTTGCGGCCGGCGCTCCGGCAACATGCCGCGATCGAGGATGAACCGAATGATGGTCTCGAGCCCGACGCCGTCGTAGAGGTTGGTGAAGACGAAGGGGCGCTCGCCGCGCATCGTCTTCGAGTCGCGCTCCATCACCTCGAGGGAGGCATGGACCTGCTCGGCGATGTCGATCTTGTTGATGATCAGCAGGTCCGACTTGGTGATGCCCGGCCCGCCCTTGCGGGGGATCTTGTCGCCGGCGGAGACGTCGATCACGTAGAGGGTCAGGTCCGAGAGCTCGGGGCTGAAGGTGGCCGAGAGGTTATCGCCGCCGGACTCCACCAGCACCAGCTCGAGGCCCGAGTGACGCGCCTGGAGCTCGTCGATGGCCGCCAGGTTCATGGAGGCGTCCTCGCGGATGGCGGTGTGCGGGCAGCCGCCGGTCTCCACCCCGAGGATGCGATCCGCCGCCAGCGCCTCGTGCTTGAGCAGGAAGTCGGCGTCCTCGCGGGTATAGATGTCGTTGGTGACCACGGCAATATCGTAGTGGTCGCGCAGCGCCAGGCAGAGCTGCTTGAGCAGGGCCGTCTTGCCGGAGCCCACCGGGCCACCGACGCCAACGCGTAGGCAATGTGTCATGTCGTTCTCTCCTCATACTGGCTTCAATATTCGTCATGCTTCCCGGCAGTGGCGACACACTGGCCTCACCGCACCCGCCTGCCGTGACCCTAGCTCCTGAACAGCCGCGAATACTGGGTCTCGTGCAGGGCGCTGGCCAGGGCCAGGCCGGGCAGTGCCGGGCCGAGTTCGTCATCGGGCAGCGAGAGCGCCTCGTCCACCGCGGCGACCAGCGCCGGGCGCAGCCGCTCCACCAGGCGCTGGGCGGCGGTATGACCCAGGGGCAGCGCCTTGCAGGCGACGGCCAGCTGGTTCTCCAACCAGGCCCAGGCGAAGCCCAGCAGCGCCTGGCGCGGGGCAATGCCGCGGACCTGCGCGGTCCAGGCGAACAGGGTCACGTAGCCGGCGCCGGGCGGTAGCGTGCCCGCTTCGGGCAGCAGCTCGAGGCTGCCCAGCAGCCGCGCCAGCGAGGCGCCGAGCCGGGCATCCTCGGCGGCGAGCTCCGCGGTCTCGCGGTTGGCGGCGAGCCAGGCGTCCCACTCGACCACGGCCTCGCCGTCGCCCGCCCCCCAAGCCGCCTGCAGGCGCGCCAGCGCCGGCAGCTCGCAGCGGGTCAGGCCGTCCTCGAGCACCCCTTCCAGCCAGTCGCCGAGGCTCGCCTCGTCCGTGACCCAGCCCAGCTCGAAGGCGCTCTCCAGCCCCTGGGAGAAGGCGAAGGCACCGATGGGCAGCGCCGGGCTGACCAGCTGCAGTAGGCCGAGCAGGGCCAGATCGTCGCCCTGCCCCGCCGACGTCGCGGCCACCGCCTCAATGGGCATGGCTGTCGATGTGCTCATGGCTGTGGGTATGGTCATGGTGATGAGGGTCGTGGTTGTGGCCATGCCCGCCCGTCTGCTGGTAGGCGCCGGGTTCCGGGTCGAAGGGGGCCTGATGGCGCTCCAGGGTGGCCCCGAGCAGCTCGGCCAGCTCTTCCAGCACGTGATCCGGCGGGAAGCGCACATAGCCACCCTGTTCGTCCTCGCCCAGCGCCAGCTGCACGTGGCGGTTGCCCAGGTGATAGGCGAGCCGCGCCAGCGGCAGGCCGGCGGCAATGCGCGCAGTCACCACCGGCTCGGCGGCGGCGCGGATGCGCACGATCTCGCCGCTTTCGGCGCGCAGCCCCTCGCCGTCCCGCAGCACCGGGCCACGGTCCAGGAACAGGCCAAGCTCGCGCCCGGCGTCGCTCATCGCCTTGAGCCGCCCCTTGGTGCGCGGCTCGAAGGGGAGTGTCAGGGTATCGGTGGCCTGGCCCGCCGCGATGGGTCCCAGGCGTTCGGTCAGTTTCAGCATCGTTCAGTGCTCCTGAGTGGCTTGGCGGAGCCAGCCTTACCCTCTCTCAACGCCACGTGCCCGAAACCCTGGCGTCTCGGCCGGACTCCCGCGGTCGGAAAGACGGCACATCCCTGTGCCGGCTTTCCTCGATCTTCATCCCTGAAGATCGACCGCGTCGTCTCGTCCGATTCGCCAGCGGCCACGCGAGGTTTCGCACCGGCAAGCTGGCTCCCTCACATACACTTCCTGCCCGATCTGCTCAAAACAGGTGGTAGCGCTGGGCCAGGGGCAGCTCGGTGGCCGGCTCGCAGGTCAAGAGCTCCCCGTCGCAGCGCACCTCGTAGGTCTGGGGGTCCACCGAGAGCTCGGGGCAGGCGTCGTTGAGCTTCATATCGCCCTTGCGCACGCCGCGCACGTCCTTGCAGGCCGAGAGCCGGCTGGCGAGCCCCAGCCGCTCGCCGATCCCGGCGTCCAGCGCCGCCTGGCTGACGAAGCTGACCCGGGTCTGACTGGCGGCGCGACCAAAGGCGCCGAACATCGGCCGGTAGTGAACCGGCTGAGGCGTGGGAATCGAAGCGTTGGGATCGCCCATGGGCGCCGCGGCGATCATGCCCGCCTTGAGGATCAGGGCCGGCTTGGCGCCGAAGAAGGCCGGGCTCCAGAGCACCAGGTCGGCGAGCTTGCCCGCCTCGATGGAGCCCACCTCATGACTGATCCCGTGGGTGATCGCCGGATTGATGGTGTACTTGGCGATATAGCGCCGGGCGCGGAAGTTGTCTGCACCGATTGCCTCGTCCTCGGGCAAGAGCCCACGCTGCACCTTCATCTTGTGTGCGGTCTGCCAGGTGCGGCACACCACCTCGCCCACCCGGCCCATGGCCTGGGAGTCGGAGGCGATCATCGAGATCACCCCCAGGTCCTGGAGGATGTCCTCGGCGGCGATGGTCTCGCGACGAATGCGCGAGTCGGCGAAGGCCACGTCCTCGGGAATGTTGGGGTCCAGGTGGTGGCACACCATCAGCATGTCCAGGTGCTCGTCGATGGTGTTGACCGTGTAGGGCCGCGTCGGGTTGGTGGAGGACGGCAGCACATAGGGCTTCGAGCAGGCGGTGAGGATATCCGGCGCGTGGCCACCCCCGGCCCCCTCGGTGTGGTAGGTGTGGATGCCGCGCTCCTTGAAGGCGGCCAGGGTGTCCTCCACGAAGCCCGACTCGTTGAGGGTGTCGGTGTGGATGGCGATCTGGACATCGTAGCGCTCGGCCACGGCGAGACAGTTGTCGATGGAGGCCGGGGTGGTACCCCAGTCCTCATGCAGCTTGAGGCCCATGGCGCCGGCCTCGAGCTGCGCCTCCAGGGCTTCCGGCAGGCTGGCGTTGCCCTTGCCCAGAAAGCCGATGTTCATGGGCAGGTCGTCCACCGCCTGGAGCATCTTGCCGATATGCCATTCGCCGGGCGTGCAGGTGGTGGCGTTCGACCCCGTCGCCGGCCCGGTGCCGCCGCCCAGCATGGTGGTGATGCCGCTCATCAGCGCCTCCTCCACCTGCTGAGGGCAGATGAAGTGGATGTGGGCATCGATGCCGCCGGCGGTGAGGATCTTGCCCTCGCCGGCGATCACCTCGGTGCCGGGGCCGATGACGATCTCCACGTCGGGCTGGGTGTCGGGATTGCCCGCCTTGCCGATGGCGGCGATCCGCCCCTTCTGGATCCCCACGTCCGCCTTGACGATGCCCCACCAGTCGAGGATCAGGGCATTGGTGATCACGGTATCCATCACGCTGTCGTCATGGCGCTGGCTCTGGCCCATGCCGTCGCGGATCACCTTGCCACCGCCGAACTTCACCTCCTCGCCGTAGTGGGTGGCGTCGCGCTCCACCTCGATCCACAGCTCGGTGTCACCCAGGCGCACCCGGTCGCCCACGGTGGGGCCGTACATATCGGCGTAGGCCTGTCTGCTGATCTTGTTGACCGGCTTCATGACTGACCTCCTTTACCCGGTGCCTGAGACTGACCCGGCGCGGCTCCGGGCACCTTGGAAGGTTGATCGAGGCTGCCCATCACCTCGCCCCGAAAACCGTAGACATGCCGCCGGCCCACAAAGGGGGTCAGCGTCACCTCACGGGTCTGGCCCGGCTCGAAGCGGATCGCGGTGCCGGCGGCCACATCGAGGCGGAAGCCCCGGGCGCGGTCGCGGTCGAAGACGAGTGCCGGGTTGGCCTCGGCGAAGTGGTAGTGGGAGCCGATCTGAATGGGCCGGTCACCGGTATTGGCGACCTCGACCGCGATCCGTTCACGCCCCTCGCAGAGCGCGATCTCACCGTCCTTCAACTGATATTCGCCGGGAATCATGGGGGGCTCCTTAGACAATCGGACTATGAACGGTGACCAGCTTGGTGCCGTCCGGAAAGGTCGCTTCCACCTGCACCTCATCCACCATCTCCGCCACCCCCTCCATGACATCGTCACGGCTGAGGATCTCGCGGCCGTAGCTCATCAGCTCGGCCACGGTGCGGCCGTCGCGGGCGCCTTCCAGGATCTCGAAACTGATCAGCGCCACCGCCTCGGGGTAGTTGAGCTTCAGGCCACGGGCGCGGCGGCGTTCGGCCAGCTGTGCCGCCGAGAACAGCAGCAGCTTGTCCTTGTCGCGGGGGGTCAGTTCCATGTCGGCATCTCCATCGAAAATAGGAAGTCAGGTCAGCCAGATACGCGGCGTGTGGGCCGCAAGGCCCAGCAGCCGGGGCCGCAGCACCCGCCAGGCGGCCTCGCACAGCGCCCAGGCCTCGTTTCGCTCTCCGCCCAGATAGCGCAGCAGCAGCACCCCGTGGCGCACCGTCACCGCCCAGCGGGTCGATGCGGGGAGACGCTCGCGCAGCGCCTCGACTGCCTCGCGTTCATCGGGCAGCCCCACCGCCCAGAGGGTCGCCTGCACGCTGGCCCTACCCTGCCCCCAGCGCCCAACGAAGCGCGGATGGTCAGGGTCCAGGGGCTGACGCTCCAGCCACAGCGGCTTGCCATCGCGGGTGAGGCGAAAACGCTGGTCGATGCGGCCGGAAACATAGGGCAGTTCGCTTGCCGGACGCCCAAGGGCCAGGACTTCCCAGCCCAGGCAGTTGGCGCTGCCGGCCAACTCGATGGTGGTGGCCTGCTCCCCGCGGGAGCCATCGAAGGCGATCGTCTCCTGGGGCAGCCACTCGAGCGCCCCGCCATCGGCGACCTCCAGCCGGGTCGCCTGCTGCCAGGCCACCCCGTGGCTGTCGGCGCGATAGAGCTTGTTGGCCGCCGGCGTGGTCAACAGCGCATGGGCGCCTGCCTCGACCCGAGCCGAGATCGTCAGGGCGTCGCCGCTGACCAGGCCGCCGGGTGGATGCAGCAGGTAGACGTGACAGGGTCCGGGGCGGCCTTCCGCGCCTCGCCCCTCCGGGTAGAAGGGGCGCTGCACCCGCAGCGGCCCCTGGTGGCGCGCCCTTGCCATCCGCGTGATCCCGTCTCGCGACACGAAACCCAGCTCGAGGGATGCCTGCCAGCGGCGGCCACCGTCAAAGCGGTGGCCGGAATCCATCAGCCGAGTGGCATCCAGGGAGGTCTCGATAGCGGTCATGGGCGGCTCATCATCCAGCGTGTCTGACCAGCTATCAGCAAGGGGTGTACCAGAATGGTGAATTAATAAAATTATTCTTATAATTCAGCTTATTGGAAAGATTGCCGAGGACAGGAAGCCACTCGCTCGCCTTATCGGGGTGCGTCACAGGGGCCGTTACGCACCCCGCGGGTGCGACTGCCCGGGCAATCTCTCCAAATAGGTGCAAGGCGCCCCTATTGCCAACGCTCTATGCATCAGCGCCTATACCGTCAGATGCTCCTTGATCAACGCATCCGAGAGCTCGGCGATCGCATCTTTCGCCACCGGCCGGCCGCGATCCATGATCACGAAGCGGTCGGCATACTTTCGGGCGAAGGGCAGCTTCTGTTCCACCAGCAGCACGGTGAGACCGTCCTCGGCGATCAGCCGGCGGATCACCTCGCCGATCAGGGTGACGATATTGGGCTGGATGCCCTCCCCGGGCTCGTCGAGGATCAGCAGCCGCGGCTCGATCACCAGGGCCCGGCCGATGGCGAGCTGCTGTTGCTGGCCGCCGGAGAGATCGCCGCCGCGGCGGTGCTTCATCTCCTCGAGCACCGGAAAGAGCTCGTAGACCCGCTCGGGAATGGTGCGGCGGCCGTCGCCCCGGGCGGCGAGCCCGGTACGCAGATTCTCCTCCACGGTGAGCAGCGGGAAGATCTGGCGGCCCTGGGGCACATAGCCGATGCCCAGCCGCGAGCGATCCTCGATGCGCCGCCGGGTCAGCTCCACGTCGTCGGCGTAGCGGATGCTGCCCGAAGCGACGGCGACCTCGCCCATGATCGCCTTCATCAGGGTGGTCTTGCCCACGCCGTTGCGCCCCATGATGCAGGTGCACTCTCCCGCCGGCACCTCGAGGTCGAGGTCCCAGAGGGTATGGCTCTCGCCGTAGAACTGGTTGAGCTTGTCGATCGTCAGCATCAGGCGACCTCCTCGTCGGCATCGGCTCCCAGGTAGACCTCGATGACTCTCGGATCCGAGGAGACCTGATCCATGTTGCCTTCGGCCAGCACGCTGCCCTGGTGCAGCACCGTCACCTGGCGGGCGATGGAGCGCACGAAGCCCATGTCGTGCTCGACGACGACAACGGACTGTTTCCCCGCCAGCCCCGTCAGCAGCTCGGCGGTACGTTCCATCTCCTGCTCGGTCATGCCGGCCACCGGCTCGTCCACCAGCAGCAGCCGCGGACGCTGCATCAGCAGCATGCCGATCTCCAGCCACTGCTTCTGGCCGTGGGAGAGGATCCCCGCCGGCCGGCGGCTTAGCTCGGCGAGCCCGGTGGTCAAAAGCACCTCATCGATACGATCCCGAATCTCGCCACTCATGCCGGCGGTCAGGGTGGGCAGGATGCGCTTGTCGGCGGCCATGGCCAGTTCGAGGTTCTCGAACACGGTCAGCGCCTCGAACACCGTGGGTTTCTGGAACTTGCGCCCGATGCCCAGGCTCGCGATCTCCGGCTCGTTCATGGTCAGCAGGTTGTGACGACTGCCGAACCACACCTGACCCGTATCGGGGCGGGTCTTGCCGGTGATGATGTCCATCATGGTGGTCTTGCCGGCGCCGTTGGGCCCGATGATGCAGCGTAGCTCGCCGTCGTCGATGGTCAGGTTGAGGTTGTCGATGGCCTTGAAACCATCGAAGCTCACCGTGACGTCCTCCAGATAGAGGATCGGGCCGTGGCGCACGTCCACCGGCGAGGCGGCAGGCACCAGGAAGTCGAAGACGCGCTCACGGTCGGCCAGCGATCTCAGGAAACTCATGCGGATACCTCCTTGCCGGTCGCCCCATCGTCATCCGGGCGTCGGCGACGCTTTATCCGATAGGCGAGCAGGCCGGCCACCCCCTTGGGCAGGAACACCGTGACCAGCACGAACATCGCCCCCAGAGCGAACAGCCAGGCGTCGGGCATCACGCCGGTGAACACCGTCTTAGCGTAGTTGACCAGTATCGCCCCGATCACCGCGCCATAGAGGGTCGCGCGGCCGCCCAGGGCCACCCACAGCACGATCTCGATGGAGAACAGCGGCGAGAATTCGCTGGGGTTGATGATGCCCACCTGGGGCACATAGAGGGCGCCGGCAAGTCCCGCGAGCATCGCCGAGACCACGAACACGAACAGCTGGAAACGCTCGACCCGGTAGCCCAGAAAGCGCGTGCGCGCTTCGGCGTCGCGGGTGGCCACACAGACCCGGCCCAGCTTGCTGCCGACAATGGCCCGGCACAGCACATAGCCCACCGCGAGCGCCACGCCGCTCGCCAGGAAGAGCCCCAGCCGCGCCTCGTTGCTTCTCAGGTTGAAACCCAGGATCTCGCGGAAGTCGGTGAGGCCGTCGCTGCCGCCGAAGCCCATCTCATTACGGAAGAAGGCCAGCATCAGGGCGAAGGTCAGCGCCTGGGTGATGATCGACAGATACACCCCGGTGACCCGCGATCGAAAGGCCAGGAAGCCGAACACCAGGGCCAGCGCCCCCGGCACCAGCAGCACCATCAGGAAGGCGAACCAGGCCATGTCGAAGCCGGCCCAGTACCAGGGCAGGCTGTCCCAGTTGAGGAACACCATGAAGTCGGGCAGCTCCGGGTGGCCATAGACGCCGCGATCACCGATCTGGCGCATCAGGTACATGCCCATGGCGTAGCCGCCCAGGGCGAAGAAGGCGCCGTGCCCCAGGCTCAGAATGCCCAGGTAGCCCCACACCAGATCCACGGCGACGGCCAGCAGCGCATAGCTCAGGTACTTGCCGAAGAGGTTGACCGTATAGGCATTGACGTGGAGCGGATGCCCCTGAGGCACCGCCACATGCAGCAGCGTCACCAGGATCATGGCCGCTAGCAGCACGCCGAGGAAGGTCAGCGTCGCACGTTCGTTGAAGGGTCGTGTCAGCCACATATGGATCAGCCCTCCGCCGCCCGGCCCTTCTGCGGAAAGAGTCCGCGGGGGCGCTTCTGGATAAACAGGATGATGAAGACGAGCACGATGATCTTGGCCAGCACGGCACCCGCCCAAGGCTCGAGGATCTGGTTGATCACCCCCAGCGAGAGGCCCGCCACCAGGGTGCCCCAGAGGTTACCCACGCCGCCGAACACCACCACCATGAAGGAGTCGATGATGTAGCTCTGCCCCAGGTTCGGCCCCACGTTGGTGAGCTGGGAGAGCGCCACCCCGGCCAGTCCCGCGACCCCGGAGCCCAGGGCGAAGGTCAGGATATCGACCCGGGTGGCGCGGATGCCCATGGAGCGTGCCATGGCGCGGTTCTGGGTCACGGCGCGCACCTCCAGCCCCAGCCGGGTGCGCCGCATGATCAGCAGCAGCGCGGCGAACACCGCCAGAGCGAAGGCGATCACCACCATGCGGTTCAGGGTCAGCGACAGGGCATCGTTGATCGCAATCGAGCCGCTCATCCACTCCGGGGAAACCACGGTGCGGTTCTGCGGCGAAATGACCGTGCGCACCAGCTGCTGCAGGATCAGGCTGATACCGAAGGTGGCCAGCAGGGTCTCAAGCGGGCGCCCCTTGAGGAACTGGATCACCCCGCGTTCGATGGCGATGCCGGCCAGCGCCGCCACCAAAAAGCCGGCGGGCACCGACAGCACCAGCGCGAGCCCCGGCTGGCCGGGCAGCAGCTGCTGCATCATCCAGGTGGTGTAGGCGCCGAGCATGATCAGCTCGCCATGGGCCATGTTGATCACCCCCATCACCCCGAAGGTGATGGCCAGACCGATGGCCGCCAGCACCAGCACCGAGCCCAGGGAGAGACCGAAGTAGAGCGTCTCGGCCATGCGATTGAGGCGCAGGTTCTGCTCGATGCTCACCAGCGCCGCCTGGGCGGCGTCAGCGACCACTGGGTCATCGCCCGTGACCGCACGACTATCGAACGCGCCCGAAGCCGCGCGCGCCAGGGCAACGCGTACCCGGGGATGCAGGCTGCCCTGCAGCTCGGCCACCGCCTCGACCTCGCCCTGCTCCAGGCGATGGATCGCTAGCGCCTGGGCGAGCCGGCGTGACACGCGACGATCCCCCTCTTCGGCGATCAGCGCCTCGAGCGGCTCGGCCAGCTCTGCGTCGACCTCGCCCAGCAGGCGCTCGGCGGAGGCACGGCGCAGCTCGAGGTCCGGTGAATAGAGGTCGACCACGGCGATGGCGCTGCGCAACTGGTTGCGCAGGGCATTGTTGATGCTGATGCGATCCAGGTCGCGGCGCGACATCTCACCGAGCGCCTCACCGGTCAGGGCGTCTTCCACCGGCCAGTCGCGGCCTGTGTTGTCGAGCACCACCACGAAGCGACCGTCGTCGGCGCGCTGCAGGCGACCGTCGAGCAGCGACTGCAGCCAGTAGCGGGCGCGCTCATGGTCGCTGGCGACGATCGCCTCGATGGCCTCACCCTTGGCGGGAAAGCTGTCGACGTCGAGCGCCTCGAGCAGTTCGATGGCCGCCTCATCATTAGCCGAGGTCTGAGCGTGCACGGTCAACGGCATGACCAGCAGCACCAGCAGCCAGAGAAAAAGGAGACTCCTCATGGGTTCATCCTTTGCGTTGGGGAATCACGAATGGGGTAAAGCGGGCGTGCGCCCCGCCAAATCGCAACTGGCAGCAACACTCAAGGCTGTTCCGGCGACAGGCCTGCGAGGGGGCGCTGTAAACCCATCCCTGGGCGCTACCGATGCCATCCCTGGCATAGGACCCCCTCTTCGACCTGTCCCCGGCGCCTTTCGCTTGATGCGACGCCGGAAGCGGGCGTTACTCGGCCAGGGCGGCCTCGGCTTCTTCGGCCGCGGTGCTGCCGCCACAGCGACCGGTCGAGACATTGAAGTTGCCGCAGCGCATCGGGGCGCGCCAATCGGCGATCAGGTCACGGGAGCCCGGCAGGTAGTCGGACCAGGCGTCGCCGGCCACGGTGGAGGGAGTCTGCCAGACGATCTCGAACTGGCCGTTGTCCTGGATCTCGCCGATCAGCACCGGCTTGGTGATGTGGTGGTTGGGCATCATTGCCGCATAGCCGCCGGTAAGGTTGGGGACCGTCACGCCGATGATGGCGTCCTTGATGGCATCGGGGTCGGTGGTGCCGGCCTTGCGCACCGCCTCGGCCCACATGTTGAAGCCGATGTAGTGGGCTTCCATGGGGTCGTTGGTCACCGCCTCCTCGTCGCCGGTCCAGTCGATCCAGGCGTCGATGAAGTCGTAGTTGACGTCGGTATCGACGCTCATGAAGTAGTTCCAGGCGGCCAGGTGACCCACCAGCGGGCCGGTATCGATGCCGGTGAGCTCCTGCTCGCCCACCGAGAAGGCGATGACCGGGATATCGCCGGCGTCCACGCCCTGGTTGCCCAGCTCACGATAGAAAGGCACGTTGGCATCGCCGTTGATGGTGGAGACCACCGCGGTGGGCTTGCCTTCGCTGCCGAAGCGACGCACCTCGGCGACGATGTTCTGCCAGTCGCTGTGCCCAAAGGGCGTGTAGTTGATCAGGATGTCCTCGTCCGCGACCCCGTGCTCCTCTTTGAGGTAGGCCTCGAGGATCCGGTTGGTGGTCCGCGGATAGACATAGTCAGTGCCGAGCAGCGCGAAACGCTCGATGCCCATCTCGTCGATCAGGTAGTCCACGGCCGGGATCGCCTGCTGGTTGGGGGCCGCACCGGTATAGAAGACGTTCTCGGAGGACTCCTCGCCCTCGTACTGCACCGGGTAGAACAGCAGGCCGTTGAGCTCCTCGAACACCGGCAGCACCGCCTTGCGCGACACCGAGGTCCAGTTGCCGAACACGACGTCGACCTCGTGCTGGGCGAGCAGCTCCCGGGCGCGCTCGGCAAACAGCGGCCAGTTGGAGGCCGGATCCACTACCACGGCTTCGAGCTGGCGACCCAGCAGGCCGCCCTGGGCGTTCTGCTTTTCGACCAGCATCTCCACGGTGTCCTTGAGCACCGTCTCGCTGATCGCCATGGTGCCCGAGAGCGAATGCAGAATGCCTACCTTGATGGGGTCCTCGGCCAGCGCCTGGGCACTGATACCCAGGGTACCGGCGGACACCAGGGCGGCCGCCAGCCAGCGAGACGGTTGACCAGCGGCATGTGACAGAGCCTTGCGTCGGGGTGCGTTCACGTGAATCTCCTTGCGTCTTCTATGGGGAAGAACTCGTTGTGTTGGCATGGCACCGCGCCAACGGCACGCTGCGAGTGTCAGCCACCAGCACTTGCAAGGGACGAGCCAGCTAGAACGAATTTAGAATTATCTATTTATTTTCAAATGCATAGCACCTTACTTACCGTAGACACGACTCGGCCGCACCGACGAAGTGCAGGCTATCAGGCCGCTGCCGTGCACTGCCGGGTAGCCTGCACCGCCACCGGGCACCACAGCGGTGCGAAGCCAGCATGGCGGCCTGGGGGCCAGCCAACCAAACGACAGCGGGGGGACCGATCCTTCGGTCCCCCCGCTGTCGTCAACTGTCGGGCACTTCCGTGGCCCGGCGGTCCGGCTATCCCCTGGCGCGCAGCTTCTGCAGCAGCGGCTTGACCACCGGCAGGATCAGCGATAGTGAAGCGATGATCAGCAGCCACATGGAGATCGGCTTGTCGATAAAGACCATCCAGTCCCCGCCGGAGATCTGCAGCGCCCGGCGCATGGACTCCTCCATGATGTCTCCCAGGATCAGCGCCAGGATCAGCGGCGCGGCCGGAAAGCCGAATAGCCGCATGCCCAGCCCCAGCAGGCCGAAGCCGAGCAGGAACAACAGGTCGATCACGCTGAAGCTCATGCCGTAGACGCCGACCATGCAGAAGATCAGGATCAGCGACAGCAGCAGCGGCCGCGGCATCTCGAGGATCTTGGCGATATAGGGAATCAGCGGCAGGTTAAGCACCAGCAGCATGATATTGCCGATATACATGCTGGCAATCACCCCCCAGAACACATCGGGGCGGTCGGCCAGCATCGCCGGGCCGGGCGTGATGCCCATCACCAGCAGCGCTCCCAGCAGCACCGCCGTGGTGCCCGAGCCGGGCACGCCCAGGGTCAGCAGCGGCACGAAGGAGCCGGTACAGGCGGCATTGTTGGCCGCCTCGGGCGCCGCCACCCCCTTGATGTTGCCCTTGCCGAAGGTGTCCCCGTCCTTGGCGATGCGCTTCTCCATGCTGTAGCCGAGAAACGAGCCGATGGTGGCGCCGGCACCGGGCAGCACGCCGGTGAAGAAGCCCAGCACCGAACTACGCCCGATCGGCCCGGCAATCTCCCCGGCCTCCTTACGCGTCAGCTTGAGCGACCCGATGGCGTTGCGCGGCTGCTCCTTGCCGCCGCCGCCGCGCAGCAGGATGTAGAAGACCTCGGCCAGGGCGAAGATGCCCAACGCCACCACCAGGAAGTCGATGCCGTCGAGCAGGTGGGTGGTGCCGAAGGCGAAACGCACCGTGCCGGTCTGCAGATCGATACCGATGATCGAGATCATCACCCCCACCACGGCGGCGATCAGCCCCTTGACCAGCGACTTATCGGAGAGCGACACCACCGCGGTCAGCCCCAGCACCATCAGGGCGAAGTACTCCGTCGGACCGAAGGCCACGGCAACGCGGGACAGCAGCGGTGCCACCATCATCAGAAAGACGATGGAGATGGTGCCGCCGATGAAGGAGGCATAGGCGGCAATCGCCAGCGCCTTGCCGGCCATGCCCTGCTTGGCCATGGGATAGCCGTCGAAGGAGGTGGCCACGGTACCGGCCACACCGGGGGCGTTGAGCAGGATCGAGGAGCTGGAGCCGCCGAAGATGGCCCCGTAATAGACGCCGGCCATCAGGATCAACCCGGACGAGGGCTCCATGGCGAAGGTGACCGGGATCATCAGCGCCAGGGCGCTGATCGGTCCCAAACCCGGCAGCATGCCAATGATGGTGCCGGCGAAGACGCCGCCGAAGACGTAGGCGATATTCATGGGCTCCAGCGCGATGCCGAAGCCAAACATCAGATTGTTGAACGCTTCCATGAGCAGGTTCTCTCTCGCTGGCCGATCGCGTCGCGGGACGTCAGATCGGCAGGATGCCCGTGGGCAGGTAGACGTCCATGATGCGCGTCATGGTCAGGTAGAGCGCCAGCACCACGCCAATTGAGGTCGCCAGGTTCACGCCGTGTCGCCGATAGCCGTAGTACCAGGCCAACCCGAAGGCGAGCACGGTCGAGGCCACTACGAAGCCGACCGGCACCATCAGCAGGGCATAGGCGGCGATGGCCAGCGAAGTGATCACCACCCTTGACCAGGGGCGCAGCAGCAGCGGCTGTGCAAGCGCCTCCGGACCGGGGGTATCGGGAATGTCCTGGGTCTTGGGCTTCTCCAGAAACAGCAAGCCGGCAAGCCCCAGCAGGGTAAACCCCAGCACCTTGGGAAAGAGGTCGGAATCGATCGGTCGGGGTAGCGGGAAGGTGGGGATCTGAAAGGCCACCACCAGATAGGCGATCGAAAACAGCGCAATGATCAGCGCCAGGATCTGATTGACGTTGAGTTGTTTCATCATCGGTCCACCTCGAGACGGGGCCGGGACGGCGAGTCCCGCCGGCTCAAGTGTCACAGTCGAGGAAGGCCCGAGTCCCGGCCAGGCCGGAACTCGGGCGGATCACGCGGGCAGCGGGAGCGCTACCTCACTGGCCAATCAGGCCCAGCTCGGTGAGCACCTCGCTGAACAGCTCCTTCTGCTCGTCGAGGAAGGCACCGAACTCCTCGCTGTTCTGATAGGCGTCGAGCCAGCCCAGCTGGTCGCGCGCCTGCTGCCAGCCGTCGGTCTCGAGCATCTGTGCGAAGAGATCCTCGTAGTAGGCGACGGCCTCGGCGGGCATGTCGGGGGCGCCCATGACGCCGCGCCAGATATCGAAGGTGTAGTCGATGCCCTGCTCCTGGTAGGTCGGGATATCGGCCAGCACACCGCCCAGGCGCTCGGGCGACGATACCCCCAGCGCACGCAGCTCGCTGCCTTCACCCAGCTGGCCCGAGGCCTCACCGGCGCCGGTGATCACCGCCTCGACGTGCCCGCCCATCAGGTTGGTCATGGCCTCGCCGCCGCCGGAGAAGGGAATATAGTTCACCGCCGCCGCGTCCAGGCCCGCCGCCGAGGCGAAGCCCGCTATCGAGATATGGTCCATGGAGCCCGGGGCGCTGCCGCCGCCGACGCTGAGGTTGGGCCGCTCGCGCAGGGCCTCGACCAGATCATCGATATCGGCATAGTCGGAGTCGTCGCGCACCAGCAGGATGGAGTAGTCGGTGATCAGCCGCGCCACCGGGGTGAAATCGGTGTGGTCATAGCGCGAGGCCCCGGCCAGCGGCACCAGGATGATCGGCGGGCTGGTGGCGAACAGCTTGTGCGGGTTGCCGCTGTCGCGGGCGATCTGCGCCCAGGCCACGGCGCCGCCGCCGCCGGGCACGTTGATGGCGGCAAAGTTGCGCTCGGCCAGGCCCTCTTCCTGAATGACCCGCGAGGTGGTGCGCACCAGCGTATCCCAGCCCCCACCGGGGTTGGCCGGGGCGATGAATTCGATGGAGCGGGTTGGGGCCCAGTCATCGGCCTGGGCAGTAGTGCTCATGCCGGCTGCGGCGGCCAGCGGCAGGGCAATGGCGGTCAGTCGGACGAGATGCGGCTTGGCAAACATGGCGGTCTCCACTATGGGCTCGTTGTTGTGTGGCGTGTCGAGCGGCGGATCCATACCCGCCGAACAGGACTGAACGTTAGAAGACCGCCTCTATACGCCGCAAGCTTATGACCATAAACGATAAAAAGTTCGTTCTGGGCATTTTGTCCATTCTGTCCACGACCCTGGGCCTGCTAGCCGATCAGCCCTCCTCGCACCAAGGCGCCGTATCGCCGATGAGCCGGTAACGGCGCTCGGGCCTTCCCACATCGCCATAGCCCAGCTCGGCCCCGACGACCTGCACCGAGACGAGGAATTCCAGGTAGCGCCGGGCCGTGGAGCGGCTGGCGCCCATGGCCCGGGCGACCTGCATGGCCGCCAGGGGCTCCTCGGCACCCTTCAGCGCCTCGATCACCGTGCGCAGCGTCAAACGGTCGATGCCCTTGGGCAGCTGTCGCGGTCCGCTGGCCGTGGAGCCCTCGGGCCGCAGCCGGGCCAAGGCACGGTCGAGCTCCTCCTGGCTCATCTCGTCCCGGGCCGACAGCGCGGCCCGCTCGCGGCGAAAGCGCTCGAGCATCTGTGCCATGCGCGCCTCCTCGGTGGGCTTGATCAGGTAGTCGAAGACTCCACCGCGCAGCGCCTCCTGGATGGTGTCCACCTCACGGGCGGCGGTGATCATGACGATATCCAGCCGGCCGTGCTCGCGGCGCAGCTCCCACAGCAGCTCCAGTCCCTGGACATCGGGAATATAGGCGTCCAGCAGCACCAGCTGAATCTGGGTCGCCTGGGTCTCGAGAATGGCCCTGGCCTCGGCGGCACTCTTGGCCACCCCCACCACTCGAAAACCGGGACTGCGCTCGATGAAGGCGCGGTGAATCTCGGCAACCCGAAAATCGTCCTCGATGATCAGGATGCCGTGGTCGAGCTCGCTCATCTGGGTTCCTTGAAATGCGTTGCCGATAAAGCGCCCACCGCCGTGATGTCACGACACAGCGACTTGTCCAGCACCACCGTAAAGGCCGCCCCGCCGAGTTCACTCTCCTCCAGGGTGATGGCCCCGCCGTGCTCGCGGCAGAGCCGGGACACCAGCGCCAGGCCGATGCCGCGGTGCTTGCCCGGTTTGGTGGAGAAGCCCTCACGAAAGATCGCCTCGGCCTGCGGCGGCGGCACCCCGGGGCCGTTATCCTCCACCTCGATCAGCAGCTGCTCGCCGAGGTCGGTGAAGAACAGCCGCACCCGAGGCTCGGCATCCTCCCGGTGTTCGGCCTGAGCGGCGGCATAGCAGGCGTTGTCCAGCAGGTTGCCGATCACCGTCATCAGCACCTCCTGGCCCGACTCGGTGAGCGGGGTCCCCAGCGAGCTGTGCTCGTCGATCTCCAGGCTCACTCCCATTTCCCGGGCCCGGGTCAGCTTGCCGAGCAGGGTGCCGCTGAGCACCGGGTCGGCCACATGCTCGCGCAGGAAAGTCATCTGTGCCTGGGCACGTTCGCTCTCCTGATGGATCAGCGCCAGGGCATCGTCGACCCGTTCGAGCTGCAGCAGCCCGGAGATGGTGTAGAGCTTGTTGGAGAACTCGTGGGCCTGGGCGCGCAGCATGTCGACATCGCGACTGGCCCGAGTCAGCGCCTGGGAGAGCTCGACGATCTCGCGCCGGCTACGGAAAGTGGCCACCGCCCCCTCGACCTCGCCGGCATGGCGAATGGGCACCCGGTTGACCACCACCGGGTGGTCGCCCAGCCACATCTGCTGGTCGAACTGCTGCTCGCCACGCTCCAGCACCTCCAGCAGCCGCGAGTTGGGCACCACCTCCTGGATCGGCTGCCCCAGCACCTCGCGGGCCGGCGCCAGGCCCAGGAAGCGACGCGCCTGCTGGTTGACCAGGGTGATCTGCCCGTCCCGATTGATGGCCAGGATGCCCTCGTGGATCGACTGCAGGATCGCCTCCTTCTCCATGGCCAGGCGGGCGATCTCATGGGGCTCGAGGCCCAGAATGACCTTCTTGAGATGCCGCGACAGCCCGTAGGCCCCGGCGAACCCCAGCACGATCATCAGCGCCACCAGCCACCAGCCGAGGCTGGTGTGCTCGCCCACGTCCATGGCCACCCGGTCGAGCATGAAGCCCACCGAAACGATGCCGATGATCTCACCGTCGGCATCGAACACCGGGGTCTTGCCGCGTACCGCCTCGCCCAGCGAGCCGGTGGCCTCGGAGACATAGGCGTCGCCGTCGATCAGGGCGCGATCGTTGTCGCCCCCCACCATGGGCAGGCCGAGCCGCTCGGGCAGCGGGTGGGAGTAGCGCAGACTCTCGGTATTGCCCACCACCACGTAGCGGGCGCCGGTCTCGCGACGGATACGCTCGGCGATGGGCTGAATGGTCGCGCTGGGGTCGGGGTCGTCGAAGGCGGCGATCAGCTCCGGGATACTAGCCACGCTGAGCGCGACGGCCAGGGCACGCTGGCCCATCTGATCGCCGATGATCTCGGCCTTGCGATGATTGAGGTAGGCGCCCTGGGCCAGCAGCATGCCGGCCAGCAGCGCGCCCACCAGCAGCATGACCTGCAGGCGAAAGCTTCGGGTCAGCCAGCTACGCCGGGAGCGGGCCCGGCGCCAGCGCTGAAGGTCGGCAATGGCTTCGGTGCGACGGGATGACATGGCGTTGCTCACACTGGCATTGCCTGCATTGTCGCATGCCTGTCGGAGCGGGCAAACGCGCTTGCCGCCGCCACTCGTAGCCTGCCCCCACGCATCGCCCGGCGGGGGCAGCGCCTACCGTCTCAGTCGTCCTTGAGCACGCCGCGACGGATCTGGTCTTCCTCGATGGATTCGAACAGCGCCTTGAAGTTGCCCTCGCCGAAGCCGTCGTTGCCCTTGCGCTGGATGATCTCGAAGAAGATCGGGCCGATCACCGTCTCGGTGAAGATCTGCAGCAGCACGCCCTCGTCCGGGCCGCCGTCGATCAGCAGACTCAGCTCGCGCAGGTCCTCGACGTTCTCCTCGTGGTTGGGCACCCGCTGGTCCACCTTCTCGTAGTAGGTATCGGGGGTGGAAAGGAAGGTCACGCCGTTGGCGCGCAGCGCCCGCACGGTGGCGTAGATATCGTCGGTGGCCATGGCCAGGTGCTGGATGCCCTCGCCGTTGTACTCGCGCAGGAATTCCGCGATCTGCGAGCTGTCGTCGGCGGACTCGTTGATCGGGATATGCATCTTGCCGCAGGGGGCGGTCATCGCCCGGGAGTGCAGCCCGGTCTTCTTGCCCTTGATATCGAAGTAGCGGTTTTCGCGGAAGTTCGCGATGTCGGTATAGAAATTCGCCCATACGTCCATCTGGCCGCGGTCGACGTTGTGGGTCAGGTGGTCGAGCACCTTGAGGCCCACGCTGTTGTCCTGGGGCGTCCGGCCGGGAATCGCCTCGAAGTCGATGTCGTAGATGGTGCGGCCTTGGCCGTCGACCTGGTTGTCGACGAAGTAGAGCAGCGAGCCGCCGATCCCCTTCACCGCGGGAATCCCCACCTCGCCCGGGCCGACCGGGTTCTCGACGGGCTCGGCGCCCTGGGCCACGGCGTAGTCGAAGGCCTGCTTGGCATCGGCCACCTTCCAGGCCATGGCGCAGGCCGAGGGCCCATGCACCCGGGCGAATTCGGCGGCGTGGCTGTCGGGCTCGGCGTTGAGCACGAAGTTGACGCCCTCCTGCTGGAACAGGAAGACCTGCTTGGAGCGGTGCCGGCGGGTCTCGGTAAAGCCCATGCGCCCGAACAGTGCGCGCAGCGCCTCGATGCCCTCGGCGGTCGGTGCGCTGTACTCGACGAATTCGAAGCCATCGGTACCGATGGGATTGGATGCGGTGATGGGCTCGACGGAGTGAGCGGTTTGGGCGTGTGCGTTCATGAAACCTCCAGGGGATGGTCGGACTGTTGTTGTGTCGCCGGCGCGGTCGTCCGGCGTGACGCGGTACCCCCAGCCTAGAGGGCGGACGCCCCCGCCGGAACGCCTCGACACCCGCTTCACCGGGTCATGCAGCACCCGCCCCCACCCCTGCTGTAAGAAAAACATTACACCCCTGAGAAGCCCAGCGCTGCGGTCTCTAAAGTGGTTCGATATCCTGACACGCCGTAAAAATTTTCTTACACCTGAGGCATCATGACCCCGCTTGCCAGCCGCCACGCCACCCAAGCCAGGATTATTCCTATCACCAGGTCGATGGCTCGCCACACCCGCGGGCTCGCCAGCCGCGGCGCCAGCCAGCCTGCAGCCCCTGCCAAGCCAAAGAACCACCCGAACGAGGCCATAGCCGCCCCGAGGAAGAAGCCCCAGGGGCTTGGCTGCACCGCCCCGATGGCACCTAACAGCACCACGGTTTCCAGGTAGACCTGGGGATTGAACAGTGTTACAGCAAGCGTCGCTGCCAGCGCTGCCTGCCACGATTGCACACTGCCGCCTCCCGCCGTGAGCACCTGGCCCGCCAGTACCCTGCGCAGCGCCAACCAGGCCTGCCAGGCCAGGAAGGCCTGCCAGGCCAGGAAGGCCGCCCCCACCCAGCGAGCCGTCTCCATCAGTATCTGCTGCTGGGCGATCAGCAAGCCCAGCCCCAGTACGCCGAGCCCCACCAACAGCCAGTCACATAGGGCGCAAACACCCGCCACCAGCCAGGCATGCTGGCGGCGCAGGCTCTGCTGCAAAACGAAGGCATTCTGCGCACCGATAGCGACGATCAAGCCGGCACATATCAATACTCCATTGAGCCACGACACCCACATGATCCGTTTCTCCCTGGCCACTCAATGCCGCCAAGGCTAAGCTTGCGCAAGAAATTAATGAAATGAATATAGGAACTAGGGGATAAGAAAAATCGATGCTGGACTATAAACTGCTCGAGGCACTTATCGCGGTGATCGATCAGGCGGGTTTCGAGCGCGGAGCACGCCACCTGGGCCTGACCCAGTCGGCGGTATCCCAGCGCATCAAGCTGCTCGAGGCACGCCTGGGGCAGCCGGTACTGGTGCGCAGCCCACGGCTTGCCCCAACCGCACTCGGCCGCAGGCTGCTCAACCATGCCCAGCAGGTGCGACTGCTGGAGCGTGATCTGCTCGGCGAGGTGCCGGCACTCGGCAGCGGCGAGCAGCGTCTGCGCCTGGCGATCAACGCCGACAGCCTGGCTACCTGGTGGCCGGAGGCAGTAGGCCGCTTCTGCGAGCGCCACCAGGTGCTGTTCGAGCTGGTGGTGGAGGATCAGGAAGTAGCGCTCAAGCGAATGCGGGATGGCGATGTGGCGGGCTGTATCTGTGACTCCCCAAAGCCGGTCCAGGGCGCACGCAGCCATGCCCTGGGCAGCATGCGCTACCGCGCCTTGGCCAGCCCCGCTTTCGTGGCACGCTGCTTTCCCGAGGGCGTGACGCCAGAGGCACTCCGCCAAGCGCCCGCCATCGTGTTTGGCCCCGACGACCGCCTACAGCATCGCTACCTGGCCATGCATGGGGTGGAGCCGCCCTTTCCCCACCATCTTTGCCCCTCGTCGGAAGGCTTCGTCGGACTGGCCTTGGCCGGGCTGGGTTACGGCATGGTTCCAGAACGCCAAGCCAAGCGGGAGCTGAGCGAGGGACGCTTGCAGGCAATCGACGCAGGACCGCACCTGGCCGATGGCAGCCTGGTCGATCTCTCACCTGGCTATGCGATCGACGTACCGCTCTATTGGCACCACTGGCGTCAGGGCGGCAGAATCCTCGACGCACTCACCAGCCACCTGCTGCACCTGGGGGACGCCTGGCTGATGCCGCTGCCGGGAGAGATACAGGGCTCAGTCTGACAGTTTGCTCTCCACGCTGGCGACCTTGTCGCCCATGGTCTGGTCGCGGTCGGTGCGGGTTCCGAGCTTGATGGTGGTGGTGATCCGCGGCGCGCCCATCTCGTGCACCACCTCATGGCAGCGCTTGACCACCGCCATCACCTCTTCCCAGGGGCCCTCGATATTGGTCCCATAGGCGTGCATATGGTGCTCCAGTCCGGAGTCTTGAATCACCCGCTGGCAGGCCGCCACCTGGGATGACACCGACACGCCCACGCCCAGCGGGACCACACAGAGATCGATGATGACATGCATGAGGGACTCTCCTTAGAGACGAGGGAGCATGGGAGACTATCATAGGTGGTCGAGAAACCAGCGCGCCGCCTGCTCCTGCACGATTTCCAGCTTGCCGGGCTCCTCGAAGAGGTGGCCGGCGCCGGGCACGATGACCAGCTCACAGGGCGCCTTCATGCGCGCTTTGGCCTGCTCGTTGAGCTCGATCACCGGGCCATCGCGGCCGCCGACCAGCAGCAGCGTCGGCGCCTTGACGGCCGGCAAATGGTCGCCGGCCAGATCCGAACGCCCGCCCCGCGAGACCACCGCCTGCACCCGCCCCGGCCGCTCGGCGGCGGTGATCAATGCCGCCGCTGCCCCGGTACTGGCGCCGAACAGGCCGAGACTCAGTCCCCGGGTGGCCGGTGCCGTGGCCACCCAATCCACCGCCCCCGTCAGGCGCTCAGCGATCAACGGAATATCGAAGCGCAGGGCACGGGTACGCTCGTCGATGACATTCTCCTCGGCGGTCAAGAGGTCGAACAGCAGTGTCGCCAACCCCTGTTCGCTGAGGTAGCGCGCCACCTGACGGTTGCGGGAACTGAAGCGGCTGCTGCCGCTGCCGTGGGCGAAGAGCACGATACCGGCGGCACCATCGGGAACGATCAGGTCACCCTCCAGGGCGACCCCGGCGGTCTGCAGCTCGATGGCGATGGGGGGTGCGGCCATGAGGAGCCCTCCTGTCCTGCCTTGAGTGTAGTCCAGCTCGCCCAGTCGCCGGTGACACGATGAACCGCACCGGCAGGCGGTGTACCCTGAGTCTCCCATGGACGGATTCAGGAGCCTCGGCATGCACGACATCGACCAGACCCTGCAGCAGGTCTTCGGCTACACCGACTTTCGCCCCGGCCAGCGGCCGGTCATCGAGGCGATCGCGGGGGGCCGTTCGGCCGCGGCGATCTTTCCCACCGGCTCCGGCAAGTCACTGTGCTATCAGCTGCCGGCGCTGCACCTCCCTCACCTGACCCTGGTGATCTCGCCGCTGCTGGCGCTGATGCAGGACCAGCTGGCCTTTCTTGCCCGCCACGGCATCGCCGCCGCCAGCATCGACTCGGGCCAGAGCCGTGAGCAGACGGCCGCCGTCATGGAGGGCGTCAAGCGCGGCGAGATTCGCATCCTGATGATCTCGGTGGAGCGGCTCAAGAACGAGCGCTTTCGCGCCTTCATCCGCCGGGTGCCGATCTCGCTGATGGTGGTGGACGAGGCCCACTGCATCTCCGAGTGGGGCCACAACTTCCGGCCGGACTACCTCAAGCTGCCCGATTACCGCCGCGACTTCGCCATTCCCCAGGTGCTGCTACTCACCGCCACCGCCACCCCGAAGGTGATCAGCGACATGCGCGAGCGCTTCGCCATCGCCGAGGAGGACGTGACCGCCACCGGCTTCTACCGCGCCAACCTGGACCTTCAGGTCAGCCCGGTCGCCGCCGGCGAGCGGCCGCGCGCCCTGGTGGACTGGCTGCGCCCGCGGCTGGGCGCCACCCCGCCCCGGCCCACCATCGTCTATGTCACCCTGCAGCAAACCGCCGAGCGCCTGGCCGCCTACCTGAGCAAGGCGGGACTGCCGGCGGCGGCCTATCATGCGGGCCTGGACAGCGAGACACGGGAGCGACTTCAAGGCGACTTCATGGCGGGCGTGACACCGTGCATCGTCGCCACCATCGCCTTCGGCATGGGCATCGACAAGGCCGATATCCGCCACGTGGTGCACTTCGATCTGCCCAAGTCGGTCGAGAACTACAGCCAGGAGATCGGCCGCGCCGGTCGCGACGGCCACCCCTCGGAGTGCCTGATGCTGGCCGGGCGCGATCATCTCAACGTGCTGGAGAACTTCGTCTACGGCGATACGCCCGAGCGCCACGCCATTCGCCGGGTGATCGACGCCATGCTCGACGCCGGTGGCCAAGCGCCGGGCGCCGAGTGGGAGCTGATGCTGGGCAGCCTGTCCCAGCAGAGCGATATCCGCCCGCTGCCGCTCAAGACGCTGCTGGTCCAGCTGGAACTGGCCGGCATCATCGCGCCGCGCTACAGCTATTTCGCCGAGTACCGCTTCCGGCTGCACGAGGCACCCGAGGCCCTGGTCGCCCGCTTCGAAGGCGAACGGCGCGCCTTCGTGCAGACGATCCTCGACGCCGCCAGCCAGGCGCGCACCTGGTACACCCTGGACTTTACGAGCCTCACCCAGCTGGGCACCGAGCGGGGGCTCGACACCCGGCGCGCCCGGGTGATCACCGCCCTGGACTACTTCGTCGACAAGGGCTGGATGACCCTGGAGAGCAAGCAGATGACCGAGGTCTACGAGGTCCTGCGACCGCCCGTCGACCCCGCCGCGCTGGCCGACAAGCTGCACGCCTACTTTCAGGGCAAGGAGCAGGCCGAGATCGCGCGACTGCACGCCATGCTCACCCTGTTCGAGTCCGAAACCTGCCTGAGCCGGCGGCTCGCCGAGTGGTTCGGCGACGACCGCGCCCCCCAGCGCTGCGGCCACTGCTCCGCCTGCCGCGGCGAGGTGGCGCGACTGCCCGCCAGCGAGGCCCCACCGCCGCCGGCACCCCAGGCGCTGGCCGAGCTCTGTCAGCCGCTACTACAGCAGTTGGCCGCCAGCGGCGACGACCGCCCGGTTACGCCCGACCTGCTGACCCGCTTTTTGTGCGGGCTGACCAGCCCGCTGCTGACACGGCTCAAGGCACGGCGGATGGCCGGCTTCGCCGCCCTGGAGGCCCATCGCTATGGTGAAGTGCGTGATTGGCTGGCGCACTCGGGCCTGGCCCGGCAGGACTCAGTCTGACGGCTCCTCACCGCCGATGCCGTGGCGCTTGAGCTTGTTGGCGATGGTGGTGTGGGATACCCCCAGGCGCTTGGCCAGCTGGCGGCTCGAAGGGTGCTGAGGATAGAGGGCGGTCAGCACGCGCCGCTCCACCTCGCCGAGGATCTCGGCGAGGGTGCCGTCCATCTCGACGCCCGCCAGCCCCGGTGACGCCCCGACATCGGGTAGCCGCAGGTGACGCGGCTCGATGACGCCGCCCTCGCACAGCGAGACCGCCTGGAACAGCACGTTCTCCAGCTGACGCACGTTGCCCGGCCAGTGATAGGCAGTGAGACGCGCCAGGGCAGCGGGGGACAATCCCGGCATCACGCAGCCGATCTGGCGGGCGGCACGGTCGATGAAGTGGGCGGCCAGCGCCTCGATGCCGTCCAGACAGTCGCGCAGCGGCGGCACTTCCAGGGAGAGCACGTTGAGCCGGTGATAGAGGTCCTGACGGAACTGCCCCTCGGCACACAGCCCCGGCAGGTCCTGCTGGGTGGCGCAGATCACCCGCACATCCAGGTAGGTCTCCTCGTCGCTGCCCACCCGGCGAAAGCCGCCGTCCTGCAGGAAGCGCAGCAGCTTGACCTGCAGCCGCGGGCTCATCTCGCCCACTTCGTCGAGGAAGATGGTGCCCCCGGCGGTGAGCTCGAGCAGGCCCAGTTTGCCCTCGGGTCGGGCCCCCTCGAAGGCGCCCGGGGCATAGCCGAAGAGTTCGGTCTCGGCCATGGACTCCGGCAGGCCGGCACAGTTGAGCGCCATGAACGGCGCCTGGCCGCGGTCGCTGGCCAGGTGGCAGGCCCGCGCCAGCAGCTCCTTGCCGGTGCCGGTCTCGCCGTGGATCAACAGTGGCGCATCCAGCGGCGCCATTCGCCGCGCCTCGCGAATCAGCGCCGCCAGGCGGGGGCTGGTCTGGAAGATCGCTTCGAAGCCGCGCAGCTCCTGGCGCTGGACGTGGTAGATACGCTCGCCGATACGATCGACGCTGTGCAGGGTCACCACCGCCCCCGCCAGCGAAGCCACGTCGTCATGATGCTCGCGGTGCAGCGGAGCGATATCGGCCAGGAAGACGGCGTCGCGCAGCTTGATGCGCAGGCCATTGACCCGCGCATTGTTGCGACGCACCAGCGCCGGCAGGTCGACGTCGGGCAGGCAGCGGTCCAGCGACAGGCCGGGCACCTCGTCGATGCGCACCCCGAGCAGCTGCCCCGCCGCCCGGTTGGCGGCCACCACGTGCCCCTCCATGTCGATCGACATCACCGGGTCGGAGAGTGACGAGAGCAGCGCATCGAGCTCAAGATGGCGCCGCTCGCTGGGCATCAGCGTGACCCGGCGCACCCCGAACACCCCGGGGACCGCCTCGAGCTCCGGCTTGAGGGTCACCAGCTGGGCATTGAGCAGGTTGGGCACGTGCAGGTAGATGGCGTTGCCGTGCTCCCCCCCCACCTCCCCACGGGCCACGTTGAGGCCGTAGTCGACGAAGTGGGACACGATATCGCGCAGGATGCCGATGCGGTTCTGGCAGTGAAACCTCAGTCTCATGGGGGCTCTCTTTATGGGTGCGCTTTATGGGCTCACTGTTTGTCAGGCTCAGACCAACGGCACGCCGGCGACGCCGAAAAGTGCGTCAATCCAGCGTGACTCTTCTGTCAAGATAACGTGACAGCAAGGCCGAGACAATTCGCGCCATGCCGCATCTGCTGCCCCCTGACCGACCGCCCCCCCGCGACTGTCAATAAAACATGACAGCTTGCCGGCCGCTTGGGCTGCCCGCACGCCTTAACACTCCCCCACCGGGGCCAGCGTCGCCCCTAGACTCGAGGCAGGCCATAACAACGCACAATCGCCACGGGAGTGACCATGACGACACCGAACCCGCAGCTAAGCGACGTCGCCAGCAAGACCGGCTATCGCGCCCGCCTACCCGACGAGCGGGGCCATATCGCCTGGCCGGATGAGGACAACGCCACCTGGCAGACGCTGATGCAGCGCCAGTTGGGCGTGATCGAAGGGCGTGTCTGCCAGGAGTACCTGGACGGGCTGGAGCGCCTGGCACTGCCCCATGACCGAGTGCCCCAGCTCGCCGACATCGACCGGGTACTCAAGGCCACGACGGGCTGGCAGACCGCCCAGGTACCGGCGCTGATTCCCTTCGACACCTTCTTCGCCCTGCTCGCCAGCCGGCGCTTTCCGGTCGCCACCTTCATCCGCACCCCGGAGGAGCTGGACTACCTCAAGGAGCCGGATATCTTCCACGAGATCTTCGGCCACTGCCCCATGCTCACCAACCCGGCCTTCGCCGAGTTCACCGCCACCTACGGGCGGCTGGGGCTGGACGCCACGCCCAAGGAGCGCGCCTACCTGGCACGCCTCTACTGGCTGACCGTGGAGTTCGGCCTGGTGGATACCCCGGCGGGGCGGCGCATCTACGGCGGCGGCATCATCTCCTCACCCAAGGAGACCCTGCACGCCCTGTCCGACGCACCCGAGCACCTCCCCTTCGAGCCGCTCGAGGCGCTGCGCACCCCCTACCGCATCGACATCCTGCAGCCACTCTATTACGTACTTGACGACCTCTCGACCCTGCACGACCTTGCAGGGCAGGACATCATGGGCATGGTTCACCAGGCCATGGCGCTGGGGCTCCACGAGCCCCGCTTCGAGCCTGCCCCGAAACGCGCTCAGGCCGGTGCCTGAGCGCTAAGCATCTTAATTCCACGATCCGTTCCCCACGACGACAAGGAGCCATCATGAGCCAGCTTTCCGATCAGCAGTGCGAGGCCTGCAGCTGGGACGCCCCCCACGTGACCGACGAGGAGATCGAGGCCTATCGCCAGGAGATCCCCGACTGGCAGATCGTCGAGCGCGACGGGGTCAAGCAGCTGGAGCGCGTCTTCAAGTTCCGCAACTTCAAGCAGGCGCTGGATTTCACCAACCGAGTCGGCGAGATCGCCGAAGAGGTGGGGCACCACCCCGCCCTGCTCACCGAGTGGGGCAAGGTGACCGTGACCTGGTGGTCCCACGAGATGAAGGGCCTGCACAAGAACGACTTTATCCTGGCCGCCCGCACGGACAAGGCCGCCGCCTGAGGCAACCCGCCCAGCGAAGCTCGCCGCACTCTAAGGCCGCATTACCGCGCTACCGGTGATGCGGCCTTTTCGTGTCGCGGTGATGGAACGCGATGGGCGATGGCAGCAGTCGCCCGACGTTAACGGCGCCCATCGAGGATGGAGCCTGCGGGCTGAATCGACATTTTCTTACATAATCCATCGCCATCCGGCGACGACGCCGAACCCTAGCGCCAACTAGCCTGGAAGAGGACACCCGGGCGGTGTCGCCTTGCCGACAACATGGAGAACCGACATGAAAGGAACCTTCAAGGGTGCGTCACTGGGCATGATCCTGGGCTTGCTGCTGGCCCTTTCGCCGCTGGCCCTGGCCGAGGAGCTGGCACCGATCAACGTCAATACCGCCGATGCCGAGCTGCTGGCGGAGCTGCCGGGCATCGGGCCGACCCGGGCCGAGGCGATCATCGCGGAGCGCGATGCCAACGGTGGCTTCGAAAGCGCCGATGACCTGATCCGCGTCAGCGGCATCGGTTCCGCCACCGTGGATGGCCTGCGCGACCAGGTGGAGTTCTGACACCACGCCCGGCATCAGATGGGCGATTCAGCCGATGCCCCCGCCGGCCAGGATGGCGGGGGCATCGGCTCCGCGTCACAGACGAGGCAGGACAACCGCAAGTGACTCACGACAGTGAAAGGCTAGCGCTACAGCCGCAGGCCGCCGTCGCACTCGATCACGCGGCCGGTAAAGTACTGGTTCTCGAAGATGAACGCCACGCTCGCGGCAATATCCTCGGGTCCCCCGAGTCGCTTGAGCGGCACGCCGGCGGTAAGCTTCTCGAGCATATCCTCACGCATCGAGGCGGTCATGTCGGTCTCGATGAACCCCGGCGCCACGGCCCCCACGCGAATCCCGTAGCGGGCCAGTTCTCGCGCCCAGGTGGTGGTCAGCGACACCACGGCGGCCTTGGCGGCGGCGTAGTTGCTCTGGCCCATATTGCCGGCCCGGGAGATGCTCGAGATATTGACGATCACCCCCTGGTGGCCCGCCTCGATCATCTGCGCCGCCGCCTCGCGTCCACACAGGAAGACCCCGGTGAGGTTGACGTCGATCACCTGCTGCCACTGTGCAAGCGACATGGTCTTCTCGACCTTGCCGTCCCTGGCCTTGACCAGCAGCGCGTCGCGCAGGATGCCGGCGTTGTTGACCAGGCCGCTGATCGGCCCCAGCGACGCCGCCACATCGCCGAATGTCTGCTTCACGGAAGCCTCATCGGCCACGTTGACCACGAAGCCGCGCGCCTCGATCCCTTCGCTGTGCAGCGTCGAGATGGCCTGATCCAGCGCACCGCTGTCAACGTCCAGCAGGGCCAGCCGGGCGCCCTGCGCTCCCAGGTGGCGCGCCATGGCGAGACCGAGGCCGCGGGCCCCGCCGGTAATGGCAATCACGCTCTTGTCCAGATTCATTCCACTTCCCCCGATGTTATTAGATCCCTTGAATGCCGGCTTCGATAGGCGCTCATAGCGTTATTTCGGCCGAAATCCCGCTAGTCTTGAGTACAGCCTAGCATTTCTTGTGCATTGCAGCATTAACTCCTGGCTCGCCTATCGCGCGACTGCGACCCGGCGAGCCCCGCCCCCCCTCTTGATTTCCCCGCCTCTGCCCCCATCCTCTTCGGAACCGATTGTCCCGGAGCCACCATGCCCTTCCTGCTTCTCTTTACCCTCTTCGCGCTGCTCGATTTCGTCATCCTGTTCACGGTGGGCAGCCGGATCGGCCTGTTGACCACCCTGCTACTGATACTCGCCACCGGCTTCATCGGGCTCTACCTGATTCGCCGTGAAGGCACCGCCGCCCTGGCCCGCGCCCGACTGCGCCTGGACCGGGGGGAGCTGCCGTCCGGCGAGCTGCTGACCGGGGCCGCGCTGATCTTCGGCGGCGCTCTGCTGCTGGCACCGGGCTTTCTCTCCGACACCCTGGGCTTTCTCTGTGTGATCCCCGGGGCACGCCGCTGGCTGGCCCGGCTACTGGCCCGCGTTCACGTGCGGGTCCAGGGCATGGGCGACGCCCGCAGCCATGGCCCTGCCGACGACTGGCAGCAGGCCAGCGGCGAACGCGGCGCTGGCGCCAATCAGCCGCATCATGACGCCGGCCGGGAGCAGCCCCTGGAAGGTGACTTCATCGGCCGGGACGAGACCCGCCGCTAAGGTGCGAGCGCCCCGAGCTCAGCGGCAAAATTTTTTTGCCCTTCCCCTTGAAAGGGAACAGCCCGGCCCCATTTCACGCTCAGCAACAGGCTTCGGTGCCGGACAGTGTCCGGCACCTTCGACAAGGAAGGCGACTTCGCCTCCGCCTTCCCGCCTTCGCGGGAAGGGTGAAGATGAAACCGCCATGCCCGTCATGGCACAGCAAACCATCAGGAGAACGTGAGCAATGAACATCCGTCCCTTGCACGATCGCGTCGTCGTCCGTCGCGTTGAAGAAGAGCAGAAAACCGCTGGCGGCATCGTGCTTCCGGGCAACGCCCAGGAAAAACCGACTCGTGGCGAAGTGCTCGCTGTCGGTAACGGCCGGATTCTCGACAGCGGCGACGTGCGTCCCCTGGACGTCAAGGTCGGCGACACCGTGATCTTCAAAGAGGGCTTTGGCGTCGAGAAACAGAAGATCGACGGCGAAGAAGTCCTGATCATGAGCGAATCCGACATTCTCGCCGTGGTGGAAGGCTAAGCGCCGCCGCGAGACGACGCATATTTTCCGTCCCCATACGACGTTCACGAACTCACAGGAAGTAACGAAAAATGGCAGCGAAACAGATCAAGTTCTCCGATGATGCCCGCAAGCGCATGGCCCGTGGCGTTGACGTACTGGCCAACGCCGTCAAGGCTACCCTGGGTCCCAAGGGCCGTAACGTGGTCATCGAAAAATCCTTCGGCGCCCCGACCGTCACCAAGGACGGCGTCTCCGTGGCCAAGGAGATCGAACTGAAGGACAAGTTCGAGAACATGGGCGCCCAAATGGTCAAGGAAGTCGCTTCCAAGACCTCCGACGTGGCCGGTGACGGCACCACCACCGCCACCGTGCTGGCGCAGTCCATCGTGACGGAAGGCATGAAGGGCGTGACCGCGGGCATGAACCCGATGGATCTCAAGCGCGGTATCGACCAGGCGGTCATCGCCGCGGTCAAGGAGATCGAGGCCCTCTCCGTGCCCTGCACCGAGCGCAAGTCCATCGCCCAGGTCGGCACCATCTCCGCCAACGGCGACGCGCGCATCGGCGAGATCATCGCCGACGCCATGGAGAAGGTCGGCAAGGAAGGCGTCATCACCGTCGATGAAGGCCGTGGCCTGGAAGACGAGCTGGAAGTGGTCGAAGGCATGCAGTTCGACCGCGGCTACCTGTCGCCCTACTTCGTGACCAACCAGGACACCATGGCGGTCGAGCTGGAAGACCCCTACCTGCTGCTGGTCGACAAGAAGATCTCCAACATCCGCGAACTGCTGCCGGTGCTGGAAGCCGTCGCCAAGGCGGGCAAGCCGCTGGCGATCATCGCCGAGGACATCGAAGGCGAAGCCCTGGCCACCCTGGTGGTCAACACCATGCGCGGCATCGTCAAGGTCGCCGCCGCCAAGGCGCCCGGCTTCGGTGACCGTCGCAAGGCCATGCTGCAGGATATCGCCATCCTGACCAACGGCACCGTGATCTCCGAAGAGGTCGGCCTGACCCTCGAGCAGGCCAACCTGGACCACCTGGGGACTGCCAAGCGCATCACCATGTCCAAGGAGAACACCACCATCATCGACGGCGCCGGCGCCGAGGCCGACATCGAAGCCCGCGTCAGCCAGATCCGCGCCCAGATCGAGGAGACCTCCTCCGACTACGATCGTGAGAAGCTCCAGGAGCGCGTCGCCAAGCTGGCCGGCGGTGTGGCCGTGATCCGCGTCGGTGCCGCCACCGAGGTGGAGATGAAGGAGAAGAAGGCCCGCGTCGAGGACGCCCTGCACTCCACTCGCGCCGCCGTCGAAGAGGGCGTGGTGCCCGGCGGTGGTACCGCCCTGGTGCGCGTGCTGACCCAGATCAAGGACCTCAAGGGCGACAACGAGGACCAGACTCACGGCATCGCCATCGCCATGCGCGCCATGGAAGCCCCGCTGCGTCAGATCGTCACCAACGCCGGCCAGGAAGCCTCCGTGATCCTCAACGAGGTGAAGGCGGGTGAAGGCAACTTCGGCTACAACGCCCAGACCGGCGAGTACGGCGACCTGTTCGACATGGGCGTGCTGGACCCGGCCAAGGTGACCCGTACCGCGCTGCAGTCCGCCGGTTCCGTGGCTGGCCTGATGATCACCACCGAGGCCATGATCGCCGACGATCCGGACGAGAAGGAAGCCGCGCCGGACATGGGTGGCATGGGCGGTATGGGTGGCATGGGCGGCATGATGTAAGCAGCCCCACCCTCACGGCCTTTCCGGCCGGCAAGACTGAGCAAGCCCCGCCACGTGCGGGGCTTGTTTTTTGGTACCATCGCCGTTTTCGATTCCCGCGGCCTATCCCATGCTTGCCAACATTCGCATCGTCCTCGTCCAGACCTACCACCCCGGCAACATCGGCGCCTCGGCGCGGGCCATGAAGACCATGGGCCTGACCGACCTGGTGCTGGTCACCCCCCGCCAGTTTCCCGACCCCGAGGCCAGCCGGCTGGCTGCGGGCGCCGAGGACCTGGTGGCCAATGCCCGGGTGGTCGGCTCGCTGGAGGAGGCGGTGGCCGACTGCGTGCAGGTAGTGGGGGCCAGCGCCCGGCTGCGCAGCCTGCCGCTGCCCCATTTCGACGAGCCGGCCGACATGGCGCAAACCCTGGTAGGCAATGCCGCCGAGGACCCGGTGGCGCTGGTATTCGGCCGCGAACGCTTCGGCCTGACCAACGACGAGATCCGCCGTTGCAGCCATCAGGTCAGCATTCCCGCCAATCCCGACTACGGGATTCTCAACCTCTCCCAGGCGGTGCAGGTGCTCGCCTACGAAGTGTTCAAGGCCTGGCGGCTGCGCCCGGGGAGCGACTACCGCCCTGCGCGACCGACCCCGGAGCGCCAGCCCACCCGGGAGCAGCTCGACCACTTCCACGCCCATCTCGCCCGGGTCATGCAGGCAAGCGGCTTTCTGACCCAGCCCCACGCCCGCACCGAGTCCCAGCTTCAGGCGCTGTTCGCCCGCGCCCAGCCAAGCCGCAAGGAGCTCTCGCTGCTGCGCGGCCTGCTCAGCGCACTGGAAGACACCAGACCCGGCGACTAATCTGTCATCAGGCCGCTGCCACTCGCCCGTCATCGTACCGTTATGGCTTTGTCACCCGGGCGTGTGATAACTGCCGTGTCCCCCACGGGGACAGACAAGGGATACTGTCGCACCTCACGACACGGACGCGCGCAGGCAGGAGGCCTGGCCGGGAGTGTTCGGCATCGGGACGATGCCCAGGGAGGTCGCTACGCCACGGGGCATACCCCGTGGCGTTCTTACGTCGGGCCATCGGACGGGAGCGTGATCGGCTCCCAGCCCGGCACACCCCGGCGTATGCGTTGCGAAAAGGCCGGATCGTCGTCCGCCGCCAGCGCCTGTTCGACGATGCCCCCGCGACGCTTCAGCTCGCCGAGCGAATACCCCGGCCACAGGCCGCCCATCTCGAAGGCATAGTCCGGCAGCTTGCCGGTCAGCAGCAGACGATAGTCATGCGGCAGACCGACACCGATGCCGCGCACCATGGCAAAGACCAGGGTGGTGCAGTTGGCGGTCACGGTATTGTAGAAGCGCGGCGTCTCCGCCAGCCGGTTGGCCTCCTCGACATAGGCGAGCAGCAGCGAGCGCATGGCCGCCCGGGACATGGCGATGCGAAACAGCTGGACCTGCTCGCCGCGCACGTTGCTGCGCAGCCGCACCGCGTCGCGCTCGTCGGCGGCCACGATGGCGAGCTCATACTGGCGGAAGAACCCGCCGATCTCGGAGAATCGCTCGCCCTTCTGTCGGCGCACCTCCACCGAGAAGACCACGAAGTCCTCGCCGCCGAAGCCGAAGGAGACCATCACATGGGCAATGGCGGGCCGCCCCCAGCTGGAGACGATCATATCCACCGAATCGAGCCGGTCGAGATCGTAATGGCGCGCCTCCCAGCGGACCCGCGCCTCATCCCGGGTACGCCACTCGAAGCGGCGAACATGGTCCAGCGTCAGCCGCGAGCCTGTCACGCTGCCCGTCGCCAGAAACAGCACGTCCTCGGCCCAGGGGCGATCATGCGTGGGGCGCAGCCGAAACCACCAGCCCAGCAGCACCGCCAGCAGTATCAGCTGCCCGCCCAGCGCCGAGAGCCGCTGCCCCTGCAGTCCCAGCACCACCAGCCCCACCGCCACCAGTCCCCAGAGTCCCAGCGTCAACTGTCGCCAGGGCGCCGGCAGCAAGAGCCGATACCAGAGCGCCGCCGCCCCCCAGGCCATGCCCAGGGTGAGAAGCAGGAAGAGGATGTTCCCCAAGAGTGTCACAACCATTGCGATCCGTCCCGTCCCTGAAGCGGGTCAGGCTAGCACGTCACGGGCCGGCTGCCCTCAACGCCGGACAGCCGCCGAGCACGGTCAGGCCGGGGTCAGCCAGTGGCGAAGGCCCTGCAGGTCGTCGCCCAGCTCGCCCCGGGTCACCCGTCGGTAGCAGTGCTGCAGCCGTGCGGTGAGAGCGTCTTGGGGAATGGGATGATCGGGCGGCGGCGCGCCGGCACGTGCCCCGATGCGGCGACCGTCGAGCTCGCGAAGCGGCAGGATCTCGGCGGCGGTGCCGGTGACGAACGCCTCATCGGCGGTATACAGCTCGTCGCGGGTGATGCGGCGCTCCTGCACTTCCACCCCCAGCACCTCGCGGGCCAGGCGAATCACGCTGTCCCGGGTGATGCCCTGCAAACAGGAGGTCACCTCGGGGGTATGCAGCACGCCGTCGCGCACCAGGAAGACATTGGCCGCCGAGGCCTCGGCGACATAGCCCTCGGGGTCGAGCATGATCGCCTCGTCGAAGCCCGCCTTGACCGCCGTGTTCAGCGCCAGCATCGAATTCACGTAGTGACCGTTGGTCTTGGCGCGACACAGGCTGATGTTGACGTGGTGCCGCGCCCAGGAGGAGGTCAACGCGCGCAGCCCGATGGATGCCGCTTCGGGAGAGATATAGTCGCCCAGGTCCCAGGCGGCGATCATCACATGCACGCTGAGGCCCTTGGCGCGCAGCCCCAGGCCCTCGGAGCCAAAGAACACCGTCGGCTTGAGGTAGGCGTTGGTGAGGCCGTTTCGCGCGAGACATTGCCGCTGGGCCTCGATCAGCTCCGCCTCGCTGATATCGAGCGCCATGTCCAGGGCATGGGCGCTGTCGGCCAGGCGCCGGGTGTGCTCCGCCACCCGGAACAGGTGGGTGCCATCGGCGCCCGCATAGGCCCGCACGCCTTCGAAGCAGCCCATGCCGTAATGCAGGGTATGATTCAGCAGGTGGGTACGGGCCTCCCGCCACGCCAGCCACTCGCCGTCATGCCAGATCCAGCCGTCGCGATCATCCAGTGGCGTCATCGTCTCTCCTCGTTGGCACGGCCCAGGCCCGACGCCAGCCGTCGATCAGCTCGCGCTGGTGGGGCTGCAGCGCCTGGTAGGCCCAGGCGGCAATCTCGTCGTTCTGGGAATCGGGCACAGTGATCCGGCTAGCGGCCAGCGCCTGGATCACCGCATGGCCACAGAGCGGCACATAGCCTTCCGAATAGCCCCCCTCGTGGATCATTACCAGCCCGACATTGCCGAGCCGCCCGGCCAGCGCCTTGAGTCGATGGGTCATGTCGGCGAAGGCCGCGCTATTGAGCAGCATCTTGCCCAGCGGGTCCTTGGCGCAGGCGTCATAGCCGCAGGCCACCACGATCAGCTCCGGGGCAAAGGCTTCGATGGCCGGCAGGACCAGCTCGTCCATGGCGTAGGCGTAGGCGCCGATCCCACACCCCGGCGGCAGCGGCAGGTTGAGGTTGGCACCCAGGCCGGGCCCTTCCCCCTGCTCCTCGAAATATCCGGTCTCCAGAGGATAGTTGCCGGCCTGGTGGATCGACAGGGTGAACACTTCGGGATCGGCGTAGAAGGCCGCCTGCTGGCCGTTGCCGTGATGCACGTCCCAGTCGAGGATGGCCACCCGCCCAACCTGTTCCAATGCCCGGGCACGCATCACCGCCACCGGAATATTGCCCAGCAGGCAGAAGCCCCGGCCCCGGTCGGCCTCGGCATGATGCCCGGGTGGGCGGCACAGCGCATAGGCGCTGGCCAGCTCGCCGGTGGCCACCGCCTCCACCGCCGCGATGGCCAGCCCCGCCGATTGCCGCGCTGCCGCCAGGCTGCCCGGCGTATAGGGGGCGCAGTCGCCGCCGTCGCCGCCGCGGGCCCGGTCGCCGGCCTCCAGGGCATCGAGATAGCCGGGGGCATGGAAGCGCTCGAGATCCTCTCGGCTTGCCGGCGCCGGCTTGCGCACCACCAGCTCGTCGATCAGCCCCGACACCTCGAGCAGGTTCTTGAGCCGCCGCTTGCTCTCGGGGCTTTCGGAAGCCGGCTGGGGCTGTAGAAACTCGCCGGGCGAGGCGAACACACCGATGGCGCCCGGGTCATGCCAGAAACAGCGCTCATGCCAGAAGAAGCCGGTGGCCTCTGCGGCATCGCGCCCTCCCGGGGCCGAACCTGCGCTGTCCGCTCCCATCGTCATTCCGCCCGCTCCAGCCGCTCCCACACCTCGATGGCCGCGGCCAGGTCCTCCAGCGAGGCGCCCACCGACTTGAACAGCGTGATGGCGTCATCCGACGAGCGCCCCGGCCGCTGCCCCGTCAAGAGCTCGGCCAGCTCGGCGCGAATATCGCTGAAGGCAAAGGCCCCTTCGTCGATGGCCTGGAGAATGTCGCCCGCCTCGCCCTTGGCCCCCGCGTAGGTATCCACGAACACCTCGCTGCGTCGCAGGCAGTCGGCATCGGTCTCACGCATGGTCGGCCGGAAGGCGCCGATCAGATCCAGATGGGTGCCGGGGGTCAGCCAGGCGCCGCGGATCAACGGCTCGCTGGAAAGCGTCACGCAGCTGATCAGATCGGCCTCCCGGGCGGCCTGTTCCAGGTCGGTGACGGCCTCCGCATCGAAGCGGTCGGCATAGTCGGCGGCCAGCCGCTCGGCCTTCTCCGGATGACGTCCCCAGATGCGCACGCGCCTGATCGGCCGCACCGCGGCATGGGCCTCGATCACCATCGGGGCCAGCTTGCCGGTGCCCACCACCAGCAGGGTTTCGGCATCGGCTCGGGCCAGCTCCCGTGCCGCCAGCGCAGAGGCCGCCGCGGTACGCCGCCGGGTCAGCTCGCTGCCATCCAGGCAGGCCAGGGGGCGCCCATGGGCGCCCTCGCTAAGGAAATAGACCCCAGAAATGGCGGGAAGGCCGTGGTCGGCGTTCTGGGGGAAGACATTGACCATCTTCACCCCGATATAGCCGTCCCGCTCCCAGGCCGGCATCAGCAGCAGGGTGGCCTCGCCGTCCGGGCGGTGCATGGCGTGATGGTGGCGTGGCGGCGACACCACGCCCTGACGGAAGGTCGTCGCCAACCGCTCCACCAGCGCCGGCCAGGGCAGTGAAGCGGCAACCTCGTCGGCACTGATGATGCGCATATCAGGCCTCCGGCAGTGCAGCGACAACCATGATCTCGACCTTCCACTCCGGCTTGGCCAGCTTGGCTTCCACCGCGGCGCGCACCGGCGGCCGTCCGGGCACCACCCAGGCATCCCAGGCGGCATTCATCTGATCGAACTCGGTCATGCTGGTGACCCAGATCTGCGCCGAAACCAGGTGCTCCTTGGAGGTGCCGGCCTCGGCCAGCAGCGCATCGATGCGCCCCAATACCTGCTCGGTCTGGCCGCGCATGTCGGCGGTGGCATCGGTGGGCACCTGCCCGGCCAGGTAGACGGTACCGTTGTACACGGTGATCTGGCTCATGCGGGCGTTGCTGTCGTGATAGCTGACGGTCATGGCGAAAAGTCTCTCTCAGGTTGTATAACGACGCTCAGGCGTCAGTGAAGCCACCCATGAAGGCGGCCAAGTTGTGCCCCAGGACATCGGTCGGGTAGCCGCCCTCCTGCACCAGCACCGTGGGCAGCGCGAGGCGAGCCAGGCGCCGGCCCACGGCCTCAAAGTCGGCGGTCTCCAGGGCCAGTCCGGCCAGGGGGTCGTCGCGATGGGCGTCGAGCCCCAGGGCCACCACCACCGCATCGGGGCGGAAATCAGCCAGGCGCTCCAGCAGCGTATCCAGGGCAGCAAGAAAAGCCGCCCCGTCGCTGCCCAGCGCCAGCGGCAGGTTGACGTTGGCGCCCAGCCCCTCTCCCATGCCCTCCTCGTTGGCGCCTCCCCAGAAAAAGGGGTAGAAGTCCGCCGGGTCGGCGTGCAGTGACCCGGTCCAGACATCGCCACGATAGTAGAAGATATCCTGGGTGCCGTTACCGTGGTGCAGGTCCACGTCGACGATGGCGACCCGGGAGAAGTGTTCGCGCAGCACCGTGGCGGCCAGGGCCGAGTTGTTCAGAAAGCAGAAGCCGCCGGCCCGGTCGGGCCCGGCATGGTGGCCGGGCGGGCGGCACAGCGCATAGGTGGTGCCGTGGCCGTTCAACAGCGCTTCCGCCGCCGCCTGGGCCGTGGCGGCGCTGGCCAGGATGCCATGAAAGCTCTCGGCACCGATCGGGCAGGCCATGTCATGCAGGTGCCAGCCCGCCTGCCCCACCGGATGGCGCGGATAGTGATGACCGCCGCCGCAGGGGTGGACGTTGGGCGATACCAGTTCGGCCGCACCCGGCAGCGCTTGCCAGCGGGCATGGATCGTCTCGAGGAAGGTCAGGTAGCGCGGCGTATGCACCTTGGCCAGTCGGCTGCGCAGGATCGGGCTGTCGACTTCGGCGGGGGCGGTCAGCGACAGCCCGATGTCGGCCAGGCCACGGGAGAGCAGTTCGGCGCGCAGCGGCCCCTCGGGGGACGGCGCCGGCTGACCACGCAGCAGGAAGGTAGCGGGCGCGTGGCGCTCCTGGTCGGGGTGATAGAAGAGCTTCATCCTGGTGTCCTTGCTGAAGCGGCATGATCGGTCAGGGTTCTTATGCGGCCTGCACGGCGGCAAGGCCTATAGGTGCTCAGCTTATACGCTTAGCCTAGCCGGTGGCAGGGCAAACCGCTTACCTTGCCTAATCAAGGACAGACCGAAGGTTCCAGAGATGGTATCTAGCTAGCAACGGCCCTGCATACGCAACCCCGGAGGGCAAAAGCCGCGGCTGCGTCCCTTATGGCTGCTGCGTCCCTTATGGCCGCGGTCATCGTCGATGACGATCAGCGGCTCCGACTTGATGCGCGCGGGCTGGTAGCTGCAGCCGGCCACCAGGATGGCGGCTAGCACAACGATACAAAGGGTTAACAGGCGCCGGGGCATGGGGAATCTCCTGGTTATCTGACGGGGATGGCATTCTAGCGAAGCTCGGCCACGCTACCCATGTGGCGCCACGGCTACACAACTGTCGCCATAACGCGACAGTAGCCATCGCCGACGCCACAGGCGATAGTGGAGATCATTAGTCTGCAAACCGGTACGCCCATGGACGCCCTTCGCCGCCACACCCTGCTGCTGATCCTCGTCGGCAGCCTCGTGATCTCCCTGGCCATGGGCCTACGCCACGGCTTCGGGCTGTTTCTGGAGCCGATGAGCAGCGACCTGGGCTGGGGACGCGAGGTGTTCGCCTTCGCCCTGGCGCTGCAGAACCTGATCTGGGGCCTGGCGCAGCCCTTCACCGGTGCGCTGGCCGACCGCTTCGGCGCCGCGAGAGTCGCCGCGATCGGCGGGCTGCTCTATGCGGTGGGCCTGATGTTCATGGGGCTGTCGGATACCGCCCTGGGCATGTCACTCTCCGCTGGGGTGTTGATCGGGCTGGGCCTGTCCGGCACTACCTTCTCGGTGATCCTCGGCGCCGTGGGACGTGCCGTGGCACCGGAAAAGCGCAGCATGGCCATGGGCATCGTTAGTGCCGCCGGCTCCTTCGGCCAGTTCGCCATGCTGCCAGGCACCCTAGGCCTGCTGGAGTGGCTGGGCTGGTCGGCGGCGCTGCTGGTGATGGGCGCCATGGCGGCGCTGATGGTGCCGCTAGGTGGCATGCTGCGCGACCGCCCCTCGCCACGCCGCGCCAGCGATATCACCCTGGGCGCCGCCCTGGATGAAGCCGCCGGCCACCGCGGCTTCTGGCTGCTGTGCCTGGGCTTCTTCGTATGTGGCTTTCAGGTGGTGTTCATCGGCGTGCACCTGCCGGGCTACCTGTTCGACAGCGGCCTGGCGGTGCACGTGGGCAGCACCGTACTGGCGCTGGTGGGGCTCTTCAATATCATCGGCACCTACTCCGCCGGCTGGCTAGGCGGCCACCTCTCCAAGGCGCGGCTGCTCACCTGGCTCTACCTGACCCGCGGGGTAGTGATCACCGCCTTCGTGTTCCTGGTGCCGCTGAGCCCGGCCAGCGCCTATGCCTTTGGCATCGCCATGGGCCTGCTGTGGCTCTCCACCGTCCCCTTGACCAACGGCATCGTCGCCGTGGTCTTCGGCGTGCGCCATCTCTCGATGCTCGGCGGCATCGTCTTTCTCTTCCACCAGCTCGGCTCCTTCATGGGCGTCTGGCTGGGCGGCTGGCTCTACGATCTCACCGGCCACTATGATGTGGTCTGGAAGATCGCCATTATGCTCTCGGTGGTGGCGGCCCTGCTGCACTGGTTCATCAGCGAGGAGCCGATTCACCGCCCCACTCCCACGGAGGCCCAGGCATGACCCGTCTCGTTCTGATACGCCTCGCCGCGGCCGCCCTCACCGTCGCGGCCCTGGTGCTTGGCTGGTGGGGCTGGCAGGTCGCCGACGCCAGCCTGCTGCTGCTGGGCAGCCGGCTCTGCTAAAGCCCTCTTATCCTTCTCCCGCAGAGTGTCGCGGACTGCACCGACCGGCTGGCCAGACGCGACCCAGGTTCGCCCTCCCGGGCTGAGCTCCGGGATCGGCCCCGCCACTATACTGGCTAATCGAGGGCAGCTTATCCGGCCCGGCGAGTCCGCCGGGCCGAAACATCGGTGACGAGGGCGCGCCATGCTGGAAATCCGCCTGCTGGGCGAGCAGCGGGTCCTGGCCGCAGGGAAGCCGGTCGAGACCATTCACTCGTCGAAGGCCCTGGGCCTGCTGGCCTATCTGGCGCTGCATGCCGGGACGCCCCAGCCCCGCCAGCGGCTGGCGGGGCTGTTCTGGCCCGGCTCCAGCGAGGCCCAGGCCCGGACCAACCTGCGCCGCGAGCTGCATCAGCTGCGTGCCGTCCTGCCCGACCCGGACCGCTGCCTCGCCGTGGATGCCAACAGCCTGGGCTGGCGCGAAGCGGCGCCCTGCCGCCTCGACCTGCTCGCCTTCCGCCAGGCCGCCGACGAGGCCAAAGACGCCGAGGACGCCGACACCCTCCTGGCCGCCGCCCAGCGGGCGCTGGACGCCTACGCCGACACCCTCCTGGCCGCCGCCCAGCGGGCGCTGGACGCCTACGGCGGCGACCTGCTCCCCGCCCTCTACAACGACTGGGTGCTCGAGGCACGCGAACGCCTGCACCACCGCTGCGTCGCCCTGCTCGACCGCCTGGTCGCCACCCTGGCCGAACGCGACCGGCTGGCGGAGGCGATCGAGCACGCCCGCCGACGGGTGGAGCTCGAACCCCTCGAGGAGGCCGGCTATCGCACCCTGATGCGGCTGCAGGCGCGCGTCGGCGACCGCGCCATGGCGCTGCGCACCGGCCAGCGCTGTGCCGACGTCCTGGCGCGTACCCTGGGGGTCGAGCCCTCCGCCGCCACCCAGGCCCTCCGTGACGAGCTGTCGACCCCCGACGAACCACCCCCGGCCGAGACACCGGCGCGCCACCCGGCGGCCCCGCTGATCGGCCGGGACGCCGAGCAGGCCGCCCTCGAGGCCGCCTGGAAGAGGGTCGCCCAGGGGCCGCGGCTGATCGCCATCGCCGGCGAGGCCGGCGTCGGCAAGACGCGCCTGGCGACGGAGCTCGCCCAGGCCCTCCGCCGCCGGGGCGACCCGGTGTTGCAGGCCAGCTGCTTTCCCTCCCGGGTCCGCCTGGCGCTGGCGCCGGTGGCCGAATGGCTGCGCAGCGCGGCGCTGCGACCGGCCATCGAGCGGCTGGAATCGACCTGGCGCGGCGAGGTCGGCCGGCTGGTGCCCGAACTGGCCAGCGGCCAGACCGCCTCGCCGGCCCCCCTGGCCGACGCCTGGCAGCGCCGCCAGTTCTTCGAGGGCCTGGCACGGGCCCTCCTGGCCATTGGGCGTCCCACCCTACTGCTGCTCGACGACCTGCAGTGGTGCGACCGGGAGACCCTGACCTGGCTCGAGGTCCTGCTGCACCTCGAGCCGGCCGCCCCCCTGCTGCTGCTCACCACCCTGCGCAGCGAGGAGCTCGACGACAACCGGGAGCTGGTCGCCTGCTGCCGTCGGTTGCAGGCCCAGGGCCTGCTGCAGCGGATCGAGCTGACGCCGCTGACGGCGGCGCAGACCGCCGACCTCGCCGCCGCCCTGCACGGGGCCCCGCTCGACACCGCGGGCGCCCGCCGCCTGCACGCCCGTACCGGCGGCTTCCCGCTGTTCGTGGTCGAGTCGCTGCGGGAAGGGGGCACGATCCCGTCGCGGATCGAGGCGATCCTGGAGCAGCGACTCGCCCGGCTGGATCCGGCGGCGGAGGAATTGCTCGGGCTGACGGCCGCCCTGGGCCGGGACGTCTCCCTCGAACTGCTGGCCGCCGCCAGCGAGCTGGACGAGGCCAGCCTGCAGGTCGCCCTGGACGAGCTCTGGCAGCGGCGGCTGCTGCGCGAGCACTCGCCCTCCACCTACGACATCGCTCACGACCTGCTCCGCGATACCGCCTATCGCCGGCTCACCCCGCCGCACCGCCGCCTGCTGCACCGGCGCCTGGCCTTCACCCTGGAACAGCAGCGGACCGATCAGCGGCTCGTCGTGGCGGGGCTGATCGCCGAGCAGTTCGAGGCCGGGGGCCTGCCGGAGCGGGCGCTCCATCACCACGCCCGGGCCGCCGAGGCCGCCATGGCGGTGTTCGCCCTGGACGACGCCATCGGCCACTACGACCGGGCGCTCGACCTACTGGCCGCCCAGCCGGCGAGCGTGACCCGCGACCGCCAGGAGCTGACGCTGCGCGAGGCCCAGGTGCCACCGCTGGTCAGCCTGCTCGGCTATGCGGCCCCCCGGGTCGGCGCGGCGATCGAGCATAGCGTGGCGCTCTGCGAGCGGCTCGGCGAGACGCCTGAGGCGGCGCTTGGCCAGGCCGCCCTCTGCTGGCACTGCTTCGTCCAGGGGCGCATGCAGGAGGCCGCCGACCTGGGACAGCGACTGGCGTCGCCAACGGCGCCGGCCGGCTGGTACGCCCAGGCCCTGGCGCTGCCGCTGTTCGCCCTCGGCCGCCACCGCGAGGCGCTGGCCTGCCTCGAGCGCCTCGATCGGGAGGCGGACGCGGATGACCGCTCCCTGTTCGGCTTTCGCGCCGGCGTGCTGCTGCGCGGCGCCCGGGCCCATCTCCACTGACTGCTCGGCCACAGCGCGGCCGCGGCGGCGAACGCCACCGCCGCCCTGGAGCTGGCCGAGGCCTCCGGCCATCCCTTCGAGGCGGCGATCGCCCACGCCTATGCGGCGATCACCCACCACCTGCTGGGTGACCCCGAGCGCACCGACGAGCATGCTGCCAGGGTGCGGCGCCTGAGCACGCGTTACGGCTTCGCCTACTACGGCGAGTGGGGACGGATTCTGGCCGGTCGCCTGACCGGCGGGGCAGCGGGCGAGGCGCTGATCCGCCAGGGCATCGAGCAGCTGCGCCAGCAACATGCCGGCGCGCGCCTGCCGTTCTGGCTGGCCCTACTCGCCGAGGTACTCGCCGAGACCGGCCGCCCCGAGGAGGCCCGCCGGGTGCTGGGCGAGGCGCGGACCTGGGCCGAGACCCACGGCGACCGCTGGTGGCTCGCCGAACTCTGGCGGCTGGAGGCCACCCTGTGTCCGGCGGGTGAGGCCAAGCCCCACCTCGAGCGGGCCCTGGCCTGCGCCACCGAGCAGGGCGCACTGGCCCTGCAACTGCGCTCCGCCCTCGACCTGGCGCGCCGCGGCCCCGCCGCCAACCACCCCGAGACGGCCCGCGATCGGCTCGCCGCCCTGCGGGCCCAGGCCGCCGGCGGCAACCCCGCCGAGCTGGCTGCCGTAGACGCCCTGCTCGACCAGGTCCACGGCTGACGTCCACCGCCTCATTCACGACCATACACGAACGCCCCTCGCTGCGCGGCGAACGCCTGCCGAACGCCTGGCAAACGCCGTGCGGTCCATGCTCGAGACGCCCATCGAACGATCAGGAGGCACTCCCATGGCAAACAACGGTGAACTGTCACAGGCCGCCCTCGAGGCACTGCAGGGCGCCCTGCGCGGCGGCGGCGGCAACTTCGGGGTAGTCACCGCCTTCCAGTTCCGCTGCCACCCGGTGCGCAACGTCATGGCCGGACCGGTCCTCTACGACCTGGCCGATACCGGGGAGGTGCTGCGCTGGTACCGGGAGTTCCTGCCCGCCGCGCCGGAGACGCTCAACGGCTTCTTCCTGGTCGGCACCGTCCCGCCGGCGCCGCCCTTCCCCGAGGCCCTGCAGGGTCGCCATGTCTGTGGCGTCGTCTGGGTCTACAGCGGCGATCCCGACGCGGCCGATGCCACCCTGGCGCCGGTGCGCCAATTCGGCCGGCCGCTGCTGGACGGTATCCACGAGGTGCCCTTCCCGGCCCTGCAGTCGGTCTTCGACCCCCTCTACCCGCCGGGGCTGCACTCCTACTGGCGAGGCGACTTCTTCAGGGAGATCACCGACGAGGCGATCGCCGTTCACGAACGCTTCGCCGAGGTGCCCACCCCGCTCTCCACCATGCACCTCTACCCCATCGACGGGGCCGCCCAGCGGGTCGGCCGGGAGGCGAGCGCCTTCCACCACCGGGAGGCCAACTGGAACGCCGTGGTGGTGGGCATCGACCCCGACCCGGCCAACGCCGACCGCGTGCGCGACTGGGCGGTGCGCTACTGGGAGGCCCTACACCCCAGCTCGGCCGGCGGGGCCTACGTGAACTTCATGATGGACGAGGGCCACGACCGAATCCGGGCCACCTATGGCGAGAACTACGCGCGCCTGGCCCAGATCAAGGCGCGCTACGACCCGCACAACCTGTTCTGCCACAACCACAACATCCCGCCGGCGCCCCCGGCGTGATCATCACGTCTAACGAGACGAAGGAGAATTACGATGAAACCCCAAGCGCCCCATCCCCTGACCCTCGCTGCCCTTGCCCTCGGCGCCCTGGCGCTGACCGCCCCACCGCTGGCGGCGAGCGACGACCCACCGCCTATCGCCGTGCAGGAGCTGACCGAGCGCAGCGCCATCACCGACGAGGTGAGCATCCAGATCAGCCTCGCCGTCGAGGGCCGGGACCGCCAGGTCCTGGAACTGCCCGACCCCGGGCGGGTCGCCATGGCCGAGATCACCGTCCAGCCGGGGGCGGCCTTCCCCTGGCACACCCACCCAGGCCCGGTGATCGCCACCATCCGCCAGGGCACCCTGGTCTACGTCTATCCTGACGACTGCGTGGAGCGACCCTATACGGCGGGTGAGCTGTTCATCGACCCGGGGTTCGACAACATCCACAGCTCTTTCAACCCCAGCGAGGACGAGGCCGCCGTGGTGGTGGCGACCTTCTTCAACGCCCCCGAGGGCGAGAACGGCCAGGGCCTGACGCTGCCCCGCGAGCCCGAGCAGAGCTGTCCCGACCTGCCCATCGGCGCCACGCACTGACGGCAGTGGATCGGGATGAAACGAGGTGGGAGTCCGGCAGTCCGCAGCGCACGGCCTCACTCCCGCCTCGCCCACCACCGTCCAGATCCATGCGCCACGCCATCGACAACACCCGGCTCCCCCTCCTCCACACACCCGCCACGGGCATCGCCATGCCGAGGTCGCGGTGACGGGCGTCGTTCAGCGACCGGGGGATCATCGGGGCCCTGGGCCGGCCCGGGAGTCACGGGCGCTGAGCGATGGCACCGTACCGACCACGCCATACTGCGTGAAGCTGAACAGGTAGTCGCCGGCGTCGGCGGCGGCCTCGATCGCCCTCCACCAGGCTGACAGGGTGTGAGCCGGCACCCCGGCCTGCGCCGCGATATCCACACGCGAACGCAGGAAGGGCAGCCAGTCGCCGCTCAGGTCCAGGGCGACGATGGGGACTGCCGAGACCCTTTGCAGGCCGGCGGAGCGCAGCAGCGGTACCAGCCTGCGGCCGACGCGACCGTCTACTTGGCGGTCCACGTTGGCGTGCACGACCCGGCGCGTGACCTCGGGATCGCCCGGATACACGGCCAGGGTCTCCCAGTCAGCCTCCACACAGAGGATGCGCCCGCCCGGGCGCACCACCCGGCCCATCTCCGTGACGACTCGCTCTGGGTCGGGTAGATGCAGCAGTACCCAGCGGCAGATGGCGGCGTCGAAACCGCCATCGCGGTAGGGCATTGCACGGGCGTCGCCCGCCTCTGTCACCACGCGGTCTTGGACACCCGCCTGCCAGGCGGCACGGTGGGCGTGCTGGAGCAGGCCAGGCGAGAGATCCAGGGCGTGCACACTACCCTGGGAACGAACGAGCCGGGCGATGGCGACGGTCATCTGGCCGGTGCCGGCGCCAATGCAGGAACCAGTGCCATGCCAGGTCGGCCGCGGCCGATCCCCGGGCCGCCAATTCCCAGTCGAAGAGCACCACCCGCTCATCCATAAAAGCGATGTTGGCGCGCCGAAGGTCACCGTGAAGCAGCGTGGGGGGATAGTCGTCGAGTGCCGAGACGATATCCCGCCAACGTCGCAGTAGCGCCAAGTAGAAGTCGGCATTGCGATCCCCGGCGGCTTCCAAAAAGCCGGGAAGCAGTACACGGGGCACCTGGAACTGTTCGGCGCTGGATGCCGCCCATTCGACGGAGGCGCGTCCCGTCGCTTCGTGCAGGGCAATCTCCACGAGCAGCGCGGTGGTGGCGGCCAGGTCCCCAATGCCTGCTCGGGGTATCGCCGGGTCCTCCCAGTGGGCCGCGTGCAGGCCCGCCATGGCCGTGAAAAGCTGCCGGGTGTGCCCCTCGGTCCAGCCACTGCGGGAGACGATGCCCGGGGAGACGTCCTCCATAAGCAGCCACCATTCGTCCCGCTCCGGATGGAAGCTGGCGTCCAGGGTGGGATTGACCAGCGGTGACGGGAGGGCGCGTGTCGTTCCTGCCAGCCAGGCGGCCGCTTCACCGTCGTGGCCAAGCGCCTCCCGAAAGGCGCGCTGGCGGGGGATGACCTTGAGCACGAAGCTGGCGCCATCCGCACAACTCAGCCGGGTGACCCTGGCGCCGGTGCGGCCGCCATCGAGGAACTGCGCCTTTGCCGGCTCGGCGAACGACGGCGGACGTCCCGCGCGCCTCAATGCCTCGGCTAGACGAGCGGTGTCTGACGGCGTGGTGTGAGTCGTTGGGGTGTGCGCTTCCATGGTATTCCTCCCGGCAGCGGGACACCGGATGACCGTCGACGCATCCGTGCGGCCCCGAAGGGCCGCACAGACAGTTGCTGCCTCTCATTGGTGGATAGCGAAACGCTTTCGCGTCACTCCCCTTCGTACATGGCATCGACTTCCTGGCGAAACGCATCCATGTCGTACTGGAAGCCGTTGAGCAGGGTGCTCCACTTGCGGATCAGCCCAGCCGTCGCCAGGGCCTCCCTGATCTCGGCGTCGGTGGCACCATGCGCCTGCGCCCCCACCGTGTGGGAGTAGATGCAGTAATCGCAGGGAATCTGCGCCGAGACGGCAAGCGCGATGAGCTCCTTGGTCTTGCCATCGAGTGCCGAATCCGGGTCTCCAATCACGGACTGGATGTTCTGCCAGGCCCCTTCGATCCCCTGTTCGGGGAAGGTGTCCTTGACGAAATCCGGCGCCTCGCTGCTATATGCCGGGGCAGAGAATCCGGTGGTGGCGGCCAGGGTGAGTGCCGCGGCCGTGGTGATAAGGATGGTTTTCATTGCTGCCTCCCACGAAACCTGTCGTTTCCAGTCAGCTCGGTGTGTTGGTCGGTCCAGCCCCCGGGGTGCGGGCAACTGACGCCTGAGGTCGGCGGCTGACTGCCACGCATCTTGGAGCGGACAATCTCAGCAGAGCACACGAGCGTTGGGATGGGCGTTGGAAGGGGTGTGGAAACGGCAAAAAATCATCGAACGGGCAGATGGCAATGGGCGGCGGCCTGCGCATCCCGGGCTGCGCGTCGGGCACGGGCGGAGGGGCAGCGGTGGTCGTCGGCATTCAGCTGTTCCAGGTGAGCCAGAGCCGTTTCTCGGTCGCCCCCGCTCAGGGCGACCCGCAGGAGCAAAGCGCGCGACACGGTCAACTCATCCGCCTGACCCACCGCCTCGGCGGCCCGCAATGCCGCCTCGGCCCGCTGCCGGGCAGCATCGGCCCGGCCCGCCTCCCAGTCATCCCAGGCCGCCAGGTTCTGCACATAGGCGATCATCCACTGGCTGTCCGCCGTGTTCAGCTGCTCCAGGGCAAGGTCCAATCCGGCCACCGCCTGGCGCTCTCCGCGTTGCAGCCTCGCCAGGGCCTCCAGCGCCCGGGCAAATGGCACCTCGGCCCCGCTGCCCTCCCCTAGCGTGTCGGCAACGACTTGCAGGGCACGGCAGCACTCCAGCGCATCGTCCGGCGCCTGCCGCTCCAGCTCGATCATGGGCAGGCGGGACAGGCAGTAACACTCCCACCAGGGGGTCCGATCGCGCTTGGCGAGTTCCAGCGCCTGCTCGATATATGCCCGTGCCTGCAGCAACTCACCGCGATGGTGGCTGACCAGGCCGAGCGCCAGGGGGAGTTCGCAGCCGGGTTCCCGTACATCGAGCTGCTCGGCAAGCTGCTGTGCCTCCTCGGCAAGCTGGGCCGCCCGATCCATGTCACGGCCCAACATGCCGAGACAGCGGGCCGTGTCGGCCACGGCCTGGACCACGGTGGCGGGTTCGGCCATGCGTCCGGCGCGTTCCGCCCGGATGGTGAGATCCAAAGCGTCACTATAGCGCCCGCGCAGATAGAGCAGTACGCCGATCAGGTAGAGCCCATCATGCACCTGGGTGCTCGTGCCGGTCGCCCGAGCCTCAGCCACGAGGGTACGCAGCCGCTGCTCCAGGTCGGGCGGCTGAAACGGCTCCATGCCCGGATGAATGTACAGTTCCAGGAATTCGAAGGCGCGCTGCAGCCGCATGTCGTCGGGCAGTGGCTCGAGATGACTCTGGCCCTGCCGTGCCAGTGCCGCGGCGTCCTCGTAGGCGTGGATCCGCAACGCATGGCGGCCCGCCACCGCACAGGCGTGGGCGGCGAGCGCGTGATCGCCTCCCTGGCTGGCGTGATAAGCCACTTCGGCGGCAGACGACTCCTCCATGAGGCGGGAGCGCGCCTGACCTGCGGCGAGCGCCGGGGGTATGAGGCGTTTTCGAGACCACAGCCTCGACTGCTCGATGCTGCGAGCCAGGCTCCGAGCGATTTGCAGGTGGATCAAGCGTCGACGTGGTTCGGAGAGAGAGAGGTAGGCCGCCCTGCGGATCAGGTCATGGGTGAACTCGTAACGCCCTCCCTCGGTCGCGCGCAGGATGGCACGGCGTTCCAGATCCTCCAGGCCGAGCAGCAGCGTCGTGCATGGCAGATGCATCACCGCCGCCAATCGATCCGGATTGAGCCGGCGCCCGAGTGCCGCGGCCCATGGCAGCAGCGCGGCTGCCTCCTCGCCAACGCCTGCCAGACGACCGGCAATCAGACCGCCCAGGGTATCGCCCAGAAGCGGCTGGCCGCCCTGATGGGCGCGCGCGATCTCCAGGGCGAACAGGGGGTTGCCCTCGGACTCGCGAAAGACGTGGTCGCCGTCCACGCCCGGTGCCACGCTGTGCGCGACGGTTGCCGTCTCCGCGGCGGAGAGCGGCGCCAACGTCAACACCCTCAGGGCATGATCGCGGCGAAGCGAATGAACCAGGCGCTGGGCCGCCGAATTGCATTCCAGTTCCCCCCCGCGGGTCGCCAAGAGGAACGCCATCGGATAGCCGGCGGTGCCACGAGCCAAATAGTGCAGCAGGGCTGCCGATGCCTCGTCGAACCACTGCAGGTCGTCCAGGATCACGACGAGGGGCAGGCCGCCCCGGACCAACGCCACCAGCCACTGGGCGACCGCGTTGAACAGGCGGTTGCGATTCCCCGGGTCTTCGGTAGCGGGCCCCAGCTCGGGCAGCAGGGCGGCGAGTTCCGGCCGTAGCGCGACGGGGATGGTAGTGGAAGGGAGCGAGCGCAGGGCGTCGATCCAGGGGGCATAGGGGCGGGTCGCATCCATTTCGAACGCCCGTCCGCTGAGCACCTGGGTGCCCCTGGCATGAAGCTGGGCGGCGATTTCCTGCAGTAGACGCGACTTGCCGATGCCCGGCTCGCCGCTGATGAGTAGCGGGGCGCCCTCCTCCAGCGCCTCCCGAACGCAAGCCAGTTCCCTGCGACGGCCAACCAGGGACGGCACTTCCGCCGATGGTGCGGGCGAAGGCAGAGGCGAAGGCGACCCCGTGGTGCGAGCAGGCGGAGTCGAGCTCAACTGCCGGTGCAACGCTTCTAGCCGTGCCGAGGGTGCTTCCCCGAGTTCGTGCTGCAGTACCCGCCGGCACTGCTCGTAACGCTCCCGTGCCTCGGCAGTCCGCCCCATGGCGTGCAGCAGCATGACCAGGTCGGCGTGGGCATCCTCCCAGAGGGGGTCGAGCAGGAGTCGATCACGGGCGTAGGGTAACGCGGCATCGGGCTGGTCTTTCAGCCGTTGCACCAGCGTCTGCAAGACCTCCTCGTGCAGCTGCAGCAGGGCTTGGCGTTCGGCAACGCACCAGGCATCGAAACGGTAGCAGTCGGGGAGGTCCACCCCCTCCAGAAAGGGGCCTCGAAGCAGTTCAGCCGCCTGGCGAAGAGACTCCGTCGAGACGTCCTGCGGTGCCGACGGGACCCACTCGCGTACGCGTGTGACATCCAGCGCCACGCGCTTTGCACAAAAGCGCACGTAATCGCCCTCGGTCACCAGGCGATGGGTGGTGTCGTCGTTGAGCAGAGGGCGGATCTTGGCCAGGCACCAGCGCAGTTCCGCGCGGGGGTCGGCGGGGCCGTTCCAGAGCAGGTCACAGAGGTGTTCACGAGAGTACGCCTGACCCGATGTCACCAGGTAGGCAAGCAGTGCGCGGGCCTTGCGGGAGCGGGGCAGGTCGAGCAAAGTGCCATCACGGAGCACCTCCAACTTGCCCAATAGCCGGATCTCCAACCGCGGCACTTCCGACGTTGTCACGCGACCAGACCCGGCTAGGAGGGCGGCGGCGCCAGCCCTTCATCGGTGGGCAGGACCATCGCCGGCCAGACCTTCTCGAAGGGGTAGCCGGCGGTGCGGTAGGCCATACGGACCGACTCCGCATCCGCTGCCTGAAAGGTACAGATCATTCGGCGCCGGTCGTTGGAGAGATAGCTGCGCAACCACTGGACACTATGGTCCTGCAAACAGGGGCCGAGACGCTCCCCCATGCGCGCCAGATCGACATCCGACATCGGTTCATCGAAGGTGCGCTCCATTACGAGATAGGGCATGAGATTCCCTCCGTCTGGAGATCGGTGACGGCAACGGAGACTCGCTATCATACCGGTGCGGTTCACTGTGATGCGGCACCAGAGCCACCCGCCTTGCTCGAATGTTTCGCCGTGTTCCCATCCTTCAGTTCTAGCAGTTCCCCCCCGACTCCGCGTTACCTGCCCGGGCAGAATGCAGTGTATCGCGCATCGCTCGGCCGGCTTGCGGGCGGTGAAGCTCTAATAACTCGAGCCCATGACGATACGCTTCTCCTCCTCGTTGGGGGGCCAGGTCAGCGCGACCGTCCGCAGCTCCTCACCCGCAGCGAGCCGGTGATTCGCACCGGGACGCCACGCCATGGTGCAGTTCACTACCGAGAGGCCTATACTGCATCGCAGCATCCACGCGAGAATAGGACCCGGAATGGCAACGAGCAAAAGGAACCGGGGACCTAACCCCACAGGACGTGACGAAGGGAACAGTTGATGATCGGTATCATGGCGATTGCCATTGCACTGCTGCTGTTGATGTATCTTGCCTACCGTGGCCTCAGCCTGTTGATTCTCGCCCCGGCCCTGGCCGCCCTGGTGGCGCTGGTCTCGGTCGATACCCCGCTGTTGGCCAGCTATACGCAGGTGTTCATGGGGGCCGCCGGCGAGTTCATCGTGCGCTACTTCCCGCTGTTCCTGCTGGGGGCGGTGTTCGGCAAGCTGATGGAAGACTCGGGCAGCGCCGAGGTGCTGGCCAGCGCCATCGTCGCACGCCTGGGCGACGCGCGCGCCATCCTGGCGGTGGTACTCGCCTGTGCGGTGATGACCTATGGCGGCGTCTCGCTGTTCGTGGTGGCCTTCGCGGTCTATCCCATCGCCGCGGCGCTGTTCCGCCAGGCCAACCTGCCCAAGCGGCTGATCCCCGGCACCATCGCCCTGGGCGCCTTCACCTTCACCATGACGGCCCTGCCGGGTACGCCGGCCATCCAGAACGCCATTCCCATGCCCTACTTCGGCACCTCGCCCTTTGCCGCACCGGGGCTCGGCATCCTCACCGGCCTGGTCATGCTGGGGCTGGGGCAGGCCTGGCTGAGCCATCGGGCGCGTCAGGCGCGAGCGGTCGGCGAAGGCTATGGCGACCACCAGGGCGAGGCACCGCCGGCCGGTCACCTGCGGGAGCACGCGGCGGGCGAAGGCTTCGATCTGGCCGAGGTCACGCCCCGTAGCGAGGCCCGCGCCCTGCCCCCCTTGCCGCTGGCGCTGCTGCCCATCGTGCTGGTCATCGCCCTGAACCTGCTGTTCACGGCGGTGGTGATCCCGGCCATGGACACGGGGTACCTCGCCGAGCCGGCCTATGGCGCCACCGGCATCGAGTCGGTACGCGGGGTCTGGTCGGTGATCGCCGCCCTGGTACTCTCCATCCTGGTGTTGATCGCACTCAACTGGCAACGCCTGCAGGACCTGACCTCATCGCTGGACAGCGGCGCCAACGCCTCGCTGCTGCCGATCTTCAATACGGCCAGCCTGGTCGGGTTCGGCTCGGTGATCGCATCGCTCGCGGCCTTCGAGGCGATCAGCCTCTGGGTGACCTCGGTAGGCGGCGACAATCCGTTGATCTCGCTGGCCATCGCGGTCAACCTGCTGGCGGGCATGACCGGCTCGGCCTCCGGCGGCATGAGCATCGCCCTGGCCACGCTGGGCGACACCTACCTCGCCATGGGACAGGCCAGCGGCATCGCCCCTGAGCTGATGCACCGGGTCACAGCCGTCGCCACCGGCGGGCTGGATGCCCTGCCCCACAACGGCGCGGTGATCACGCTGCTCTCCATCTGCGGCCTGACGCATCGCCAGGCCTATCTGGATATCGCGGTGGTCGCCGTGTTGGTCCCGATCCTCTCGCTGGTGCTGCTGATCACCCTGGGCACCCTGCTGGGGTCGTTCTAGCCTCAACGGATGTTGAAACGGCGAGGCCGGGCCGACCGGCCACTCAGAACAGCCCCAGCTGACGGTCGATCAGCGAGGCGAAGTCGTCGCCCACGAAGGGCAGGATCGCATCCGCCACCGGCTGCAACTGGCGGGTCAGGTAGTGGTCGGTGGCGATGGGTGACCGGTGCGCCTCCAACGGTTCGGGGCCGGCCACCGTCATCACGTAGCGGATCCAGCCGCCGTGCTGGTACTGGCGCGGCCGGCCCAGGCGGTCGTTCTCCGCGTCGGCGAGCCTGGCCGCGCGCACATGCGGCGGCACATTGCGGCGGTAGTCGTCCAGGCGCCGCCGCAGCCGCTTGCGATAGACCAGCCGCTCGTCGAGTTCCCCCGACCGGGCGCGGTGCAGGAAGGCCTGCACATAGTCGCGCACATAGTCTTGCCAGGGCTCGCCGAGGAAGACACGCCGGTAGAGCTCCTGCTGGAATTCCTTGGCCAGCTCCGTCCAGTCGGTGCGCACCGTCTCGAGCCCCTTGAATACCAGCCGCTCGCGGCCCTCGCCATCCAGCACCAGGCCCGCATAGCGCTTCTTGCTGCCCGCCTCGGCACCGCGGATGGTGGGCATCAAGAAGCGCCGGTAGTGGGTCTCGAACTGCAGCTCCAGGGCGCTGTCAAGGCCGTACTCAGCCGCCAGGTGCTCCCGCCACCAGGCGTTGACCCGGGCCACCAGCCGGTGGCCGATCGACACGGCCTCGCCTTCCTCGAAGGGACGGCCCAGCCAGACGAAAGTGGAGTCGGTGTCGCCGTAGATAACGGTATACCCTTCGGCTTCGATCAGCTCCCGGGTGCGGTGCATGATGGTGTGGCCACGCATCGTGATCGACGAGGCGAGGCGCGCATCGAAGAAGCGGCAGCCCTTCGAGCCCAGCACGCCGTAGAAGCTGTTCATGATGATCTTCAGCGCCTGGGAGAGCGGCGCATTGCCGGCGCGCTTGGCGGCCTCGCGCCCGGCCCACACCCGTTCGACGATGGCCGGCAAGGCGTGGCGGGTGCGCGAGAAGCGCGCACCGCGAAAGCCCGGCACCGAGGCGGCGTCCGACGGGTCGGCGAGCCCCGCCACCAGCCCCGCCGGGTCGATCAGGAAAGTGCGGATGATCGAGGGATAGAGACTCTTGAAGTCGAGCACCAGCACCGAGTCGTAGAGGCCGGGGCGGGAATCCATGACGAAGCCGCCGGGGCTCTCGGCGCCCTCCCCCTCGCCGAGGCTGGGCGCCACCAGGCCCAGCCGATGCAGGCGCGGCAAGTAGAGGTGGGTGAAGGCCGCCACCGAGCCGCCGCTGCGATCGGCGGGCAGGCCGGTCACCGTGGCCCGCTCGAGCAGGAAGACCAGCAGCTGGGTCTTCTCGAAGATCCGGGTGACCAGTTCGCAGTCCCTGAGGTTGTAGCGGGCCAACGCCGGCTTGTCCTCGGCGAACATGCGCAGGATGTCGTCCAGGCGCTGGTAGGGGTTGTCGATCGCCTTGCCCTCGCCGAGCAGCGTCCGTGCGACGTTCTCCAGGCTGAACGAGAGAAAATGCCAGGTGGCCGAGCGCAGCGCTTCGATGCCATCGATGACCAGCCGCCCGGCAGCGGAGGCGAAGAAATGGTTGGACTGGTGGCCATGGGCGCGCCACTCCAGTTCGGTGCCGCCGCGCCCGAGACGCAGCGGCACGCCGAGCCGCTGGGCGTGCTCGCGCAGCACCCGCAGGTCGAACTGCACCAGGTTCCAGCCGATAATGGCGTCGGGGTCGTGCTCGGCGAACCAGGCGTTGAGCCGCTCGAGCAACTCGGCCCGGCTCGCGCAGTAGTCGAGCGCGAAATCGAGTCCCTCCACCTCGCCCTCGCCGCGGTGTGGCCCCAGCATATAGACCTGGCGCTGCCCGCAGCCCTCCAGGGCGATGGAGTAGAGCTCGCCCTTGGCGCTGGTCTCGATATCCAGTGACACTGTACGCAGCCGCGGGCGGTAGTCAGGAGCCGGCCGCAGGCGGGCCTCTACCAGGCCGCCCTGGCCATCCGGCTTGCCCGTCACCGCCACGGGCGCGGTGATGAAGCGCTCCATCAGGTAGCGCTCCGGGGGACGGATATCGGCCTCGAGCAGCTCGACCCCGGCATCGCGCAGGCGCCGGTCGAGCCGCAGCAGCTGACGGTAATCGGCGCAGTAGAGGCCCAGCACCGGGCGGTGGTGGAAGTCGCGCAGGTCAAGCTCGCGAAACTCGACACCCGCGCCTGCTTCTGCATGCCCAGCCAGCACAGCCTCGGCCCGCGTGCGCTGCTCGACCGGCAGAAAAGCCACCGAGGGCCGGGGCGGCAGGCGCACCTCAAGCGGGCCCTCGTCGGTGGCCAGCCAGAGGCGGATCTCGGTACCCCGGGGCGTCTCCTCCCAGTGTCGGGTCAAGATAAAGCCGTATTGATGCGACAAGGGACTAGCCCAAACCCGCCAGCCGGCGCAGGCCCGCGGTGGCCTCCGCCGTGGCCAACCACGCCACCAGGCCAACGTTCACCGCCACGCAGCCCCACAGAATGGCGCCGAAGGGCTGCTTGCGGGTCTTATGCCGAAACCAGCGTCGGGCCAGCAGCGCCCCCGGCCAGCCGCCCGACAGGGCCACCAGGTGCAGGGTCGACTCGCGGATGCGCCGGCGGTCCCGCCGCGCTGCCGTCTTGTCGACGCCATACAGGATCACCGCCGCCAGGCTCGCCAGCAGATAGGCCACGATCAGCGGCATCATGGCTCTTGCAACTCGATGACCAGGTCGGGCGTGAACAGCGGCGGGTCGAACTCGTCGGGATAGCCGCCGGGATTGGCGATCACCCGGGTTCCGCCTACGTCCAGATCGACCGGCTCGTGAACATGGCCGTGGATCCACATAGCCATCCGGCCCATCAGCTGCGGCAAGTGGGAGGCGAAGGCTGGTGAGAGAGTGTCGCCGCGGTAGCCCGGCGGGATGCAGTCGGCCAGAGGCGCATGGTGGCTGATCACCACGCAAGGGCCAGGAAACGGCCGGGCCAGCTCTGTTTCCAGCCAGCTAAGCGCCTCGGCATGCAGGCGCCGGCTCTCCCCCGGTGTGAACACCTCACCTTGCGGCTGCTCGATGATCCGAAAATCGGGCATCAAGCCCAGCGCCTTGGCCTCGGTCAGCAGCGGGTCGTGTTCGGGCGCATCGGCATAGAGGGCGAAGTCGGTCCACAGCGTCGTGCCAAGGAAGCGTACGCCGCCCAGGGTCAGCGAGCGATTGTCCAGCAGATGAATACCGAGCCGGGCGGCCTCGGCTTCCAACTCCCGCCGCAGGACCGGCATGCAGGTCCCGTAGAACTCATGGTTGCCGGGCACATACACAACCGGCGTGCCGGCAAACCGCTCCGCTGCCCACTCAAGCCCCAGGGTGCCGGCATGGATGTCGCCCGCCAGAATCACCACGTCGGCCGCCACCTCTGGCAGTTCGCGGCCCAGTTCGAAATGCTCCAGATGCAGGTCCGAAAGAATTCTCAGGCGCATGGCCAACTCGAAGGGTGAAGTGAATGCCCATGGTATGACGGCTCATGCCCCGAGCCCAGCTTTCAGGATCGACGCGGTAGCCGGCATCATACAATTCGCCATTCCGGTGCGAGGCAGCGCCAGTGCTCTTTAAGAGTCGCCTTATGTGCTTCAGCCATGGGCATTTCCACCAGTTGCCCAGGCCACTGGGTCCGAGCACGTTCTACGGTATCGTTAAGTACCGTGCGGATGGCGGGCCAGGCCACGCCCACTTTCTCGGCCCAGCGATGAAAGTCCTCTTCCCCTAAGCGGTACCAGTCCTTTTTCCCGTTGAGGTTGAGCGCCAGCCGGTGATCGCCTACGAGGTAAGCGAGCGTTGTGACGATGTCATAGGCAGGCGCCAGTCGCGGGGTCCTCTGATCCGGATAGATAAGGCTCCAGTTCTTAAGGTGTGCATCGCCGTTAGCCAGCAGGATATCCACCAAGAGGCGACGCGCGAAGGCCTGAACATTGGCCAGGCCATCGTCTGTGAATTCGCGTAGCAGGCGTCCCAGCTGCTCGTAGTTGGGGCCAGCGTACTTTTCGTGGGGATAGCGAAACAGTACCTGCGCCATGTCCTCGGCGTGGATACGTCGCTCGGCTTGGCGATCGAACCGACGAATGGCGTAGGCAACCTGTTCATCCGGCAGGTTGATGGCCGGCAGGCCTTCGAGGGCACTCAGCGGAATCAGGCGAATCTCTGGGACCTCCACACCCGCGCTCTGGGCCAACCACATCGCCGTGGCTTCGTTTTCAGGCACCTGTGGGTGGCGTGTCGAGGGCGTCTTGACGATCCAGTCGCCGAGCGCATCGGCATGACCGAAGTGAAAACGCCCATCGCGTTCGCGCATGGAGAATTTCATCTGCACGCCGGCAAGAGAAAAACCACCGCCCACCTCGGCTACCCGGCGTACCGATGTGACACTGCGTCGATGGCTCAACACCCAGTCCGGCATGTCGTCGGGCGGTACCGGAGTGACTTGCAAGGCGCCAGGCAGGTCATGCCCAAGGCTCGCCAGCAGGGGGAATTCATTGTCCGGGTGCACCTTGAGCCGCTGGGCAAGCCAGTCACGCAGCGCCCCTTCCGGGAGCAGGTTCGAGAACCAAGGATGCAAGCGCTGCTGGCGAACCCAAGGCTTTTGCATCAACGCATCGGCCCTTGGGAAATCGGGACGCAGAGTCACGGACAGCGTAGGGCGCGAGGTGTCGAGCCGCCACGCCTCGTCAAAGACCAAGACATTGCGGCCGCTCCGGTAGCCGGCCAGATAGCCCACCCGGCGGCCATGTAATTCAAGGCGCAGCATCTCGACCGTGTCACTCGCCATCGCGCTCCTTCCCTTCGCCCTCATCATCCCCCAGAAGCCCCTGCCAGGGATCGGCATTGAGGCCAATGCTCTCATCCTCTCCCCTCAGCAGCGCCTGAACGGCATGCCATTTCTCCACAGGGATCAGCATCAGCTTGGCGTTGAGTCCATCCGCGGCCAGTTCGAGAGTATCCAGACGCGGATTGCCGCCACGTTCCAGCCGCTGGTACTGCTGGCGTACCATACCGGTGCGGCTAGCCACATCCTGCTGGGTGAAAGACAGCGCCTTACGGCGTTGGCGGTATTGATCGCGGAGATCCATGAGCACCTAATGTGTTGCTTAATTGCACCACCTGCATCTTATAAGATGCATAATAGGATGTTATCAGTCCCTGCGCCAGCGCTACACGGAAACCCTAGTCCGTCAACGTGCTTTCAGTCTGGCACTGGGCTACGCGGAGTGCGGTGAACGGCGGCCTGCGATGCCTCCTCGGCAAGCTGGGCCGCCCGATCCATGTCGCGACCCAACATGCCGAAGCAGCGTGCGGCGTATCGCTCATCGCTCGACCGACTTGCGGGCGGTGATCACGCGGCTCTCCATCCGCGGCCTGACGCACCGCCAGGCCTATCTGGATATCGCGGCGGTCGCCGTGGTGGCTTGTAACGTGACAACCGTTACATCGCTGTATCGCCCTTGACACCTGTCAACCTCCACTTGACCAAGGTAGCCCATTAAAAAACATGGACTTACCGAGGTCTTTCACATGCTCCACCGCTGGCATGGTCATTGCTCCTTCGTTCCGGTGGCATCCGTCACCGACAACTGTCACTGACAACAATGCACAACAATGGAGATATGCCATGTTCGCTACCCTCAAGCGCGCTCCCCTGGCGGCCCCCCTCTCCCTGGCCCTGCTGATGGCCAGCCAGGCGGCCCAGGCAGAGATCCCCGGCATGCGAGGCACCCAGCACTTCGGCTTTACCGTTCCCGACCGCCAAGCGGCAGTGGATTTCTTCGTCGACGTCATCGGCTGCGAGGCCTTCTTCACCATCGGGCCCTTCGGCCCCTTCGATGACGACTGGATGGACGTGAATCTCGATGTCCACGCAGAAGCCACTATTCCGGCCGCCCACCTGGTGCGCTGTGGCAATGGCACCAACCTGGAGATCTTCGAGTACACCGCCCCCGATCAACGCACCGAGCAGCCACGCAACAGCGACATCGGCGGTCACCATATCGCCTTCTACGTCGACGACATGGATGAAGCCGTCGCCTACCTGAAGGAAAACGACGTGGAGGTACTGGGCGACCCCAAGACGTTCACCGAGGGCCCCATGGAGGGCCTGACCTGGGTCTATTTCATGGCGCCCTGGGGCATGCAGCTGGAACTGGTCAGCTCACCCTACGGCATGGGCTACGAGGCCGAAACCAGCAGTCGCCTCTGGGACCCACGGTTCTGAGTCTCTCCACCTGCGGCGGCATCCCAGGATGCTGCCTCTGATCCGCCCAATTAAAGGATGCCGACATCACCAGGCGCATACCGAAGGCACGCGCAGGCGGGATAGCCGGTCACTGCAGCGCAGAACGGCTCGCGGCATGCGCCTGGCTTAATCGGCACAGTGACATGACGAGGTGACCAGATGACAAACACCATGAAAGCTGCGGTCTGGTACAAGGCCAGGGATCTTCGCGTGGAAGCGGTCGATATCCCGGTCCTCGAAGACCCGCACCAGGTCAAGGTAAGGGTCGCCGCATGCGGTATCTGCGGCAGCGACCTGCACGAATACAGTGCCGGCCCCATCTTCATTCCGGTCGAGGAACCGCACCCCCTCAGCCAACAGCGCGCGCCCATCATCATGGGCCACGAGTTCGCCGGCGAGGTCGTCGAGGTGGGCGAGAGCGTTACCCGGGTCAAGCCCGGGGACCGGGTGGCCATCGAGCCCATCCTCTCGCCCCACAAGGATGGGCAATACCTCATGGAGCGCTACAACCTGACACCCCTGCTGGGCTTCCACGGGCTCTCGGGGGGCGGAGGCGGCTTTGCGGAATACACCGTGGTCGGTGAGCACATGGTCCATCCTCTGCCCGACTCCCTCTCCTATGAACAGGGAGCCCTGGTCGAGCCCGCTGCCGTGGGCTTGCACGCGGTGCGCCAGAGCTCTCTGAAGGCGGGCGATAACGCCGTGGTCTTCGGCGCCGGCCCGATCGGGCTGGTGATCATCGAAGCCCTCAAGGCCGCCGGCGCGTCAAAGATCGTGGCCGTGGAACCCTCGGCCGCCCGCCGGAACAAGGCCGCCGACCTGGGCGCCTGGGTAGTGGCCCCCCGGGAGCAGGACGCAGTGGAGCGGGTGCACGCCCTGACCCAGGGCGGCGCCGACGTTGCCTTCGAGGTCACCGGCATTCCCGCCGTGCTGAACCAGGCCATCAACGCGACCCACGCTGGCGGAGAGACGGTGATCGTCAGCATCTGGGAAACGGAAGCGGCCTTCCAGCCCAACGACCTGGTCATCAAGGAGCGCACCATGAAGGGCATCATTGCCTACCGGCATATCTACCCTGCCGTGATCGCCCTCATGGAGCAGGGGTACTTTCGCGCCGAGGACCTGATCACCGCGCGTATCGCCCTGAATGACGTCGTCGACCAGGGCTTCGAGGCCCTGCTCAACGACAAATCGCACATCAAGATCATGGTTGAACCTTGAGGCAACGGCATCGCCGCTCGAAAACCAGCCACAACGGGGCCCATCCGGGCCCCGTTCCGACATGACTGGACGGTTGATGAATCAGAAACAGCTCAGCCAGCCTCGCCCAGGCGTGCCAGCAGCCCGGGCAGTGCTGCCTCAAGATCAAGGTCGGGCAGCACCTGGCACAGCGCCACATGGCTGGCCGGCGAGAAGCGTTGGGGGTCGCCGATGGCGCTCTGGAACGCGTTCACCACCTCCACCAGCGCCTCGGGTGTCTCCCCCACCTGCATGGCGCCATGGATCAGCATCGCCATATCGCGACTGCCCCGCACCCGCCGCCAGCGCTGGGCGGTACCCACCAGCTTGCGCTCGCCGATGCGCACATTGAAGCGCCCATCGCAGTAGGCCCCCGGGGCAGCGCCCAGGTTGGCCTCGGCCACCCCCAGGTCGCTTAGCCAGGCGCACCAGGGGTCGCCGAGCCGACGATAGCCCCACTCCAGGTGCGCGGCGGAGCTGCCGACCTGGCAGCGCTGCGCCAGGACCACATTGATCACCGCCGAGGATTGGGGCACCGGGGTGCCGCCGGTGGAACGGAACTGAATCGGCCAGCCCCTCTCGCGCAGCACCCGACGCGCCTCGGGAAAGCCCGCCAAGCGCTCGTGGCGACGCGGCATCACCAGGGCACGGTCGTGGGGCGACCAGGCCAGCAGGGCGAACTCGGTCTCACCCTGGCAGATCGCCTCCAACAACGCCTCCTCCTGGACCAGCCCTTCCGCCACGCTGGGACGCTGCAACCGGGGCTGGATGTCATCTATCGGCGGGGCTGCCGACATGGCGTCACTCCTGGAAGGGCAATTCATGGTCGAAGGCATCGCTGGCCAGCCCCTCGATGCGCTCGCAGAGGGCATCGAGGAAGGCCGCCGCCGGCGCCCCATTGACGGCGCGATGATCGAAGGTCAGCGACAGGCCGATCACCTCCACGGCACGCCAGCCGTCCGAGTCTGCCACGACCCGGGGCTCCACACCACCGATGCCGAGGATCGCCACCTGGGGCAGGTTGAGCAGCGGCGTGAAGTGGTGCACCCGGGAGCGCCCCAGGTTCGACACCGTAAAGGTCGCCCCGGTCAGCGCCTTGACCCCAAGCTTGCCGTCGCGTGCCTGCTCGGTGAGCGCCCGGCGCGCCCCGGGCAGCTCACCGAGGCTCAGGGACTGGGCATCGAACAGCGCCGGGGCCACCAGCAGGTCATCGGGCAGCGGAATCGCCAGTCCCAGATGCACCGCGGCATGCCGGGTAATGCAGTTCTCCTCCAGGGTGGCATTGAGTGCCGGAAAATCGGCCAGGGTCTGCACCACCAGGCGCAGCAGCAGGTCCTGCACCGAAGGGGCGGCCCGGCCGTGCGCCTTGCAGCGCTCCCGCAGTGCCTGCAGGGCATCGAGGCGAGCACTGGCATGATGGGTCAACTGGGCCGACTGCTGCAGGCTCTGCAGCATCTTCGAGGCGATCATGCCACGCATGCCGCGCAGCTTGATCGAGGCCGTGGCACCATCCGCCCCCGAGGGGGCGGCGGTCTCCCGGGTGTCGAGTCTCATGGCGGGTCTCCTCAGGGTTCCAGGGTGGCGATCACGCTGCCCTTGCTGACCACCTCGTCTTCTTCCTTGGCGATGCCGAGCCGGCCCGTGGCCGGCGCCTCGATCTCGTACTGGGCCTTCTCCACCATCACTTCGGCCACCAGGTCGCCCTCGGCGACCTCGGCGCCGTCATTGACCAGCCAGGCGGTGATCACGCCTTCGGTGTCGCCCTCCCAGAGGTCCGTGGGTACGGTGATTTCGGTCGTCATAGGGTCTCTCCTCAACTCTCACTCAGCATTTGATGGAAGGCGGCGACGATCTTGTCGGCATTGGGCAGTGCCCACTGCTCCATGGTCGGCGCGAAGGGAATGGGGATATCCGGGTAGGCCACCCGCTTCGGCGCGGCCCGCAGGCGGCAGCCCGGGTGCTCGGCCACGCTGGCGATGATCTCGCCGCTGACCCCATAGCTGTGGTAGTCCTCGTCGATCACGATCAGCCGCCCGGTCTTGGCCACCGATGCCCGCAGCGTCTCGCGGTCCAGCGGCACCAGGCTGCGCAGATCGATGACCTCGGCGGAAAAGCCCTCGGCCTCCAGGGCCTGGGCGGCACGCAGGCTGTGGTGCACGCCGACGCCCAGGCTGACCAGGGTCACGTCCCGCCCCTCGCGGGCCACCGCGGCCTTGCCGATCTCCACCGTGTAGGCCTCCTCGGGCACCGCCACGGTGGCGCCCTTCTCGGTGCCCAGCCAGCCCATGCCCTGCAGCGCCTTGTGGTACATGAAGACCACCGGGTTATCGTCGCGAATCGCCGCTGTCATCAGCCCCTTGGCGTCATAGGCATTGCTCGGCACCACCACCTTCATGCCCGGCAGATGGGCGAAGGTGCCGTAGAGGCACTGGGAGTGCTGGCCGGCATCCGAGTAGCCGCCGCCGGTGGAGGTCATCAGCACCATGGGCACCTTGACCTTGCCGCCGGAGAAGTAGGTGTTCTTGGCCATCAGGTTGTAGATGGCGTCCATGCAGACGCCGAAGAAGTCGACGAACATCAGCTCCACGACAGGCCGCATGCCGTCGGAGGCGGCGCCCACGGCGGCGCCGATAAAGGCGGTCTCCGAGATCGGTGTATCGCGGATTCTTTCCGGCCCGAACTCATCATGCAGGCCGCGGGTGTTGCCGAAGACCCCGCCCAGGGGCCCCACGTCCTCGCCCATCACGAAGACCCGCGGATCGATGCGCATCTCCTGGGCGGTCGCCTCGGCCATGGCCCGGGCGATGGTCAGCTTGCGGCTGGCGCTCTTGGTGGTAGTGGTCATGACGGTTCTCCCGGTTATACGAAGACGGTTGTCAGCGCCGCCTCGGGCGGCAGAAAGTCGCTGTCCTGGGCGAAGCGAATGGCCGCTTCGACACGCGCGTGAGCCTCGGCCACCAGGGCCGCGTCGCCGGCCTCATCGAGCACCCCGGCCTCGAGCAGGGTGCCGCGGTAGCGGGGGATGGGATCGGTGAGACCCTCCTTCTCGCCCTTGGGCCGGTAATCCTCACCGTCGCCCATGAAGTGACCGGCCAGGCGCACCGTCTCGATCTCGATCAGGCTCGGCCCCAGCCCCTCCCGGGCCCGGGCGATGGCCTCACCGGCAGCGGCATAGACACCTTCCACGTCGTTGTCGGCCACGTGGTGACCGGGCATGCCATAGGCACTGGCACGAGCGTCATTGCGCGGCACGGCCGTGGAGGCCTGCTTGGCTACCGAGATCCCCCAGGCGTTGTCCTCGATGACGAAGACCACCGGCAGCTGCCACACCGCCGCCAGGTTCAGCGCCTCGTGAAAGGCACCCTGGTTGGCGGCCCCCTCCCCCATGAAGGCCACGGCGACGCCCGGCTTGCCCTGCAGCTTGCGAGAGAGCGCCGCCCCCACCGCCGGGCCCAGCCCCTCGCCGATGATCCCCGAGCAGGAGAAGTTCACCGCGGCATCGAAGAGGTGCATATGGCCGCCGCGGCCGCCGGAAAGCCCGGTGGCCTTGCCGAAGATCTCGGCGACCATGGCATCCAGGTCGACACCCTTGGCCACGGCGATATGGTGGGGCCGGTGAGTGGCGGTCACGATGTCGCCGGCCTCGAGATGGGCGCACACCCCCACGGCGCAGGGTTCCTGGCCATTGGAGAGATGCATCTCTCCGGGGATGGGCCCCTTGGCCATGTTGAACACCGGGGTCTTGCCCTCCATATAGAGCGCCTCGATGCGCTCCTCCAGGTAGCGACTCAGTACCATGTTGCGGTACATCCAGCGCCGCTGTTCGGCTGTCGGTTGCATAGGAATTCCTCCTCTCAGAGTTCGCCGCGTGACATGCGCTCGGCGATGTAATCGGCTTGACGAATGGTCAGGGCAACGATGGTCAGGGTCGGGTTTTCCGTCCCACTGCTGGTAAACTGGCTGCCGTCCGAGATGAACAAGTTATCGATATCGTGGGACTGACCCCACTGGTTAACGACGCCATCCTGGGCATTGGCATGCATTCGATTGGTGCCCATGTTGTGACTGGCCGGATAGGGCGGCAGATCGTTCACATGGCGCGCACCGATGGCCGTAAACAGTTCCTTGGACATCCGGTAAGCGTGGTCGCGCATGCGCGTATCGTTTTCATGATCCGCTTTATGGACCACCGGCACCGGCAAGCCATACTGGTCCTTCTCAGTGGGGTGCAGGGTGATACGGTTGGACTCCAGGGCGAGGTCTTCCCCGCAAATCCAGAAACCCGCCATCTTGCTGTAGTTCTCCATGGAGCGGGCAAACTGACGGCCCCATCCATTGGCCGCGCCCGGGTCCAGAAACGCCGACATAAACGGCAGCCCCAGATGCAGTGCCTCCAGTTCATAGCCGCCGACATGGCCACGAGAAGGATCGTTATCCTCCCACTCCTTGACGATGCCGGGCACCACGGTGCTGCGTTCCATATGTACCGGGTGATCGAACTCGGCGTAGGAGCCTCCCGTGACATGGGTCATATAGTTCTTGCCAACCTGACCCGAGGAGTTGGCCAGCCCATCGGGAAACAGATTGGAGGCAGAATTGAGCAGGATGCGCGGCGACTCGATGGAGTTGGCCGCCACCGCGACGATACGCGCCTTCTGGAAATGCTCTTGCCCATCGGCGCCGGCATAGAGCACACCGGTCGCCCGCCCATTGCGGTCATGTTCGATTCTAAGGGCCATGCAGTTGGGCCGAACTTCCACGTTGCCGGTGGCTTCGGCCTTGGGAATCTCCGCGTACATGGTCGACCACTTGGCTCCGAAACGGCAGCCCTGCATGCAGAATCCGGTGACCTGACAGGGCGCCCGCCCATCGAATGGCACGGTATTAATGGCCAAGTGCGCCTGTTCGCAGCGGGCGCCGACTTTCTTGGCGCCGGCTTCGATGACCTTGTAGTGCGTGCTCTTGCCATGAAAGGGCATACCGGTCGCCTCGGTACCACACACCCCCATTTTCTTTTCCGCAAGAGTGTAATAGGGCGCCAGATCCTGCAGTGTCAGCGGCCAGTCCTCCACATTGGCACCGGCAATGGCGCCATTGAGGGTTTTCATCTTGAACTCGTGTTCCTGAAAGCGCATGGCCACCCCGGCCCAGTGGATGGTGGAACCACCGACACCCTTCACGATCCAGGCAGGCAAATTGGGAAAATCCTCGGCCAGACGAGAGGGCCCCACCAGATTGCGCTGGTCTAGCCAGCTGATCTTGTTGAACATCCCCCATTCGTCGTTTTCGATATCCTCCATGGTGAAGCGCTTTCCGGCTTCAAGAACCACCGACCGAATGCCTTTTTGCGCCAATTCATTGGCGAGGGTGCCACCCCCGGCACCGGAGCCGATGATCACCACGAGGCTGTCGTCATTTAGATCGAATTGCCTACTCATCTCTTGTGCCCCTATCGTTGTTATCGTCGAATAGACTGCGGCCCGTCGTTATCAAGGGCCCGGTCAAAGCCAGTCCGGATCGGCGTCGAAGCCGCGGTGAAGATAGCCGCCCTGTTCCCAGGAGGAACCGCCGTAGCCGAACTCGGGCCACAAGGCCGGGTTGTTGTAGATACCCATCAACAGGCTGCCTTTGACCGTCGCGAAAAACGGCGTGTGCTGAATGTCCCGCAACAGGGTTTCCCGCTCGGCGTCATTCTCGATGCCGACATAGTCGCTGCCGTGGGCGGCCCGGGCGCGGCGGTCCAGGTCATCGAGCCCGGCAGCGACCAGCTCACGGTTCTCCTCCAGCAACGGCGCGAGGGTCTCCAGGTAGTAGCGATCCGCGATCGCCTCGTGGGGGTAGATGTCACGGCCCAGGCGCAGCAGACGTTGGGCCAGGTCGGGTTCGGCCAGGGCCCAGCGCGGCCACAGGCCGGTGGCACCCAACGCCAAGCTGCCGGCGGTTAGGGCGCCGGTAAGGGTGAGAAAGCGGCGACGGCTGAGCGTCGCCCGGGGATAAGCGGTCATGGCGTGACTCCTCATCTTGTTATTGGCAGGCCCGCCAATGGCAGCGGCCACACCCATGCCATGGCAGCTTTCGTGCCAACCTGGCCAACAAGAGATTCAAGTCACTGAAAATAAAAAAGAAAAAGTGAGATTCTCGCCCCGAAAACAACGCCACGCATCAGGCATCGCGTGACAGGTGGCCGAACAGGTCGTGACAGCGCGCTTTACAACGCCCTTTACACCTGTAAAGGGGTCGACCAAGGTCGTATCTCGGCCGTGGCGTCCCCCCCTTACCTTGAAGACATAACAACGACACCCTTAGAGGCACGTCATGACCGCCAGCCTGAGCCAACGCCAGCATGTCGAGACCATCCTCGAGTCCCTGAATCGTCCCGGGGGCCAGGGGGAAGCGGCCATTATCGAGCGCTCCTGGCGTCGCTGCATCGACCGCTATGGACTGGACCCGGCCCGTCCCACCCCGGCTCGCTACGTGCCCGGCGCTACCCTGCGCGAGCATCAGGACCTGGCCGACGATCTGCTCCAGGTGGCCCGCGCCGGGGTCGAGCAGCTCTATCGCCAGGTGGCACCGCTGGGCTATGTGGTGCTGCTCACCGACGCCCGAGGCATCGCCGTACAGTTCCTCGGCGCCAAGGCCGACCAGCGCGAACACCAGCGCACCGGGCTCTACCTGGGCGCCGACTGGAGCGAGGCTCACGCCGGCACCTGTGCGGTGGGCACCTGTATCCACGAGCGCAGCGCACTGACCTGCCACCACAGCGACCACTTCAGTGCCCACCATATTCGGCTGACCTGCACGGCGGCGCCGATCTTCGACCCCCATGGCCGATTGCTGGCGGTGCTCGATATCTCCGCCTACCAGTCGCCGGCCACCAAGGACTCGCAGACCTTCGCCCTGCAGCTGGTGAAATACACCGCCAAGATGATCGAGGACGCCTACTTCCTGCAGCGCTACGGTGACCACGCCATCGTCTGCCTGGACCGCTCTCGGGAGTTCGTGCAGATCAATCGCCGCTACCTGTTGGCCATCGAGGAGGACGGCAGCCTGGTGGCGGCCAATACCGCAGGGCGCAAGCTGCTGCGCTATCACGAGCTACCGCTGCCGGAAGCCAGCGAAGCACGCCCCTTCCGGGCCTGGAATATCCAGGACCTGCTCGATGCCGAGGTGGACGAGGTGCTGGCCATTCCCCAGCACAGCGACGATCGGGTTCAGGCCTTCCATACCCGCCGCCACCGGGAGATCCACTTCGCTACCCTGATCGAACCGCCGCGGCGTTCGACCGGCGGCGGCACCCAGGCCCGGGACACCAGCCTGGCGCCCCTCGAGGCCCTGGCCGACGACGATCCCAGCATGCGCGATACCCTGACCCGAGCCGCCCGGCTGCGCAACGAGCCGATCAATATCCTGGTGATCGGCGAGACCGGCACCGGCAAGGAGCGCATGGCCCGCGCCCTGCACGAGTCGAGCCGGCGCCATGACAAGCCCTTCGTGGCAATCAACTGCGCCGCCATGCCCGAATCGCTGATCGAGAGCGAGCTATTCGGCTACGAGCCCGGCAGCTTCACCGGCGCCCGCAGCAAGGGCATGAAGGGGCTGATCGCCCAGGCCGACGGCGGCACCCTCTTCCTCGATGAGATCGGCGACATGCCGCTCCAGCTGCAGACCCGCCTGCTGCGGGTGCTGGCCGAACAGGAAGTCCTACCCATCGGCGCCAGCCGCCCCCTCAAGGTGGACCTGAGAGTCGTCGCCGCCACCCACCGCGACCTGCGCGAGCTAATCGCCGCCGGGCGCTTCCGCGAGGACCTCTTCTATCGCTTGAACGGCGCCAGCCTGCGCCTGCCGCCGCTGCGCGAGCGTGCCGACAAGGGCTACCTGATCCGGCGAATCTTCACCGAGCTCAACCAGGAGCGCGGCGGCAGGACGCGACTGCGCGGCGACGCCATGAGCGCCCTGCTCGCCTACCCCTGGCCCGGCAATATCCGCGAGCTGCACAACGCCCTGCGCTATGCACTCGCCACCGGCGACGGAAACGAGGTGGTGGTCGGCGACCTGCCAGAGGAGTGCCTGACCGGCCAGTTTGCCCATCCCGGGGCCGGGCGCCCCAGCGCTCCGGCCAGTGAGAGCACCACCATCGGTCAAGTGCCGGCCGCCACCCCGCGCCCGCTGGAACAGGACCTGCTCTACCGATCGCTGTGCCGCCACCAGTGGAATGTCAGCGCTGTGGCCCGGGAGCTGGGCCTATCACGCCCGACCATCTACCGGCGCATGAAACGTCTGGGCATCGTGCCGCCAAACCGGCAGATGCAGACTTGAGCCTGGGCCGGGCCCCACTACTCGACATCCTCGGGCCTGGCCGCACGTAACCGCATGCTCTCCTCCCCGATCCGACCCACGACTACTGAGCCTGGGCGGTCTGGCTGCTGAAGTCGACCTCGTTGATATTGTCGGCCAGGAAGTCGAGCAGCGCCCGCACCGCCGGGAGCACCCCGCGCCGCGAGGGAAAGACGGCGTGCAGGATGCCGCCCCGCGGCTCCCAGCCCGGCAGGACGTCGACCAGGCGACCCGCCTGCAGATCCCGGCCTGCCACCAGCAGGGCCAGCTTGACCACCCCCAGGCCGGCCAGGGCCGCCTGGTGCAGGGTCTCGGCATGGTCGGTGACCAGCCGTGGCTGATGGCGGATCTGGGCGGTCACTCCGTCCGGCCCATCCAGCACCCAGAGGTGCTGGCGGTCGACCTGGTCGAAGTCCAGGCTCGGCAGCTCGACCAGATCGCCCGGCGCCCGCGGCCAGGCCCGCTTCTCGAACAGGGAGGGCGAGGCGACCAGGCGCTGAGGGCTGCGCGACAGCACCTTCATGGCCAGATCGCTGTCCTCCAGCGGCGGGAAGCGCACCCGGATGGCCATGTCGAGGCCCTCCTTGACCACGTCCACCCGCCGGCTGGTGGCCTCCACCTGCACCTCGACGTCGGGACACTGCACCATGAAGCGCACCAACAGCGGGGTGATCAGGTAGTGCAGCAGGCTCGGCGGGCAGCTCAGCCGCACCGTGCCGCGCGGCTGGCCGAGATTGTGCTGGATCAGCTCCTCGGCCGCCTGTGCCTCCACCAGCATCGCCACGCAGTGGCGGTAGAAGGCCTGGCCCAGCTCGGTGACCGACAGATGGCGCGTGGAGCGGTGGATCAGGCGCGTGCCCAGGCGCTCCTCCAACTGGGCGATGCGCCGGCTCAGCTTCGATTTGGGAATCCCCAGGGCGCGACCGGCCGGGGCGAAACCGCCATGGTCCACCACCTGCACGAAGTAGTAGAAGTCGTTGAGATCCTGCATGAAGGCTCGTCCTTGTCGTCCTATAAATGGAACGAAGAGGGCAAATTATAGCCTCTACCGGTCTTTTCGTTCCCACTATAGGCTTCCTGTATCGGGCTAAGGCCCCACTCATGCAGGAGCCAGACCATGAAGAAGATTCTCGGCATCTACGGCGCCCCCCGCGGCCACTGGGTCGGCGACGGTTTCCCCGTGCGTTCGCTGTTCGCCTATGACCGGCTGGGCGCCGATCACCTGAGCCCCTTCCTCCTGCTCGACCATGCCGGGCCGCATGACTTCGCCCCGGCGCGCCGTCCCCGCGGCGTGGGGGCCCACCCTCACCGCGGCTTCGAGACCGTCACCCTGGTCTACCGCGGCGAGCTGGAGCATCGCGACTCCACCGGCAGTGGCGGACACATCGGCGAGGGCGACGTGCAGTGGATGACCGCCGGGGCAGGCATCGTCCACGAGGAGTTCCACTCCCCCGCCTTCACCGAGCAAGGCGGCACCCTGGAGATGGTGCAGCTGTGGGTCAACCTGCCGGCCGCGCACAAGTCGGCACCCGCGGCCTACCAGACCCTGCTCGACGCCGATATCCCCCGGGTCGCCCTGCCGAAGCGGGCCGGCGAACTGCGGGTGATCGCCGGCGAATACCGGGGCCATGAAGGGCCGGCCCACACCTTTACCCCGATCAATGTCTGGGACCTGCGGCTAGCGCCGGGCGCCGAAACGACCCTCAGGGTACCCGAGGGCCACACCACCCTGCTGGTGGTGCTCGAAGGCACCGTGCAGGTCAACGGCGATGCGCTGGTGCGCGACGCCGGCCTTGTCTGCTTCGCGCGCCAGGGTGACGAGCTGCAACTGGAGGCCAACAACGACGCCAAGCTGCTACTGCTCAGCGGCGAGCCCATCGACGAGCCGGTGGTGGGATACGGCCCCTTCGTCATGAACAGCGAAGCGGAGATCCATCAGGCCTTTGCCGATTTCCAGGCCGGCAAGTTCGGCCGCCTGGAAGGCTAGCGGCCCTGCCGCGGCCGACCGCGCCCGACTCCCCTGCGGGCGCTCCATCCGAGAAAGTAAGGAGAAACGAGATGTCCTATACCTACAACCGCCTGAACAAGGACGATGTCGCCCTGCTGCTGGTCGACCATCAGGCCGGCCTGCTCTCGCTGGTACGCGACTTCAGCCCGGACGATTTCAAGAACAACGTCCTGGCCCTGGCCGATATCGCCAAGTTCTTCGAGATCCCCACCATCCTCACCACCAGCTTCGAGGATGGCCCCAACGGCCCCATGGTGCCGGAACTCAAGGAGACCTTCCCCGACGCTCCCTACTTCGCCCGTCCCGGGCAGATCAACGCCTGGGACAACGAGGAATTCGTGGCGGCCGTCAAGGCCACCGGCAAGAAGCAGCTGCTGATCGCCGGCGTGGTGACCGAGGTGTGCGTGGCCTTCCCGGTGCTCTCGGCCCTCGAGGAGGGCTATGAGGTATTCGTGGTCACCGACGCCTCCGGCACCTTCAACCAGACCACCCGCGAGGCGTCCTGGGATCGCATGTCCCAGGCGGGAGCCCAGCTGATGACCTGGTTCGGCGTCGGCTGCGAACTGCACCGCGACTGGCGCAACGACATCGAGGGCTTCGGCGGCCTGCTGGCCGGCCACCTGCCCGCCTATGCCAACCTGATCCAGAGCTACACCGCCCAGAAGAGCTAAGCGAGTCAGCCAGGGGCCCGGCCACCGGCCGGGCCCTTCTCGTCCACCCACCTGACCGCCATGGAGGCGCCATGTCCCATCCAGAACCGGATTCCTCGGCCCACTGCGAGGGAGCCACCATCCAGATTCATCATCGGGTGAAGCCCGAGGCGGTGGATCGCTACGAGACCTGGCTGCGCCAGATCATCGAGGCTGCCGGTCGCTTCCCCGGCCACCAGGGAGTGCATATCCTGCGTCCGCCCGAGGGCCATCACGACTACGAGATCGCCGTGCGCTTCGCCAGCGATGGCGATGCCCGGCGCTGGCGGGAATCCCCCGAGCGCCGCGAGCTGATGTCGGCGATCCAGTCCGAGCTGCAACAGCAGGAACGGGTGGAGATCGTCAGCGGCATCGACTACTGGTTCACCCCGCCCACCCCCGCCAGCAAGCAGCCGACCCGCTGGAAGCAGTGGCTGGTGACCACCGCGGTGATCTGGCCCCTGACCATGCTCGTACCGCTGCTGTGGCTGCCGCTCTTCGGCCTGCTGCCGGCGCTGGACACCTGGGGCATCCGCCACGGCCTGGTCGCCGCCACCATCGTGGGCCTGGTGGTCTACGTGATCATGCCGCGAGTGGTACGTCTGGTGGCGCCCTGGCTGTTTCGTTAGTTGTGACGTCGGCACGCCTCGACCGGAACCTCCTCGTGCCCAACGGGGCTCACAGCACCTGGCAGATTTCGTCGAAGGCGAAACGCTCGCCGCGGGGAAAGAGTGCCTCGGGATCGCCATAGCCCAGATTGCAGAGGAAGTTCGTCTTGACCCGGCCTTCCGGCCAGAACTCCGCATCCACGGCCGCGTGATCGAAGCCCGACATCGGGCCGACATCCAGACCCAGGGAGCGCGCCGCCAGGATGAGAAAGGCGCCCTGAATGGCGCTGTTGCGGAACGCCGTGTCGTGAATCAGCTGCGGTTTGCCGATGAAGGTCGACTGGGCCTCCTGGTTATGGGCGAACAGGCGCGGCAGATGGCGGTAGAACTCCAGGTCATACCCCAGCACCACCACCACGGGGGCCTGCAGGGCCTTCTGCCGATTGCCCGGCAGCAGGGCAGGCAGCAGCTGCTCCTTGGCCGCCTGACTCTGGAGAAACTGCAGACGCAACGGCTGGCAGTTCATGGACGTCGGACTGCAGCTCATCAGTCGATAGAGTTCGCGTAGCGACTCCTCGCTGACGTCCCGGTCCTGCCAGACATTGTGGGTACGCGCCTCGGTAAACAGCGTGGCCTGGGCGGCCTGACCAATCGCACTCATGATCCTATCCTCCTGTATGGCTTGCGGGGTCGCCCTCCCGGCCACCCTATCGGGCGAGGCCGAGAGGGGTGTCGGCCGTTATTCCATGGTCGGCATGACGAAGTCGGCACCGGCACGGATCCCGGTCGGCCACCGGGAAGTGATGGTCTTGAGCCGGGTGTAGAAGCGCACCCCTTCGGGACCATGCATGTGGTGGTCGCCGAACAACGAGTTGCGCCAGCCGCCGAAGCTGTGGAAGGCCATGGGGACGGGAATCGGCACGTTCACGCCCACCATGCCCACCTGAATCTCGTGGGAGAACTTCCTGGCGGCGTCGCCATCACGGGTGAAGATCGCCGTGCCGTTGGCATACTCATGGGAATTGATCAGCGACACGGCCTCTTCATAGCTCGCCGCCCGGACGATGGCGAGAACGGGGCCAAAGATCTCCTCGCGATAGATGCGCATCTCGGGGGTGACATGATCGAAGAGACTGCCGCCCAGAAAGAACCCCTCCTCGAATCCCGGCACCTGCATCGCGAAGCTCCGACCATCGACGACCAGGGATGCTCCCTCCTCCACGCCGAGATCGACGAAGGACTTGACCTTGTCCCGATGCTCGGCCGTGATCAGCGGACCCATTTCTGCACTCCTGTCGCTGCCGGGTCCGATCTCCAAAGCACGCACCCGCGGTGCCAGGCGCTCAACCAGGGCATCGGCGACCTGGTCGCCGACCGCCACCGCAACGGAGATCGCCATGCAGCGCTCGCCGGCTGCCCCATAGGCCGCGCCCATGAGGGCATCGGCGGCCTTGTCCAGGTCGGCATCGGGCATCACCACCATGTGGTTCTTGGCGCCCCCCAGGGCCTGGACCCGTTTGCCGTTCATGCACCCCGTGCCATAGATGTAGCGGGCAATCGGCGTCGAGCCGACGAAACTGACGGCCTCGATATCGGGATGGGCGAGAATGGCATCCACCACCGCCTTGTCGCCATTGACCACATTGAAGACGCCATCGGGTAGCCCCGCCTCGCTCAGCAGCTGCGCCAGGAACAGGGCTGCGGAGGGGTCGCGCTCGGAGGGCTTGAGAATGAAGGTGTTACCGCATACCAGGGCGACGGGGAACATCCACAGCGGCACCATGGCGGGAAAGTTGAAGGGCGTGATACCGGCCACCACACCAAGGGGCTGGCGCAGCGACAGGGAGTCGATATCGGTGCCGATATTCTCCGTCACCTCCCCCTTGAGCAGATGGGGGCCTCCACAGGCGAACTCGACTACCTCGATCCCCCGTGTGACCTCCCCCATGGCATCGCTATGCACCTTGCCATGTTCCAGCGAGATCAACTCCGCCAGTTTCTCGGCGTTCTCCTCCAGCAGCCCCTTGAAGCGGTTCATGATGCGCGCCCGTCGCAACGGGGTGACCGCCGCCCACCCCGTCTGGGCGTGCTTCGCCGCCGCTACGGCCTGATCCAGTTCGCGCGTATCGGCCAGCGGTAATTGGGCCAGAACGCGTCCAGTCGCAGGGTTGTAGACATCCTGAAAACGGCTGCCGCTTCCAAAAACCTTCTTTCCATCGATGTAATGATTCAAGAAACTTGTCATTGTTTGCCACCTCAAAAGAACTATCCTGTGTAACATACCGCCCTTCGGATAGACGCATCGGCCTCTACCACCATGAAGGGCATTTCACAAATGCATACCATCAGCATGAATAATCGAGCGCTCTTGCAACCAGGAAAGAGTATTAGAAATGCCACTCCAGATTGAATGTCAGCGCATCCACATCGACACCGGGCTTGTCATGGTTCCCGAACTTGTTTCTCCAGTGTTCATAGCCAACGCCGGCCCAGAGGTTATTCGGGCTCCCCCAGGCGAGCTGGCCGACATCCAGCATCAATGAAGTACGCGACAGCCTCTCCGGCTTGGTTTCCACCCCAAAATAATCCTTGCCCTTCTCTCCATTGTAATTGAAGAAGCCCTGAAACTTCATGGGAAGAGCCCCGGCACTGAAGGGCAGCCCCCACGCCAGGCTGATCTGGTAGTAGTTGTCGAAGGTAATCTTGTTACGATTCCCTTCGAAGCCACAGGCGTCCAGCCCACAATGGTTCCACTCTCGACTGAGCAGCAGGCTCAGGTCGACAAAGCCACGAGGCACATCGAACTTGAGCGTCGGCCCCAGCAGCAGCTGGCGCTTGCGCGAGGCGAAACTGCTGTTCTTGTGACTGAGATCGAAGCCTGCCGTCAGTGCCACATCCCGGACGGGACCGAAACTCAATGGCTCACCGAACAGCTTGCCATAGTGCAGCTGATGCCGATACACCAGGTACATGTTCGCCGCCCCGGCATCACTCCCGTGAATCGGGTCGTTCCTATCCGACTGGCGATAGTCAAGATTGAAGAAATTGCTGCCGTATGCATAGCCACTGGCATGCGAAAGCTGCAGGATATGGTTATCGATAGCCTTGTCGTTTCCCGGCTCCTTAAACTGTGTCCCATAGCGATACCCGATAAAGGTATCGCTCCAGGTAGCCGCGTTGACGCCAGTAGCCACCAGGCAACTCGCCAGAGACAACGACGCGATCTTCCAGGCTTTCACTTTAGTCACTATTCAATCTCCAGGGTATCTAGTTGTTATCATCCAACACCGGGCCATGGCCGGCCCGGGAACGACCGACGGTAGTCACGAAATGTCGATCTTGCCGTCCGAATAGGTCACCTTCATCGTTACACTCCCCTCATTCAGCAGCCAGGGGCGAATCTCGAACTCCCTTGCGCCACTCTTGTGCATGGGATCTTCCGCTGCGATCCGATGCGCCTCCTCCAGGGAATCCGCACGAATCACGACCATTCCCTCGCCTTCCCAGCACGTGCCGTCGCGTGAGAATGTCGGACCCGCCGCGAAGAGGATGCCTCGCTTCTCCAGCGCAACCTGATACTTCAGGTGCTCCTCGATGTTGTCCATGACCGTGGCCATATCGCCTGACGGCCGTGTGGCGACGACGAAGAGGCTCTTGGCCAGAAATCCCTTTTCCTTGCAGATTCCATACAGGAACTCTTTGGTAATCACTTCGTTGCTCATGACTCACCTCATTATTACTCAACGAGACCCACCATCATGGTCTTCGTGCTACCGAATCAGCGCTACGCTGAACCAAGGGAACGCCACCAACACCATCAGCACGAGGAACATGCAGATAACGAAGGGGATGACGCCTAGAAACACCTCCTTTATCGAAATACTTTGATCGTCCAGGGATGCCTTTACCGTATACACCGACAAACCGAAAGGTGGAGTAATCAGGCCAATCTCCACCGCCACCACCGTGATGATGCCGAACCAGATAGGATCCATACCGAAGCTGTAAGCGATCGGCAGAGCAATGGGCACCATGATCAGCAGGATGGAGACCGAATCCAGCACGCACCCCATCACCAGGATGATGGCGATGTAGATCAGAATGAACTCGAGAGGCCCGAACCCATAGCCCATCATAAAATCGGTGAGTGAGGCGGGAAGGCCGGTCATCGCCAACATTCGGCTGTAGAGACTGGCGGCCACGATCAGGAAGAGCACGGAAACCGATACATGTCCCGTTTCCACCAACACCCGCCACAGCTTCTTGGCGGTTAGCTGCCGCCTCAGGAAGGTCATCACGAAAGCCCCGAATGCCCCTACGGCACCGGCTTCCATGGGTGTGAAGAACCCAGTGTAGATGCCACCCAATACCAGCATGATGAGTGCCACGATCGGCAAGCCCTTTCTTATGAGAGAGCCAAGGCTTTCATCTTCCACCAGTGCCTTATCCGCTCCCCCCGCCTGGCCCACGAAGCCCGGGAAATACTTCGCCATCACTACGATCAACAGACAGAAGAAGCCGGCCAGCAGCAATCCCGGAAGGATACCGGCGATGAACAACTGACCGATGGACTGCTCGGAGAGCACGCCATAGATAATCAGCAGCAGGCTCGGGGGAATCAGCATACCGAGTACCGAGCTCGCCGCAACCACGCCTACCGAGAACCGACTGGTGTGTCCATGGCGCATCATTTCCGGAACGGCGATCTTACTGAATACCGCGGCAGAGGCAATGCTGACACCGGTAATGGCCGCGAAAGCCGCATTCGAGCCAACCGTGGCCATGCCCAGGCCCCCACGGATCTTGCGCAGCAGCCACCCGGCCACATCGAAGGTATCCTTCCCCACACCACAGACCGAGACCAGTAGCCCCATCAGCACGAAGAGAGGAACGACACCATATAGACTGTCCTGGATCGAATCATTGGCAGCGGATGCCACCATACGTACCGCGAGAGTGGGATCCAGCATCAACCATATGCTGCCAAAGGAGATGAGGATCAGCGCCACGGCAATATGCATGCCTACATAGATCGTGATGAGCATCAAGGCAACGGCGACAAGGCCTACGATTTCACCCGACATGGCTCACCCCCTTTTCTCTTGGTAACTGTGTATGGCAAGTACGACATCGCCCTTGACATTGATCGCGTACTGGATCGCTGTCAGGATGCCGCCCAGGATCACGATCATGCGTACCGGCCATGTGGGCACCGTCAACAGCCCCGGAACGCCAATGTACTCACTGCCATGCCATGCCCTTTCCCAAAGGGGATAGGTACCGTAGATGACGAAGCTGAATGCAATCATGCCAGCCACCCCGAACAAGGCACGCAGCGCATAGCCTAATCCTGGAGACGTCCTTATCAGCTTATCGATGAATATATCGGCCCTCGCCATCCGATTGTTCTTCAAAGTGCTTGCCAGCTGAAGAAACACTATCGCCACAATGGAAAGCGACATGATCTCGTTCACGCCATAAATGGGTCGATTCATGAGCGAGCGAAGCACCACATCACTGCAGACCAGCAGCATCATGCCGAAGATAACCAGCGATCCCAGTGCACTCATGCCATCGGCAAGGTGCCCGAACATGGCTTCCGGCCCTAAGTGCGACCTCTTACTCTTCAATGCATGGTTGTTATTGTTCATAGCAACCTCCCAATACCAACGGTGTCTACCGATGAAATCTGAACCTGGCTGAGCGTGACTTGGCACAACCCAGTGTCAAGAAAAGACTCATGACACACATCCCAGCCAGGCCATTCATGTAGTAGGTAAGACTCAACTGGCGATCGCTTCTTATCACGATATCAGAGCCTCAGTTGATTTCCTTGTCCCAGTCGCGCAAGGGTTCGATACCACGCTCACGCATGGCGTTCATATAAGCCCGGAGCACCTCGCCTGCCGGAAGCCCTCTGGCCTCATTATCTTCCACCCACTCCTTGGCAAGGTTCGGCATGTTGTGGACCCAGGCCATGCGCTGGTCGACAGACCAGGCATTGACCGTAACCTTGGGGTCGCTCTCCATATTCATCATGCCCTGTTCGTAGATCGCCATGACGTCCTCGGCAATACTCTGGGAGTAGAGGGCGCCGACATCGAGCAGGATCTCCTGGATCTCCTCAGGCAGCCTCTCGAAGCTATCCTTGTTGGCGGCCAGCCCACCGAAATACATGGAGCCGAGATTGACCTTCGTCAGATGCGGCGCCACTTCATTGATCTTGATACTGAAGCCACCCGAGGGGAGTACCAGGGCCCCATTGGTGATACCGGTCTGCACCTGGGTGTAGAAGTCGGGCAAGGCGCCCTGAACGCCGATGGCTCCCGTCCCCCGCAGCCAGGAGGAGAGCACGCCGGCTGCCGAGATCCGCTTGCCATCGAGATCACCCACCTCTTCTACCGGCGTAACGGTGAACAGCTGGAAGGGGTCGCTGGCGCTGGCGCCGAGGAACACCAGATTATTGCTCTCCCACTCTGCCTTGAGTGCCGGGACCGAGCGGTTAAGCTCATTGAACACCTCCATCATGACCGCCGGGTCATCGGTCACGGCCGGTGCATAAACGGACACCTGGGTCAGGGGTTGACGGGACGCCTCCATGGTACTGAAGACCCACCCCATATCCACGATGCCCTGCGAAACCGAGGTCAGGGAGGCGTTTGCCCTGTAGAGCTGGCCACCGTAGGCCTCTTGCCAGTTGATCTGGTAGGGGGTCTCCAGCTCGGCGACACGGCGGTCCACTTCGGGAATGAAGTTGTTGGGAATGGACCCTACCCAAGGCAGGGTCGTGGGATGGCTGGCACCGACCCTCAGATTGATCGTCTGTACATCCTGAGCGGAGCTTTCACTACACCCGGAGATCAGCACCGGCATGACCAGTGCGAGCGCGATGGCTCCCGACACTTTTACGGACATCATCTTGTTCACCTCATGGATTCTTTCTTGTTGTAATCATCGAACGAAGCGATATGGCTGACTTCCATACTGCTTCCATCGTCGTCAGGGCAAGCTTACTTACTGACCGGACAACCCCAGGAATTTCTCTATCGACATCTCGGGACCCCACTGGTAAAGGCTGTCATCGCCGCCCTCCACGAACCCCGTTGAAGACTCGCTGTTATAGAGGTCACCATCCGTGAAATGCTCGACGATATTTCCTGACGGATCGTACCAGTAGTCGAAGATCTGGCTGCCCAGGAGATGTCGTCCTACGCCCCAGAAGGGGCTCCATCCTCTCTCCTTCATCCAAGTATTCCCGAGAATTTGAGCATCGACATCCTGAACTTCGAAAGAGGCATGATGCACATGGTCTTCCGGGGCCGTGAACAAGGCGACCGTATGATGGTCCGTCCATGACTGGCCACGGTTCAGCCTCAGAAAGACGGCATGAGCATTATCTTTCGAACCCTCGACGACCATGTCGGATGGCAGCAGGCCCAGCGTCTCTTTGTACCAATCCAGGTTGGCCTTGAGGTCTTTCACGCCCAGCGCAATATGACCAAGCCGGAGGATTTCGGCCGGCCCCTTTCCTGGGCGCTGCAGTTCCCCGAGTCGCTGCTTGGCATCGGCGGTATTGTGAACGAGCGCCGCCCTCATCGGCCGCTTATCGGTAGATGCTATGCCATGTACCAGATCGATCTGGCGGCCTGACGGATCCTGCAGCGTGACCCGCTCACCGCCTCCTGGCCGCTCGAGGCGCTGAATGCTCGAGGCGCCATCGAGTCGGGATGCCCGTTCAAGATCCTGCCGATCCTCCACTTCGAACGCCATGCTGACGAATTCTGAACGATCGGATTTCTCGGCGATGTAGATATAGTAATTCTGCCCAGCGCCCCGGAAGTAGACATGGCTGTTATCGCGACACTGCACGCTCATTCCGAAATCACAGAAGAACGCTTCCGCCGCATCAAGGTCAGGATGCCGATACACGACATGATGAATATCTTTTATTCTAATCATGGAGCTTCACCTACTGTCTCATATGGATGAATGAGAGCGATCCATCATCATGATGCAATGGGATTTTCGAGGATTCCCAATCCCTCGATCTCGACCTGGCAGATATCGCCTTCCTTCATATAGAGAGGCGGTTTCTTGGCAAACCCCACACCGGACGGGGTCCCGGTCACGATGACATCACCGGCCTCGAGGGTAAGGACTTCACTAATGATGGCGACCAGCTCGGCCACACTGAAGATCAGATCCTCCGTGGAGGCTTGCTGGACGACCTCGCCATTCAGCCTGGTCTTGATCTGCAGCCCCTTGCCCCCCAGCGGCACTTCATCCGCCGTCACGAAACGGGGACCGAAGGCGCCGGTGCTGTCGAAGTTCTTGCCCATGGTCCATTGGGGAGACTTGAACTGGTAATCCCGCACCGAGGCATCGTTGAAGATGGAGTAGCCGGCGATATGCTCCAGGGCACGCTCGAGGGAAATGTTGCGCCCCCCCTTCCCGACGACCGCTACCATCTCGCCTTCGTAATCCAGTTGCTCCGAGACCGAGGGTCGGATGATCGCTGCCTGGTGGCCGATCAGGCTCGACGCGAAGCGCGGAAAGACCGTCGGGTAGTCGGGCTGCTCATAGGGGCTCTCCTTGGTGTGGTCGGCATAGTTCAAGCCCACGCAGATGATCTTGCCGGGCCGCTCGATGGGCGGCAGGTAGCGAATCGCCGCTTCCTCGATCGGTGCCGCCGCGGCAAGGGTGTGAAACGCCCCTTGCAGAGCTGCCGGACCCTGCTGCAGGAGCGCGAGGAGATCGCCGGGATAGCCCTCGGCGCCTTCCATCATCCCCCTCAGCTCTCCATTCACCTCGATTGCCAAGCCCTTGCGCTGATTCTGTTCAAAGGTCACAAATCGCATGCCGCTCTCTCTCTATGACGTTGTATGACGTTGTGCTTACGAAGGATACGGTACCGTACAGTACCGTTAGAGATAACTTTTAGCCGCCTGTTTTTCAGCTGTCAAGGATTTTTCCATCGGAGGTGTCGCGGGACAGCGAAGGCGTGGGTACCCTTTCGCAGGGCAGCATGCTAGAGTAGGGTAATAGTCAGTACCATATTGCCGTCGGTACTGCCCATCGATGACACATGGCCATACGATGAATAGCAAAAAGCGAGAGATCATCCTGAATGCCGCCACCGAGCTATTCCTGGAGAGTGGCTACTCCCGGGTCAGCGTCGATGCCATCATCGCCAGGGTCGGCGGCTCGAAGCGTACCATCTATTCCTATTTCGGCGACAAGGACGGGCTCTTTTCCGCCATCGTGCACAATCTCTGTGACAAGATCGTCTCGCCGCTCACCGATCTCGATCTGAGGGGACTGCCGCCAGGCCAGGCACTCAAGCAGCTGTCGGAGACCTTCTTCGATGTCGTGCTGGCCCCCAACACCCTGGAGTTGCATCGCCTGGTCGTCGCCGAGGCACCGCGTTTTCCGGATGCCGCCAAGGCCTTCTTCGCCTCGGCGCCCTCCGTCTCGTATCGCTGCCTCGCCAACTACTTCGCCTGGGCGCAGGACGAGGGACTGATCAAGCCTGGCGACAGCCACCAACGCGCGGCGCTCTTCCTGGATGCGCTCACCGGCGACATCCAGCTGCGCTGCCTATTGGGGCTGGTCAGCGAGCCCGACAGAGCGCGACTGGCAGCCGCGGCCGATGAAGCGGTCGATATCTTCCTGCATGGGCTCATGAGCAACCGCTGACAGACTCATCCCCCCCACCAGCTCTTCCCCCTTGCCGTCGCCAGCGGCCGCCCAACCTTAAGCGGTTCGGTCAGCGCCTGTGGAAACTTCCCGAAGGCGGCATCGGGCTCGGCCCCCAGGCCATCGAGGACACCTCCCCCCGGCTGATGGTTGCCGCCATGCAGAAGCCACCAATGTCCACCTCCCAGCGGTCACTGACGGCGGCTATCGCAGAACCTGCAGCACAGGTGATACTTTCTAGACTGCCAACCCTACGGATCAACGGCATGGCCATGACGCTTGCAACACGAGTCGTCGCCTTCTTGCTGGTGACGGGGCTCATCGCCACCCTGCTGGTAGGACACGGCAGTGTCAGCCGCGGCTACGAAGCGCTGCTCGCCCTGGGGGATATTGCGGCGGGCAGCGAGGAGAGCCGGCTGAAGCAGCGAACCCCGGACCCCAGCCGTGAGAGCCTGACCTACGCAATCGACGAGCACGAGTACCAGGCGGACCTCTACCGCCCGGAGGAGCCCCGCCGGGGCAGCTTGATTCTGGTCCATGGCTTCACCGAGGCGGGTCGCCGCGATCCGCGCCTGATGGAGTTCGCGATCACGCTGTCCCGCCTGGGATTCACGGTGATGGTGCCGGACCTGGAGGGACTGAAGGACTTTTCCATCAGCACCCGCGAGGCGGACGCCATCGCCGATGCCATTCGCTATGCCACGGATGAGCTGTCGGCAGGAGAGTCGGGCACGGCGGTGGCCGCCATCAGCCTGGCGGTGGGACCGGCGCTGATCGCCGCCAAACAGAAGGATACCAAGGACCGGGTACGCTTCCTGATCGCCCTGGGGGGCTACTACGACCTCACCGACATGCTGCGCTATGTCACCACCGGGGAGGACCGCGGTGGCGCCGGTCAGGAGGCACCACCGCCGCTGCGGGAGGGGCGCTGGGCGGTGCTGTTGAGTCAGCTGCACTGGCTGGATGACGAAAGCGACCGGGCAGTTCTGGCGTCCATTGCCCGGAATAAGCTGGACGACCCCCACGCCGCGGTGCAGGCCGAGGTGGATCGGCTGGGGCCCCAGGGGCGAGCGGCTTATGACCTGGCGACCAACGAGGATCCCCAGCGGGTGGAGGCACTGATCCGGGAACTGCCGCCGCCGATGGTGGAGGAGTTCGAGGCGCTGGACCTGTCGGCCCAGGATCTCGGCAAGCTGGAGGCACGGCTGGTGCTGATCCACGGGCCCGAAGACCGGGTGATTCCGGTCAGCCACAGCCGGCGTTTGCAGGATGCTCTACCCCAGGGCCAAGCCCGGCTGTTCGAGGCCGGTGGGCTCAATCACGTGGAGGTCTCTCCAGGCTGGCGGGACGGCTGGGGCCTGTGGCGCGCGACCACCCATCTGCTCGCCCTGGGTGAGCGCGAGTGAGCCCCCACAACTGACTGCGCCCTACCACTTGCGCTGCCCCACCGATTGGAACCCTTTTACCCCCCTCGTGCGTCCTTGGGGGCACTCCGGGACGGGTGTCCAGGAGTGCCCCAAAAACCGGGAAACCCGAGGAGAGATGGCCATGAGCACTGCAACGACATCAACCACCACAATCCGTGAATCCAGCCTGGTGGATCAGGAATCCCTGCGCCAAAAGGTGAAGGAGATGTACCGCCGGGTCGCCAAGGAGCCCGAGGGGGACTTCCACTTTGCCATGGGCCGGCCCCTGGCCGAGGAGCTGGGCTATCCGCCGGCCGACCTGGACCGCATTCCCCGGCAGGCCCTGGAGTCCTTCGCGGGGGTCGGACACTTCCTGGCGCTGGCGAACATCCAGCCCGGCGAGACGGTGCTGGACCTGGGCAGCGGCTCCGGCACCGACGCCTTCCTCGCCGCCCTCTACACCGGCCCGGAAGGCCGCGTGCTGGGACTCGACATGACCGACGAGCAGCGGGACAAGGCCCAGCGCCTGGCACGGGACGCCGGGTTTACCAATATCACCTTCCATGCCGGCTACATCGAGGAGCCACCGTTCGATGACGCCAGCGTCGACGTGGTGATCAGCAACGGGGTCATCAACCTCTCCGCCCAGAAGGACCGGGTATTCGCCGAGATCGCCCGGGTGCTGAAACCGGGCGGCCGCCTGGCCCTGTCGGATATCGTCACCGAGAGCCAGCTCCCGGAAAAAGTGAAGTGCGACGCCACCCTGTGGGCGGCCTGCATCGGCGGCGCCATGCAGCAGGACGACTACCAGCGCGGTATCCGCGCCGCCGGGCTGCGGGTCGAGAGGGTGCAGGACAACCCTCAGTACCGTTTCCTCACCGAGGCCGCCCAGGGGGCAAGCCGCGCCTACGGGGTGAAAAGCCTCAGCCTGCTGGCGACCAAGCCGGCCTGACGGGCAACGCCCCTCGCCGGAGGGCATCGACGCGCAACAGGCCTCGACAGCGGCCGTCAGCCGCGCGGAGGAACGCCGACATGCGACCGGATGCGGTGAACAATCCTGGGGAGCACCGGTGGCGGGCGCTGGGGCGCCGGTGCCGCCGCCACCTGGTCCTGCTGCGTATCGTCCTCGTGGTGACGGCCGTGGTGCTGGTGGTCATCCAACTGGCGGGCGCCCCACCCCAGTGGCTGCTGCAGGGCACGGACAGCACCCTGGTGCTGGTAGTGGCCTGTGGACTCTATGCCCTGGTGCTGGCGATTCCCTTCGTCCCGTCGGTGGAGCTTGGACTGCTGATCATGGCGCTGTTCGGCCCGCCCGGCGCCGCAGGCGCCTACCTTGCCACCTCTGTCGGCCTGGCAGGCGCCTACCTGCTCGGGCGGCGCCTGGGCCGAAGCGCACCGCTGCGCCGCATCGCCCTGCCAGCGAGGTACCGCGCACGGCTCAACGCCGCCTGCGCCGGCCTTCCGGCCGGTGTGCTGCCGATCCTATCGCTGATGACCCTGCTGAACATGCCGGGCAATACCGCCGTCGGTGGCGGCGGCGGCATCGCCATGGCCTACGGCGCCGGCCGGCTGCTCTCGCCCGCCGTCTTCATCGCCACCGTGGCGGTGGCCACCAGCTTTCTGCCGCTGGCCTTCGTCACCGGCCTGCTTGGCCTCGAACGCTGGATGAGTCCGTAGGCGGGCACTGCGGCGGCGCGCCTCGACACCGCCCCGCTCAGGTATCCAGGCAGCGAGCAGACAGCGGCGTACAGAGCGCCTACACTGCACCGCCATAGACACTTACCATCACAAAGGAGCCCCTATGACACGCAAGGAGCGCAAACGCATCGACCTGGCACTGCAGGGCGGAGGCTCCCACGGAGCCCTGACCTGGGGCGTGCTGGACCGCCTGCTGGAAGAGGAGCGACTGGAGATCGACGGCGTCAGCGGCACCAGTGCCGGGGCCATGAATGCCGTGGTGCTGGCCGACGGCCTGCACAGGGGCGGTCGCGACGCGGCCCGTGAGGCCCTGCACCGCTTCTGGAAAGGGGTCAGCGACGCAGCGCGTTTCTCGCCCATACAGCGCACCCCCTTGGATCGTCTGCTGGGCAACGACAGCCTCGACCACTCACCGAGCTATCTGTTCTTCGAAAGCCTTACCCAGCTGATCCCCCCCGCCAAGCTCAATCCCATGGGCATCAATCCGCTGCGCGACCTGGTGAGCGAGCTGGTCGATTTCGAGCGGGTCAACGCCTGTCGCAAGGTCAAGGTTTTCGTGACGGCCACCAACGTGCGCACCGGTCGGGCGACGATTTTCCGCCAACCCGAGCTGACCGCCGACAGTGTGATGGCCTCGGCCTGCCTGCCGTTCATGTTCCCGGCCGTGGAGATCGACGGCGAAGCCTACTGGGACGGCGGCTACAGCGGCAACCCGGCACTCTACCCGCTGGTCGACGATCAGGGCTGTCGCGATCTGGTGGTGGTACAGGTCAACCCCCTGGTGCGTCGTTCCTTGCCCGACAGCGCCCGCGATATCATCAACCGAGTCAACGAGATCACCTTCAATTCGAGCCTAATCAAGGAGCTGCGCAGCATTCAGCTGCTGCAGCAGCTGATCGATGCCGAAGGGCTGGAAATGGAGGCCTACCGCGCCATGCGCCTGCACCTGATCCATGCCGAGCATGACGTCGAACAACTCAGCGCTTCCAGCAAGATGAACGCCGAGTGGGACTTCATTTCCCGCCTGCACGCCCAGGGACGCAGCTGGGCCGAACAGTGGCTGGAGGCCCACTTCGATGCGCTCGGCGAGCGCTCGACCTTCGACCTGAATGCGGTGTTTCAGGACACCTTCCGTCCCTGCCGGCCCGCGGAGCCCCCCTCCAACGGCGGTGGTACCTGACCATGCAGAACGCTCTGCTGTTGGTGGACGTGCAGAACCTGTATTACACCGCTCGCCATGCCTACGGCCGGCATATCGACTATAACGCCCTCTGGGCGCGCGCGACCCGGGGGCGTCGGGTGGTCAGGGCATTCGCCTACGCCATCGACCGGGGCGACGAGAAGCAGCGCCAGTTCCAGAACATCCTGCGGGCCATCGGCTTCGAGGTGAAGCTCAAACCCTTCATCCAGCGGGCCGACGGCTCGGCCAAGGGCGACTGGGACGTAGGCATCACCCTGGATGCGGTGAAACACGCCGAGGGGGTCGACGTGGTGGTACTGGCCTCCGGCGACGGTGACTTCGCGCTGCTGGCCGACACCCTGCGCCGCGATTACGGCGTGGAGGTCGAAGTCTACGGTGTCCCCCCGCTCACCGCCGGCGCACTGATGCGCTCGGCCACACGCTTCGTGCCCCTCGAGGGTGATCTACTGCTGTAACCGGATGACCTCCGACCTTCCCCGCTGCCGCGACAGTACCTGGCCCAGGGCGATATGGCTGACCCGTGCCACGACGCCAGTGGGCAGGGGCAATCGGACAATCGAACTCCTGTGTGCGCTGTCGTACCGATGATTCACGTTTCTTAGGCCATGCTGAATCCATCAGGTGGGGTAGTCGCTCCTCTCCCTCCTTGCTTGCCAGGGCTCCCGCTTAGTCACTCACCTCAGAAAACGAAACTTGCCTCGGCAGATTGGCAGAGCACGGCGATCCACCCCAGGGCGCTAGTCGAGGAAGATGAACATGAAACAGCGAATGCGTATTCTCAGAAAGCCCGCGGTGCTTGTGGCATCGCTGTCGCTAATGAGCCCAGGTATTGCCCAGACGGCGCTGATAACGCCTGCCGATACCGAGATCATTCAACTCGCTCAGGTCACAGAGTCCGCAGAAGACACTGAAGCGGAAGCCCTAGCCGACGCCCTGGCCGAGCAGCAGGCCATCGAGCAGGCCGAGGCCAAGGCCGACGCCGAAGCCGATGCCCTGGCCGAACAGGAAGCCATCGAACAGGCCGAAGCCGACGCCCTGGCCGAGCAGCAAGCCGTCGAACAGGCCGAGGCCGATGCCCTGGCCGAGCAGGAAGCTATCGACAAAGCCGAAGCCGACGCCCTGGCCGAGCAGCAGGCCATCGAACAGGCCGAGGCCGATGCCCTGGCCGAACAGCAGGCCGAACAAGCCGAAGCCGACGCTCTAGCCGAACAGCAGGCCGTCGAGCAGGCCGTCGAGCAGGCCGAGGCCGATGCCCTGGCCGAGCAGGAAGCTATCGACAAAGCCGAAGCCGACGCTCTAGCCGAGCAGCAAGCCATCGAACAGGCCGAGGCCGATGCCCTGGCCGAACAGCAGGCCGAACAGGCCGAAGCCGACGCTCTAGCCGAACAGCAGGCCGTCGAGCAGGCCGAAGCCGATGCCCTGGCCGAGCAGCAGGCCGTCGAGCAGGCCGAGGCCGATGCCCTGGCCGAGCAGGAAGCTATCGACAAAGCCGAAGCCGACGCCCTGGCCGAGCAGGAAGCCGTCGAGCAGGCCGAGGCCGATGCCCTGGCCGAGCAGGAAGCTATCGACAAAGCCGAAGCCGATGCCCTGGCCGAACAGCAGGCCGTCGAGCAGGCCGAAGCCGACGCCCTGGCCGAGCAGCAGGCCGAACAGGCCGAAGCCGACGCCCTGGCCGAGCAGCAAGCCATCGAGCAGGCCGAAGCCGATGCCCTGGCCGAGCAGGAGGCCATAGAGAAAGCCGAGGCAGAGGCCCTGGCCAAGCAGCAGGCCGAGGAGGACGCTCAAGCCCTCGCCGAGGCTGAAGCACAAGCCCTGGCCGCTGTCGCCGACCTCGACACCCAAGAAGCCACCACGACGTCCGAGGAAGTCGTGACCTCCGACACCACCCGCAGCAGCGACGAGGAAGTCAAGGTCGCGACGGCGTCAGAGACCGAGAGTGACAAGAGCCAGATGTGGAAGTACCTGGGCGCCGCCGCGGCGGGTGCCGTCGTGGGCGCCTTGATTCCACAGCTGGGTGGACGTGTCGTCGCGGATCAAGGCGACCGCATGATCGTCGAACGTGACGGCGAACTGCATGTGCGCAAGGACGAGAACCTGCTGCTGCGTCGCCCCGGGGTCACCGAGACCACCGAATCCTTTGCCGATGGCGTCACCCGCTCCACCGTCACTCGCGAGGATGGCAGCCGGATCGTGACCATTCGCGATTCCGGTGGCTTCGTGCTCAAGCGTACCCGTTATCTTCCCGATGACACGGCTATCGTGCTGATCGACGAAACCCGCAGGACCGACAGCTGGGTATCTTCCGTCGAACTGAACGAGTCGCTCCCTCCCCTGCACCACGACCTGCCGGATGATCGTTACGTGGTCAATTACCGTCGCGCCGATCAGGATATCCTGCGCCAGGCGCTGTTGGCGCCGCCGGTACAGGAGTTCGAGCAGGTTTTCACGCTCCGACAGGTGCGCGAGAACCAGCGTCTCCGCGACTTGATGCCGCGCGTCGATCTTGACGTCATCCAGTTTGCCACCGGCTCGTCGGCTATCCAGCCTTCCGAAGCCGAAGCCCTGCGCATGATAGGGCTTACCATGGCCGATATCATCGAGGAGCACCCGAACGAAATCTTCCTGGTCGAGGGGCACACCGACGCCGTCGGGTCGGATCTGATGAACCTCGGCCTTTCCGACCGACGAGCGGAAGCCGTTGCCCTGGCATTGACGGAATACTTCGCCATTCCTCCGGAAAACCTGATCGTACAAGGCTATGGTGAACGCTACCTGAAAGTGGACACGCAGGGGCCCAGCCAGGAAAACCGGCGCGCCAGCGTCCGACGGATCACCCCATTGATCGATGCCAGCATGGCCCGTCACTGATGCGTCCGGCCCTCGGCTAAAGGCAAGGTAAAGGGCTGGTAAAGCCGGCAGACAATGCGCTCTGTCGGCTTTTTCAATGGCACAGGGCCCCCTGCGTCCGGCATTGCCGCGGGCCAGAGAGGCTCGCCGGTGTCGTTTCGCGAATGCCGCCCAGGCTGGCGTAGCGTAGGATAGCGGTGACGAACCGCCGACCACCTCGCTCGCCAGAGACGCGCAATGCCGGAGACCGACAACGCCTTCCAGTCCGCCCTGACCCTGCTCCTCAGTCTCGACCCCATGCTGGTCAGCATCGTGACGCTGTCGCTGCAGGTCTCGCTGGCGGCGGTGCTGATCGGCGCGGTGATCGGCCTGCCGCTGGGGGCGGCGCTGGCGCTGTGGCGCTTCCCTGGCCGCGGCCTGGTGGTCACCCTGCTCAACGCCTTCATGGGCCTGCCGCCGGTGGTCGCGGGGCTGGTCATCTACCTGCTGCTCTCCCGGGCCGGCCCGCTGGGCAACCTGGGGCTGCTGTTCACCCCGACGGCCATGGTGATCGCCCAGACCCTGCTAGTGTTGCCGATCATCGCCGCCCTGACCCGCGACCATATCGACACCCTGTGGCAGGAGTATCGCGAGCAGCTAAGCTCCTTCGGCATCACCCGCCTGGGCGCCATGCCGGGGCTGCTGTGGGACGCGCGCTTCACGCTGATGACGGTGGTGCTGGCCGGCTTCGGCCGGGCCAGCGCCGAGGTCGGCGCGGTGCTGATCGTCGGCGGCAACATCGAGGGCGTGACCCGGGTGATGACCACCGCTATCGCCCTGGAGACCAGCCGCGGTAACCTGGCCCTGGCGCTGGGCCTCGGCCTGGTGCTGCTGGGTTTGGTGGCGCTGGTCAACGCCGCCGCCTACCTGATCGGCGAACGCGCCCGGAGACGCCTGGGATGACCGACCTGAGCACCCCCATCGACGACCGACACCGGCGTCCGGCACATCCCGCCCAGGCGCCGCTGCTGCGCCTGGAGGGGCTGGGCTTTGCCCACCGCGGTCGAACGCTGCTGCACGACGTCTCCCTGACCCTGCCGCCCAGAGGCCGCACCCTGATCCTGGGGCCCAACGGGGCCGGCAAGAGCCTGCTGATGCGTCTGGCCCATGGCCTGCTTGCCCCCAGCAGCGGCCGGATCCACTGGCAGACCCACTCGAGCGGGCGCCCGCTGCGCCAAGCCATGGTCTTCCAGCGTCCGGTGATGCTGCGCCGCTCGGCGCTGGCCAACCTCACCTACGCGCTGGCCGCCCAGCGAGTGCCCTGGCGCCGGCGTCGCGGCCTGGCCGCCGCGGCGCTGGAGCGATTCGGTCTGGGGGGACTGGCCGACCGACCGGCGCGGGTGCTCTCGGGGGGCGAGCAGCAGCGCCTGGCCCTGGCTCGAGCCTGGGCCCTGGCCCCCGAGGTGCTGTTTCTCGACGAGCCCACCTCGGCGCTGGACCCGGCCTCCATACGCGAGGTGGAAGCGGCCGTGCTCGCCTTCCATGGGCAGGGCACGCATGTCCTGATGTCCACCCACGACCTGAACCAGGCACGCCGCCTGGCCGACGATGTGGTCTTCCTCCACGAGGGCCGCGTGGTCGAGCATGCCCCCGCCGAGCGCTTCTTCGCCGAGCCCCGCACCCCGCTGGCCCGCGCCTTCGTCTCCGGCGAGCTGATCTGGTGAGGCCATGATGAGACGCTCGCGTCGAGGCTCGCACCGCTCCCACTCCCCGCGCCCGGCCGTCATGGCGCTGAGCGTGCTGAGCCTGGTCAGCACCCTGGCCGCCGGCACGGCCGCGGCGGCGGACAAGGTCCTGCTGCTCGCCTCCACCACCTCCACCGAGCAGTCCGGGCTCTTCGACCACCTGCTGCCGCGTTTTCACAACGCAACGGGCATCGAGGTGCGGGTGGTCGCGGTGGGCACCGGCCAGGCCTTCGCCCTCGCTCGGCGCGGCGACGCCGACGCCCTGCTGGTTCACGACCCCGCGGGCGAAGCCGCGCTGATCGCCGCGGGGCACGCCAGCGAACGGGCCGACATCATGTTTAACGACTACGTGCTGATCGGCCCCACCGAGGATCCGGCGGCGATCGATGAAGCGCCAACCGCGGCTGAAGCCTTCGCCCGGATCGCCGCCGCCGAGGCGCCCTTCACCTCCCGCGGCGACGACAGCGGCACCCACCGCGCCGAGCAGCGCCTCTGGGCTGCCGCAGGAATCGAACCCAGCGCCCCCTGGTACCGCGAACTGGGCAGCGCCATGGGCGCCACCCTCAACACCGCCGCCGCCATGGACGCCTACGCGCTCGCCGACCGCGCCAGTTGGGCGACCTTCGTCAATCGCCAGGCGCTTGCGGTGCTGTTCGAGTGTGACGAGGCGCTGTTCAATGGCTACGCCAGCCTGCTGCTCTCCCGCGAACGCCACCCCCACCTCAGGCACGACCTGGCCGAACAGTGGCATGACTGGCTGCTTTCGGAGGAGGGCCAGGACGCCATCGCCGAATTCCGCCTCGACGGCGAACCGCTGTTCTTTCCGGCTGTCCTATGACGCCTCGCCCGGCCACCCTGATCGTTTCGTATATCTGTAACCCTGCAAGTAACTGTGCCTTAATGGGGATGACACCGGACAGCATGCCTGGAGGATAGCGTTGCGCTCTCGACCATCACTGTGGGGCCTTATACCCGCGCTTGCGCTCGTCTATCTCCTGATGGGCGTTGTCGTCAGTCACTCTGGGTTACATTCCCAGATCATTCCCTTCTGGCTCCCCGCCGGGGTCGCACTGGCGGCGGGACGACACTTCGGCTATCGCATCCTGCCGGGGGCCGGCCTGGGCAGTCTGTTGTTCAACCTGGGCATGCCCACCCAGTGGAGCTTTGCCCTGACCCCGGAGCTATTCTTCTCGGCCCTGCTGATCGCCGTCGGCGTGACCCTGCAGGCGGCGGCGGGTACCTACCTGCTGAAGCGCCTCGGCGACCCGGTCTCGCTGCGCGGCGACATCCGCCTGGGACGCTTCATCCTCCTGGCGGGCTTCGGCAGCACCCTGATCAGCGCCAGCATCGGCGTCACCAGCCTGTGGTGGCTGACCCAGCCGACCGGGGGCATGAGCCTGGCCCACGACTGGCTGACCTGGTGGCTGGGCGACAGCTTCGGCGTCATCCTCATGGCTCCGCTGTGTCTGGCCCTGCTCACCCCGCCCCATCAACGCCGCAGCCCAGGCCTGCATCGGCGCCTGGTGGTGCTGCTCGCCGGCGGACTCACCGCCATTCTGGTCACCAACCAGGCCTACCTGTTTCAGCTGGAGCGCCAGCTGGCCAACGGCTTCCAGCGGGACATGGCCGTCCTGCAGGCCAACCTCAATCACCTCTATCAGCAGAATCTGGCCGACCTCGGCCGACTCGAACGCGAGTTCACCCAGCAGCAGGGCATGTCACCCGATGCCTTCCGGGCGGTGACAAGCGATATCTTTGCCGACAACCCGGCGGTGCTGGCCTACTCCTGGGACCCCATCGTCGCCGCCGAGGAGCGCGAGGCCTTCGAGCGGCGCACGCAAGCGCTGCTGGACTGGCCGGCGTTCGCGGTCTATGGCGAGTCCCCCGAGCCCGACGACCCGCTGGTCGTGGTGCAGTACGTCGAACCCTTCGCCGCCAACACCGCGGCACTCGGCTTCAACCTGCTCTCCGAGCCCGACCGGCGCCGCTGGGTCATACAGGCCCAGGAAACCGGCCGACCGGTGGCCACCGAGATTCTCAACCTGACCCAGGCCCCCGACGAGCCCGGCGCGCTGATCCTGCAGCCGGTCTATCTCAATCCCGATGCCCAGAACGGCGGCCTGCTCGACCGCGACAAGCAGCTGGTCGGCTTCATGGCCGGCGTCTTCACCATCCAGCGCATGGTGGAGGCGGCCATCGCGATGAGCGGTCTCGAGCATGTCGCCCTGACCCTCAAGGAAGCCGATGAGACCTTCTACCGGCATCTGCCGGAAAGCGACATGGACAGCGGCGAGCTCTATCGCGCTGGCTTCGCCTTCGACTTCGCCCAGCAGCGCTGGCAGGTGGAGATGAGCGCCGGCCACGCCTACCGTGCCACCAGCTCCGAGAACAGCTCGCTGGAGTTCCAGATGCTGCTGGTGCTGGTCGGCGCCCTGGCCTCCGGCGTGATTCTTGGCATGTACGGCCGTGAGGACAGCCTGGCCCGCCGCGTCGCCGAGCAGACACACTCCCTGCGCCACCAGGCGCACCATGACCCCTTGACCGGGCTACCCAACCGACTGCGGCTGGAACAGGAGATGACAGCGCTGCTGGAACAGCCCGAGCACCCCCCTTTCGCGCTGCTGTTCATGGACCTGGACCGCTTCAAGCTGATCAACGACAGCCTGGGCCACATGACCGGCGACCAGCTGTTGATCGAGCTGACCCGGCGCTGGCAGGCCGCCCTGCCGGAGGAGAGCGAGCTGTTTCGCCTGGGCGGCGACGAGTTCGTGCTGCTCCAGCGGCTGACCCCGGATGCGGTGCCCGAGGAGACCGCCGAGCGCCTGCTGGACGAGACCCGCAAGGCGATCAGCGTGGACGGCCTGCATCTACAGATCACCGCCAGCATGGGGCTGGCCCTATGCCCCCAGCACGGCATCGAACACCATACGCTGCTGCGCAACGCCGACACTGCGCTGCACAACGCCAAGTCGCTGGGCAAGAACCGGGTCCTGCGCTACCAGCACAGCCAGACGGACGCCACCCAGCAGCACTTCTCCCTGGAGCAGGACCTGCGCCTGGCGATCGGCACCGACCAGCTGCTGCTGCATTTCCAGGCCCAGTACACCCTGGCGGACAGGACGCTGGACGGCGTCGAGGCCCTGCTGCGCTGGGACCACCCGCGGCGCGGCATGGTATCGCCGGGAGAGTTCATTCCCCTGGCCGAGGAGACCCAGCTGATCGTGCCGATCGGCTGGCAGGTGATCGAGATGGCCTGCCGGCAGATCGCCGCCTGGGACGCTGAGGCCCTGCGTATTCCCTACGTGGCCGTGAACATATCCCCCCTGCAGCTGCTGCAGTCCGACTTCGTCGACTGCCTGAACCGCCAGGTGGACGCGGCCGGCGTGTCGCGGCGCCGGCTGGAGCTGGAGATCACCGAGACCCTGCTGCACCTCGACCCGGATTTCGCCTTCCAGCAGCTCAAGGCCCTGCGCCACGCCGGCTACCGCCTGGCCCTGGACGACTTCGGAACCGGCTACTCCTCGTTCAATCGCCTCAAGAAGATGCCGCTGGACCGCATCAAGATCGATCGCTGCTTCGTCAAGGACATCGGCCGCAACCCCAAGGACGAGGCGATCATCTGCAGCATCATCGACCTGGGGCATCGTCTGGAGATGAGCGTGCTCGCCGAAGGGGTGGAGACCTGGGAGCAGTTCCACTACCTGGCCGCCGCCGGCTGCGACAGCATGCAGGGCTTCCTGCTGGCCAGGCCCAGCACCTCCCCGCCCCTCGAACGCCCCTGCCAGGAGGAGCACGCTCTGCCCAGTGACTCCCGCGCCTGAGCCGACGGCGTCCCGCACGCCGCCTCAGGTCAGCCGCTCCAAGCCCGCCAGCAGCGCATTCAGCTCGTTGCACAGGAAGCGCGGCTCCACGCACTCGTCGAGATGGCCCTCGGCGAAGCGCAGAAACCCCAGCGCCGCATGAGACAGACGCCGGTCGCGGCGCACGATGAACTGCCAGTGGCTCTCGATGGGCAGCCCCGCCACCGGCAGGATCACCAGGTCGGGATGCTCCGGCGGCAGCACATGCTCGGAGAGCACGGCGAGCCCCATGTGGGAGGCCACCCCGACGCGAATCGCCTCGTTGCTGGCCATCTGCAGGGTCGGCCCCAGGGAGAGCCCCTGCTCCTGCAGCCAGCTCTCGAACAGCATGCGGGTCGCCGAACCCGGCTCGCGCAGCAGAAAGCGCTCCTCCAGCAGCTCGCTCATTGCCACCGCGTCTCGCCCGGCGAGCCGATGGCCCCGTGGCGCCACCGCCACCAGCGGATTGCGCAAGAAGCGCCCGGCCACGGCATGGGCCAGCGAGGGGGGATGGCTGAACACGTAGAGATCGTCTTCCTGACGCTCGAAGCGGGTCAGCATCTGACGGCGATTGCCGATATGCACGGTAACGTCCACGTCAGGGAACGCCTGGCTATAGGGGCCAAGCAAGCGCGGCAGTACATACTGGGCGGTGTTGACCAGGGCCACGGAAAAGCGTCCGCGTTCACCGCCGCGCAAAGCCTCCAGGTAGTCCTCGAAGTCGGCGAAGCGGCCCAGCACCTCGCGGCTGGCCCGATACAGCTCGCTGCCCGCCTCGGTGGGCATGAGCCGCCCCTGGCGGGTCTCGAGCAGCGCCTCGCCTACCGCCTCGCCGAGCCGCTTGAGCTGCTGGGAGACGGTCGGCTGGGTCAGGTGCAGCCGGCGCGCCGCCTCGCTCACCGACCCACTGCGCACCACCGCCACATAGACCTGCAGCAGACGAAAGGTAAGATGACGGATGTTCATCGCAAGCCTCGTGCCGGAACACTCGCATAGATAATCATCTATAGTATATTGCCCGACTTGTAATTTGTCTCAATATCGAGATGTCCTCACAATCGCCGCCGTCTCCCCTCCCCGACCAATGAGATACGCGTATGCCCGATATTGTGGTGATGTTCTTCCTGCTCGGCCTGCTGGCCGGCGTAGTGAAGTCCGACCTGACCATTCCCAAGGCCGCCTACGACACCCTCAGCCTGCTGCTGATGCTGACCATCGGCCTCAAGGGGGGCATGGCGCTCTACGGCAACCTGGGCTGGTCGCTGGTGCCGGAGCTGCTGGCCGTGGCCGCGCTGGGGGCGGTGATCCCGCTGGTGCTGATGCCGGTGCTGCGCCGCCTGGTGCGCCTCTCCGCCGCGGACAGCGCCAGCCTGGCCGCCCACTACGGCTCGGTCAGCGCCGGCACCTTCGCCGTGGCGCTGGCCTTCGCCGAGGGGCGCGGCCTGACCATCGGCGCCGAGGTCACCCTCTATCTGGTGATGATGGAGCTGCCGGCGATCATGGTGGCCATCGCCCTCTATCGCCGCTACAAGGGCAGCGACTCCGCCGAGGCGCTGCAGGGCATCTGGCACGAGACGCTGACCAACCGCGGGGTGATCCTGCTGGCCGGCGGCGCGGTGATCGGCGCCATGTACGGCCCCATGGAAGGCGCCAACGTCACCGACCTGCTCACCGGCGCCTTCCACGCCGTGCTGGCGCTGTTCCTGCTGCAGATGGGCCTGACCGCCGCGGAAACCCTGCGCCCCATCCCCTGGTACCACTGGCGCCTGCTCACCTTCGCCCTGGTGGCCCCCCCGCTGCTGGCCCTCACCGGCCTGGCCGTGGGCCTGGCACTGGGCCTGCCCGCCGGCTCGCTGCTGATCCTCACCGCCCTGGCGGCCAGCGCCTCCTATATCGCCGCGCCGGCGGCCATGCGCACCGCCATTCCCGACGCCAATATCGGGCTGGCGATGCTCGCCGCTCTGGGCCTAACCTTCCCCCTGAACGTGATCATCGGCATCCCCCTCTACCACCAACTGGCGCTCTGGTTGGCTGGCTGAGGCGGGCGGGGCGCCCGGTTCCCCGGCGCCCCGCCCTTCGACATTCGTCGAAGCCGACAAAACCTGCACTTTACGTTAACGTCAACCTCGCCTAGGCTTGGACCATCGTCAACAGAGTGCGGCAGCTTTGTGCCCGCTTCGGCCTGCCGGCCAACCACCTGACAGCACAACAAGGGAGCCACCCATGCACACGCCCTACAAGCCCCTCGACTTCGGCCTCGACGACGAACTCAACATGCTGCGCGATCAGGTCAACGCCTTCGCCCGCGACGAGATCGCCCCGCGCGCCGCCGAGATCGACGAGAAGAACGAGTTTCCCAACGACCTGTGGCAAAAGTTCGGCGACATGGGCCTGCTCGGCATCACCGTGCCGGACGAGGACGGCGGCACCGGCATGGGCTACCTGGCCCACTGCATCGCCATGGAGGAGATCTCCCGGGCCAGCGCCTCGGTGGGTCTCTCCTACGGCGCCCACTCCAACCTGTGCGTCAACCAGCTCAAGATCAACGCCAATGCCGAGCAGAAGGCCAAGTACCTGCCCAAGCTGATGAGCGGCGAGTACGTCGGCGCGCTGGCCATGTCCGAGCCGGGCGCCGGCTCCGACGTGGTCTCCATGAAGCTGCGCGCCCGTCGCGAAGGCGACCACTACGTGCTCAACGGCAACAAGATGTGGATCACCAACGGCCCCGACGCCGATGTGCTGGTGGTCTACGCCAAGACCGACCCGGACGCCGGCTCCAAGGGCATCACCGCCTTCATCATCGAGAAGGACTTCAAGGGCTTCTCCACCGCCCAGAAGCTCGACAAGCTGGGCATGCGCGGCTCCAACACCTGCGAGCTGGTGTTCCAGGACTGCGAAGTGCCGGTCGAGAACGTGCTCGGCGAAGAGGGCAAGGGCGTGCGCGTGCTGATGAGCGGCCTGGACTACGAGCGCACCGTGCTCGCCGCCGGCCCCATCGGCATCATGCAGGCGGCCATGGATATCGTGGTGCCCTATATCCACGAGCGTAAGCAGTTCGACCAGTCCATCGGCGAGTTCCAGCTGGTGCAGGGCAAGATCGCCGACATGTACACCACCCTGAACGCCTGCCGCGCCTACCTCTACGCCGTGGCCGCCGGCTGCGATCGTGGCCAGACCTCGCGCAAGGACGCCGCCGGCGTGATCCTCTACTGCGCCGAGAAGGCCACCCAGGTGGCGCTGGACGCCATCCAGCTGCTCGGCGGCAACGGCTACATCAACGAGTACCCCACCGGGCGGCTGCTGCGCGACGCCAAGCTCTACGAGATCGGTGCCGGGACCAGCGAGATTCGCCGGATGCTGATTGGCCGCGAGATCTTCAACGAATCCAAGTAAGGATGGCTGCGCTCACTCAGGCTCTCCCCCCAGAGTCTGAGTATCGCTCGCACATTCATACGCTTCAGAATTGAGGAGCCGATAAATGGCCATCCTGACTACCCAGATCAATCCGCGCAGCGACGGTTTCCAGGCCAACGACGCGTCCATGCGTCACGAGGTGATGAAGCTTCGCGAGCTGACCGCAGCCATCGCCCAGGGCGGCGGCGAGAAGGCGCGGGCGCGCCACGAGTCCCGCGGCAAGCTGTTCGTGCGCGACCGTATCGATCACCTGATCGACGAAGGCTCGCCGTTCCTCGAGTTCTCGGCGCTGGCCGCCCATGACGTCTACGACGGCCCGGTCCCCGCCGCCAGCGTGATTACCGGCATCGGCCGCGTGTCGGGCGTGGAGTGCGTGATCGTCGCCAACGACGCCACGGTCAAGGGCGGCACCTACTTCCCGCTCACCGTGAAGAAACACATTCGCGCCCAGGAGATCGCCCGCAAGCACCGCCTGCCGTGCATCTACCTGGTCGACTCCGGCGGCGCCCACCTGCCGAGCCAGGACGAGGTCTTCCCCGACCGCGACCACTTCGGGCGGATCTTCTACAACCAGGCCACCCTCTCGGCGGAAGGCATCCCGCAGATCGCCGTGGTGATGGGCTCCTGCACCGCCGGCGGCGCCTACGTGCCGGCCATGGCCGACGAGTCGATCATCGTCAAGGAGCAAGGCACCATCTTCCTGGGCGGCCCGCCGCTGGTGAAGGCCGCCACCGGCGAGACCATCAGCGCCGAGGACCTGGGCGGCGCCGACGTGCACTGCAAGCTCAGCGGGGTGGCCGACCACTACGCCGAGAACGACGCCCACGCCCTGCAGCTGGCGCGCGGCTGCGTGTCACGGCTCAACTGGCAGAAGCGCGGCCAGCTCGCCATGCAGGCACCCAAGCCGCCGCGGCTCGACCCCAGCGAGCTCTACGGCATCGTCGGCACCGACCTCAAGAAGCCCTACGACGTGCGCGAGGTGATCGCCCGCATCGTCGACGACTCCGACTTCGACGAGTTCAAGCGCTACTACGGCGACACCCTGGTGACCGGCTTCGCCCATATCCACGGCTACCCGGTGGGCATCGTCGCCAACAACGGCGTGCTGTTCTCCGAGTCCGCGGTCAAGGGCGCGCACTTCATCGAACTCTGCGCCCAGCGCAAGATCCCGCTGATCTTCCTGCAGAACATCACCGGCTTCATGGTCGGCTCCAAGTACGAGCACGAAGGCATCGCCAAGCACGGCGCCAAGCTGGTCACCGCGGTGGCCTGCGCCAAGGTACCCAAGTTCACCGTGCTGATCGGCGGCAGCTTCGGCGCCGGCAACTACGGCATGTGCGGCCGCGCCTACGATCCCAACCTGCTGTTCATGTGGCCCAACGCCCGCATCTCCGTGATGGGTGGCGAGCAGGCCGCCGGCGTGCTGGCCCAGGTCAAGCGCGACCAGCATGAACGCGAGGGTCGCGAGTGGTCACCGGAGGACGAGGAAGCCTTCAAGAAGCCGACCCGCGAGCAGTACGAGCACCAGGGCCACCCCTACTACGCCAGCGCTCGACTGTGGGACGATGGCGTCATCGACCCGGCCCAGACCCGCGATGTACTGGGCCTGTCGCTGGCGGCGGCGATGAATGCCGAGGTTCAGGAAACCAAGTTCGGCGTCTTCCGGATGTGAGGTCGTTATGACACAGACTTATTCCCGACTGACCATCGACGAGCGCGGCGTGGCCTGGCTGATGCTGGAGCGACCCGAGGTCCACAACGCCTTCGACGACAGCCTGATCGCCGAGCTCAACGCCCACCTGGAGAGTCTCCACGTGGCCGCCGGGCAGGGCGAGATCCGCGCCGTGGTGCTGGGCTCGGAGGGCAAGAGCTTCTCCGCCGGGGCCGACCTCGGCTGGATGAAGCGCATGGTCGAGTACGACTTCGACGGCAACCTGAGTGACTCGCGCAAGCTCTCGGCGCTGATGCACGGCCTGGACACCCTGCCCTGCCCCACCGTCTGCCGGGTGCAGGGCGCGGCCTTCGGCGGCGCCGTGGGCCTGGCCGCCTGCTGCGACATCGTGATTGCCTCCGAGAAGGCCAAGTTCTGCCTCTCCGAGGTCAAGATCGGCCTCTCGCCGGCGGTGATCAGTCCCTATGTGCAGCGGGCCCTGGGCCCGCGCCAGATGCGCCGCTACGCGCTCTCCGCCGAGGTCATGGATTCCGCCACCGCCCTGGCGCTGGGCCTGGCTCACCAGGTGGTCGGCCCCGACGACCTGGACGCCGCCGTGACCCGCATGCTCGACACCCTGCTCGGCGGCTCGCCCCAGGCCCAGCGCGCCACCAAGGCGCTGCTCGCCGAGGTGGCCCGCGAGCCCGACAGCAAGGCAACGCGTGAGCACACCTGCCGCGTGATCAGCGAACTGCGCGTCAGCGCTGAAGGCCAGGAAGGCTTGACCAGCTTCTTCGAGAAGCGCCGGCCCGCCTGGAACCAGCCCGACGACGACAACACGACTTCCGCCACGGAGCGACGCTCATGAGCCGACCCAACACCTTCGACACCCTGCTGGTCGCCAACCGCGGCGAGATCGCCTGCCGGGTGATGCGCACGGCCCGCGCCATGGGTCTGCGCACCATCGCCGTCTACTCCGACGCCGATGCCAACGCCCGCCACGTGCGCGAAGCCGACGAGGCCGTGCGCCTCGGCCCCGCCGCCGCCCGTGAGAGCTACCTCAAGGTCGAGGCGGTGGTGGAAGCCGCCAAGCGCACCGGCGCCGGCGCCATCCACCCCGGCTACGGCTTCCTCTCCGAGAACGGCCCCTTCGTCGAGGCGCTCGATGCCGCCGGCATCACCTTCGTCGGCCCGCCCGCCTCGGCGATTGCCGCCATGGGCGACAAGTCCGCGGCCAAGGCGCGCATGGCCAACGCCGGCGTGCCGCTGGTGCCGGGCTACCACGGCAACGACCAGGATGACGGCCTGCTGCGCCGCGAGGCCGACGCCATCGGCTACCCGGTACTGCTCAAGGCCAGCGCCGGCGGCGGCGGCAAGGGCATGCGCGTGGTGGAATCCAGCGGCGACTTCCAGGCCGCCCTGGACGGCTGCCGCCGCGAATCCCAGGCCGCCTTCGGCGACACCCGCATGCTGATTGAGAAGTACCTGACCCAGCCGCGCCACGTCGAGGTCCAGGTGTTCTGCGACAGCCACGGCAACGGCGTCTACCTGTTCGAGCGCGACTGCTCCGTGCAGCGCCGCCACCAGAAGGTGCTGGAGGAAGCCCCCGCGCCGGGCATGACCGCCGAACTGCGCCGCGAGATGGGCGAAGCCGCCGTGCGCGCCGCCAAGGAGATCGGCTACGTGGGCGCCGGGACGGTGGAATTCCTCCTGGATGCGGACGGCTCCTTCTTCTTCATGGAGATGAACACCCGCCTGCAGGTGGAGCACCCGGTCACCGAGATGATCACCGGCCAGGACCTGGTCGAGTGGCAGCTGCGCGTGGCCATGGGCGAGACGCTGCCCATGACCCAGGACGAGCTGACCATCACCGGCCACAGCTTCGAGGCGCGGCTCTACGCCGAGGACCCGGAGCAGGACTTCCTGCCCGCCACCGGCCTGCTGACCCAGTTCGCCATGGACCTGAAAGGCGCCGGCCTCGACCCGACCCGGGTGCGCCTGGACAGCGGCGTGGAGACCGGCGACGCCGTCTCCATGCACTACGACCCGATGCTCGCCAAGCTGATCGTTCACGGCGACGACCGCGACCAGGCACTGGCGACCCTGAACCGCGCCCTGGCGGCGCTGGACGTGCAGGGCGTGGTCACCAACCGCGCCTTCCTGCAGCGCCTGGCGACCCACCCCTCGTTCAAGAACTGCGAACTCGACACGCGCTTCATCGAGAAAAACGAAGCCACCCTGTTCGCCCCGGTCAAGTACGACATCGAGGCCTATGCCGGCGCCGCCCTGATCGGCCTCAACCAGCTGGCCCGCGAGTGCGAGAGCGACTCCCCCTGGGATCGCCACGACGGCTTCCGTCTCAACGCCCCGCACACCATCCGCATCTCGCTGTGCCCCACCGGCCAGAACCTGACCAATGCCCAGGCGCCGGACGCCGAGGACGTGGTGGTGGTCGAGGGCACCCGTGAGACCGACGCCGATCCCTGGCACCTGACCATCGGCGGCGAGACCCTCACCGCCCGCCTGCAGCATCTGGAAGGCGATGCCGTGGCGGTCACCCTCAACGGCCACCGCCGCCGCCTGCAGGCGCGCCGCGACGGCAACGTGGTGGTGATGGTTGACCCGCGCGGCGAGACCCGGCTGTTCTGGCGGCGCATCGACGCCATCGACCACGGCCACCACGAAGCCGAATCCACGCTGACCGCGCCCATGCACGGCACCGTGGTGGCGCTGCTGGTGGAACCGGGCCAACGCGTGGAGAAAGGCATGCCGCTGATGGTCATGGAAGCCATGAAGATGGAGCACACCATGACCGCCCCCGCCGACGGCCACGTGGAGAGCTTCCACTTCGCCGCCGGCGACACCGTCGGCCAGGGCGCCGTGCTGCTCGAGTTCGCCGCAGAGGAGTAAAAGGCCAGCTCTGACGTGCGGCGCCGGCGACAGATCGCAGAGGGGGTCCGATGCCATGGATGGCATCGGTAGCGCCCAGGGAAGGGTTCACAGCGCCCCCTCGAAGAGCTGTCGCCTGGCAAGCCGCGACTCGAAGGCACATCATCGGCTCGTCGTGAGCACGACAGGAGAAGATTCATGACATTTCCCAAGCAGGTGCGCCTGGTCGAGGTCGGCCCCCGGGACGGGCTGCAAAACGAGCCCGAACCGATCCGCACCGAGACCAAGCTCGAGCTGATCGACCGCCTGGGCGCGGCCGGCCTCGCCTACATCGAGGCGGCCAGCTTCGTCTCCCCCAAGTGGGTGCCGCAGATGGCCGATCACCGCGAGGTGATGACCGGCCTGAGCCGCCGCAAGGGCGTCACCTACGCTGCCCTCACCCCCAACCTCAAGGGGCTGGAAGCGGCGCTGGAGTGTGGCGTCGAGGAAGTCGCGGTATTCGGCGCGGCCTCCGAGGCCTTCTCGCAGAAGAACATCAACTGCAGCGTGGCCGAATCGCTGGCCCGCTTCGAGCCGGTGCTGGAGCGTGCCCGGGGCGCCAATGTGCGGGTGCGCGGCTACGTCTCCTGCGTGCTCGGCTGCCCCTACGAGGGCGAGATCGCCCCCGCCAAGGTGGCCGAGGTGGCAAAGGCGCTCTATGACATGGGCTGCTACGAGGTCTCGCTGGGCGACACCATCGGCGTGGGCACCCCGCTCAAGGCCAAGCGCATGGTCGAAGCGGTGAGCCGCGACATCCCCATGGACAAGCTCGCTGCCCACTTCCATGACACCTACGGCCAGGCGCTGGCCAACCTCTACGCCGTGCTGGAAGAAGGCATCAGCGTGGTCGACAGCTCCGTGGCGGGCCTGGGCGGCTGCCCCTACGCCAAAGGCGCCTCCGGCAACGTGGCCAGTGAAGACGTGGTCTACCTACTCAACGGCCTCGGCATCGAGACCGGCATCGACCTCGACGCCCTGGCCGCCACCGGCAGCTGGATCACCCAGGCCATCGGCAGGCCCAACCGCTCGAAGGTAGGCGTGGCGCTGGCCGCCAAGTAACTGCAGCGCCACAACGCAAAACCCCCGAGCCAGGTGACTGACTCGGGGGTTTTTTGATTATTACACGCTGTGTTTATTGCTGATTAACGCGAGCCATCACCGATGGAAAAACCGGAGCAAAACGGAGGTTTTGGCATCCGGTGTTAATGGCCAAGTAAAGTGACCCAGTACCGGCCAACGCTTTTGACCCACCCCCGAGGTGGCAGCGTTGCCACCGTCCACCTACCGTGTCGGCTCAGCCAAGGGTCGGGACGGAGACGTG
>NZ_JABFUC010000011.1 GCF_022341425.1 Billgrantia campisalis | reverse complement strand
ATCTCTCATGAAGAGCGGAGCGTCTCGCTTGCTGTCGTGGCGACTGACTCTGTCAGCGGCCTCGCCAGCGCCCTGCGAGGAAGGCGTATTCTACTGATTCGCTTCGCTGTGTCAAGCCCTGCCGAGCGTCTTGCCTGCCCTGCGACCTGACCCGCGAGACCGCCGAAGCGGCTGCGATAGAGCCCTTAGCGAGCCCTGTAGAACAAGTGGTGCGCATTCTACCGAATCCGCTGTGGCCGTCAAGCTGAATTTTTGCGAAGCGATCCGAAAAATCCAAAGCACAACAACCAGTTACCACTTTCTCCACCGCCGGCAACGTTGCCCGTCGCCGGCAGCGGATGCGTACTTTACGGCTTTCCCCGGCGGCCCGCAAGGCCTGCGTGTAAAAAAATTTCAGCCACCCGCTCGGCCCAACCGACACCGCCATCCACAGGCAGCCCCAAAGAGCGCCTGTGGATAGCGCCGAATCAGTTCGCCTGTGCCGATCGACTGGCGCGGTCCAGCAGGGAGAGGATCGAACGGTAGGGGATACCGCCGTGCTGGGACAGCCCGATCTCGCAGGTTCGCGAGTTGGAATAGCCCGCATCGCAGTCGGCCACCTGTTCGGCCAGGCCTTCCAGGGCCGAGGCGTTGAGCTCCGGGACACTGAACCCCTTGTCACCTGCAAAGCCGCAGCAGGAAATCTCTGCCGGCACCACCACGTCCCGGGCACAGGCCCGCGCCAGGGTCACGAACTTGTCGGACAACCCCATGCGGGTGCTCGAACAGGTCACGTGCACCGCAATGCGTTCATCCAACGGTGTGACAGACAGCCGCGGCAACAGGTGGTCATGGGCGAAGCTCACCGGCTCCATAAGAGACAGTCGCTCATCCAGATGCTCCTGCATCTGCAGGGTGCAGGGGCTGGTGTCACAGAGCACCGGATAGCGTCCGTTCTGGCTGGCTGCCAACAGTTCACGATTGAGCTCCCGCGCCTTGTGATCCGCCTGGTCATACTGTCCCTTGGACTTGAACGCCATGCCACAGCAGAGGTGGCCGATCATGTCCGGCAGGATGACCTCGAACCCGGCCTTGTCGAGAAGCGCCAGGGTGATCTCCATCACCGATCGCGACTCGCGGTCATCGTGAGACGGACCGAAAATGCGCGTCGCACAGGACGGCAGATATACCACCTTGTCCCTGTCAGCCGCCCCCGAGGGCGCGCGCTTCAGTACGCGAACTGGCGACGCCTTGGGCAGGGCCGGACTCCACTGCGGGAGACGATTGCCGCTCAGCCGGCGCGCACCGGTGCTCAGCTTTCCCATCAGATTGACACCCAGCACGGCTCGCGCGGCGCCCGCCGCTTGCAGCCCACCCCGCGCTAACCGCGTTGCCGCGGAGAAGTGGCCGCCGATACGCCTGGCCAAGGAGGCCTTGCCCAGCGACCGGTCGCGGCGCAGCTGACGCACCATTTCCCCGGTATCGATTCCCACAGGACACTGGGTGGCACAAAGCCCGGTAGCCGCACAGGTATCGATGCCATGATAGACATAGGCCTCCTCGAGCTGTGTCATTCTTGCCTTGTCAGCTTCGGTGGCCTGGTCTTCCAGCGTATCGAGCCTCGCCAGCTCGCGGCGGATCACGATGCGTTGGCGCGGAGTAAGCGTCAAATCGCTCGAGGGGCAGATCGCCTCGCAGAAACCGCACTCGATGCACTTGTCGACGATCGGGTCGGCGGCCGGCAGCGGCTTGAGGTTTTCCAGGTGCAGGGTTGGATTGCGACTGAGGATGACGTCGGGGTTGAGCAGGTTGTCCGGATCGAACAGCGCCTTGATCTCCCACATCAGGGCGTAGGCCTCCGGCCCCCACTCCAGCTCCACGTAGGGCGCCATGTTGCGCCCGGTGCCGTGCTCGGCCTTGAGCGAGCCGCCGTACTCTACCCCGACCAGTTGGGCTACCTCGTCCATCAGCGCCTGGTAGCGCTCCACCTCGCCGGGCTTTTCGAAGCCTTGGGGGAAGACGAAGTGCAGATTGCCCTCCAGCGCATGGCCGAAGAGGATGGCGTCGTGATAACCGTGGCGGTGGAAGATATCGGTCAGCGCCAGAACCCCCTCGTCGAGCCGCTCGATGGGGAAGGCCACGTCCTCGATGATCACCGTGGTGCCGGTCTCACGCACGGCCCCCACCGCCGGGAAAAGCCCCTTGCGAATCTTCCAGTAGAGTGCATAGGTGGCGGCGTCGCGGGTGAAGGTCACCGGCTCCAGGGTCTCGATATCCTCGAGGGTCGCCTGCACCGCCGCCAGGCGCGTTGCGAGTTCGTCATCGTCGTTGCCGCGCACGTCGATCAGCAGCGCCGCCGCTCCCTCGGGCAGCGTCTTGAGCACCGCCGGCATGCCGGGTTGACGCTCCACCGAGTGCAGCGCGGCACGATCCATCAGCTCCACCGCCGACACCGGCGCCTGCTTGAGGGCAATCGTGGCCCGGCAGGTGGACGCCATATCGGGGAAGAAGGCCAGCGCCGCGGCCTTCAGCGGCTCGTCCACCACGGTGTCGTAGGTGATGGTGCTGATGAAGCCCAGGGTGCCCTCGGAGCCGATCATCAGGTGCTTGAGGATCTCGATGCCGTCGTCGAAGTCCACCAGGCTGTTGAGCGCATAGCCGGTGGTGTTCTTGAGCCGGTACTTGTGGCGGATGCGCTCGGCCAGCGCCGCGTTGGCGCGAGTCTCCGCCGATAGGCGCTCCAGCCCCTCGACGAGCGACGCATGGCTGCGTCGAAAGGCGGCGACGCTGGCCGGATCGGCGGTATCCAGCCGGGTGCCGTCAGCCAGGATCACCCGCAGGTCGCGTACCGTGCGGTAGCTGTTCTGGGCGGTACCGCAGCACATCCCCGAGGCGTTGTTGGCGGCGATACCGCCGATCATGCAGCTGCCGATGGAGGCCGGATCCGGGCCAATCTTGCGGCCGTAGGGCGCCAGCAGCGCATTGGCCCGCGCGCCGACCACCCCGGGCTGCAGGCGAATCGCCCGCCCCGACTCGAGAATCTCGTGGCCGCGCCAGCCCTGCCCCATCTGGATCAGCACCGAGTCGGTGACCGCCTGGCCGGACAGCGAGGTTCCGGCGGCGCGGAAGGTCACCGGCAGCTGGCGCGCCCGACACTCGGCCAGCACCGTCATCAGCTCGCCTTCCGTCTCGGGGCGCACGACCAGCTGAGGCACCAGACGATAGAAGCTGGCGTCGGTGCCGTAGGCCAGGGTGCGCAGCGGGTCGTCGATAAGCCGTTCCTCGGGCAGGGTCCGACTCAGCGCGGCCTTGAGTTCGCGCCATGTCTCGGCGCTAGTGAAGTCGGTCATGGGACCTCCTGAGCGTGGCGAACCAGCACCACCAGTTCACGAGGACCGTGCACCCCATAGGCCAGGGTCTGCTCGATGTCGGCGGTCTTGCTGGGGCCAGAGATCAGCAGCGCATTGGTCGGCATGCCATCGGCCCAGCCGTGGCGCTCGACCACGTCGAAGAAGGTGTCCTCGAGGGTGTCGGCATCCAGCACCGCGATATGCAGCGGCGGCACCAGGCTGATCAGCCGCGGCTCATCCGGCGTGGGCCACAGCCACAGGCTGCCGGTCTCGGCGATGGCGCCGCGCGTCGAGGTCAGGCCGGCATCGACGCTGTCGAACTGCTCGCGCTGCCAGGCCTCGATATCCCGGTCCGCGTCGACCAGATCGACGCTACCAGCGGACAGCATCTTTCGCGCCTCGGCGGCCACCGGGTGATCGCGGCCCAGCGCCAGGCGCCTGACGCCCTTGGCGTGCAACACCTCGGCCAGGGCATCGCCCCAGGCTGTCCGGGCGGTGTGAATCACCTCGCCATGCACAGAGCCAATCAGCCGTTCGAAGCGTTCCAGGCGCTCCTGCTGATTCCAGCCGCGGTTTGTCACCACGGCGAAGTCGCACTCGGGGGCGCTCAAGGGACCGTCGCTGCGCTCGCGCAGGCGCTTGAGAATCGCATCGCGGGCGCTCATGGGCGTGTCTCCTCACTGGACTGGCTCGCCTGGTGTCGCTTGACCAGGGTGTGTAGGGTCGTCCCGGCCGGCTTTGGCGCAACCCGGTAGTCGGTCCAGGGGCCGAGGCGTGACGGCAACAGCGCCTTGAGCTTGCCGGCAACGGCGGTACCGCCTCGCCAGGCCGCGGGGTGAGTGGCCAGCCACTGGAAGCTCTTCCAGGCCACGACCTCCTTTTTCGTCCGCTTGACCCCGGCGCCGGGCACGTTACCGCGCCCTTCACCCACCGCCTCGCGGCGCAGGCGCACCAGCAGGTCGGGAATGGGTATCTTGACCGGGCACACCTCACCACAGGCGCCGCACAGGCTGGAGGCCGTGGGCAGGTCCTTGGTCTCCTCGAGCCCCATCAGATGGGGCGAGAGGATGCTGCCGATCGGCCCCGGGTAGGTGGTACCGTAGGTGTGGCCGCCCACCCGGGTGTAGACCGGACAGTGGTTCATGCAGGCGCCGCAGCGGATACAGCGAAGGGTGTCGAGCAGCTCGTCATCCTGGTAGATGTTGGAGCGGCCGCTGTCCACCAGCACCAGGTGCACCTCCTGCGGCCCATCATGCTCCCCGGACTTTCTCGGCCCCGAGATCATATTGAAGTAGGTGGTGACATGCTGGCCGGTGGCCGAGCGGGTCAACAGCGCATAGAGCGGCGGTACGTCGCGAAGGTGCTCGACGACCTTCTCGATGCCGGTCACGGCGACATGCACCGGCGGCACCGTGGTGGTCATGCGCCCATTACCCTCGTTCTCCACCAGGCACAGGGTGCCGGTCTCGGCCACCGCAAAATTGACCCCGGAGACCCCCACATCGGCGGCCATGAACCGCTCGCGCAGCTGGGCGCGTGCCGCGGCGGTCATGTAGTCGACATCGCGGCTGCGCTCGGTACCGGTCTTCTGGTGGAGAATCTCGGAGATCTCATCGGTATTGAGATGGATCGCCGGCATGATGATGTGCGAGGGCGTCTGCTCGTTGAGCTGCACCAGGTACTCGCCGAGATCCGACTCCAGCGCCTCGATGCCGGCGGCCTCCAGGTGGGCGTTGAGGTGCATCTCCTCGGAGACCATGGACTTGCCCTTGATCACCGATTTCGCACCGTGAGACGCGCAGATCTCACCGATGATCCGGCACGCCTCCTCGCCGGTCTCGGCCCAGTGCACCCGGATGCCGTTGGCCTGGCAGTTGGCCTCCAGTTGCTCGAGCAGATCGGGCAGCTTCGCCAGCGCCCGCAGGCGGATATTGGCGCCCAGATCGCGCAGGGTTTCCAGATCCCAGTCGTCGAAGACGTCCCGGCGCTTGCTCATCAGGCCGTCCATGGCCTTGCGGAAGTTGGCGCGGATCTGCGGGTTGCCCAGGGCGTCGTGGGCCTGGCGATGAAACTCGCGGGGGGTATAGGTTTGAACAGCGGAGGGCTGTACGGGTGAGTTCATGAGGTCCTCCGCCACAGATAGCTGGCGATATGCTCGCCCTGCACGGCCTTGCGCTGGTGTTCGAAGCGCCCGGCGATATTCATCAGGCAACCGCAGTCAGAGGTGACGAAGCGCTCGGCGCCGGCCGCCTCGATGGCCTGGGTCTTGTCCTCGACCATGGCGGCTGAGACCTCTGGGTGGCGCACCGAGAAGGTACCGCCAAAGCCACAGCACTCGCTGGCGCGGGCCTGCTCCACCAGTTCGACGCCATCGAGCTGGGCGAGCAGCGCCGGCCCGGTCTCGGCCAGCCCCATCTCGCGGCGCGCGCTGCAGGAGGTATGCATGGCGACCTTCTCCGGCTGGCCATGATCCTCGAGCTTCAGGTGGCAGACATGCACCAGGAACTCGGTCAGCTCGTAGACACGGGCCGCCACCTCCTTGGCCCGGGCCTCATGTTCGGTGCCGGCAAGCAGCTTCGGGTAGTGGGTGCGCATCATCCCGCCACAGGAGCCGGAGGGTACAATGATCGGCCAGGGCTCGGGAAAGAGGTCGAGCTGTGCCGCGGCCACGGCGCGCGCCTCGTCCTGATAGCCGGACGTATAGGCTGGCTGGCCGCAGCAGGTCTGATCCTGGGGAAAATCCACAGCGACTCCCTCGCGCTCCAGCAGCCGAATGCCATCCAGCCCGGCGTCGGGGTAGAAAAGATCGACAAGACAGGTGCCGTAGAAGTACACCCGATCGGGCTTGGGGGGATAGAGCTTGACTGGCGTCATAGGCTTACCTCAGGGTCGACTCGCGCGGAGCACGGCGTCGTTGCTGTTGTCTTAGGCATTGTGGTTGTCATAGGCGCAGATGCCGGCATGCTGGTGCGGCAGCCGTCATTCGGTAAATTGGTTTTACCAATTTACCGAATGACGTGGAAGAACCTTAGGGGGAGCCCTCCACAGTGTCAAACCGAGGCGGGGGTTTTACCGCCCCCCCGGGCCCTAGACTTTGGTCGACACCGCCGTTGAGCTCGGACAAGTCGCTGATATCAGGATAACTTTTATCCAAGCTGCCGCATTGCATTGCGGTAGAAATCGCGCCAAAATTGGTAAGACCAATTAAGAGCCCGACGGCTCTCCAGGAACCGCAGCATGACCTATAAAACCCTTCGCCAGCCCAAGCTGGCCGATGTGATCACCGAACGCCTCGAGGCCATGATCCTCGAGGGCAGCCTGAAACCCGGCCAGCGCCTCCCCCCGGAGCGGGAGCTGGCAGAACGCTTCGGCGTCTCGCGCCCCTCACTGCGCGAGGCCATCCAGAAGCTGGCCACCCGCGGCCTGCTGACCAGCCGCCAGGGCGGCGGCACCTTCGTGACCCACGAACTCAACAGCGGCTACAGCGACCCGCTGCTGGACATGCTCTCGCGGCACCAGGAATTTCACCTCGACCTGCTGGAGTTTCGCGACGCCATGGAGGGCATCTCCGCCTACTACGCCGCCCTGCGCTCGACGCCCGCCGACAAGGCGATGCTGATCAAGCGCTTCGAGGAGCTGGAGGCGTGCTTCGCCGGGCGCGACCCGGAACTCGAGGCCAAGGCCGACGCCGCTTTCCACCTGGCCATCGCCGAGGCGGGCCACAACGTGCTGCTGCTGCACACCATCCGCGGCATCTTTCACCTGCTGGAAAAGAGCATCGTCGACAACCTGGCTCACCTGTTCGAGAAGCCGCAATCGCGTCCGCTGCTGATGAAACAGCACCGGGCCCTGCTCGACGCCATTCTCGAGGGACGCGCCGAGGACGCCCGAGCCCGCTCCCATGAGCACCTGGTATTCGTCGAGGAGGAGCTGCTGGAGATGGAGCGTGCCGAGACCCGCGCCCAGCGCGCCCTGCGCCGCGCCCAGGCACTGCCCGAACACAGCAGCTGAGGACATCTGCCGTTGAGCCCCCCGCACCGTCCCCCACGGCTTCCCCGCACGCTGCGCTGGCTGCTACTGCTGCTACTGCCGCTGGGTCTGGTCATGACTGTCTGGCAGGCCGCCCAGGTGGCCCGCGAGCAGGCCCTGCAGAATCTGGTACGTGAAGCCGAAAACGAGCTTCGCCTGTCGGCGGCCGGCCTCGAGGGCCACCTCACACGACATGATTACCTGCCACAGCTGCTGGCGTCCCGCGAGATGGTCAAGCGCTTTCTCGCCAGGCGGGGACATCAGAACCCCATGCCGCTCAACCTGCTGCTGGACCAGTTCCGGGCCACCGCCGACGTCTCAGACGTCTATCTGCTGGATCGCACGGGCACGACGCTAGCGGCCAGTAACTGGCATCTGGACAATACCTTCATCGGCCACAATTACGCCTTCCGCAGCTATTATCAGGACGCCATCGCCGGAAGCCGCGGCCGCTTCTTTGGCCTCGGCACCCAATCCCTGGAGCGCGGCTACTACTTCTCGGCCCCCGTCTGGCTCGACGAGACCTCCCCCGACGCCCGTCCCGACGGCGTCATGGTGGTCAAGGTGCTGCTCGATGCCGTGGAGGAGAGCTGGGCGGAACAGGACGCCGAGCTGCTGGTCAGCGACGGCGACGACATCATCTTCATGGCCAGCCACCCGGAGCTGCGCATGGCGGCGTTCTATCCGCTCTCCGAGGCGGAGCGACAGGCCCTGCTGGCGACCCGACGCTACGCCGACGAACCGCTCTCGCCCTCAGGCATCGAGGTGTTCGAGCAGCGCGACGACGGCAGCCGACTGGTGCGCTTCGTCCAGGGCCCACTCTCCCAAGGCAGCTACCTCGGCCTGACCCGCCACATGGCGGAGCTCGACTGGAACATGCACATCCTCAAGCCGCTGGACTCGGTGTATAACGCCCAGTGGCTGGCCGCCCTGCTGGCCGGCGGCCTCTACGGCGTGGTGGTGCTGGCCGGCGGGGTCGGCTGGCAGCGCCTGCGGCTGCGCCGCGAGCGCGAGCTGTTCGCCGAGCGCGAGCGGCGCACCCTGGCCCACGCCCGCGACGAGCTTGAACGCAACGTGGCGCGGCGCACCCACGATCTGGTGGAGACCAACCGCCGCCTCTCCGACGAGATCGAGGAGCGACGCCGCGCCGAGGAGAGCCTGCGCCAGACCCAGGATGAGCTGATCCAGGCCGCCAAGCTAGCGGTGCTCGGCCAGCTCGCCGCCGGCATCAACCACGAGCTCAACCAGCCGCTGGCCGCCATCCGCGCCTATGCCGAGAACGCCCGCGCCTTCCTCGATCGCCAGCGCCCGGAGGCGGCCAACAGCAACCTGGAACAGATCATCGACCTCACCTCGCGCATGGCCGAGATCAGCGCCCAGCTGCGTCAGTTCTCGCGCAAGAGTGGCGGCACCCTCACGGCGGTCTCGGTGCCCGCCTGCTTCGACTATGCCCTGCGGCTCTATCAGGGGCGCCTGCGCAGCGCCGGCATCGCGGTCGAGCGGCGCTGGGGTGACGACGAAACCTGGGTCCAGGCCGACCTGGTGCGCCTGGAGCAGGTGTTGGTCAACCTGATTGGCAACGCCCTGCAGGCCATGGCGGAGACCCCCACCCCTCAACTGATCCTGAGCATCGAACGCGACAATCAGCGGGTGCGCATCGGCGTGGCCGACAACGGCCCCGGCATTCCCGAACAGCTCCTGCCGCGCATCTTCGAGCCCTTCTTCACCACCAAGTCTCCGGGCAGCGGCCTGGGGCTAGGCCTATCGATCTCCTCGCGGATCATCGATGACCTGGGCGGGCACCTGGAAGCCAGCAACCGGCCTGGCGGCGGTGCCCTGTTCACCGTTATCCTGCCCCGCGAGGCTCATCCCAACGACCACCCGCCTGCGCATACTCAGGAGCAGCCAACCCATGCATGACCCGGCGGCCACCCCGGTGCTGATCATCGACGACGAACCCCATCTGCGGATCACCGCCGGCCAGACCCTTGAGCTTGCCGGCTACCTGCCCGAGCCCCACGACAGCGCCGAGAGTGCGCTGGCGACCCTGGCGCCAGACTTCCCCGGCGTGGTTGTCAGCGACATCCGCATGCCCGGCATGGACGGCATGGCGCTGCTGCGCGAGATGCGGCTGCGCGACCCCGACCTGCCGGTGATCCTGATCACCGGCCACGGCGATATCTCCACCGCCGTGGAAGCCATGCGCGAGGGCGCCTGGGACTTCCTGGAGAAGCCCTTCGCCGGCGAGCGGCTGGTGGAAATGGTGCGTCGGGGCGTCGAGAAGCGTCGACTGAGCCTGGAGAATCGCCACCTCAAGGCGGAGCTGGAGGCCCAACAGTCGGCCCCCGGCCCACGCCTGGTGGGCCGCACCCCGGTGATCCAGCGCCTGGCCTCCATGGTGCAGCGCATCGCCCAAGTGGAGACCGACGTGCTGCTATTTGGCGAAACCGGCACCGGCAAGGACCTGGTGGCCCGCGCCATCCATGAGCGCAGCCCCCGGGGCGGCCACCCCTTCGTGGCCATCAACTGCGGCGCGGTCCCCGAGAGCATCATCGAGTCGGAGCTGTTCGGCCACGAAAAGGGCGCTTTCACCGGCGCCGTGGAGCGGCGGATCGGCAAGTTCGAGCATGCCAACGGGGGAACCGTCTTCCTCGACGAGATCGAGTCCATGCCCCTGGCGCTGCAGGTCAAGCTGCTGCGAGTGCTGCAGGAGCGCTGCGTGGAACGCCTCGGCGCCAATGAGCCGGTGCCGCTGGACATTCGCGTGATCGCCGCCACCAAGGTCGACCTGAGGGCCGCCGCCGAGGCGGGGAAGTTTCGCGAGGATCTCTACTACCGCCTCAACGTGGTGACCCTGCCGCTCCCCGCCCTGCGTGAGCGCCGCGAAGACATCCCGCTGCTGTTCCAGCACTTCGCGGTGGTTGCCTCCAACCGCAGCGGCCTGGAAACCCCGCCGCTGGATACCTGCGGCACCTCGGCGCTGATGGCCCACGACTGGCCGGGTAACGTGCGCGAACTGCGCAATCTGGCCGAGCGCTACGTGCTGCTGGGCTCGGCCTTCGACTACCGCCTCGACGCTCTGCTCGAGGGTGTCGAGACCGAGACCAGCGAGCTCGCCCTGCCGCAGCAGGTGGAGCTGTTCGAGAAGAGCCTGATCAGTCAGTCGCTTGCCAGCCATCACGGACGCATCATCGAGGTCTGCGAACACCTGGGGCTGCCGCGCAAGACCCTCTATGACAAGCTGCGCAAGTATGGGCTGAAGGCCGAGGACTATCGCCACAAGGCCACGCCCTGACCCAGCAGCGCTAACAACGGCGGCCAGGAGGGCAGCCACGGGGCCAGCGCCAGTCCCGCCATCAGCATCGCCAGCGTATTGCCGGGCACCTTCCAGTCGAAAGGCTTGATCGCCGTGCCGAAGGAGCGCTTGATACGCGCCCCGGTGAGATCGACGCTGTAGCACTCATCCAGCGCCAGGTGGATGACGAACCCCACCGTCACGGCTAGCCCGTGGAGCCACGCCAGCCGCTCCGGCTGATCCAGCAACCGGAAGCTCAGCGCCGCCGTCGCCAGGCCACACAGCCCCGCCGCCAGCAGCGAGTGCCAGATGCCACGGTGCACGGTGAAGCGGGAAAACACGGCTCCGGCCAGATAGCGCACACCGAGGTAGAGACCGCCGCAGACCAGCAGCAGCGCCCCCGGCGTCAGCCGCGACTGCAGCAGCAGCGCGCCAACGACCACCGCCGGCACCGCCAGCAAATTGAAAATCAGGCGGATCGCCTTGGAGCGGTCGGCGTCGATATCGGGCAGGATGCCGCCGAAGGTCACCAGTCCCAGCACCACGGCCCCCTGCCATAGGTCCCACAGGCCGGCCTGCCAGCCGCCATGGGCCAGCACCGCGCCGCCGGCGGCGGCCACGCCAAGGTGGGTGCGAAAGTTGGCCATGCCGGGGCGAGCCCTCGATAGCTGGATAAATCACCAGATTATCGCCCGCAACGGCATGGTAAAACAATGCCTTAGGAAGACCGGCAGTGCGAAAGCCAGTGCACGCAGCAAAGGCGCCGGAGACCTGTCGCCGGATGCCGCCAGCGGTCGAGCAAGCCTATCCCCCCTGCGCGGCCAGGTACTCGTCCTTCAGCTTGACGTAGTTGCCGGCGGTATAGGGAAAGAAGGCGCGCTCGCTCTCCTTGATCGGCCGCAGCGCCCTGGCCGGGTTACCGGCATAGACATGGCCGCCCTCGAGGCGCTTGCCCGGGGTCACCACCGCCCCGGCCGCGATGATCACCTCGTCCTCGACCACGGCGCCGTCCATGACGATGGCGCCCATACCCACCAGGATGCGGCTACCCAAGGTGCAGCCATGCAGGATCGCCTTGTGGCCGATGGTGACATCATCGCCGATGGTCAGGGGGAAGCCGTCGGGATTGAAGTCGCTGGCATGGGTGATATGCAGCACGCTACCGTCCTGCACGCTCACCCGGGCACCGATGCGGATACGGTGCATGTCGCCGCGGATGACCGTCATCGGCCACACCGAGCAGTCGTCCCCCAGCACCACGTCGCCCAGCACCACGCTGGCCGGGTCCACATAGACCCGCTCGCCCAGGCTCGGCGTCACGCCCTTCCAGGGGCGCAGAGAATCGCTTGCGTGCATCGTTTACCTCCCTTGGCCGGCCCAGCACCCCAAGCACCGGCCGTTCGTGTTGAAATCAGGCGCACTCAAAGCAGGCTGGCCACCAGCACCACCAGGGTCAGCGGAATCGACACCCAGCGCACCACCCCCTGCCACAGCCGAAAGCCCGCCTCGCCCACGCCAAGGGCAGCGCGGGCATCCTCGCGACGCATCACCCAGGCGGCGAAGACCGCGATCAGCAGACCACCCACCGGCAGGAAGAACTCGGTGGGAATCGTCGTCACCAGGTCGAAGACGTTCATTCCCGCTACCGGACGCCACTCGGCCAGGGTCGAGAACGACAGTACCGAAAGCAGCCCCACCAGCCACACCCCCACCCCGATGATCGCTGCCGCCTGACCGCGCTTGATACCCAAGCCTTGCAGTGTCGCGACCATCGGCTCGGCCAGGTTGATCGACGAGGTCCAGGTGGCCAGCAGCAACAGCAGGAAGAACACGCTGAGCCACAGCGCCCCCCACGGCAGTTGGGCGAAAGCCACCGGCAGGGTGACGAACATCAGCCCCGGTCCCTCGCCGGGATCCATGCCCTGGGCAAACACCACCGAGAAGATGGCGATGCCCGCCAGCAGCGCCACGGTCACATCGAGCACCGCCACCGCCCCGGCGGCCTGCGGCAGGCTCTGGCGGTCGGGCATATAGGCACCATAGGCCATCAGCGCACAGGCTCCCACCGCCAGGGTGAAGAAGGCGTGCCCCATGGCGTGCAGGACCACCATCGGGGTGATGGCCGCAAAATCGGGCTGGAACAACCAGGCCAGCGCCGGCCCGAAGCCCTCGGTGGTGGCGGCATAGCCGGCCAGCAGCACCAGCAGCAGATAAAGCAGCGGCATCAACAGGTTGTTGAGCCGCTCCAGCCCCTTGGCCACGCCGGCGGCGACCACCGTCATGGTCATGAACAGAAACATCGTATGGTTGAAGGTCATGCGCCGCGGGTCGGCGAGAAAGGCCTCGAAGCCGGCGCCGATCTCGGCGGCGCTGCGGCCGACGAAGTCCCCGTTCACCGAGCTGACCAGAAACTCGATCGACCAGCCGGAGACCACCGAATAGAAAGAGAGGATGCAAAATACCGTGAAGGCGCCGAACAGCCCCAGCAGCCGCCAGTGGCCGCTGGCCCCGGCCGCCGTGGCCAGGTGGCCCAGAGACTGCATCGGGCTGCGCCGGCCGGCGCGGCCGACTAGAATCTCGGCCATCATCACCGGCAGGCCCAGCAGCAGCACGAAGGCAATGTACAGCACCAGAAACGCGGCCCCGCCGTTTTCGCCGGTGATATAGGGAAAGCGCCAGATATTGCCCAGCCCCACCGCCGCGCCGGTCACCGCCAGGATGAAGGCGCGCCGCGTGCTCCAGCGCTCCAGGGTTGCGTTCATGCCGTCGACCTCTCTCGGGGGAAGCCCGCAAGACTATCAGGCCGGCTCGGCGGCACCAAACCCTTTGGCGGCATTGAAACCCGGCCCGCCCGGCCGCATCTAAGCGTCATCGTTGACCATTCTCCAGCCGCATAGAGGTGCGCATGTCCCATAACCCCCTGCTCGACGCCCACGACCTGCCGCCCTTCGCCGAGATCGAGCCTGAGCACGTGGTGCCGGCCATCGAGAAGCTGCTCGCCGACAACCGCACCGCCATCGACCGCCTGGTCGCCCAGGCCGAGCAGGAAGCGCCCAGCTGGGCAAGCATTGCCGCCCCGCTGGAAGCGCTCAACGACCGCCTCGCCCGGGCCTGGTCGCCGGTCTCGCACCTCAACGGCACCATGAATTCCCCGGCCCTGCGCGACGCCTACCAGGCCTGCCTGGAACCGCTCTCCGAGTACAGCACCTGGCTCGGCCAGCACGAGGGCCTGTTCCGCACCTGGCGCTCGCTCAAGGAGGGCCCCGCCTGGGCGAGCCTCGACGAGGCCCAGCGGCGCAGCGTCGACAACACCCTGCGCGATTTCCATCTGGCGGGTGTCGACCTGCCGGCGGACAAGAAGCGCCGCTACGGCGAGATCAAGGCGCGCCTCTCCGCCCTCGCCAACACCTTCTCCAACCAGCTGCTCGATGCCACCCAGGCCTGGCACAAGGACATCGCCGATGCCGAGCGGCTGGCCGGGCTGCCCGACAGCGCCCTGGCCACGCTGGCCGCCAACGCCGAGGCCAAGGGGGTCGACGGTTACCGCATCACACTGGATTTCCCGAGCTTCTATCCGGTGCTGACCTTCGCCGACGACCGCGAGCTGCGCCGGGAGGTCTACACCGCCTTCATTACCCGCGCCTCCGACCAGGGCCCCAACGCCGGCGAGTACGACAACGCCCCGATCATCGAGGAGACCCTGGCGCTGCGCCGCGAGCTGGCCGAGCTGCTGGGCTTTGCCACCTATGCCGACTACTCGCTTGCCACCAAGATGGCCGAGTCGCCGCGCCAGGTGCTCGACTTCCTCGAGGACCTGGCACGGCGCGCCGTGCCCCAGGCCCGCGAGGAGTTCGCCGAGCTGTCGGCCTACGCCCGCGACGAGCTGGGCCTGGCAGCCCTCGAGCCCTGGGACGTCGGCTACGCCAGCGAGAAGCTGCGCGAGGCGCGTCACGCCATTTCCCAGGAACAGCTACGCCCCTACTTCCCCGCCCCGCGAGTCGTGGACGGGCTCTTCCAGGTGGTCGAGCGCCTCTACGGGGTCAGCTTCGAGGAGGACGAGAGTGCGCCGCGCTACCACGCCGACGTGCGCTACTTCCGGATCCTCGAGGGAGGCACGCCCATCGCCGGCTTCTACCTCGACCTCTATGCCCGCGAGGGCAAGCGCGGCGGCGCCTGGATGGACGAGTGCCGGGTACGCCGCCTGGAGGACGGCGTGCTGCAGCTGCCGGTGGCCTACCTGACCTGCAACTTCACCCGCCCGGTGGGCGATCGCCCGGCCCTGCTGACCCACGACGAGGTCACCACCCTGTTTCACGAGTTCGGCCACGGCCTGCACCATATGCTCACCCGGCAGACGGTCGCGGACGTGTCCGGCATCAACGGCGTGGCCTGGGACGCCGTGGAGCTGCCCAGCCAGTTCATGGAGAACTTCTGCTGGGAGCGCGAAGGGCTCGACCTGATCGCCGGCCACGTCGATACCGACGAGCCGCTGCCCGCCGAGCTGCTCGAGCGGCTGCAGGCGGCCAGGAACTTCCAGTCGGCCATGGGGCTGGTGCGCCAGCTGGAGTTCTCGCTGTTCGACCTGCGCCTGCATCACGAGCTGGCCGCCCCCGCGGCCGCCGAGGTCCAGGCGCTGCTCGATGACGTTCGCGAGGCCGTCTCGGTGGTGCCCCGAGCCCCCTTCAACCGTTTCCAGAACGGCTTCAGCCATATCTTCGCTGGGGGCTATGCGGCAGGCTATTACAGCTACAAGTGGGCCGAGGTGCTCTCCGCCGACGCCTGGAGCGCCTTCGAGGAAAGCGGTATCTTCGATGCCGAGACCGGGCAGCGCTTTCGTCGCGAGATCCTTGAGCCCGGCGGCGCCCGCGACGCCGCCGAGCTGTTCCGCGCCTTCCGCGGCCGCGAGCCCAGCGTCGAGCCGCTGCTGCGCCACAGCGGTATCCGCGCCGCCTGACCCGGGGCCACCGCCCGTCGGAGGCATCCATCAACACCGCCGCCGCGGCACGCCCCGGCGGCTGCCATTGGGGAGCTACCATGGCCGTGCCAAAACGCTTTATCGCCGGGGCCATCTGCCCGCGCTGTGCCGAGATGGACCGCATCCGCGCCTGGGAGCAGAACGGCATCCGCTACCGCGACTGCGTCAGCTGCGATTTCTTCGAGCAGCAGCCCATCGAGGATGACGCCCTTCCCGAGCTCGAGACCCGCGTCAACCGCGAGCGCGAGGAACAGCGCCGCAACACCGTCACTCCCGTCAGGATTCTCGACCCCAAAGGCCGCTGAGCATGACCCGCCAGGGAGCGGCCGAGCGTCAGCGGAGCACCCGGCGACGCCTGGAGCTATTGGGCCTAGCCGCCCTGGCAGCGCTGCTACTAGCACGGCTGGACCTGGCCACCCTGGCGGCGGGCATCGGCCTGTTTCTATGGGGTATGTCCCACCTGGAAGAAGGGATCAAGCGGCTTTCCGGCGGCACGCTCGATCGCTGGCTGCATAACGCCACCCGAAGCCCCGCACGGGCCATCGGCGTGGGAGCGCTGGCTACCGCCCTGGTGCAGTCCAGCTCCCTGGTCACGCTGCTTGCCATGTCTTTCGTCAGCGCCGGGCTGGTCAGCCTGACCGGCGCCATCGCGCTGCTGTTCGGCGCTAACCTGGGCACCACCACCGGGGCCTGGCTGATCGCCGGCTTCGGTCTGCGCTTCGACCTGGCCCAGTACGCCATGCCGCTGCTCGCGGTGGGGCTGCTCGGTCGCTACCGCCTTAGCGGCGGCCTGGCGGGCCTTGCCGGCCTGCTGCTGGGCATCGGACTGTTGTTCCTGGGTATCGACTTCATGAAGCTGGGCTTCGATGCCTGGCAGGACGGCCTCCATATGGCGGGCCTAAGCGGCGAGCGCCTTTGGCACTGGCCGTTGTTCGTGGCGTTCGGCATCATCGCCACCGTGGTCATGCAGTCCAGCCATGCCACCCTGCTGATCACCCTGACCGCCCTGGCCTCCGGCCAGCTGGCCTACCTGCCTGCCCTGGCCATTGCCATTGGCGCCAACATCGGCACCACCATCACCGCAGTGCTCGGCGCCCTGGCCGCCGGCGTCGCCGCCAGGCGCTTGGCCGGGGCTCATGTGGTGTTCAACCTGTTTACGGCCGCCGTCGCCCTGGTACTGCTGATGCCGCTGGCCTCGCTGGTGGACCTGATCGCCGAGCTGATCGGCCTTGCCGAGGGCGCCTGGCCGCTCAAGCTGGCGCTGTTTCATACCCTGTTCAACCTGCTCGGCATCGCCCTGATGCTGCCGCTGATCCCGCGCCTGACCGCGGCGCTGGAACAGCGCATCACCGAACCCGCTCGGCAAGTGCCCGCGCAGGCCCGCTACCTGGATGTCACGGCCCTGGCCCACGCCGATACCGCTGTCACGGCCATGGAGCAGGAGTGTCAGCGCCTCAACCGCCGCGCCTATCACCTGCTGTGCACGGCCATCCTGATGCCCAGCGCCGAGGTCATCGGCCACCCCCCGGAGGCAAGCGTCGTCAGGGCACCTATCCGGGCCGACGATTGGCCCAGCGTCAACGCCCGCTACCACGAGCGCATCAAGCCGCTTCTGGCGGAGATCCTCGACTTCCGCGCCCGTATCGACGCTCCCCTGACCGACAGCCAGCAGTCCCACTTGGATGCCCTATACGCGCACACCCTGCGTATGGTGGAAGCGGTACGCTTCGGCGAGCTGCTGCAGCGCAGCCTGCTGCGCCATGCCGCGCGCACCAGCCCGCTACGCGATGCCCATGATGACCTACGCCTGGGGCTGGCCGAGGGCCTCAACCGACTCGCCGCCGACCCGAGCACCCAAGATATCGCCGCGCCGCTCGAGGCGGTGCGCCGCCATTGGCAGCACGAGCTTGCCGAGCGGCTGCGCCAGCAGCGACTGACAGCGTGGCCAGCCTCTACGCTGATGAACGACCTGCACCAAGCCAGTCGACTGATCGCCGCACTCAGTGACCCGCCGAACAGCGACTAAGAGGCAGCACTCCGTGCGGAAATCCGCACACCGGGCATCTTGCCGTGTGTGATATTCCAGCCCATTGAAAAACAAGCACTTTCCACCTTAGTCGAATCCGATAGCAACAACCCTTTGATGCTATGGCATTTTATTCGCCAAGGCACGGGCTTTGCCTATACTGGGTGTTGTACGCCAAGCATCTTCCCGAGCGGGCGCTTTCATGCCAAGGCCGCTACGCTCTTTCATAACGACAAGGCAATCGGAGTGACACCATGCGACATAGCGCATCCAAGCTGATCCTGACCACCTGTCTCGGCGCCGCCCTGATGGCGACCGGCGCCCAGGCCGATGATCGCGACGACTGGCCCCGCAGCCTGACCGTGGGCACTGCAAGCCAAGGCGGCACCTACTACATCTACGGCTCCGGCTGGGCCAACATGGTCGGTGACGCCCTCGGCGTGCCCTTCGGCGCCGAGGTGACCGGCGGCCCGGTGCAGAACGCCACCCTGGTGCAGATGGGCGAGCATGACTTCGGCATGGTGACCATGGGGCCGGCCTACCAGGCCTGGATCGGTGAGAGCGAGCTGGCGCCGGGCATCGAGCACACCGACATGCGCGCCGTCTTCCCGATGTACCAGACCACCCTGCAGATCATCACCCTGCAAGGCTCCGGCATCACTTCGGTCTCCGACCTGGACGGCAAGACCGTGGGCGTGGGCCCGGCCGGCGGCACCTCCGACATGTACTACCCGCAGCTGTTCGACAAGCTCGGCCTCGACGTCGATACCCGCAACGGTGGCGCCTCCGACCAGGCCGGCCAGCTCCAGGACGGCCTGATCGATGCCTTCGCCTTCGCCGCGGGCATTCCGATCTCGGCCTTCAGCCAGCTCGAGGCCCAGGCCAACGTCAACATCTTCTCCTTCTCCGAAGAAGAGATGGGGCAGGTGCTGGGCGATTACCCGGAGCTCTCCCCGGCGACCATCCCGGCCGCCGTGTACAACAGCCTGGAGGAGGACCTGCCGGCCATCTCCATCTGGAACTTCGCCATCACCCACAAGGACATGCCGGAGTCGCTGGTCTATGAAGTGGCCAAGACCGTGATGGAGAACCACGAGCGCATGGTGCAGATCCACGGCGCCGCCCGTGAGACCCTGCCCGAGAACTACGAGCACAACACCTTCCTGCCGTGGCACCCGGGCGCGATTCGCTGGTTCGAAGAGAACGGCTACGACATCCCGGAAGACCTGCGCGGCTGATCCAGAACGCGCCATCGACGCCGGCCCGCGGGCCGGCGTCAACGCCTTGCGCCACTGCAGGCACCCGTAACCTTCTAGGCACTCCGGCATGACTCAAGACACCCAACCCAACGAACCCGTGGCGAAGATCGGTACCGAAGGGGTCGCCGACATTCCCATCGCCCATAACGAGCGCGTGCTCTCCGGCCTGCTCGGGCAGACGGTATTCGCCGCCTGCGTGCTGTTCACCGCCATGCACCTCTATGCGCTCAATGTCGCGCCTATCGAGACCTGGGCCTTCCGAATCATCCACGTGGCAGGCGGCCTGGCCGTCGGCTTCGCCATCACCGCGGCCATGACCCTGGATCGCAGCCCCGGCGAAGTGCGCATCGGCCGTGCCGAATGGTTTGCGCTGATCCCTTCGGTCGGCGCCATCGGCTACGCCAGCTTCTGCATTCTCTACGCCTGGATCATGCGCGAGACCCGCGGCACGCCGCCCGCCGACTGGGTCATGGTGCACCTGAGCTGGTCGCTGGTTATCGCCACCGCCATCGCCCTGATCAGCAGCTGGGTGTGGCGCAGCTCCAGCCGCTCCATCCACTGGGCGGACGTGGTACTGATCGCCGCTTCGATCATCGTCGCCGCCTTCCTGCTGTTCGTGCTCAACCGCTGGCGCATGGCCGCCGGCACGCCCTTCGTCGGCCAGACCGAGTTTTTCATCTCGGCGGTAGGCGTGGCCCTGATCATGGAGCTGACCCGCCGCGTGGCCGGCTTGGCGCTGATCATTATCACCGCCGTCTTCCTCGCCTATGCCTTCGCCGGCCCCTATCTGCCGGGCCTGCTCGAACACCGCGGCTATTCGGCCTCGCGCTTCTTCACCTATCTGTACACCGACAACGGCATCCTCGGCCCGACCACCGCGGTATCGTCTACCTATATCATCCTGTTCATCACCTTCGCCGCCTTCCTGCAGGCCTCCAAGGTGGGTGACTACTTCATCAATTTCGCCTTCGCCGCGGCCGGCCGTGCGCGGGGTGGCCCGGCCAAGGTGGCGGTCTTCGCCTCCGGCCTGATGGGCATGATCAACGGCACCTCCGCCGGCAACGTGGTAGCCACCGGCTCGCTGACCATCCCGCTGATGAAGAAAGTCGGCTACCGCCCCCGCAGCGCCGGCGGTATCGAGGCCGCGGCCTCCACCGGCGGGCAGATCGTCCCCCCGATCATGGGTGCCGGCGCCTTCATCATGGCCGAGATCACCGGCATTCCCTATACCGAGATCGCCATTGCCGCACTGATCCCCGCCGCGCTCTACTTCCTCTCCATCTACCTGATGGTCGATCTGGAAGCGCGCCGCGACGGCATGGAGGGCATGCACAAGGATGAGATTCCACAGTTCCGCAAACTGGTCAAGCAGGTCTATCTGTTCCTGCCCATCATCATCCTGATCGGCACCCTGTTCATGGGCTACTCGGTGATCCGTGCCGGCACCCTGGCCATGGTCAGCGCCGCCGTGGTCTCCTGGTTCACTCCCCACTGGATGGGGCCCAAGGCGCTGCTCAACGCCCTGTCGCTGGGGGCGCGTATGGCCATTCCGCTGATCGCCGTCTGTGCCTGTGCCGGGATCATCGTCGGCGTCATCTCGCTGACCGGCGTCGGCGCTCGCTTCGCTTCCATGCTGCTGGGTATCGCCGATGCCAGCCATCTGTTGGCGCTGTTCTTCGCCATGTGCATCTCGATCCTGCTGGGCATGGGCATGCCCACCACCGCGGCCTACGCGGTGGCCGCCTCGGTGGTCGCCCCGGGCCTGCAGCAGATCGGCATTCCCCCGCTGGTGGCACACTTCTTCGTGTTCTACTACGCGGTGCTCTCGGCGATTACCCCGCCGGTGGCGCTGGCCGGCTACGCCGCGGCGGCGATATCCAACACCGATCCGCTGAAGACGGCCATGACCTCCTTCAAGTTCGGCCTGGCCGCCTTCATCGTGCCGTTCATGTTCTTCTACAGTCCGGCGCTGCTGATGGACGGCACCTGGGTGGAGATCCTCCGGGTGGCCATCACCGCCGCGGTGGGCATCTACCTGCTGGCCGCCGCCGTGCAGGGCTGGTTCCTCAACGGCATCGCCAACCTCGTGCAGCGTGTTCTGCTGCTCGCCGCCGCGCTGTCGATGATCGCGGGGGGCTGGATGACCGACCTGGCCGGCATCGGTATCGGTGGCCTGGTCTTCGCCTGGCAGGCCGCCGCGCTGAAGAGCAAGCCCAGCGTCTCGGGCTGAGTCATCGGCTCGAATGCCCGTAGTGCCCGGCCGGGGCGGCCTCCGCCGCTCCGGCCGTTTTGTCAGCAAGACCAACGACCACAGGAGGCAGGCCATGCCTAGCGTACGGTACACGATCCTCCCCTCACTTCTTGCCGCCGGCACCCTGCTGGCCGGCAGCGTTCTCGCCGATGAGCGTAGCGACTGGCCCGAGCGGGTCCATCTGGGCACCGCCTCGCTGGGCGGCACCTACCAGGTCTACGGCGACGGCCTGGTGACCCGCATCAGCGACGAGCTCGGCGTGCTTGCCCTCTCCCAGGCCAGCGGCGGCCCCTTCCATAACATGACCCTGGTGCATACCGGCGAGGCCGAGCTGGGCCTGGTCACCCTGGGGCCCGCCCGGGAGCTGTGGGACGGCGAAGGGGTCGTGGCACCCGGCGAGGAGATGCGCAACGTCCGCGCCCTCTTCCCCATGTACCAGACCCCCTTTCACGTGGTGACGATGGCCGACTCGGGAATCGAGAGCCTCGAGGACCTGAGCGGCCGGCGGGTCGGCGTGGGCCCCATGGGCGGCACCTGCGCCGCCTACTGGCCGCAGTTCTTCGAGGCGCTGGGCATCGAGGACGTCAACCTGCAATATGCCGGCGCCAACCATCTGGCGGACTACCTGCCCTCGCGGCTCAGCGACGCCTTCGCCTTCTGCGCCGGCCTGCCGATCCGCGCCTTCCAGCGCCTCGAGCGCAACCATGACGTTCACATGTTCGGCCTGACCGAAGCGCAGCAGGCCACCCTGCTCGAGGCCTTCCCCGTCGAGCCCTTCGAGATCCCGGCCGATACCTACGCGACCATGGACGCGCCCCATGCTTCGGTGGCCTTCTGGAACTTCGCCATCGGCCACAAGGACCTTCCCGAGAGCTTCGTCTACGAACTGATGACGCTGGTGCTCGACGACCCAGAAGCCATGCAGGCCATCCACCCCGCCGCCGTGGAGACCCGAGCGGAGCACCTGGACAAGAACGACGTGCTCTGGTTCCACCCCGGCGCCGTGCGCTACTACGAGGAGCAGGGACTGGAGGTGCCGACCGCCATGTTGCCTCCGGAGATGCGCCCGGAGGAGGCCGACCCGGAGGACGCGGAGGTCGAAGCGGCCCCCGAGGATGAAGCGACCGAGCAGGACGCAGCGTCAAACAGCCAATGACGCCACGCCTGCGCATCGCGTCCGTACAACGCCCTCGCCCCGCCATTGGCGGGGCGAGGGCGTTCATGACAGCCGGGAACTAGCCGGTGATATTGTCGAGCACCTTCAGGCTCGGCGCGGCCTGGTTCAGCGTATAGAAGTGCAGCCCCGGGGCACCGCCGTCGAGCAGTCGCTGGCAGAGCCGCGAGATGACCTCCTCGCCGAAGGCCGCAATGGACTCACTGTCATCGCCATAGGCCTCGAGCTGTTTGCGGATCCAGCGCGGAATCTCGGCGCCGCAGGCATCCGAGAAGCGCGCCAGCTTGGTGTAGTTGGTGATCGGCATGACCCCGGGGATGATCGGCGCCTCGACGCCGAGGGCGCGCGCCCGCTCGACGAAGTGGAAGTAGGCGTCGGCGGTGAAGAAATACTGGGTGATGGCGAGATTGGCGCCGGCGTTCATCTTGCGGGCAAAGTTCTCCAGGTCCTTCTCGAAGCTCGGTGCCTGGGGATGGGACTCGGGGTAGGCGGCCACGGCGATCTCGAAGTGGTCGCCGGTCTCCTCGCGGATGAACTCCACCAGCTCATTGGCATAGCGCAGCTCGCCGATGCCCCCCATGCCGGACGGCAGGTCGCCGCGCAGGGCCACCAGGCTGTCGATGCCCTCTTCACGGTACTGGGCCAATAGATCGCGCAGCTGGGCCTTCTCGCTGCCGATGCACGACAGGTGCGGCGCGGTGCTGATGCCGCTCTCGCGCACCTGACGCACGGTGTTCAAGGTGCGATTCTGGGTCGACCCGCCGGCGCCGTAGGTGACCGAGAAGAAACGCGGATTCCGGCTGGCCAGGGCGTCACGCACCCCCATCAGCTTGTCACGCCCCGCCTCGGTGTTGGGGGGAAAGAACTCGAAGCTGATGCCCAGCGGATGTTCCTGCGTACTCATCGATTCACCTCATGAAGACCGTGCCTGTTGCCGCTATTCTGCCCACTGCCAGCCAGCCCGGCCAATGAAAGATTCGTGGCCGACTATCGATACCATTCATGTTGCCGGCGCTGACAGGCCGCTTCCGTCCAGGCATGATGTGGGCTTTTCGACACCCAAGGGAGTGGCCATGATCGACCCCGGCACCCTGATGGGGCCGCTATGGACGCTGCTCGGCTTCGTCGGTCTGGGCTGGCTGGCGGCACGCCGGCTGGCCATCGACCCGCGCCCCATCGCCACCCTGCTGATCTACCTCATCGCCCCGCTGACCTTCTTCCGCGGCCTGCTGCTGGGCGGCCCCACGCCGGAGTACCTGCTGCTCACCGCGGCGCTGTTCGCCTTCTGCAGCCTGATCGCCCTGGTCATCGGCCGCCTGACACGCCGCTTCTTCGCCCCCCAGGAGAGCGCCCTGCTGGCCTTTTCGGCGGGCACCGGCAATACCGGCTACTTTGGGCTGCCGGTGGCGATGATCCTGCTACCACCCGAGGGGGTGACCCTCTACCTCTTCTGCATCCTCGGGGTCACCCTCTACGAGTTCACCGTGGGCTTCTACCTCAGCGCCCGCGGCCAGTTTTCGGTGCGCCAGAGCCTGGCCAAGATCGTCCGACTGCCGCTGGTCTACGCCTTTCTCGCCGCCCTGCTGGCCAGCGGCCTGGACCTCCCGATGCCTGAGGCGCTGATGGACGGCCTGGCGGTGTTCCCGGCCACCTACACCCTGCTGGGCATGATGATCATCGGCATGACTCTGGGCCGGGTCTCGCTCCACGAGGTCGACGCCCGCTTCATCAGCGCCTGCGTGGCGGTGCGCTTCGGCCTCTGGCCGCTGCTGGCCCTGGCCGCGGTGCTGGCCCTGCAGGCCGTGACGCCACTGGCCCCGGAGCTGGCGCTCGCCCTGCTGCTGTTGGGGGTGGTGCCCATGGCCGCCAACGTGGTGGTGGTGGCCATGGAGCTGGCGATACGGCCGGCCAAGGGGGCCCTGGCGGTGCTGGTCACCACCCTGGCCGCCCCGCTGCTGATTCCTTTCTACCTGCAGCAGATGATGCGCCTGTCTGGGCTGTAAGGGTCGCGTTTGCACGAAGCTACGCTCGAAGCTGTTCCGGCGTCAGGCGCCGGACCTTCACTTCGACCTGCTCCCCGCGCTCCTCGCTGCCAATCAGTAACGGTAGCTAAGCGGCTTGTAGGGCCCCTCGACCGGCACGCCGGTGTAGTCGGCCTGGGCCCGGGTCATCCGGGTGATCACCCCGCCGAAGCCGGCCACCATGTAGCGCGCCACTTCCTCATCGAGATGGCGCGGCAGCACGGTGACGCCCAGGGCCTCGCGCTGCTCCGCCTCCGACCGCTCGGCGAAGCGCCGCTCATAGAGGTGCATCTGGGCCAGCACCTGGTTGGCGAAGGAGCCGTCCATCACCCGGGAGGGGTGGCCGGTGGCATTGCCCAGGTTCACCAGGCGGCCTTCGGAGAGCAGGATCAGGTAGTCGCGGCTGGCCGGGTCGAAGTTCCCCGGCGAGCTGTCGCGATAGACCTTGTGCACCTGGGGCTTGACCTCCTCCCAGTGCCAGTGGCGGCGCATATGGGCGGTGTCGATCTCGCTGTCGAAGTGGCCGATGTTGCACACCACCGCACCGGGCTTGAGCGTCTCGAGCATGGCCGCGTCGCAGGCGTCGATATTGCCGGTGGCCGTCACCACCAGATCGATGCGGCCCAGCAGCGCCCGGTCGATGCTCTCAGCACCACGGTTGATGCCCTCGAGATAGGGCGAAACCAGCTCATAGCCATCCATGCAGGCCTGCATGGCGCACAGCGGGTCGATCTCCGCGACCTTGACGATCATGCCCTCCTGGCGCAGCGAGGCGGCAGAGCCTTTGCCCACGTCGCCGTAGCCCACTACCAGCGCCTGCTTGCCGGCCAGCAGGTGGTCGGTGGCGCGCTTGATGGCGTCGTTCAGCGAGTGGCGGCAGCCGTACTTGTTGTCGTTCTTCGACTTGGTGACGGCATCGTTGACGTTGATCGCCGGCACCCGCAAGGTGCCGTTGCGCAGCATTTCCTGGAGGCGGTGCACCCCGGTGGTGGTCTCCTCGGAAATGCCGTGCACGGCCTCGAGCAGTTCGGGGCGCTTGTCGTGCAGCAGGGCGGTAAGGTCGCCGCCGTCGTCCAGCACCAGGTTGGGCGTCCAGCCGTCGGGGCCCTCGACGGTCTGCTCGATGCACCACCAGAACTCCTCCTCGCTCTCGCCTTTCCAGGCGAACACCGGGATCCCCGCCGCGGCGATGGCGGCGGCGGCATGGTCCTGGGTGGAGAAGATATTGCACGACGACCAGCGCACGCTGGCGCCGAGATCGATGAGTGTCTCGATCAGCACCGCCGTCTGGATGGTCATATGGATACAGCCGGCGATGCGCGCACCGGCCAGCGGCTGCGCTTCGCGGTACTGCTCGCGGATCGTCATCAACGCCGGCATCTCGGTCTCGGCAATGCGGATCTCGCGGCGGCCCCAGTCGGCCAGGCTGATATCGGCAACCCGATAGTCCTGCGCCTCCAGGCTCGAAACGGCGGGCTGGTTCATGCGTCACCTCCTCATGGAAAAGCGGTGACTCTCACTATAGGCCGAGCGGTGCCGGACGCGCCAAGCCGGCTATTACACGCAGCCAAGGCAGTGATCGAAGCCCGGAAAAGAGGAAGCCCGGAAAAGAGGACGCCCGGCTCATCATCAGAGCCGGGCGTCGAACAGGTAGGCGTACCGACGTTGCTACAGGCTGGCGGCCTGGCGCAGGGCATTGGCCCGGTCGGTCTTCTCCCAGGGGAAGGCGGTAAAGGTCTCGCTGCGCTGCTCGCCCTTGTCGTCCTTCCAGGTGTAGGTGGTCTCGAAGGGGGCACGACCGAAGTGACCGTAGGCGGCGGTGAGCTGATACATGGGGTGCAGCAGGTCGAGCATGCGGGTGATGGCGTAGGGCCGCAGGTCGAAGTGCTCGCGCACCAGCTTGATGATACGTTCATCGTCGATCTTGCCGGTGCCGAAGGTATTGATCGACACCGACGTGGGCTCGGCCACGCCGATGGCGTAGGAGACCTGGATCTCGCACTTGTCGGCGAGCCCCGCCGCGACCAGGTTCTTGGCCACGTAGCGGCCGGCGTAGGCGGCGCTGCGGTCGACCTTGGAGGGGTCCTTGCCGGAGAAGGCGCCGCCGCCGTGGCGGGCCATGCCGCCGTAGGTATCGACGATGATCTTGCGTCCGGTCAGGCCGCAATCGCCCACCGGGCCGCCGATCACGAACTTGCCGGTGGGATTGATATGAAACTGGGTGGTCTCGGTGAGCCACTCGGCGGGAATCACCTGCTCGATGATCTCGCGCCTCACCATCATGCGCAGCTCGTCCTGGTCGATGCCCGGATCATGCTGGGTGGAAAGCACCACCGCCTCGACACCACAGGGCTGGCCTGCCGCGTCATAGCGGAAGGTCACCTGGCTCTTGGCGTCGGGACGCAGCCAGGGCAGCAGACCGTGCTTGCGCAGCTCCGCCTGGCGCTCCACGAGGCGATGAGCGTAGTGGATCGGCGCCGGCATGAAGGATTCGGTCTCGTTGGTGGCATAGCCGAACATCAGCCCCTGGTCGCCGGCCCCCTGATCCTCGGGCTTGCTGCGGTCGACCCCCTGGGCGATATCCAGGCTCTGCTTGCCGATCAGGTTGAGCACGCCGCAGGTCTCGCCGTCGAAGCCCACGTCGGAGGAGGTATAGCCGATCCCGGTGATCACCTCGCGCACCAGCGTCTCCAGGTCGACCCAGGCCGCAGTGCTGATCTCACCGGCGACAATGGCCACGCCGGTCTTGACCAGCGTCTCGCAGGCCACCCGGGCCTGCTTGTCGCGGGCGATGATGGCATCGAGCACCGCGTCGGAGATCTGGTCGGCGATCTTGTCCGGATGGCCCTCGGAAACGGACTCGGATGTAAACAGGGAGTATTCGCTCATGGCGTCCTCGACCCTCTGTGGAACGGCGGCAAAGTGGCGCGGCGCTGTCCAGGCGGGGCTCGGCGACCCTGCCCGATGCGGAAAAGGGCCCATTCGGGCCGGAAACGGTATCCACCGGTTTCGGGTTGCAGAGTTTACACGCTGCCACCCGCTCTGGCACCCGCCATTTGATGACCGGCGACAAGTCGGCGACAATAGGCGGCCGAATTCGACCGCGCCGCCCCTACCCTGCGGCGCCCCCAGCCAGAACACACACCCGGCCGGCCCCTCTGCACCCGGCAGAGCAGCGCCGCCGTGGACTTGCCCCCATTCTGCCGCAGGCGAGGAGCTGACCCAATGCCATCCCGTTTCGAACTGGCCAACGCCATTCGCGCCCTGTCCATGGACGCCGTCCAGAAGGCCAAATCCGGCCACCCCGGCGCCCCCATGGGCATGGCCGACATCGCCGAAGTGCTCTGGAACGACTACCTCAAGCACAACCCCAACGACCCCAAGTGGCCCGACCGCGACCGTTTCGTGCTCTCCAACGGTCACGGCTCCATGCTGCTCTACTCGCTGCTGCACCTGACCGGCTACGACCTCAGTCTCGAAGAGCTGCAGAATTTCCGCCAGCTGCATGCCAAGACCGCCGGCCACCCCGAGTTCGGCTATGCCCCGGGCATCGAGACCACCACCGGCCCCCTCGGCCAGGGCCTGGCCAATGCCGTGGGCATGGCCATCGCCGAGAAGACCCTGGCGGCGCAGTTCAACCGCCCCGGCCACACCATCGTCGACCACCATACCTACTGCTTCGTCGGCGACGGCTGCCTGATGGAAGGCATCTCCCACGAGGCCTGCTCGCTGGCCGGCACCCAGGGCCTGGGCAAGCTGGTCGCCTTCTATGACGACAACGGCATCTCCATCGACGGCGAGGTCGAGGGTTGGTTCACCGACGATACCGCCAAGCGCTTCGAGGCCTACGGCTGGCACGTGGTGCCCAACGTCGACGGCCACGACCCCGAGCAGGTCAAGGCGGCCATCGAGCTGGCCCGCAGCCACGCGGAGAAGCCGAGCCTGATCATCTGCAAGACGGTGATCGGCTTCGGTGCCCCCAACAAGCAGGGCAAGGAGGAGTGTCACGGCGCCCCCCTGGGCGACGACGAAGTGGCCGCGGCACGCAAGCAGCTCGACTGGCCCCACGCCCCCTTCCACGTGCCCGAGCCCGTCTACCAGGGCTGGGATGCCCGCGAGAAGGGCCAGTCCGTGCAGGGCGATTGGCAGAGCCGCTTCGAGCGCTACGCCGAGGCCCATCCGGAGCTGGCCCGGGAGTTCCAGCGTCGCATCCAGTGCAAGCTGCCGACGGAAATCACCAGCGAAGCGATGATCGAGAAGGCCCAGCAGGACGGCGAGAGCATCGCCAGCCGCAAGGCCTCGCTCAACTGCCTCAACGAGCTGGGCCCGCAGCTCCCCGAACTGCTCGGCGGCAGCGCCGATCTGGCCCCCTCCAACCTGACCTTCTGGAAGGGCGCCAAGGCGATCACCCCCGAGGCCCCCGACGGCAACTACCTGCACTACGGCGTGCGCGAGTTCGGCATGGGCGCGATCATGAACGGCATCGTGCTGCACGGCGGCTTCATTCCCTACGGCGCCACCTTCCTGATCTTCATGGAGTACATGCGCAACTCGGTGCGCATGGCGGCGCTGATGGGCAAGCGGGCCATCTATGTCTTCACCCACGACTCCATCGGCCTGGGCGAGGACGGCCCCACCCATCAGCCCATCGAGCAGCTGACCAACCTGCGCACCACCCCGAACCTGTGCACCTGGCGCCCCTGCGACGCCGTGGAGACCGCAGCCGCCTGGGACGCCGCCATCAAGCGCAATTCCGGCCCCACCGCGCTGGTGCTGTCCCGCCAGGGCCTGCCCCACCAGGCGCGCAGCAAACCGCAGCTGGCCAGCATCCAGTGCGGCGGCTACGTATTGAAGGAGTGCGAGGGCACCCCGGAGCTGATCCTGATCGCCACCGGCTCCGAAGTGGGACTCGCCATGGACGCCGCCGCCGAACTGGAAGCCCAAGGCCGCGCAGTACGGGTGGTCTCCATGCCCTCGGCCTACCGCTTCGACGGCCAGGATGCCGAGTACCGCGAGCAGGTGCTGCCCCGCGCCGTGACCAAGCGGCTGGCCATCGAGGCCGGTCATGCCGACTACTGGTACAAGTACGTGGGCCTGGACGGCGACGTGATCGGCATGCGCAGCTACGGCGAGTCCGCCCCGGCGGGCGACCTGTTCAAGCACTTCGGCTTCACCGTCGACAACGTGGTGGCCAGGGCCCAGGCGCTGCTCGAAGCCTGATCGCCCGGACCCCATCGACGCGCAGGGCACGGCCGCTTGGCCGTGCCCTTTATTTTGGTTCATGGCAACTTGGCGTGAACCAGTTCTGCAGGAGGTGCTCTGTGGGAGGGCGCGGTTCGACGCCTCGACTCTGCCGGGCGAAGGCGCCGCAGGCGCGGGGCCTTAGGCGACGGTGATCGCCTCGTCGAGATAGACATCCTGAATGGCGTTGAGCAGCGCCACGCCCTCGGCCATCGGCTTCTGAAAGGCCTTGCGGCCGGAAATCAGCCCCATGCCGCCAGCGCGCTTGTTGATCGCCGCGGTGCGCACCGCCTCGGCCAGGTCGGAGGCCCCCTTCGAGCCGCCGCCGGAATTGATCAGGCCGGCGCGCCCCATGAAACAGCTGGCGACCTGGTAGCGCGCCAGGTCGACAGGATGCTCGCTGGTCAGCGTATCGTAGACGCGGTCGTGGGTATGACCGAAGCCGATGGCACGATAGCCGCCATTGGTCTCGGGCAGCTTCTGCTTGACGATATCGGCCTTGAGGGTCGCCGCCAGGTGATTGGCCTGGCCGGTGAGGTCGGCGGCCACATGATAGTCGGCGCCCTCCTGCTTGAAGGCGGGGTTGCGCAGGTAGGCCCACAGCACCGTGACCATGCCCAGCTGATGGGCGCGCTCGAAGGCGGCACTGACCTCCATGATCTGCCGGCGACTCTCCGGTGAGCCGAAGTAGATGGTCGCCCCCACGCCCACGCAGCCCATATCGAAGGCCTGCTCCACCTCGGCGAACAGCGTCTGGTCATAGAGGGTCGGGTAGCTCAGCGTCTCGTTATGATTGAGCTTGAGAATCATCGGAATCTTGTGGGCGTAGCGCCTGGCCACCGACGACAGCACGCCGAGCGTCGAGGCCACGCCGTTGCAGCCGCCCTCGATGGCCAGCTCGACGATATTGGCCGGGTCGAAGTAGCGTGGATTGGGCGCGAAGGAGGCCCCGGCGGAGTGCTCGATGCCCTGGTCCACCGGCAGCAGGCTGAGGTAGCCGGTACCGGCCAGCCGACCGTGAGCGAACAGCGCCTGGAGGTTGCGCAGCACCGCCGGGGGGCGATCGCTTGCGGCCACCACCCGGTCGATGAAATCCGGCCCCGGCAGGTGCAGCTGTTCCCGTGCCACCCCGCCACAGCGATGTTCCAGCAGGTAGCGGGCATCGTCGCCCAGCAGCATTGCGATATCGGTCATCTCGTTGCTCCCCCTTGATCCCGCATGACGGCTTTCCAAGAAGCGTAGCCCAAGAGCCCTGCCGGGGCCGGAGGCGCCCGGGGAAAACCGGGGTCGCGAGACGCGACCCGCCCAAAAAGCGCGCCCTCCACGGGGAGGGCGCTGATGCTGGCCGCTGACGGTAGGCGCTCAGGCCGCCTTGACCTCGATGCGCCGGCTGCGGTGGCTATCCTGCTTCGGCAACACCAAGTGCAGCACCCCGTTGTCGACTCGCGCCTCGATGGCTTCGGCATCGATCTCATGGCTCAGCGTGAAACGCCTTGCGAAACGCTGTGCCCGCACTTCGGCATAGGTGGCCGTGATTCCCTCGGGCATATCGAGCTGGACCTCGCCCTCGATACTCATCACACCGCTGTCGACCTCGATGCTCAATGACTCCCGTGTCACCCCCGGCAGATCGGCCACCAGGTGCAACGCATTGTCTTCCTCGTAGATATCCACCGGTGGCAGCAAGGCATCCTCTCGCCGCTGGCGATTCGCCACTTCCTGGGTGGATTCTTTCTTGGTCACCTCGTTCATCTCAGATCACCTCCTTTCTCTTGATGTTGACTCATGCCGCCTTGATTTCGATACGCCGTGGCTTGAGCTCCTCGCGCTTGGGCAAGTGAATCTCGAAGACACCGTTGCGGAAGCGCGCCTCGGAGAGGTCGGCATTCAGGCCATCGGGCAGGGCGATAGAGCGAGCAAACTCACCGCTGAACCGCTCACGACGGAAGTAGGGACGCTTGGCTTCTCCTTCTTTTTGTTCCGGCGCAACGGTCTCACGCTTGCCCCTCAAGGTCAGCACATTGTCTTGCAGGCTGACCTCGAGATCTGCAGCAGATAGGCCCGCGGCAAACACATAGACATAAACCCCATCATCGGTGTGCCCGACATTGATCATCGGATAGCTGCCGCGTGGCACCGAACGGATATCCGCGATACCGCTTTCCGGGAAGAACCCATCCATCAACTGCCGGACCCAGTCCAGTCCCTGGAACGGGCCGGTATCGAAACGCCTGAGATCTTCGAACATATCCAATACCTCCTTCGTCATACTGGTCGGCCGGGTTGCATGTCGCGCTCAGCGTGGCGAGAGTTGCCACTCACTCATTGACATGCCCCTGATTTTGAAATAGGAGCACTCCATGACTTTTCAAGGCTCCTATCGAGCGATTTTTCTCCAGTGCACAGCCCGTCTTGCCAGCGAGCTGTCGGTACGCCACGGCACACCTTGGCAGCGTCGGCACCTTCAGCCGCGCCGGTCGCCGCCATGCGACTGACGCTGGCCGGGCAGCTACCGGGACGCATCGGAGAATTTGCGGTAAAATCGCCGCTTTCCGCTTTCCCGCTCGAGGAGTTCCTGGCAATCCCATGGTCCAGCGTATCGCCATCAACGGTTACGGCCGCATCGGCCAGTGCGTGTTGCGCGCCCTGGTGGAGCGTGGTGCGCCCGAGCTCGAGGTCGTGGCGATCAACGAGCTCTCGGACCTCGAGACCATCGCCTACCTGACCCGCTACGACACCACCCACGGCCGCTTTCCCGGCCGGGTCGCCACGGCGCCCGGCCGGCTGGTGGTCGACGAGCGGCCGATTCGCGTGCTCTCGGAGAGCGACCCGTCCCGGCTGCCCTGGCAGGCGCTGGGTATCGACCTGGTGCTGGAGTGCTCGGGCAGCTTCAAGGACCGCGCCACCGCCGAGCGCCATCTCGCGGCCGGCGCCGGGCGGCTGCTGTTCTCCCAGCCGGCGGAGAGCGACGTGGACACCACTGTCGTGTGCGGCATCAACGACGGCGCGCTCACTCCCGGGCAGCGCATCCTCTCGGCGGCCTCCTGCACCACCAACTGCCTGGTGCCGGTGCTCACCGTGCTCGACGAGGCGCTGGGCATCGAGCACGGGGTGACCACCACCATCCACTCGGCGATGAACGACCAGCCGGTGATCGACGCCTACCACCAGACCGACCTGCGCCTGACCCGCTCGGCGATGCACTCCATCGTGCCGGTGGATACCGGCCTGGCCCGCGGCATCAATCGCTTGATGCCGCACCTGGCCGGCCGCTTCGAGTGCCTGCACATGCGCGTGCCGACCATCAACGTCTCGGCCATGGATCTTTCGCTCTGCGTGCGCCGCGACACCAGCGCCGCCGAGGTCAACGCCCTGCTGCGCCACGCCAGCCAGGACCGCCTGGCCGGCCTGCTCGGCTACACCGAGGAGCCCATGGCCTCCGTCGACTTCAACCACGACCCCCGCTCGGGTATCGTGGACGCCACTCAGACCCGGGTGGCCGGCGGCCGCCTGATCAAGCTGCTGTGCTGGTTCGACAACGAGTGGGGCTTCGCCAATCGCATGCTTGACGTCGCCCGTCGACTGGCGACGATGCCGCCCGCTAACTAATCCCCTTCGGCCCTTCCCAGACGAGGAACCCGCTTCCATGAACGTGCGCAAGATGACCGACCTCGACCTGCGTGGACAGCGCGTGCTGATCCGCGAGGATCTGAACGTACCCGTCAAGCACGGCAAGGTAACCAGCGATGCCCGCCTGCGGGCCAGCCTGCCGACCATCCGGGCTGCCGTGGAGGCCGGCGCCAAGGTGATGCTGATGAGCCACCTGGGGCGCCCCACCGAGGGCGAGCCCGCCGAGGAGTTCTCCCTGGCACCGGTGGCCGAGCACCTGGGCGAGCTGCTCGGTCGCCCGGTGACCCTCGTGACCGACTACCTGGATGCCGCCTTGGACCTGGCCGACGGCGAGGTGGTGCTGCTGGAGAACGTGCGTTTCAACGCCGGCGAGAAGGGCGACGACGAGACGCTGGCCAAGCAGTACGCCGCCCTCTGCGACCTCTACGTGATGGACGCCTTCGGCACCGCCCACCGCGCCCAGGCCTCCACCCACGGCGTGGCCCGCTTCGCCCCCAGCGCCTGCGCCGGCCCGCTGCTGGCCGCCGAACTCGACGCCCTGGAAAAGGCGCTGGCCAGCCCCAAGCGGCCCATGGCGGCCATCGTCGGCGGCTCCAAGGTCTCCACCAAGCTCGACGTGCTCAACGCCCTCTCCGAGAAGTGCGACCAGCTGATCGTCGGCGGCGGCATCGCCAACACCTTCATCGCCGCGGCGGGCCACAACGTCGGCAAATCGCTCCATGAGGCCGACCTGGTCCCCCAGGCCAAGGCGCTGATGGCCAAGGTCGAGATCCCGCTGCCCACCGACGTGGTGGTGGCCACCGAGTTCTCCGAGAACGCCACCGCCGTGGTCAAGCCGGTCGACCAGGTCAATGATGACGAAATGATCCTGGATATCGGCCCCGACACCGCCGCACGGCTCGCCGACATGCTCAAGGATGCCGGCACCATCCTGTGGAACGGCCCGGTGGGTGTGTTCGAGATCGACCAGTTCGGCCAGGGCACCGAGGCGCTGTCCCGGGCCATCGCCGAGAGCCCGGCGTTCTCCATCGCCGGCGGCGGCGACACCCTTGCCGCCATCGACAAGTACGGGATCGCCGAGCGGGTCTCCTACATCTCCACCGGCGGCGGCGCCTTTCTCGAGTACGTCGAGGGCAAGACCCTGCCGGCAGTGAAGGCCCTGGAAGAGGCCGCCAAACGCTAGGTTCCCCAGTCCCCCTTGAGCGGCGGTACCGCAAGGCGGCACCGCCTCTGCCCAGAATAGAGACACAGGTGAGTTAATGGCACTGATCAGTATGCGCCAGATGCTGGACCACGCCGCCGAAAACGGCTACGGCGTGCCAGCCTTCAACGTCAACAACCTCGAGCAGATGCGCGCCATCATGGAGGCCGCCGACAAGACCGACAGCCCGGTCATCGTCCAAGCCTCCGCCGGTGCCCGCAAGTACGCCGGGGCCCCCTTCCTGCGCCACCTGATCCTGGCCGCGGTGGAGGAGTTTCCGCACATCCCGGTGGTGATGCACCAGGACCACGGCACCAGCCCCGCGGTCTGCCAGCGCTCCATCCAGCTCGGCTTCTCCTCGGTGATGATGGACGGCTCGCTGGGCGAGGACGGCAAGACCCCCATGGACTACGCCTACAACGTCGACGTCACCCGCCGCACCGTGGAGATGGCCCACGCCTGCGGCGTCTCGGTGGAGGGCGAGCTTGGCTGCCTGGGCAGCCTGGAGACCGGCATGGCCGGCGAGGAAGACGGCATCGGCGCCGAGGGCAAGCTCGACATGGAACAGCTGCTCACCGACCCGGAAGAGGCCGCCGACTTCGTCAAGGCCACCCAGGTGGACGCCCTGGCCATCGCCATCGGCACCAGCCACGGCGCCTACAAGTTCACCCGGCCGCCCACCGGCGACACCCTCTCCATCCAGCGCATCAAGGAGATCCACGCCCGCATCCCCGACACCCACCTGGTGATGCACGGCTCCTCCTCGGTGCCCCAGGAGTGGCTGGCGGTGATCAACGAATTCGGCGGCGAGATCCCCGAGACCTACGGCGTGCCGGTGGGAGAGATCGTCGAGGGCATCAAGTACGGCGTGCGCAAGGTCAACATCGACACCGACCTGCGCCTGGCCTCCACCGGGGCGGTGCGCCGCTTCCTGGCCCAGAACCCCAGCGAGTTCGACCCGCGCAAGTTCCTCAAGGAGACCGTCACGGCCATGCGCGAGATCTGTATCGCCCGCTACGAGGCCTTCGGCTGTGCCGGCAACGCCTCGAAGATCAAGCCGATCAGCCTGGAAGCCATGTACCAGCGCTACGAGCGCGGCGAGCTGGCCCCCAAGGTGACCTGATCCCCTGGCGAGGGATAACCGGGGCGGCCCTGCAGGGCCGCCCTTTTTCATGCTGCCTCCTCAAGGAAAGCGCCGCCGCGCTTGCCTCCCACCACGCTACAAGCCTCGCGCGGTGCCCAAAGGCCCAACTTCCCCTTGAAGGATGGCCGGGTTGGCGCAATACTATTCGGAAACGGCGTTCGCAAAGCTGTGCTCATTAGCCTGAAGGCTCGCGATAAAGCGCCGATATCGATAAGCTGGTAACGACAAGCCCCTGGCCTGTGAGGGATCTACGGCGATGACGCGCCCGCTCTGCCTGCTCTTTGACTGCGACGGTACCCTGGTCGATAGCGAGCCCCTGCTCGCCGATGAGATGGCGACCAGCCTGACCCGGCTGGGCCTCCCCTTCCAGGCCAGCGACTATGTCGGCGAGTTTCGCGGGGCCCGCTTTCGCAATATTGTCGCGGTTCTGGAGAGCCGTCACGGCAGCGTGGACCCCCAGCGCCTGGCCGAGTCCGAGACCCGGATGCGCGCCAACCTCAACCGCCGCCTGGAAACCGAACTGGTGCCGATCGCCGGCGCCCTCGAGGCCCTCGAGGCGCTGGCCGACCATCCCTGCGGCGTGGTCTCCAACGGGCCGGAAAACAAGATCCGCACCTCCCTCGAGGCGATCGGCCTGACCGGACGATTCGACCCCTATCTGTTCAGCGGCTACAGCGCCAACTGCTGGAAGCCCGACCCCTGCCTCTACCTTCACGCCGCCAGCCTAATGGGCTACGACGCCGAGGAGTGCGTGGCCATCGACGATGCCCTGGTGGGGGTCAAGGCCGCCCTGAACGCAGGCATGACGGTGGTGCACCTGAATCGCTTTCCCGATGCGGAAGAGACCCCCGAGGGGGCCATCATGATCACCAGCATGTACCAGCTGCCCACGGTCATCGGCCAACTGGCCAGCGCCCGGGACATGCAGCGCCGGCCGACCGCACTCAGCCGCTGAGACGGCCCGCACCTCAGCACCGTCAGACCGGGATGCAGTGCGCCCGGCCGGGCGGTATCATCGGATTCCCCCCCATCGGAAAGGAGCCCGCCATGGCGACCCTGCAGGACCAGCTGCGCGGCCTGGTCTACTCCACCGAACACGGCGACATCTGCCCCGACTGCCGCCAGCCGCAGGCCGACTGCGCCTGTGCCGAACAGGCCGAGCAGGCGCGTATCGCCGCCCTTGACGGCATCGTGCGCATTCGCCGTGAAACCAGCGGCCGCAAGGGCAAGGGCGTGACCACCGTCTCGGGGATCCCGCTGCCGGCGGCTGAGCTCAAGACCCTGGCCAAGGCCCTCAAGCAGCGCTGCGGCACCGGCGGCGCGGTCAAGGCGGGGGTGATCGAGATCCAGGGCGACCACCGCGAGGCCCTCAAGGCCGAGTTGGAGAGCCGGGGTTATACCGTCAAGCTCGCCGGCGGCTAGGGAAACACTGCCCAAATGCCTACACGAGCGAATCGCTGCGTTGCGCGGTGCGCGGAATCCTCACATATACCCCATATGCTCCGGTTCCTGTGCGCCGGGCGCCTTGCGCTTCATCTCGCTCGGCGACTTGTTCAGCGATTCCCAAGGAGCCCCATGTATGCCCCTGATACACCGTCTCCCCATTCGCCTATCGCGCCTGGCGCTGACCCTGCTGGCCGTGCTGGTGCTGGCCGGCTGCGCCGCTAGCCCCGATTTCACCGAGCTACGCACCCGCGTGATCCCACCCGCCGACCTGGCGCTCGCCGAGGATGCCGAGCTGAGGGTCTACCTGCGCGATGCCGGCGGCATCCTGGCCGAGACCCGGCTCGACCCTCTCGACAGCGGCCCCTGGCCGGTGGTGCTGCGCTACGACCGCGGCGCCCTGGCAGGCGCCGAGGCACCGCGGCTCAGCGCGGAGTTGCGCCAGGCGGGCCGCCTGACCCATGCCACGCCCGAGCCGGTGGCGCTGGCTCCCGAGGCGGCGACCGATGATGTCGACCTGCCGCTGGCGGTGCGGCCCTAAGGGCCGCCGTCAGCCCGCTCAGGAGCTCACCCGCCGAGGCCTCGAGCTTGAGCGCATAGAGCTCGTCGGCCCGGGTACGCCCCAGGTTCACACAGGCCAGGGGCTTGCCGGCCCGGGCCGCGGCCCGGGCAAATCGGTAGCCCGAATAGACCATCAGCGACGAGCCCGCCACCAGCAGCGCATCGGCCGCCTCGACCAGCGCCATGGCCTGCGCCACCCGTGCGGCGGGAACGCTGTCGCCGAAGAAGACCACATCGGGCTTGTAGATACCCTGACCGCAGCGCCCGCAGCCCGGCACCGTGAAGCCGGCGAAATCCCGCTCCAGATCGGCATCGCCATCGGGCCTCAAGGCGGCCCTGGCGGCGTCGGCGGTCTGCCAACCCGGGTTACGTGCCGCGAGCTCGGCGTGAAAGTCATGGCGCATACGGCGCGCGCCGCAGTGCATGCAGCGCACCAGCTCGGCACGGCCATGCAGGTCCACCACCCGGCGGGAGCCGGCCTGCTGGTGCAGGCCATCCACGTTCTGGGTAATGATTCCGGTCACCACCCCCAGCGCCTCGAGCTCGGCGAGCGCCCGATGGGCCGCGGCGGGGCGCGCCTGCTGCAGCGCGCGAAAACCGACCAGGGCGCGCGCCCAGTAGCGCTGACGCGCCTCATGGCGACTCATGAACTCCCGATGCTGCATCGGCGGCGGGCACTTCCAGGCACCGCTGGCGTCGCGGTAATCGGGAATGCCGCTATCGGTACTCACCCCCGCGCCGGTGACCACGGCCAGGCGCGGATAGCGGGCCACGAAGTCGGTAAGCCGCGACAGCGCGGCCGCCTGTCTCGACTCTGCTGTGTCAGTCATTGTCTCTCCCGGGGAGCTCCCGTCCGCCACTCTTCATCATTGACCATGGCCCTGGCAGGGTGAGGTTGTCTAGAATGGAATGCTCATGCGCCCCTAACAGGCGAGGATGGACCCCTTGATGGCCTGGCTGGAATACCTGCTCCCTCTGATCTTCCTGTTTCCCCTCGGGGCAACGGCAGTGATCGTGATCGCCCTGCGCAACCTGCATGATGCCCGGGTCCGCTCGCCGTTCAACGCCCGCCCCCTGCGTGAACCCGGGCAGGCCCTGCGCGACCGCCTCGACCGCGCCTTTGGCACGCTGTTCCTGGACGGCGCCCTGGGGCCCATCGTCACCCTGGCGCCGCTGGTCTACGGCATGGGCCGCATGCTCTTCGCCAACCAGCAGAACTGGATCGAATGGGCCCTTTACGGGGCGCTCAGCACCCTGCTGATGCTGGTGTTCTGCTTCCTGCTGATCCGCGACTTTCAGCATATCCGGCGCATCAAGCTGGGGCTGGCCTGCGAACTCGCCGTGGGCCAGGAGCTCGAGCGGCTGATTCGTCCCGAGGCCCACCCCTACTACGTCTTTCACGACGTGCCCACCGACAGCCACACCATCGACCACGTGGTGGTCACCCCCCACGGAATCTTCGTGGTCGAGACCCGCGCCCGCAGCCGCCCTCTCACCGCCGGCGGCAAGGAGATCAACCTGGTCACCGTGGAACGCGAGCGGCTACGCTTCCCCGGCTGGAGCGAGCGTCGTGCACTGGAGAAGGTCCACCACGACACCCGCTGGCTGACCGAGTGGCTGGAGACGCAGTGCGGCGAGGCGGTGCCGGTACGCGGGGTGCTGGCACTGCCCGGCTGGGAGATCCTCAGCCACGCCTCCCCCAAGGGGCTGCTGGTGGTCAGCGGCGAGACCCTCTCCCAGCAGCTCAGCGAGGAGCACCTCGGCGAGCTGGGCGACGCCCTGCACGACCGGGTAATCGCCACGCTGATCGAACGTGCCGCCCAGTTGGAAGAGACCCCCAACCTGCGCCCGCCTTCCGTGTAGCGCCGCCGTATAGCGCCACCCCGGCGACAACCGCTTACCGTCGAAACCGGCGATGCGCCGAGGCGGGTGGTCAGTCCCCCTTCAGCCGGCCGCCCATCTCCTGGGCCAAGTCCACCGCATAGTGGTCGGTCATGCCGCCGATGAAGTCGAGCATGCGCCGATAGCTGGCATACAGCGACCAGGACGGCAGCGGGGTGTTCTCACCGATCAGCGCCAGCACCCGCTGATGCTTGAAGCTCGAGCTACCGGTGTGGTGCAGCTCGTGGGCGGCGCCGATAAAGGCCTCCAGCAGGATGCCCAGGGTCGTGTAGGCGCCGATCTCCAGCTTGGCCTTGCGCTCGTTCTGGAAGATCCGCTCGCGGGCCAGCTGCTTGGCCGCCTTGACCCCCCAGCCCAGATCGGGATGGCAGAGCTCCAGCAGGTCATCCTGCAGGGTACCGGCCAGCAGCTCGGCCTCGTGCTGGACGAACACCGCCCCCACATCATTGACCGCCCGCTCCATGGCCGCGCCGCGCAGGGCAGCGATGCGCCGGCGCTGGGATACCCCCTGGCGCTGCATGGTGGCATAGTCTGGCGGCGGATCGCCGGCGATCTGCAGCAGCACCTCGGCCACCTCCTCGAAGCGCAGGATGCCCATCTCCAGGCCGTCCTCCAGGTCGAGCAGGGCGTAGCAGATATCGTCGGCCGCCTCCACCAGCCAGGCCAGCGGATGACGACACCAGCGCCCCTCGCCGCGCGGCAGCAACCCCAGCCGTTGTGCCACCTCCGCCAGCAGCGCCTTTTCGCTCTGGTAGCTGCCGAACTTGCCGGCCGCGCCAGCGTGCTCCACGGTCCAGGGATACTTGAGCAGGGTGCCCAGGGTCGCCGTGGTCAGGCGCATGCCGCCGCGGAACTGGTTGTACTCGATCTGGGTGACGATGCGAAAGCCCTGGGCGTTGCCCTCATAGGTCAGCAGATCGGCCCGCTCGCGCTCGGAAAGCCCCTCCAGCAGGCCGCTGCCGTCGGCCTCGGCACGCTTGAACCAGTCGCGGATGGCGTACTCGCCGGCGTGGCCGAAGGGCGGGTTGCCGATGTCGTGGCCCAGGCAGGCGGCCTGGACGATCACACCCAGGTCCGCCGGCGTGATCCAGGCCGGCAGCCGCGCGCGCAGCCCCTCGCCGACGATCATGCCCAGCGAGCGGCCCACGCAGCCCACCTCCAGGGAGTGGGTCAGGCGGGTGTGGATATGATCGTTGTCGGTGAGCGGGTGCACCTGGGTCTTGCGCCCCAGGCGCCGAAACGAGCCGGCGAAGACGATCCGGTCGTGGTCCTTGTGGAAGGGGCTGCGGCCGATCTCGTCGCGCCCGCTGCGCTCCCCGTGCAGCCGCGAGGGGTCCAGCAGCCGCTGCCAGGTCATCTGCGTCATGGGTATCTCTCCTTGAGAGCCCCATTCTGGCAGCCCCGACCGCCGCCGCCCAGCCCCTACTCCCCTTCCGCCAGCGCCGGCAGCAGCGTCTTGAGCTTGCGCGTCAGGGTGTTGCGCCCCCAGCCCAGCAGCTCGGCGGCTTCGCCCTTGCGCCCGCCAGTGTGTTTCAACGCGGTTTCGATGAGGATACGTTCGCAGACTCTGGAGAGCGGGACGGCTTCCTCAGTCCCCTTCCGCCAGCGCCGGCAGCAGCGTCTTGAGCTTGCGCGTCAGGGTGTTGCGCCCCCAGCCCAGCAGCTCGGCGGCCTCCCCCTTGCGCCCACCGGTGTGTTTCAAAGCCGTTTCGATGAGGATACGTTCGAAGTCCGGTACGGCTTCCTCCAGCAGGTGGGTATGGCCGGCCGCCAGGGCGCGATCGGCCCAGTGGCGAAAGGCGGTGCGCCAGTCGCCGGTGGCGCCGTCCACGGCTTCAGGCTCGCGCAACTCGGGGGGCAGGTCCTCCACCAGCACCTCGCGCCCCGAGGCCATCACCGTCAGCCAGCGGCAGGTGTTCTCCAACTGGCGCACGTTGCCGGGCCACGGCAGGCGGGTCAGGTGCGCCTCGGCGTCGGCGGTCAGCACCTTGACGTCGGTGGCCAGCTCCTTGGCCGCCTCCGCCAGGAAGTGGCGCGCCAGGCGCGGGATGTCCTCACGCCGTTCGGCCAGCTTGGGCAGGTGAACCCGGATCACGTTGAGGCGATGAAAGAGATCCTCGCGGAAGCGACCATCCTCTACCAGGATCTCCAGGTTCTGGTGGGTGGCGGCGATGATACGCACGTCCACCTTGACCGGGGTATGGCCGCCCACACGGTAGAACTCGCCGTCGGCCAGCACCCGCAGCAGCCGCGTCTGGGTCTCGGCGGGCATGTCGCCGATCTCGTCCAGGAAGAGGGTGCCGCCATCGGCCTGTTCGAAGCGCCCCTGGCGCTGGGCGGTGGCGCCGGTGAAGGCGCCTTTCTCGTGGCCGAACAGCTCGGATTCGATCAGGTCACGGGGAATCGCCGCCATGTTCAGGGCGATGAACGGCTGGCCGGCGCGCGGACTGTGCTGGTGCAGGGCGCGCGCCACCCGCTCCTTGCCGGTGCCCGACTCACCGTTGATCAGCACGGTGATATGCGAGTGCGACAGCCGGCCGATGGCGCGGAACACCTCCTGCATGGCCGGCGCCTCGCCGATGATCTCGGCGTCCAGCCCTTCCGGTACGCTGACCGGCCGCTTGCGCTCCCGGGCATGGGCCACGGCGCGGCGCACCAGCGCCAGGGCCTCGTCGACATCGAAGGGCTTGGGCAGGTATTCGAAGGCCCCCCCCTGATAGGAGGCCACGGCGCTGTCGAGGTCGGAGTGGGCGGTCATCACGATCACCGGCAGGTCGGGGTGCACCTCGCGCACCCGCGACATCAGATCCAGGCCGTCGATGCCAGGCATGCGGATATCGGTGACCAGCACGTCGGGCGGGTCATCCAGCAGGCGTCCCAGGGCCTTGTCGGCGCGCTCGATGCACTCGATCTCGAGGTCGGGCTGGGCCAGGGCACGCTCCAGCACCCAGCGAATGGCGCGATCGTCGTCGACGATCACCACGCGTGCGACGTCAGTCATGGCGCTTCTCCAGCGGAATCAGTAGTCGGAATTCGGTGTGGCCGGGGCGGGAATCACATTCGATCAGCCCCTGGTGCTGGTGCAGAATGCCCTGGGCAATGGAAAGCCCCAGTCCACTGCCGTCGGCCCGGCCCGATACCATGGGATAGAAAAGGGTCTCCTGCAGCGCCTGGGGAATGCCGGGACCGTTGTCGATCAGGGCCACCTCGCAGACCAGGCGGTGCCGCTCGGCGCCCAGGGTGAACTGCCGCCGCGCGCGGGTCCGCAGCAGCAGGCTAGGCGCCTGGGTCCCCGCCGCGGCCATGGCTTCCACGGCGTTACGGGCCACGTTGAGCACCGCCTGAATCATCTGCGCCTCGTCCCCGGGGAAATCCGGCAGGCTGGGGTCATAGTCGCGGCCGATCTGCACCTCGGGCGTCTCGGCGATCAGCAGGGCGCGCACCCGCTCGAGCACCTTGTGCACATTGAGCGGCTCATGCCGTTCAAGCCGGTTCGGCCCCAGCATCGAATCCACCAGATCGCGCAGCCGGTCGACCTCCTCGATGATGATATGGGTGAACTCGGCCAGCGACGGGTCGTGCAGGTCCCGTTCGAGCAGCTGGGCGGCGCCCCGGATGCCCCCCAGCGGGTTCTTGACCTCATGGGCGAGCCCGCGGGAGAGCACCTTGATTGCCTCCTGGCGGTTGAGCAGCGCCTCCTCGCGGGAGATACGCAGCAGCCGGTCGCGGGGCTCCATCTCCACCAGCAGCTCCTGGGCCGAGAGGGGCGTCACGGTGTAGTCGACGGTGATGGTGGCCCCGGTAACCAGCGCCAGCCTGACCTCCCGCTGGGTGAAGGGGTGAAAGTCGTCGCGGGCCTTGGCCAGCACCGCGACCATGCCATCGTCATCGGCGGCCAGCGACGCCACTGGCACCCCCTTGACCCGCCCCAGGCTGACCGCCAGCAGCGCCTCGGCGGCCGGGTTCATCCAGCTCAGCCGCAGGCCATCATCGAGCAGCAGCACCGCAGTGGTGAGATGTTCCATCAGGCGTTGGTACATGGTGGTGGTTCCTAAAGAGACGCTTGCACCCACTTCGTGCTCCCCTTGGGCATTCATGAAGCGGCGCTTGGACCGGCGCTGTCAGGCAACGGCGACGGTACTCCGTCAGGAATAAGCAAGAAGCGCGCCAACCGCCGGTTCAGCGGCCTGGCGCCGTTTCGGTGCCTCGGTAGCCGGGACTAATGCACCACAATAGTGCATGGCTCGAATGGGCGCACGATGAGGGCGACGCAGGTGGGAGCCCAGCGCGAGGCGAGCTAATCGGGACGATTGGGGTTCTGGGGCAGATTGACGCTGGCGCGATGCACATAGAGGATCACCGGCTCGGTGCGGTGACGCACCTCGCCGCTGGCATCCAGCAGCTCGGCCTGCAGTACGCTCTCACCGCGGTAGAGGCCGGTGAGCATGAAGGCGCTGGTGTGCATGGCCGACTGACTGACCTCGCCGTCGACCAGCAGCCGCACCCGGTGATCCTCGCGAAGTGCCGGCTCGATGGCCAACACCACCTCGACATCGCCGGCATAGCCGACGGGCAGGGTCTCTTCATGGCCCGGCGAGACGATCCGGAAGGTGTCGTAGGGCATGAAGGGCTGCCCCGGTGGCTGATCGGGACGCGACGCCTCACGGCCCTCCACCCGCGCCGGCTCTGCCCGGCGAACCTCGCCCCGCGAGGGCACCACCGTCAGCGGCGCCAGCTCGACCGCCTCGCCACCGCGATCAGGCTGGTCGGTAAAGGTCACGTTGCCCTGGGCATCGGTGGTGCGATAGATGGTCGTGGCCAGCGCCGATGATGTGGTCATCATCAATCCCAGGACCACGCACGCAAACGCCTTGCTCATACCGGACTCCTCTTTGTCGATCCCCTTGCCACCCAGGCACTGACACATATCTGCATCAGGCGGCCGGCCCTCGTCACCCCCGGCCGCCGCCCTGTTTCTTGGAGAGTGTAAGACAAAAAGGGGTTCCGCCGTGGCGGAACCCCTGTAACCGAATCGGTACGGCGCGCGCCGGGGCGCGGCCGGCCGGATCAGCAGCTGTAATACATGTCGAACTCGACCGGATGCGTGGTCATGCGAATGCGTTCCACGTCTTCCATCTTGAGCTCGATGTAGGCATCGATCATGTCGTCGGTGAAGACGCCACCCTCGGTCAGGAAGCCGCGATCGGCATCCAGCGCCGCCAGCGCCTGGTCGAGGCTCTCGGCCACGGTAGGCACGGACTTGCCCTCTTCCGGCGGCAGGTCATAGAGGTTCTTGTCCATGGCATCGCCGGGGTGGATCTTGTTCTTGATGCCGTCGATACCGGCCATCAGCATCGCCGCGAAGCACAGGTAGGGGTTGGCGGTCGGGTCCGGGAAGCGGGCCTCGACGCGCTTGCCCTTGGGGCTCGCGGTGTAGGGGATACGGATGGAGGCGGAGCGGTTGCGGGCGCTGTAGGCCAGCATCACCGGCGCCTCGAAGCCCGGCACCAGACGCTTGTAGGAGTTGGTGGAGGCGTTGGTGAAGGCGTTCAGGGCCCGGGCGTGCTTGATAATGCCGCCGATGTAGTAGAGCGCCATCTCAGAGAGACCCGCGTACTCGTCACCGGCAAACTGGTTGACCCCTTCCTTCCAGAAGGACTGGTGGACGTGCATGCCGGAGCCATTGTCACCGACCAGCGGCTTGGGCATGAAGGTGGCGGTCTTGCCGTAGGCGTGGGCCACGTTGTGCACCACGTACTTCATCTCCTGAAGCTCGTCCGCCTTCTTCACCAGGGTGTTGAACTTGACGCCGATCTCGTTCTGGCCGGCGTTGGACACCTCGTGGTGGTGCACCTCGACGGTCTGGCCGATGGCCTCCAGGGTGTTGCACATGGCGCCGCGGATGTCGTGGAAGCTGTCCACCGGGGGCACCGGGAAGTAGCCACCCTTGACCCGCGGACGGTGACCGAGGTTGCCGCCCTCGACCTGACGGTCGGTGGACCAGGCGCCCTCCTCGGAGGTGATCTTGTACATGGCGCCTTCGATATCGGCCTTCCAGTGAACCTCGTCGAAGATGAAGAACTCCGGCTCCGGGCCGAAGAAGGCGGTGTCACCCAGGCCGCTGGACTGCAGGTAGGCCTCGGCGCGCTTGGCGATGGAGCGCGGGTCGCGCTCATAGCCCTGCATGGTGGCCGGCTCGATGATGTCGCAGCGCAGCACCAGGGTGGCATCCTCGGTGAACGGGTCGAGGAAGCCGGTGCCATCTTCCGGACGCAGGATCATGTCCGACTCATTGATGCCCTTCCAACCGGAGATGGAGGAGCCGTCGAACATCTGACCGTTCTCGAAGAACTCCTCATCCACATCGCGCGCCGGGATGGTGACGTGCTGTTCCTTGCCCTTGGTGTCGGTGAAGCGCAGGTCTACCCACTTCACATCATGTTCTTCAATCAGGGCGAGAGTCTTGGCTGACATGCTGTCCTCCGTTAGAGCCTTGGCTCGATTCGTTGGCGAGTGATCCACTAGCGCTGGTTCGTCCCAGCAAATGTTGTAGCACGCCGCAGGCCAGCTGCCCACGGCCACCATGCACGAACATGGCGCTGCCCAATACAATGCAGGCCGCGTGCCAAGACCGCACCACAAACGCCGACACTCAAGCCAACCAACTGAAAAAAAAGCCCAATTTAATCGCCTGCTCTGCACCTGAACTGGGCCGTGGCGTAACGCACCGCGCTCAGCCGCCCCTGACGACCTCGGGAAATGCACCACTTTGGTGCTATAAATCCACCAAAGCACCACTTCCGTGCAAAAAAAATTGCCCATGCTGCGCCATGGCGCATTACCATCCTGAACAAAAGGTCAAGGACCACGATCAAGCAAAAGCGTTTATACTTCGTTTAATCCAGGGTTTGAGGGGGACGAAGGCAGAGGATACCGTCCAACGACACTGCGATATGTAGCAAAACAGCATTCAAGCAAGCCAATATTCAATAAAAAGTGCTATTTCGGCGCCGCCGTGAGCCACGCGGCCTTCCATTCACGACGACAACTTCCAACAACGTACCTCTCATGACTGATATGCCACGCAAGAATTTCTGGTCTGGGCTGGGTGTTGCCGCCCTCGCGGTAATGCTGCTGACCTGGATCATCCCCACCTACGGCGGCAGCGGCTTCGCCTTCGGGATGCAGCCCCAGCGGCTGGCCACCCTCGGCGCCTGGCTGATCCTCGGCTGCTCCATCGTTCTCACTGTGGTGAGCGCCATCGCCCTGAAGCGCCGCGGCGAATCAATCGTTGCCACCCCCGATCTCGGCCACCTCTGGCATCAGGCGTGGCCGTTTCTGTATGTGCTCGGCTTTATCGTGCTAATCGACCGCTTCCCGCTGACCTGGGTGGCGCCGCTGTTGATCGGCGGCCTGCTGCTGCTGCTCGGCGAGCGCCGCTGGTACGTGGTAGTGCTGACCGCCGCCATCCCCACCGCCGGCCTGTACGGCCTGACGGCTCACCTGATGCGCATCGGAGTGGTATGACATGATCGGTTTCGACGCCATTCTCAACTCCTTCGCGGCGGCCCTGCACTACGAGTCCATCGCCATCATCCTCGGCGGGGTGCTGCTCGGCTATATCGTCGGGGTGATCCCGGGGCTCAACCGGGCCGTCGCCATCGCCATCGCCATTCCGCTGACCTTCTACATGTCGGCCTATGCCGCCATCGCCTTTCTGATCGGGCTCTCCAAGGGCACCGCCGCCGGCAGCGCCGTCTCGGCCATCCTGCTCAATACCCCGGGAGAACCCTCCTCGGCGGCCACCTGCCTGGACGGCTACCCCATGGCCAGTTCGGGCAAGCCGCGCAAGGCGCTCAAGGTGGGCCTGCTGGCCTCGGTGATCGGCGACCTGCTGGCCACCCTGCTGCTGATCGCGGTGGCCATTCCCTTCGCCTCGGTGGCGCTGAAGTTCGGCCCCTACGAGCTGGCCGCCATCCTGATCTTCGCCCTGGTGTTCATCGCCGGCATGGCGGGGGGCTCCTTCCTCAAGGGCCTGGCCGCCGGGGGCATGGGGGTGATCCTCGGCACCGTAGGCCTCGACCCCGAGACCGGCGCCATGCGCCTGACCTTCGGCTTTGCGGAGCTGATGGAGGGGGTGCCGATCCTGCCGCTGGTGATCGGCACCCTGGCACTCGCCGAGATGTTCGTGCAGCTCGACGAGTATCGTCGCAACAAGGACGCCAGCGTCATCAAGCTCGGCAAGAACGCCGATGACGACCTCTCCTACCAGGAGTTCAAGGGCACCCTGCCGACCATCTTCAAGAGCACCGGGGTGGGCGCCTTCGTCGGCGCACTGCCGGGGCTCGGCCCCTCGGTGGGTGCCTTCATGGCCTACGGCCTGGCCAAGCGCAGCGCCAAGGACCCGGACAGCTTCGGCAAGGGCAACCCCAACGGCATCGCCGCCGCCGAGGCCTCCGACAATGCGGTGATCCCCGCCAGCTATATCCCGCTGTTCGGCCTGGGCATCCCCGGCAGCGTCTCGGCCGCCCTGCTGGTCGGCGCCTTCATGATCCACGGCATTCAGGTTGGCCCGCTGATGCTGCGCGACCATCCGGAGATGCTGTTCACGCTGTTCTCGGGCATGATCGTCGCCAGCCTCTTGATGCTCGCGGTGGGCTGGTACGGCCTGCGCATCTTCGCCAGGGTCACCAGCGTGCCGCCGCATATCGTGATCTCGGTGGTGATCTTCCTCTGCCTGGCCGGCATCCAGGTGCAGGGCTACGGCACCTTCGGGCTGGTCACGGTGTTCGTCTTCGCGATCTTCGGCTACTTCCTGAAGAAGTTCGACTACTCCTTCGTGACCTTCCTGGTCGCCTTCATCGTCACCCCGATGCTGGAGATGAACCTGCGCCAGTCGGTGATTCTGTCGGGTGGCGAGTTCAGCATCCTGCTGGAGCGGCCCATCGCCCTGGCCTTCGTCGTGTTCACGGTGCTGATGGTGCTGCACCTGGGCTGGACCAGCTACCGGCGCTGGATGCAGGCAAGGCACAAGGCCAAGCAAGTGTGAACCCATGACCGGCCGCCGAGCCAAAGAGAAGTACAACCAACGTCCCCCACACAACAACGCACCAAAGAGGTTCCAATCATGAAAATGAAACTGCTGGGTACCGCCGTGCTCTCCGCCGCCATGGCCGTTGGCGTGGCCGGCCAGGTCCAGGCCGATGACTTCCCGACCAAGCCGCTGACCCTGGTGGTCGGCTGGGGCGCCGGCGGCAGCACCGACATCCAGGCCCGGGTACTGGCCAACGTACTGGAAGAAGAGCTGGGCCAGCCGGTCAACGTGGTCAACCAGCCGGGTGCCGGCGGCGGCGTGGCCCTGGCGCGCCTGGCCAACAGCACCGACGAGGGCTACACCTTCGTCTTCGGCACCTCCATGACCATCACCTTCGGTCCGCTCTCCACCGAAACCACCTACGGCCTGGACGACTTCCGCTACGTGGCCGGCGTGACCCTGGGACAGTCGGCCATCGTCACCGGCGAGGACCGCCCCTTCGGCGACAGCTGGGAGGACCTGGTGGCCTACGCCCAGGAGAATCCCGGCACCAGCTACGCCAACCAGACCGCGCTGGACCGCATGATCATCGAGTACATCGCCCAGCGCGAGGGCCTCGACCTGCGCATCGTGCCCACCTCCGGCGGCGCCGGCATGGCCCCGTTGATCCTCTCCGGCGACGTCGACTTCGCCTACAGCGGCGGCACCCACTCCGGCTATGCCGAGACCGGCGAGATGCCGGTGCTTCTGAGCCTGGCCGAGGATCGTCTGGTGGCCTACCCGGACGCACCGACCCTGCAGGAGGCCGGCTACGACATCAACGCCGCCGAGATCCGCGTGGCCATGGTGCCCAAGGATACCCCGGACGCCCACGTCGAGCGCCTCGCCGAGGCGCTGAAGGCCGCCACCCAGGACGAGCGCTTCATCGAGGTCACCGAAGAGCGCATCCTGATGCCGGTGACCTGGATGCCAGAGGAGGAGGTCACCCAGACCCTCCGCGACCAGGTGGAAGGCTACAAGGCGCTGCTCGAGGAGCTGGGCGGGCTGCCGGAAGACGAATGATCACACTGTCCCATCACTGATCGCTCCTGCCGTCTGCCGGCAACCCCGGCAGAGGGCAGGCGAAGGCGAGTCGACAAGCGGCTGCCGACCCGGCGGCCGCACTCGCCCCCCTGCGCCTCGCGCCATCCGCAGGCGTAGCCACCAATGAGGTCCAACAATGAAAATGAAACTGCTGAGCACCGCTGTTCTCTCCGCCGCCATGGCCTTCGGCGTCGCCGGCCAGGCCCAGGCCAACGACTTCCCGTCCAAGCCGCTGACCCTGGTGGTCGGCTTCGGCGCCGGCGGCAGCACCGATATCCAGGCCCGGGTGCTGGCCAACGTACTGGAAGAGAACCTCGGCCAGCCGGTCAACGTGGTCAACCAGCCCGGCGCCGGCGGCGCGGTATCGCTGACTCGCCTGATGCACAACCAGGATGAGGGCCACACCTTCGTCTACGCGGGCACCAACGGCACCCTCACCTTCGCACCGCACGCCCACGACACCGAATTCTCGCTGGACGACTTCCGCTACGTCGCCAGCATCACCACCGTCCAGCACGCCCTCGTCACCGGCGAGAACCGCCCGTTCGGCGACAGCTGGGAAGACCTGCTCGACTATGCCCGCGAGAATCCGGGCACCAGCTATGCCACCCAGCACGCCCTGGACCGCCTGGTGATCGAGTACATCATGGAGCAGGAGGGCCTCGACCTGCGCATCGTGCCCACCTCCGGCGGCGCCGGCATGGCCCCGCTGATCCTCTCCGGCGACGTCGACTTCGCCTACAGCGGCGGCACCCACTCCGGCTACGCCGATACCGGCGAGATGCCGGTGCTGCTGGGCATGGACGGCGAGCGCCTGTTCGCCTTCCCGGACGCCCCGACCGTGATGGAAGCCGGCTACGACCTCGACACCTCCGACTTCCGCGTGGTGGTGGTACCCAAGAACACCCCGGACGCCCACGTCGAGCGCCTGGCCGAAGCCCTCGAGGCCGCCACCCAGGACGAGCGCTTCATCGAGATCACCGAAGAGCGCATCCTGATGCCGGTGCACTTCCGCGGGGAAGAAGAGGCCACCGAGATGCTCCACGCCCAGTCCGAGAACTACCGTCAGCTGCTCGAGAACATGGGCGGCGTACCGGAAGACGACTGAGCCGGACTTACCCCGTTAACCACTCACCCAGCGCCCGCCATTATGGCGGGCGCTGCGCTGCTGGGCGGGAAAACGGTGAGGGGCGGGAGTACCTGGGCTACCCAGCGGCCCCAGGCAGCCCGGCGAGACATCAGTACTCGCCGTTGGCGACCCGGGCCTGGCAGGCCCGCAGCCGGCTGAGCAGCTCGGGCAACGCCTCGGCCTCGAGGGCGGGGTCGAAGCCACCGATGCGCTCGAACCAGCTGCGCGTCACGCAGAAGGCCGCGACCAGTGAGGGGCGACGCAGCAGCCGCCACAGCAGGGGCAGCGAGCTGGGGCGATGGGCTCCCAGCACCACGGCATCCCACTCCGCAGAGCGATTCCCACTGACCAGGTCGGTCACCCAGACAGGGGACAGGTCGATGGCGGCCCCCGGAAAGATCAGGATCTCTCCCGCGCTGCTCGACACGGCCGCATTGAGCCGCCCGCCCAGCGCCATGGCGTCGGTGCTCAGCAGGCGCACCCCGTAGCGCTGGGTCAAGCTGGAAAGCCGCGCATCCTTGGTGTCATCGACTACCAGCAGCTCCACCGCGCCCTGGTGTTTCCCCTGGCGCACGGCCTTGTGCAGGGTTCCCAGTTGGCGAGGTAGTCGAGCCCCCGAAAGGCGAGCATCTAGCACGATGCTGCAAGTAGGCATGGTCAGTCGAGCTCCCTGGGAGGCGACCGCCATGCATGGCGCTCACCGGTTCGACGAGCAGTCGCCCTCGACTACAGTGTAAGCCAGTGTATCCCTGGGTTGAAAAAAGTATCAATGCTGTGGAGGTTGAAATTCCTGTTGTCGACTTTCTCAGCTTCCCCCTGCAAAATGATGGCTACACGAAATACCAGGGCCTCGAGCCGCTCCCTCTCCAGCAACACGCCTTACCCACCGACAGGCCACTTGGCAGCACTTACCGGCGGCAAATCAAGGCGGTGCAGTGCCAAGCCGCCACCGGCCCAGCGCCTCCCGATGGAAAACCCCCTCGCGTGGCACCGGTAAAGGTGGCAGCCGCAGCGCCCCAGCCCCTATAATGCGTCCCCACTTTTTCCCAGCAGGATCGCGTCGTGATCGAGAATCTTCGCAACATCGCCATCATCGCTCACGTCGACCACGGCAAGACCACCCTGGTCGACAAACTCCTCAGCCAGTCCGGCACCCTGGACCGCAAGGCCGAGGGGCAGGAGCGCATCATGGACTCCAACGACCAGGAAAAGGAACGCGGCATCACCATCCTGGCCAAGAACACCGCGATCCGCTGGCGAGACGGCAACGGCCGTGACTATCACATCAATATCGTCGACACCCCCGGACACGCCGACTTCGGCGGCGAAGTAGAGCGGGTGATGTCGATGGTCGACTCGGTGCTGCTGCTGGTGGACGCCGTGGACGGCCCCATGCCGCAGACCCGCTTCGTCACCCAGAAGGCCTTCGATCAGGGACTCAAGCCGATCGTGGTGGTCAACAAGATCGACCGCCCCGGCGCACGCCCCGACTGGGTCATCGACCAGATCTTCGATCTGTTCGACAACCTGGGCGCCTCCGACGAGCAGCTCGACTTCCCGATCATCTACTGCTCGGCGCTCAACGGCATTGCCGGCCCCGAGCCGGAGGCGCTGGCCGAGGACATGAGCCCGATGTTCCAGGCCATCGTCGACATCGTCGAGCCGCCCAAGGTGGAGGTCGACGGCCCCTTCCAGATGCAGATCTCGGCGCTGGACTACAACAGCTACGTGGGCGTGATCGGTCTGGGCCGCATCAAGCGCGGCGCGGTGCAGCCCAACCAGCAGGTGGTGGTGGTCGGCACCGACGGCAAACCCCGCAAGGGCAAGGTCGGCCAGGTGATGACCCACATGGGCCTGGAGCGGGTGCAGACCGACGAAGCCACCGCTGGCGACATCGTCTGCATCACCGGCATCAGCGACCTGTCGATCTCCGACACTCTGTGTGACCCCAACGCCGTGGAGGCGCTGCCGCCGCTGTCAGTGGATCAGCCCACCGTCTCCATGACCTTCCAGGTCAACGACTCGCCCTTCGCCGGCAAGGATGGCAAGTACGTCACCAGCCGCAACATCAAGGATCGCCTCGACCAGGAGCTGATCCACAACGTGGCGCTGCGCGTCGAACAAGGCGAGAGCCCGGAGAAGTTCATCGTCTCAGGGCGCGGCGAGCTGCATCTCTCGGTGCTGATCGAGACCATGCGCCGCGAGGGCTTCGAACTGGCGGTGGGTCGCCCCGAGGTGATCATCCGCGAGATCGACGGGGTCAAGCAGGAGCCCTACGAAGAGGTGATCATCGACTGCGAGGAGCAGCACCAGGGCGCCATCATGGAGGAGCTGGGCTATCGCAAGGGCGAGCTCTCCAACATGAACCCCGACGGTAAGGGCCGGGTGCGCCTGGACTTCATGATCCCCGCCCGCGGCCTGATCGGCTTTCGCGGCCAGTTCATGACCCTGACCTCGGGCACCGGCATCCTCACCAGCCGCTTCGACCACTACGGCCCGCTCAAGCCCGATGCCGCCATCGAGCGCCGCAACGGCGTGATGGTCTCCATGGTCGACGGCAAGGCCCTGGCCTACGCCCTCTACGCCCTGCAGGACCGCGGCAAGCTGATCATCGACCACGGCACCGAGGTCTACGAGGGCATGCTGATCGGCATCCACAGCCGCGCCAACGACCTGGTGGTCAACCCCACCAAGGGCAAGAAGCTCGACAACATGCGTGCCTCGGGCAACGACGAGAACATCGTGCTGACCCCGCCGGTGAAGTTCAGCCTGGAGCAGGCCATCGAGTTCCTCGACGACGACGAGCTGGTGGAGATCACCCCCAACCATATCCGCCTGCGCAAGAAGTTCCTCAAGGAGCACGAGCGCAAGCGCGCCAGCAAGAAGTAAGCGGCCCCGGCCCCGACACGCCCGCCCCACCGGCGGGCGTTTTCGTGTGCGCCTTGGCAGCCAAAACGCTACGCTTGGCAGTTCATCCCGAGCATGGAGACAGCGGCATGCACAAGCACGTGGAGTGGGACGACCCCGGCGCCGACAGCGTGATGCGCCACTTCGCGCGAGACCCGATGGGACACAGCGACCCGGGACCCGGCGATATCCTCTCGGCCCGCTACCAGGGGTACGTGGTGCGTATTCGGGTCGAGGCCTATGTGAACGGCACCAGCATCGGCGAGGTGGTGGCCCTGATCGCCCCGGTCTCCGGCGAGCGCCGCAAACTGTGCGGCAAGCTCGCCCTTGGCGACATGGTGCGCCTGCCCGACGCATCCCGCGCCTTGGAGCCGCGAGCCGACGAACCTGATGACGACGAGGAGGACGAGGCGCCGTGATATCCACGATCGCGCGCCTCGGTCACCAGCGCCACCCAACGGGCCCTAAACGCTTGACCACTGGCAATGCAACCGGAATCTGGCACAGTTAGGCTTTTCTACCTGAAAACCGGCTACCCCGGCCCACAAGGCCTGAACCCCAACCGTCGGAACCCCCATGAGTACGCACAACGTCTGGACGCACAAGGGCACCTTCCTGCTGGCCGCGGTCGGCTCCGCGGTAGGGCTGGGTAACCTGTGGCGCTTTCCCTATCTGACCGGCGAAAACGGCGGCGGGGCCTTCATCCTGGTCTACGCCCTGACCATCTTCGCCGTGGGCATCCCCATCCTGATCGCCGAGACCATGCTCGGCCGCAACAGCCGCCAGAGCCCGATCATGGGCATGCGCTACCTGACCCGCACCCACAACACCTCGCGGGCCTGGGAGTCGATCGGCTGGCTGGGCGCTGCCTCGGCCTTTTTGATCCTGAGTTTCTATTCGGTGATCGCCGGCTGGGCGATCCACTACACCTGGCAGATGCTCACCGGCTCGCTGTCCGGCGCCGATGCCGAGACCATCGGCGCCGGCTTCGACGCCCTGCTGGCCTCGCCGGCGCTGCTCACCCTCTACCACACCCTGTTCATCATCGCCTCGGGCCTGATCGTCGCCATGGGCATCCACCGGGGGATCGAGAGCGGACTGCGCATCATGATGCCGGCGCTGTTCGTGATCCTGCTGCTGGTATTGGGCTACGGCGTGGCCAACGGCGACTTCGGCGCCGCCGCCCGCTTCCTGTTCACCTTCAACATCGCCGACCTCAGCCTGGAAGGCTGGCTGGCCGCCATGGGACAGTCGTTCTTCACCCTGAGTCTCGGCATGGGCGCGATCATGGCCTACGGTGCCTACATGTCCAGCGAGGCCTCGCTGACCCGCACCGCGGTGGCGGTGGCCTTCGTCGATACCGCCGTGGCCATGGTGGCGGGCCTTGCCATCTTTTCGCTGGTGTTCGGCGCCGGGCTCTCGCCGGGGCAGGGCCCGGGACTGATGTTCGTTACCCTGCCCATGGCCTTCGCCGAGATGCCGCTGGGTGCGCTGATCGGCGGGGTCTTCTTCATCCTGGTGCTGGGCGCGGCCATCAGTTCCTCGATCTCGCTGATCGAGCCGGTGGCCGCCTTCCTGGTCGAGCGCTTCGACCTGACCCGGCCCCAGGCGGTGACGACCATGGTGGTCGCCAGCTGGGCGCTGGGGCTGCTCACCGTGGTCAGCTTCAACATCTACGCCGAGGGCACCATCTTCCACGCCCTGTTCGGGCGCAGCGCCTTCGACTTCATCGAGCTGCTGACCAATATCTTCATGCCGCTGGGCGGCCTGCTGATCGCGCTATTCGCCGGCTGGGCGCTGACCCACGCCGAGGTCATGAAGGAGATGCGCACCAGCGAGACCTGGTTTTCCATCTGGCGGTTCCTGGTGCGCTTCGTGGCCCCGGCCGCGGTGGCCTTCGTGTTCCTGCGCAGCATTCCGCAGATCGAGGGCTACCTGATTCCGACCATCGGGGCCCTGGTGATCGTCGGCGCCTTCGCCGCCGGCCGCACCTTCCTGATCGACCACAGCCAGGAACAGTAGGCCGGCCCGCCGGCAGCGGCCACCCCCACGAGCGGTGGCCAAAGTACGGACACGCACCCGTCCCGGCCAGCCCGCTGGGCAGGACGGGTGCCATATAACAACCAACTCCGCAAAGGAACTGGGCACAACGCTATGGCTGCCATCATCGACGTGCGACACGTCCACAAGGCCTTCGGCGGTCTGAAGGTCATCAACGACTGTTCGATCCAGGTGGAGCAGGGCTCCATCACCGGGCTGATCGGCCCCAACGGGGCCGGCAAGTCGACGCTGTTCAACATCATCGCCGGGGCCCTGCCGCTGGACAGCGGCCAGGTACTGCTCGACGGCGAGGACATCACCAACCGCCCCGCCAACGAGCTGTTCCACAAGGGCCTGCTGCGCACTTTCCAGATCGCCCACGAGTTTTCCCAGATGACCGCGCTGGAGAACCTGATGATGGTGCCTCCCGCCCAGGACGGCGAGAACCTGTTCAGCGCTTGGCTCAAGCCCGGCCTGGTACGCCAGCGGGAAACCAAGGTTCGCCAGCGGGCCCTGGAGGTGATCGAGTTCATCGGCCTGCACCACGTGCGCAACGAGCTGGCCGGCAACCTCTCCGGCGGCCAGAAGAAGCTGCTGGAACTGGGCCGCACCATGATGACCGACGCCCGGGTGGTGCTGCTCGACGAGATCGCCGCCGGGGTCAACCGCACCCTGCTGGGGGATCTGGTCAGCAACATCGAACGGCTCAACCGAGAGATGGGCTACACCTTCCTGGTCATCGAGCACGACATGGAAATGATCGGCCGACTATGTGACCCGGTGATCGTGCTGGCCCAGGGCAGCGTGATGGTCGAAGGCACCATCGACGAGATTCGCAACAACCCCGAGGTCATCGAAGCCTACTTTGGCTCCAACGTCGCCTGATGCCACGGGCCTGACCACAACACGAATAACGAGACTACGCTGGAACTTCACAATGCCACTACTCGACGCACGCGATGTGCACGGCGGCTACGGCGGCATGAACATCCTCAACGGGGTGAACATGGCCGTCGAGGCCGACGAAATCGGTGTGATCGTCGGCCCTAACGGCGCCGGCAAATCGACCATGCTCAAGGCCATCTTCGGCCTGCTCACCGTTAACCAGGGCGAGATCCTGCTGCGCGGTGAGCCGATCCACAACCTGCCGCCCAACAAGCTGGTGCAGAAGGGGATGGGCTTCGTGCCCCAAGAGAAGAACGTCTTCCCGAGCCTCACGGTTAAGGAAAACCTGGAGATGGGCGCCTTTCTCAAGCCCGACAACGTCAAGCGCATGCTGGGCCAAGTCTACGAGTTCTTCCCGCCGCTCTATGACAAGCGCCACCAGCCGGCCGGCGAGCTCTCCGGCGGCCAGCGCCAGATGGTGGCCATGGGCCGAGCGCTGATGGCCGAACCCGAGATGCTGCTGCTCGACGAGCCCACCGCCGGCCTCTCGCCACTCTACATGAACGAGATCTTCGAGCGCGTGAAAACGATCAATGCCGCCGGCGTGGGCATCCTGATGGTCGAGCAGAACGCCAAGCAGGCGCTGGCCATCGCCGACAAGGGCTTCGTGCTGGCCGCCGGCCAGAATCGCTTCACCGATACCGGGGCCGCGCTGCTGGCCGACCCGGAAGTGGCCAGGAGTTTCCTCGGCGGCTAGAACGCCGGGGAGCATGGGAGAGAAACCGTCGTGAATGAACTCGTCTTTTTCATCAACAATGTGATCGTCGCCGGCAGCGTGACCGGCTCGATCTACGCCATCGGCGCCATCGGCGTGACGCTGGTGTTCAGCATCATGCGCTTCGCCCACTTCGCCCACGCCGACATGATGACCTTCGGCGCCTTCATGGTGCTGCTGCTGACGCTGGCCTTCCCCGGCGTCGGCAGCGTGGTCGGGTTGCCCACCCCGGTGGTGATGCTGCCGCTGGCGATCGTGCTCACCTCGCTGCTCGCGGTGGGCATCGACAAGGCTTTCTACAAGCCGCTGCGCGCCCACGGCGTCAAGCCCATCGTCATGGTCATCGGCTCGCTGGGGGTGACCCTGATGCTGCAGGGCCTGATCCGCCTGTTCGCCGGCACCAGCGCCCAGAACCTCTACTTGGGAGGGGAGCGCAAGGAGATCTACCGCCTGGAGCTGCCCTTCGAGCTGGCCACCCGCCCGGTGATCGTCACCGAGCCGCAGGTCATCCTCTTCGTGCTGACCATCGCCTGCGTGGTGGGCCTGCACCTCTTTCTCAGCCGCACCCGGCTGGGCAAGGCGATGCGCGCCATGTCCGACAATCCCGACCTGGCCCGCGCCTCGGGCATCAACACCAACCATATCGTGGCGGTGACATGGGTGATCGCCGGGGGCCTGGCCGCCACCGCCGGCACCCTGCTGTCGCTGGACGTCACCTTCAAGCCCGACCTGAGCTTCTTCCTGCTACTGCCGATCTTCGCCGCGGCCATCGTCGGCGGCGTGGGCCACCCCTATGGCGCCATCGCCGGCGGCTTCGTGGTGGGCTTCGCCGAGACCCTGGCGGTATTCAACTGGTCGGTGCTGCTGCGCCCCATCGCCCACCACTTCCCCGAGTGGCTGGAACTGCCGCGCAACCTGGCCTTCGTCGGCACCGAGTACAAGATCGTGGTGCCCTTCTTCATCCTGGTGGCGATCCTGGTGTGGCGCCCCACCGGCATCTTCAAGGGTAAGGTGATCTGATGAGCACACAGCAACCTAGCGAACAGCGCGCCGATAGCGTCGCCGCACCCTCCCGCTTCCCGTTGCGCGAGGTAGTACTGTTCACCGCCCTGCTGGCGGTGGTGCTGGGCGTCTATGCCATGATGGGCACCGCCTACAGCACCCGCATGCTGGTGGAAGCCTCCTGCTACGCCATCCTGGCCCTGGGGCTGACCATCCAGTGGGGCTACGCCGGGCAGTTCAACGCCGGGGTGATGGGCTTCGTGGCCCTGGGCGGCTTCTGCGCCATGTTGTTCAGCGTACCGGTCAACGACGCCTTCTGGGGCACCGAGCTGCCCGGCGAACTCGGCCGGGTGCTGCTCTACGGCGCCGCGGCCGCCATGCTGGTCTACGGCGCCACCAAGCTCGACCGCCTGGGCGTGCCGAAGAAGCTGCGCACGGTGATCGCCGTGGCCCTCGCCGTGGTGCTCTACCTGGTGGTGATCAGCCTGCTGCGCGGGGTCACCGGCGAGATCCAGTCCCGGGCCGGCTTCATCGGCGGCCTGGGCCTGCCGGCCTGGACCGGCTGGCTGGTCGGCGGGGCACTGGCCGGCGGCATCGGCTACTTCATCGGCAAGATCTGCCTGGGGCTGCGCAGCGACTACCTGGCCATCGCCACCCTGGGCATCGCCGAGATCATCAAGGCGTTTCTCAAGAACTCCGACTGGCTGACCCGCGGCACCGCCACCGTCTCGCCGCTGCCCTGGCCGACCCCCGGGCCCAGCGAGCTGGGCTTCACCCTGGCCCGGGCGCTGTATCTCTCGGTGACAGCGCTGATGATCGCGGTGATCTTCTTCCTGCTGCACCGCGCCTACCACGCTCCCTGGGGGCGCATGATCCGCGCCATCCGCGACAACGAGATCTCCGCCGCGGCCATGGGCAAGGACATCAACCGCCGCCGCCTGGAGATCTTCGTGCTCGGCTGCATCCTGATGGGCATCGGCGGCGGGGCGCTCGCCTCCTTCAACAGCATCTTCGATCCCAACGGCTATCTGCCGCTCAACCACACCTTCCTGGTGCTGGTGATGGTGATCCTGGGCGGGCCCGGCAACAACCTGGGTACCATCTTCGGCGCCGTGGCGGTCTACATCATCTGGATCATGTCCGAGCCTCTGGCGCTGTTTGTGATGCAGCTGGCGGTGAGCGTCGGCGAGGGAGCCTTCGGCTGGGAACCGCCGAGCAACCTCGACAGCCGTGCCCTGCAGGCCCGGGTGTTCGTGATCGGGCTGCTGATCACCCTGGTGCTGCGCTTCGCGCCTCAGGGGCTGCTGCCAGAAAAGGTCAAGCACCACGGTTAGAGAGCACCTCAGCAACGACAAGGCCCCGGCGGTTCATTCCCGCCGGGGCCTTTCGTTGCTAGGGCGTTGCGCTAGCGCTTAGAGGTCGACCAGGCCCTTGCTGACGAAGGCGCCGTCTTCCACGGTCATCTCGACCACCACGCCCGGCACGTCGCCGTTCTCATCGAACTCATGGGTGCCGGAGGCGCCCTCGTAGTTGATCTCGGTGCCGGCGGCGATCAGCTCCACGGCCTTCTCCCACTCGCCGGGCAGAATCACCTCGCCCGGGGCGGTGGCGACGCTGCGCAGGGCGGCGGAGAGCCCCTCACGCTCGGCGCTGCCGTTCTGCTCGATGGCCAGCGCCAGCAGGAAGGCGGCATCGTAGGCCTGGGCGGCAAACACCGCGCTGGGGTCGAAGCCCGCCGCCTCCGCCGCCTCGGCGAAGATATCGGTACCGGGAAGCTCCGGGCTACCCGGGCGGGTGGCGATCATGCCCTCCAGCACGTCGGCCCCGACGGCCTCCACCAGCGATGAGCCGACCATACCGTCCGCCCCGGCGTACTGGGTGAACATGCCACTCTCGTAGGCCTGGCGCAGGATGGTCTGACCGGAGCCGTCGGCGTAGGCCAGTACCACCAGGGTCTCGGCGCCGCTGGCGGAGAGCGAGCCCAGTTCGGAGCGGTAGTCGGCGCGGCCATCCTCGTGGGCCAGGTTCTCGGCCAGGAAGCCGCCGCCCGCCTCGAAGGCCTCGCCGAAGGCGTCCGCCAGGCCGCGGCCATAGTCGTTGTTGACGTAGGTGACGGCCACCTCGTCGAAGCCCTTGTCGAGCATCAGCTTGGCCAGGATCTCGCCCTGGAAGGCGTCCGAAGGCACGGTACGGAACACCAGGTCGTTGTCATCGAGCTCGGTGACCGCCGGCGCCGTGGAGGCCGGCGAGACCATCACCACCCCGCCCGGAATCGCCGCGCTGTTGGCCGCGGCCACGGTGGCCCCGGTACACAGCGCGCCGACGATGGCGGTGACGTTCTCGGTGTTGACCATGCGGTCCGCCGCGTTGGAGGCCGCCGAAGCGTCGCTGCAGGTGGTATCCGCATTGGGCATCACCAGCGTCTGGCCGCCCAGGATGCCACCCTGCTCATTGATCTGCTGAACCGCCAGCCGGGCGCCGTCATAGATCGGCGGGGTCAGGCTCTCGATGGGACCGGTGAACCCCCCGATGAAGCCGATCTTGACCTCTGCCTGGGCCGCACCGACAAAGGCCACGCTGGACGCCGCGATCGCAATCGCCAATACGCTCTTCTTCATGGTTGTTTTTCTCGCTCTGGTTGCAATGATGGGACACGTCACCAATCTGGAAGGGCGGCACGCAAAATACAAGCCCCCGCTGCCAACGTTAGCCTGCTTCAATATCACCCCAAGCCCCTGATTGTGCAAACACTATGATCGCCGCTTTGGCCCGGGGCGAGACTTCAACGCTGACCAGGCAGCCCCCCTAGCGGGGCTCCTATACTGGAAGCCAACCACCCAATCAGGAGGCGCCTACCCTGTGACACTCCCCGTTACCGAACTATCCGGCAGCCGGCGCATGATCGGCGAGGCCCACGGCCGGATCCACGCCCGCTTGATCCAGCACAGCCTGACGGTCTACGCCCAGCTGTTCCATGACTTCGTCGGCATCGACTGGGACGCCGCCCGCCGCGAGGCCGGCCGCTTCCAGGCCATGATCGAACGCGGCTTCCCGGCGATTCTCGAGGAGATGGACGGCATCGCCCGCGGCGCCGGCGTCGACTTCACCGACGTGCTGACCCTCAACTGCAGAAGCGAGATCGCCCTGACCCGCGCCAGCGGCGGTTGCTCAGCCTTTGCGCTGCTGCGCGACGGCCAGCAGTGGCTGGCCCAGAACTGGGACTGGCGCACCGACCAACTGCACAACGTGGTGGTGCTGCGCATCGAGGGGATCGGCCGTCCGGCGCTGATCAGCATTGGCGAGGCCGGCATGGTCGGCAAGGTGGGCCTGAACGCCCAGGGCATCGGGGTCTGTCTCAATGCGATTCGCTCACAGACCTGCGGCGAGGGGCTGCCGATCCATATCGCCCTGCGCAAGATCCTGGAAAGCCCCGACTGGGACAGCGCGCTGCGCGTGGTCACCGACGACCGGGTCTGCTCCCCCGCCCACTTCCTGCTCGCCAGCGCCCCGCCGGCAAGCGAAGCGTGCCAGGCCCTGGGGCTCGAGGTGCTGCCCGGCGAGCCCGGCCGGCTCGAGGCGCAGGGCGGCCTGGTCACCCACACCAATCACCTCTACGCCCCCGCCGCGACCCGCCAGGTGGAGGACTTCCCGCGGGCCGACTCCCGCCCCCGGCTGGCGCGGCTCAACGCCCTGCTGGACGGCGAATCGGCAAGCCAAGGCAGCCTCGATGAGGCCAGGCTGTTCGAGATCCTCAGCGACCACCAGGGCGCACCGATGTCGATCTGTCGCCACTTCAATCCCGACCAGCCCCCCGACGAGCGCATGGAGACGCTGTTTGCCGTGGTCATGAACCTGAGCCAGCGCCGCCTGACCCTGCGCCACGGCAAGCCCTGCGAGACCAGCGACAGTCTCAGCCTGACGCTGGCCTGACGGCTCAACCCCGCCCCCCATGCCGGCGAAGCTGCCCGCGCTCGTCGAGCTCGCCCTTGAGATACTGCTCGGTGGTCCGCAGAAACAACCGGCGAAACAGCTCATGGAGGGCCTCGTCCCGACGCAGCTGCAACAGCGCCTGGTCGGCTTCGCTGAGCGCCGAGTCAGGACGGGGGGACTGCCAGGCCAGGCGTACCGAGCCCGATGTCGCATCGCAGACCTGCAGCGCGGGGCTGGCTCCCTTGAACCGAGTATTGGCGCAGTACGTCATGGCGACCTCCTTGATCACACGATTTAATGATAACAATTATCATTGGCAATCGTGAATCTAGGTCGCCTCGGCCGGTTTGTCAAATGCTCAGAAAAGCGGTGTCACCCCGCCAGGGCTTCCTCGACCAGCCCGCGCGCCTCCTTGCTCATCGGCAGACCCAGCGCCAGTTCGTGTGCCCGCGGCGACATCTTCTTCCAGGTCTTCTGCACGATGCGGATCAAATGATCGTGGTCGACCTGCTTCGAGAAGTCGGCGAAGTAGTTCTCCAGGAATACCAGGCAGGCGCAGTCCTCCACCGCCTGGGTACCGGCATCCCGGCCCAGGCCCTGCTTGCGAATCATCTGCGCCACCCGCTCCGCCTGATCGGCCGAATAGCCGGCCTCCTGCATCAGCCGGGCGGTGGTCTCACCGGCCCGCTTGCCCTGGTCGCGCCGCCAGGTGAGATAGCCCACCCGGCCTTCCGGGTACTCGCTGCGCGGCACCTGCCAGCGCTGCAGGTGCTGGGCCCGCACGGCGATCTGGGTCAGCTCATCGGCATCTGCCACCAGCTGCTCCAGCCAGGCGCTCATGCGACCGGCGTGCCACAGCTCCAGGGGAACGGAGTCACCGTCGACCTCCACCCGGCGGGGGTCCTCCGCGTGGAGGGCATCGATGGCGCTCAGGGTGGCGGCGAAAGGGGTTTGATCTGACATCGGTCTTTCCTTGCAAGCTATTGTGGTTTCAGCATACCGCATATGGCCACCTTGGCGAGGCAAAGGACTGGCAGGCGCTGATCGCCGACGACCTTTCCGGCTCGGTAAGCCCCGCGGCACCGGCTATCCGTGTCGGGCCCCGGCTCAGGTCACCCGAGCTCAGGGCCGCCCAGGATCGGGACAGTCGGGAAAGCGCGGTGGATAGGCCGCCATGAAGGCGTGACAGACGCGCAGCACCCGCGCATCGTCATGCTTGCCGCCCGCCAGCTGGAAACCCACCGGCAGGCCGGCATCGGTGAAGCCGCAGGGCACCGAGGCGGCCGGCTGCTGGCTGAGATTGAAGGGATAGGAGAAGCTCGCCCACTCCTCCCAGTCACGCATGCCGCTGCCGGGCGGTACGGTATGGTGGAGCGCGAAGGGCTCGATCGCCACGGATGGCGTCATCAGCAGGTGGTAGCGCTGGTTGAAGTGCTCGAGCCGCTCGGTCAGCCGGGCCCGCTCGGTCAGGGCATGAAACAGGTCCACGGCGCGCCAGGCCTCGGCGCGACGCGCATCGGCCACCAGGCCCGGGTCGAGCAGCTCGCGCTGACGCTCGTCGAGCTCCTCCCAGACCACCAGCGAGGCGGTGAACCACAGCTTCTGGAAGGTATCCAGCGGGGAGTCGATCTCCGGGTCCACCTCCTCGACCTCGGCGCCGAGCAGGGTGAGCCGATGTGCCGCTTCGCGCACCCGCTCGGCGACCTGGGCGTCGACCTGCGCATAGCCCAGGTCCGGCGAATAGGCGATGCGCAGCCCACGCAGCCCCTGATGGAGCTCCATCCCCCAATCCTCTGGCTGGCCGCGCACCGCATAGGGATCGCGAAAATCGTAGCGTCCCATCACATTGAGCATACGGGCGGCATCGGCCACCGAGCGGGTCAGCGGGCCGAGGTGCGACAGCGTCGGCTCCTTGCTCGGCGGCCACTGCGGCGTCCAGCCGAAGGTGGGCTTGAAGCCGAACACCCCGGTAAAGGCCGCCGGAATGCGAATGGACCCGCCCGAGTCGCCGCCCTGGTGCAGCACGCCCATGTTGAGCGCCGCCGCCACGGCGGCCCCACCGGACGAGCCACCGGGGGTCAGGCGGGTATCCCAGGGGTTGGCCGTAGCGCCGAAGACCCGGTTGTCGGTCACCGCCTTCCAGCCGAACTCCGAGGAGTTGGTCTTGCCCAGGATCACCGCCCCCGCCTCGCGCAGCATCCGCGCCGGCGGCGCATCCCGCCGGCAGGGGGTGTCCGGCACCGTCAACGATCCCTGGCGCGCCGGCATCCCGGCCACCTCGGTCAAATCCTTGAGCGAGACCGGCACGCCATCGATCGGGCTCAGCGGCTGACCCTGCTGCCAGCGCCGGGTGGAGGCGCGGGCCGCCGCCTCGGCCCCCTCCCGGTCTAGGTACACATAGGCATTGACCGCGTCGTTGAAGCGGTCGATACGCTGGAAGGCCGCCTGTGTCGCCTCGAGTGGCGACGCCTCGCCCGACAAGAACAGCGCACTCAGTCGGCCGGCATCCATCAACCCCAGATCGCTATCGCTCACATACTCCCCCTGCACCGGTGGACGGGACACCCAGTCCCACGAAAGCACTCTCAACGTAGGTGACAAGGGTGGGCCTGCGCAAAGTGGCGAGGCTCGCGCCTGCGGGGATCGGTCTGATTACGGGTATTCCGGGTGGGGGTAAATCGGTTGAGCCCCGCGCCTGCGGGGATCGATCGGCAAGGTGCTCGACATCCAACTGATCCAGCGGTTGAGCCCCGCGCCTGCGGGGATCGGATGCGCCACAGCGAGGCCCGCCAGCTCGAAGCCGGTTGAGCCCCGCGCCTGCGGGGACCGGTCGTAGATCGAGCCGTTGGCCAGCTGGAGGAGCGGTTGAGCCCCGCGCCTGCGGGGACCGGGTGGGGCCTGTCGCGCAGGCCGTCGAGCAGTTCGGTTGAGCCCCGCGCCTGCGGGGACCGGGTCATGCCGCCGTAGGCGTTGTCGGCCTCCAGCGGTTGAGCCCCGCGCCTGCGGGGACCGGTGATAGTCGATCACGGGCTGGTCAGTCTTCGCCGGTTGAGCCCCGCGCCTGCGGGGACCGGGCGCTGCCGTGGTGGGCCGTGGCCCGGTAGCTCGGTTGAGCCCCGCGCCTGCGGGGACCGGATCTGCTCCTCGTCCAGGTTGTTACGGCGCTGCGGTTGAGCCCCGCGCCTGCGGGGACCGGTTACTATCACCGTAAACAGAGTTTAGTGCCAGCGGTTGAGCCCCGCGCCTGCGGGGACCGGGCCGAGCGCCTGCCGGCGGTGATCACCTGGCGCGGTTGAGCCCCGCGCCTGCGGGGACCGGGGGGGTGCCGATGACCTCCTCACCGAGGATCGCGGTTGAGCCCCGCGCCTGCGGGGACCGGCAGGCGAAGCGTAGAGCGCGCCGAACGCACACCGGTTGAGCCCCGCGCCTGCGGGGACCGGAGCAGCTGGCGGGTCCAGCCGGTGTGGTAGGCCGGTTGAGCCCCGCGCCTGCGGGGACCGGCAGTTCCCTGCATTCCCCGTCTACGGGCGGGGCGGTTGAGCCCCGCGCCTGCGGGGACCGGTCCCAGCGGTAGACGCGGCGCCCGCGCTCGATCGGTTGAGCCCCGCGCCTGCGGGGACCGGCCGTTGGCGTCAGAATCACGCACTTCACCGAACGGTTGAGCCCCGCGCCTGCGGGGACCGGGACCATCGCGTAGTCGTCTGCGCTGGCGGCGTCGGTTGAGCCCCGCGCCTGCGGGGACCGGAGTTGATCGAGCGTCAGCGCCAGCCGGTGGCGCGGTTGAGCCCCGCGCCTGCGGGGACCGGGACTAGGCACAACATGTTGTGCCAATGACGGCCGGTTGAGCCCCGCGCCTGCGGGGACCGGGTCGATGCGGTGATCTACGACGAGCTGTCCGCCGGTTGAGCCCCGCGCCTGCGGGGACCGGGCCTGGTCGTGCAGGCGGAATAGGTACATGTTCGGTTGAGCCCCGCGCCTGCGGGGACCGGTCGCAGTCTCCAGGCTCAAACTCGAAAGGCGGCGGTTGAGCCCCGCGCCTGCGGGGACCGGGACGACAACGACTGACCCGCCGCCCGGCGGGTCGGTTGAGCCCCGCGCCTGCGGGGACCGGAACAACATCTTGGTGTAGCCGAGACGAGCCGACGGTTGAGCCCCGCGCCTGCGGGGACCGGTGGTCAATAGCATCTACCAGAACAGCTGTGACCGGTTGAGCCCCGCGCCTGCGGGGACCGGTGCCTAGCCATGTAAGCCTGCTGACATTCCTGCGGTTGAGCCCCGCGCCTGCGGGGACCGGCGAGCGGATTCGCGATGTTGCTTCCATTCGGCCGGTTGAGCCCCGCGCCTGCGGGGACCGGGCGGCGGGGTGTGGGGCTTCGGCCTGCTGGTGCGGTTGAGCCCCGCGCCTGCGGGGACCGGAGAGCCTGGATGGTGGCGTCGCCCCACTGCGGCGGTTGAGCCCCGCGCCTGCGGGGACCGGATCATCAGGCGACTTGCGGGTTTTCATTATCACGGTTGAGCCCCGCGCCTGCGGGGACCGGCAGACGTTTCACGTGAGGTGGCGGCATGAGCACGGTTGAGCCCCGCGCCTGCGGGGACCGGCGCCCGGATCAGCGCGAGGCCTATCGCAATTACGGTTGAGCCCCGCGCCTGCGGGGACCGGGCCTATCCCGCGACTCAACGAAACTGACCATATGGTTGAGCCCCGCGCCTGCGGGGACCGGGTTTCCAGTCAGGTCCAGAGCACCCACCATGCCGGTTGAGCCCCGCGCCTGCGGGGACCGGGGCACGGAGCGCGACGAAAAAAAACGCGGGTCCGGTTGAGCCCCGCGCCTGCGGGGACCGGCCCCGGTGGTCGTAGTAGATGCCGTCGGGCAGCGGTTGAGCCCCGCGCCTGCGGGGACCGGGTGGGGGCAGTAGGTGAGGGTGGTCATGGGGTCGGTTGAGCCCCGCGCCTGCGGGGACCGGGCCTGCACGTCGATACTGCCGCCGTCGTCGCTCGGTTGAGCCCCGCGCCTGCGGGGACCGGGGTGATGATCCAGGGCGTGGCGTCGATCTCGGCGGTTGAGCCCCGCGCCTGCGGGGACCGGTCCAGGGTGTCGGGTTGCACGGCACTGTCGGCCGGTTGAGCCCCGCGCCTGCGGGGACCGGGGCGGCCTTCTCTGCGTACTTGGCGGACAGGGCGGTTGAGCCCCGCGCCTGCGGGGACCGGCAGCCGGGGAGCCGCTGCCCGTTCCTGGCAGTCGGTTGAGCCCCGCGCCTGCGGGGACCGGGCTACTGTCGCTACTGCCGGCATTGCGAATGCCCGGTTGAGCCCCGCGCCTGCGGGGACCGGGGGTGTGCACCGGGCCTTCGGCCCACAGCTTGCGGTTGAGCCCCGCGCCTGCGGGGACCGGGGCGCAGTGGTCGACGTGCCGGACCGCATCAGCGGTTGAGCCCCGCGCCTGCGGGGACCGGGACCCGAGCCCAGGCCATCATCGACCTGGGCGCGGTTGAGCCCCGCGCCTGCGGGGACCGGTTTGCCGGTAGCGTTCATCATGGGTAAGACTCCGGTTGAGCCCCGCGCCTGCGGGGACCGGACCGCCCTGTTCGCGTCGGTCAACGAGGATCGCGGTTGAGCCCCGCGCCTGCGGGGACCGGGGTTAAAACGTGTCGCCGCGCTTGATGACCGCCGGTTGAGCCCCGCGCCTGCGGGGACCGGCTCGATACGGGTCTGCATGGTCACTCTCCTTTCGGTTGAGCCCCGCGCCTGCGGGGACCGGCCGTCCAGCGTCTCGAAGCGGTAGCCGGCGACCGGTTGAGCCCCGCGCCTGCGGGGACCGGGGCTGGCGCGTGTTGCCGCTGCGCAGCCATGCCGGTTGAGCCCCGCGCCTGCGGGGACCGGCCTAGCGTGGCGGGAATAACGCACCCCTACGCCGGTTGAGCCCCGCGCCTGCGGGGACCGGGCCGCCTCCATGGCGGCGGCATGGGATTCACGCGGTTGAGCCCCGCGCCTGCGGGGACCGGTTCCAGCACGGCCAGCGGCGCAACCTCGGCGGCGGTTGAGCCCCGCGCCTGCGGGGACCGGCGCTTAACGGCGTTAACTATGTAAGATGGATTCGGTTGAGCCCCGCGCCTGCGGGGACCGGTTCGCTCGACTCCGCGTTAGCCACGTCGATAACGGTTGAGCCCCGCGCCTGCGGGGACCGGGGGCGGATGATCGAAGCCTGTTGTGAGCATATCGGTTGAGCCCCGCGCCTGCGGGGACCGGATCGCCCAGGGCGGCTGTGGGCACGCCTTCAGCGGTTGAGCCCCGCGCCTGCGGGGACCGGAGCGCGTGTGACAGCCTCGTCAAACTCTGCGGCGGTTGAGCCCCGCGCCTGCGGGGACCGGACCGTGACAGGGCGGGCGCACTGCACCAAGCGCGGTTGAGCCCCGCGCCTGCGGGGACCGGCAAACAATGCCCACACAAACAATCACCAATAACGGTTGAGCCCCGCGCCTGCGGGGACCGGGTACCCGAGTCGAGGCAAACAGTATCGAATTGCGGTTGAGCCCCGCGCCTGCGGGGACCGGCGACATTCGTCTAGGGGACGACTGATGAAAGACGGTTGAGCCCCGCGCCTGCGGGGACCGGTTCCCAAGTGCGTCGCGCCTCCACCTTGGTAACGGTTGAGCCCCGCGCCTGCGGGGACCGGGTGCGCAGCGTGTCCGATGGCGCGCCTTGGGGCGGTTGAGCCCCGCGCCTGCGGGGACCGGATTATCCACCCCGCTTCGCCATTGCCAAATCGCGGTTGAGCCCCGCGCCTGCGGGGACCGGACAAGGTGTTTCACCATACGGCGGATATTCGGCGGTTGAGCCCCGCGCCTGCGGGGACCGGGGCGTCCGAATCGGCGCCGTCCGTCGTGCAGTCGGTTGAGCCCCGCGCCTGCGGGGACCGGGCCGCCCGGTACCAGCAAAGCCGGCGTGACGACGGTTGAGCCCCGCGCCTGCGGGGACCGGGCTGCAAAAATATCTGACAAACGTGTCACCGTCGGTTGAGCCCCGCGCCTGCGGGGACCGGTGTTCTTCACAGGAACCTCGTCAGGGCGTGACCGGTTGAGCCCCGCGCCTGCGGGGACCGGCCGGTCAAGTCTCGACCCACCCCCGGTCAACCCGGTTGAGCCCCGCGCCTGCGGGGACCGGGGCATGGATCGACTGACCATCGTCGGAAGTGCCGGTTGAGCCCCGCGCCTGCGGGGACCGGCGCGCCAGCTCGGCCTCGTCGGCGCCACCCATCGGTTGAGCCCCGCGCCTGCGGGGACCGGTAGAGGTTGATCAACGACAGATCGCCGTAGCTCGGTTGAGCCCCGCGCCTGCGGGGACCGGGACTGGACAGTGCCTGCATAACCCATAGATAGCGGTTGAGCCCCGCGCCTGCGGGGACCGGTTCAAGCCCAGCCACCGCGTGGATCTCTCCACCGGTTGAGCCCCGCGCCTGCGGGGACCGGGCGTAGGGACCATTGGCAGCATCGACAACGATCGGTTGAGCCCCGCGCCTGCGGGGACCGGCGAGCAAGCGTAAGGTTCCTAAGTGTAAGTTTCGGTTGAGCCCCGCGCCTGCGGGGACCGGTCCGTAAGAGCTATATCTCAGCGGACACCCCACGGTTGAGCCCCGCGCCTGCGGGGACCGGACGACATGTGGCTCGCTATCCAGTGGCTGTATCGGTTGAGCCCCGCGCCTGCGGGGACCGGGCTCGCAGCCGTTGCGGGTCGCGGTCCCAGGGCGGTTGAGCCCCGCGCCTGCGGGGACCGGCCCATGGCACAACATGTTGTGCCAATGACGGTCGGTTGAGCCCCGCGCCTGCGGGGACCGGTCAATCAGTTTCTTCGCCGAAAACTTCAGCGACGGTTGAGCCCCGCGCCTGCGGGGACCGGACTAATTGTAGACACTTGATCTACAAAAGGAAAACCGCCGGCAGAAATTCCACCAGCGATTTTGCCTATTTTTTGTACAGACTAAATTTTTAAAGATCCAAAATTATCAATCACTTAGTCTCAACTGGCAGAAAGCGCACCAAACGCAAGCCATCATGGTCCCAAGGCTCGCGACGATTGGTGCCGTAAGTCTGGAATTCGAAACCGGACTCATGGTTGCTGGCCCAGGCCATGGCGACATTGCCATCCTCAGCCAGGGCACTGATCTGCTCCCAGATCATTTCCCGGATACGCTTGCTGACATCACCGACGTAGACCCCGGCACGTATCTCCAGTAGCCAGACGGCAAGTCGCCCCCTCAGGCGGGGCGGAACCGCTTCGGTCACTACCACGATCATGGCCATCATCCACTCCTGTGACCGGCATCACCGATCGAGGGTGGTTCGGGAATCGCCGGCGGTACGGCTTCCGGGGCGGGGGGAGGCGGCTCGATCTCCCCGGCCGCCAGGACCTCTTCGATCATGGGGATCAACCGCTGCAGTATCTTGGCCTGTTTGAAGGCATCACGACAGGCGATGCGGACTTCGCGCTCCGGCATGGGCGGGTTGCGTGCCGCGACACGAAATGCTGCAGGAACAACCGTTTCAAACTTCACGATATCGGCGATATCGTAGACAAAGCTTTTCGGCTTACCGGTATGCAGAAAACCGATGGCAGGAGCATAACCCGCCGCCAGGATGGCAGCTTCACTGATGCCATAGAGACAAGCGGTGGCGGCGGAAAGGCACTGGTTGGAAACGTCGGAGGCATCCCACTGGGTTGGGTCGTAGCGGCGCCCCGACCATTTGACGCCATATTGCTTGGCGATCAACTGATAGGTCTTGCGTACCCTGGCGCCCTCCATCCCACGGAGTTGTTCGACGCTGCGACGAGATGGCGGCGGCTCACCAAAGCGCAGCTCGAACATCTTACGGACGACCTTCAAGCGTAGCGAGTCGTCCAGCGCCAGCTGTGCTTGATAAAGCAGCTTGTCGGACCGCGCCCCACCAGGTTGACCGGCGCTATAGAGCCTCACGCCGGCATCACCAACCCAGATCAGCAGGGTACCCACGGTCGCCGCCAGCTTGACAGCGGCGTGGGAAACTCGCGTACCCGGCTCCAACAATAGGCAGGCGACAGAGCCCACCGGGATGTGCATGCGCTCGCCATTGACCTCGTCGATCACCACAAAGGCGCCGTCTCGCACATCAATCTGTCCCATGCCGACGAAGATCATCGACATACGGTCCTTCATGGGAATCGGCTTGAGTGGAATAAAGCCCATACTGGCCTCCCTGCCTTTGAAGTGTCGCTATGGCCGGCGAATCAGCATCAGCCCGCAGCCAAAGGCCTTGGCACGCCCAACACCCTGGGCCAAGGCCTCGATCAGGCGGCCGGGATCGGTAACCTCCAACAAGCCCTCATAGTCAACACTGGAATATTGGATGGCATCACGCCGCCCGGGTTTGTGCAGAGCATGTTGACGATAGGCCCCGACCTCCGGATCCACCAGTAGCCGAAAGCCCAGCGCTTCCGCCCTCGTCCGCAGCCAGTCTCGCGCCGCCTGATCCATCGCCTGGACGCATTCCGTGCCAGTACGCTGACCGGGTGGAAAGGGTTTCTTCGCGGCCATTAGCACATCGCTGCGGGGCGAGTGCTTGGCCCCCTCTACTCGCCGTGCCACCGTCGGGTTGGCGCGCAGCCGGAATGCCAGTTGCTCGCCTTCCCGCAGCGTCGGCGCAAAGGGTTTGCACTGCACATCGAGCAGGCCCGCGATGGCAGTAGGCTCCCGATCGGAGAGTACATAGAAGAGCGGCAGCCCCTTGGGGGTCTTGCTCTGCTCGGTCTCCTCTTCCATCTCCTGACGAAACAGGAAAGGTCGGGCTCCCTGGTGGCCCGGGAAGGCCTGCCACAGCAGCTGGTGAGCGCCATAGGCCCCACCCTGCATAACGTCGAAAAGGGCTTCGCGGGAGAGGCCGTTGAGATCGACGCGAACGCGTGAAAGAAACATTAGTGCCCCTCCTCTGCCGGCACGAAGCGCCGGAACTCGGTGCGTGGCCCGAACTGCCAGCGACGCCGATTGAGCGGCCGATCCCACACTTCGCTGGACTCCACATCGTGCTTGTCGCCATCCAGTAGTGCGGCTCCCCCCTCCCAGCAGTACAGCGTCTCTCCAGTCAGTCGCAGGGCCTTCCCCTCACCAGGGATCAACGCTTCGAACTCGCTATCGAGGGCTTCGCGAAGGTGCGCGACCTCGACTCGTCGAGGCGCCAACGGTGCCGCCAAGGGGCATGACTTGCGTCCCAGGTAGAGCGAGTAGTGAGGTCGCTGCAGCGCTGCCTCGAGTGACTCTAACGTGTAGACGGAACCCTCGGAGAGCCATACCGCAACGCTCCAGAGACCGTCGCAGCGGTAGTCACGGCTGGAAAGGATGGTATTGATCACCTTCTGTGGGGCATGCAATTCATCGCGTCGCGTGCGATAGGTCACGCCCTTACGATCACTCGGCACCTGGGCGGTGTGGTAGTCACGCAGCAGGGTACCGGGAGAGCGCTGCTTGACGGCAATAAGCACACTATCAGCCAAGGCCCGTTGGCCGGCATCGTCCTCCCGCTTGATGCCCAGGGCGGCACCGAGCAGGCCCAGGATCGCGCCACGCCCGGGGTAGGTGGCGGTCGGCCGAGACTCGCCCACCGCCGCTTCGCCCCAACTGGCGAGTGGGGCATAGAGTCGAAAGACCAGATATTCCGTCATGACGACTCCTTACCAATCGGCTTTGAGAAACTCGATCAGGCCATCGAGGTTGCCCGTGACGACCTCGCCCTCGAACTTGGGGCCCTGGTAACCAGGCATGGCGGAGACGATATAGCGGCGATCGGCTCCCGCTCCATAGGCCCCGTCGAAGGCGTTCACCTGTGCCTCAAGCTGATCGATAGCCTCACCGGCCTGATCCTGACCGACCACCGGTCGCAGGAAAGCCACCGACAGCGAGCGGGGCTGCTGGTCGCCCTTCTCGGCCAGCACATAGCTGGCATGGGCGCGGGAGCCAAAGCTGTTCTGCTTGCCCTTTGGCGAAGTCCGCACAGCGGCTTCCACCAGGGCGGCAATGGCACGCTCGGCCAGCTCGGCATCGCCGTTAAGGTTATCGATCAATTGCTGTCGATCGATGCAGATGTAGCTATAGAACAACCCCGCCGCGAAGCCGGCCTCACCGACATGGGCCGCCCCCCGATGCTCATCACCGGTATTGAGGTCATCCACGGCGGTGAAATAGTCATCCTCCACCTCTGCCGCATGAACGGTGATGGCATGCGCGACCTGACAGGCCGCCTCGACGTTGTATTCCGGCACCGCTGCCAGCATGCGACCGAACAGGGCGATATCCGCGGCGGCTGGCTTATGGCGCAGAAGCTCCAGGTCGGCCTTCTCGGGAGCCCGATTCTCGGCGGCCAGCGTCTCGACGAGAGCATCCACCGCCGTTTGCTCTTCGGGGCCGATATGCACCAGTTGACTGGTCGCCAACTCACCCTTGGCGACATCACCAAATACCTTGGCGATCTCCGTGGCCCAGGCCCGAGCCTCTTTCTCCTTCACACCTTTTTCCAGCAGACGCTTCTCGGCCTCGAGCCCCACGCGCTTGGTACGCTGGCCGCGGTGCTGACCCAATGCCTCCTCGAACAAGGCCGAGGTACGCCAGGTGCGCTTGAGACTCTGGGAGGAGACACGTAGGCGCTTGGCACCGCCCATGATCGCGGTTTTTGGCCGCCCCAGGTCATCGCGGTTGAGGTTGGCCGGTGGATAAGAGGTCAGCAGATGCAGTTGAATGAAGTGGCTCATGAGTTTAATTCCCTGTCGTAAATGGTGAAGGCTCGATCAGTCGCTGCCGCGCTGATAGCGGGACAGCGCCTCGAAATAATCATTGGCCCATAGGAAGCCGAGTCGACCGGATGGCTGGGGTGCCATGTCACCCTGCGACTCACGCCACCAGAGCGCGATATTGTCGGCCAGATGGACAACGCTCACATCCCGCTTGTCGATCAGCGCCAAGGCGCGCCGCAGCCGCTGCACCAGTTCTTCCGGTGTCTGGCAAGTCAACAGCTGCTGGAAGCGCAGCTCGCTCATGTGGGGCTTGCCGGTGTCCTTCTTCTGTTTGCCTAGTTGGCTACCCAGGCTGACATTGGGGCGTTCCGCCGTCACCTCGGCCAGTACCAGCGCGATGCAAGCCCAGGCCTGAAGCCGGATATCTCGCTGCCCCATCCAGCTGCCCTCCACCTTCTCCACCGAGTGCCAGAGGTGGCGAAAGGCCTCGCTCAGCATGGCGGCCTCCGGCGTTTCACTGCGCCGCAGCATGGCCCGCACTCCCTTCGGCCAAGGAGGTGCCGAGGTAAAGGCTTTCAGTTCCTCGGCAGGCAAGGTCAGCCGCTGCCACCAGCAACGCACGGCAAAGGCTTCTTCTGGCCTGACGGCTCGTAGGTACTCGGTCACCACAGGCGTCTCTTTCTCCGCCTGTGGTTCTGCTGTCTCGCTCATGGCGCGACCTCCTCAGTTGTGGTGCTTTCCTTGCTAGCCGCTATCGCGAACCCTCCTTTCTTGGCGAACTGGGTGATGACCTTGCTGCCCTTGCTGCGCCCCGAGAGCCAGGCCTGCAGATTGCGACGGGCCCCGGTAATGCGTTTCATATCGAGCTCGGCCACGGGGCCGCTCAGGGCCTGCGCATCGAACAACCGCAGGGCTTCCTGTCGGAGTCCGCGATACCAGCCTTTGGCGATATCTGTCGGCATATGGGTGCTCTCGCCATCGAGCAGCGCCTGCTGCATGCCAAACAGGGCATGGAAGAATCCGGCCTGTGTTGCCTCATAGAATTGGGTATCGATGGGGCTCATATCCCCCTTGGCATCGGCAGGGCGCGAGAACCAAGCGACCTTGATCTGGTTTCGCACCATCCACGCCACTTGGCGAGCCAGTTCGGTCACATCCTGAACCCATGATCTGAGCACTTCCTGCTGTTCAGGCGGCACCGCCACCAGCGGCATCTCCACGCCATACCAGCCGCGGGGCTTCATATTGTCCATGTCGTAACCGAAGGCCCAGAGCCTCGCATGCTGGAGCAGCGGCTCGAATGCCTCACCTTCGCGTCGCGCCTGCCGATTGGCCGGCACCTTGCCATACAGGTAGTCATGCACCACCGCCGCCGGCAGGGCGCCGCTGTTATCGACATCATTGAGCACTAGGTTCGACCAGTGCCGATACCCCAAGCCACCTGGCTGCCCCTTGGTGGAAAGCGGCGGTTCACTGGGCTTCTTGGGATCACGGCGATAGGGGGTAAGCGGATGCTGCCAAGGACCCTCGTAGTTGGCGCCATAGTTCTTGGCGCGAATCTCGGCTACGGACCGGGTAGCTTCTCGCCCACAGAGATCGCACCGACAGGGGGCGTCCTCGAAGAGCAGGCGAAAACGCCGCGGCATGGCCCAGTAGGCATGCAGTGCATGCATGCTATCCGGGACGACAACGGCGCCCTTCTTGTCGCTGAGCCGAGTTGGTCCCATCCAGGGGAAGAGGGTGTCGTCCTCCGGACGCGGCGCTTCGACCTTGCCCTGCCGCGCAAGGGATTTGCTCGGCATCACGTTCAGCCATAGCCGCTGCCAGAGGCTGGCCTCCTCATCATCCGGCAAGACCAGGGTCGTAAGCGGGCCACCGCCCCGCAGCCCCACACGATAACCAGCCCCCCCGGATGGGGCATTGATCTGCATGGTAAACAGTGCCAGCGCCGCACAGTCGGGGCAGACTGTCTCGACCCGCCCCCGTTTAACGAAATGATCGGTATTCAGCTTGAGGCCGTTGGCGCCGGGGGAATCGATCAGGAGTCCCGAAACGGAAGTTGGCTTGGCATCCTCCAGCGGATCCCGGTCCTGCATAAAGCGCGGACCATCGCCATCCAGTTCGAAGGCAGCAGCTAACGGCGCAAAGGCGGCGTCCAGCTCCTCAATACTCGGCGGCTCGGCAAGGCGATCCAGCCAGTCGTCGTGATCCTCGGGTGGCAAGGCGGTCTGCAACAAGCCAATCAGCCACTGGTAAGCAGCCCCCTGGAAATCCGCCCGAGGCAGCGCGAGCTCGACGATATTGGGGTCGGCGACGGAAGAAGGTGGGCGGTACGCAATGTTTCCATCCCTGGCTCGAAGGGGCAGCCAGGCATCCAGTAGGAGGTTCATGTCGACTCCAATAAATTTATCTATTCAGTGACGATCCATTGACTGTAGACCATAATCCCCGAACAGCACCTTCCCTGTCCGTTCGGGGTTGAACCGTTTATGTATTCGATGAGTGCTATGTTCCCCGCCTTGGCGGGGCTTTCCTCGTGACCCGGTGACGACTCGGGGCCTATCATGTCCGTAGACGTCGCAGGCGGGACCCGAGGAGCCGACTTATGCCGACACACTACGATCAGGATGCCTATGCATGGGCGCTCGAGCAGGCAGCGTTGCTGCGTGCCGGCAAGCTCGACCAGATCGATATCGAACATGTTGCCGAGGAGATCGAGAGCATGGGCAAGAGCGAACGGCGTGCGCTGATCAGCCAGCTGGCTCGACTCCTCATGCACCTGCTGAAGTGGGATCACCAGCCGGAGCGCCGCTCGCGCAGCTGGCGCCTCTCCATAGAAGATGCCCAGGCCAAGGTGGAGCGGCTGCTGGAAGACAATCCCAGCCTCAAGGCGGCGATACCCGAACTGATGGCGAAGGCCTATGAGGACGCTCGCCGGGCAGCCGCTATCGAGACGGACATGGAACCAAGCAACTTCCCTGGAGAGTGTCTGTACAGCTTCGAAGAAGCCATGACCTTCGCCCCAGAGGAGTGCTGACTGAGGACTCACGCTGGGCTCTCCTCGGCAGCCACTAGCCCACGTTGAGCGTTGTAGTGCCAGTTGGCATCCCCATTCGCCAGCCAAGGCTGAACAAAGCGCAGCGCCTTGTAACGCTCCTGCAAGACTTCCCACTGGGTCTGATACTCACCTGGAAGGCTAACCAGCTTGCTTGCCTGACTCTGGCGCAACTTGATCTGACTGAGCATATCGGCATGGCGGCCGCCCTCGGCCCATAACACCAAGGCCCCCGTAGCATCACACTTGAGGAGCGCCACATTGACCGTCGGCTCATCCACCAGCCGCGTGCCGATCTCCTGCTCCTCCTGCCACTTGTGGCGATCCCAGACGTAGCCGGCCTCCAGCTCCAGGGCATTGAAGTTAGCCATCGAGGTCGCGACCCCCTGGATCCCTTTCTGCTCCCAACGCGCCCCCTGCAAGCCAGCCGGCACCAGGTCAATCACCTCACCGTAGACATCTTCAATCAGCAGACGCGCCTGCTCGGGCATATGGATTCCTCCCAACTCGCGTAGGATTCGCTGGGTCAGCCACAGCAAGGAAGTGTCCCGATAGACGGCATTCGTTCCGGGTAGAGCACGCTTCAGCCAATTCTCATCCGGCGCGTCTGACCACTCGGGTGCCAGTACATGGAGAACGGGTGGCAGGCGCAGGCCTCGCACATGGCGCTGGAGACGCCCGGCGCGTTGAATCAGCAGGTCGATGGGAGCGAGATCACTGATCATCAGGTCGACATCACAGTCCAGAGACTCCTGGAAGACCTGGGTACTGATCAGCACCTGACCTCGACGTGCCTCTGGGGTCGATGCCTTCCCCAATCGTTCGATCACCTCGCACTCGATACGCTGACGGTCGATCATGGCGAAGCGGCTATGAAAGAGCAGACAACGCTCCGGCTCGGGATGCCTCTCACGCACCGCCTCGAAGGCACGGATGGCGTCGTCTACGGTATTGCGCACCCAGGCAACGCACTCGCCGGCCTCGACGGCTGCCAGAATGGTCTCGATGGCCTGCTCTTCCTGGGTCAGCCAGTCGACGCGCACCTCCCGCGAGACTTCCGGGCGCGAGCCCAAGGCCACCTCACGAGACGCGCCCTGATCGATCTGCGTCAGCAGCGGAAAGTGACTGCATTCAAGGGCGGCAGGCCCCCGGTCCAGACCTGCACGCCACGCCGTTGCCAGCGACTCACGCATTGCGTTTGGCAGGGTGGCGGTCAACAGGATGGCGCTGCCGCCCTGCCGTGCGTGATAGCTCAGCAGCTGATTGAGCAGGGTCTGCATGTAGTGGTCATAGGCGTGCACCTCATCGACGATCAACACCTTGCGCGCCAAGCCATAGAGGCGTAGCGACTGATGGCGGAACGGCAATAACCCCATGAGCGCCTGGTCAATGGTGCCTACGCCCACCTCAGCCAGAAGCGCCTTCTTGCGCGAGTCGGCGAGCCAGCGGTTGCAATGGGCCGTCGCCGTGGCTTCGCCGGGCTCGTAGTCCCGATCACCCGGCTGAGGCCTGTCGATCGCCAGCGAGAACGATTCGTTCAGCCTGCTGGCACCGTGGGCCAGTACGAAGGAGGGATGGGAATCGGCCGTGAAGAAACGTCGATGCAACAAGCCGAGACGCTCATACATGGCGTTGGAGGTCGCCATGGTGGGTAAGGCGAAGTAGAGCCCTTCTCCGTGACCTTCGACCAGCAGTCGTTGGGCAAGAATGCAGGCCGCCTCGGTCTTGCCAGCCCCCGTAATGTCTTCAAGGATGAAAAGCTGCGGCCCATCAAGAATTGGCAGTGTCTCGGCCTCATACTGCAAGGGTGTGGGCGTTACAGTCTCCCCATCGAACCAGGACGAAAGCCCTGAATAGGGAATTGGCTTTGGCAGTCTTGCAAAGCCGGTATCACTCAGCGCCGCCTCGGCGCGCGGCAATGCATAGCACTCCCAATACTCGGCGAGCGACATCTCCTTCTGGCAGTAGCGGAAATGATTCTGGTTCGAACCCAACCAGTCGCTGAGCGTCGCCCAGCCGGCAATGGTCCAGCTCAGTGCCTGGAAGGTCTTCAGCCAGTCGCCCGAGACTAACTGCTCAGTGGGCCACTCGACTTCGATAAGATAGGCCCACTCCTCGACGAACTGCTTGGCGGCTTCCTGGTCGTCACTATCGGCATCCTTGGCAAAGAACTGCTCGATCCGGAGTTGCTCCGCCTCGACTGGCTGGCCATGGTGGCCAAAGAAGGGAATCAACAATGCCTGCATGGCTTTACGGCGTTGGCGCACCTCCGGACGTTCGAGAGACACCTCGGGCCAACGCAAGGCTCGGTCTTCCAGCCAGGTGAACCAGCACTCCTGCCACAGCAGCGCGCCCAGCCGGTCATGGCGCGCGGTGTACTCGTATCGCTCGACGGGGGAAACCAGCTCGACTTCCTCGGGTCGAGCCAACCCCTGGAAGGTGCGTGAGAATTTGCCGAGATCGTGAAGCCCCAGCAGGAAGACAAAGAAGCGGCGCAGCACCTCGGGCGACATGTCGAGACGCTTTGCCAGCAGCTGAGTCAACGGCCTTTCGGGAGCCAGCAAGTGCCAGCCCACTGCCGCCACATCGAGGCAGTGGTAAGGAAGTAGATGACATTGGTCACCCTCGCCGCTGGGCTTGGCCTTACCCCAGTAAAGAAAGTACAACATCCCTGTCCCCCATGGGCTGCTTGAATTCTTTCTTATCCAAGCACCCCCACCCCCTCTGCGCCACCCCTGTGCATACAACCACCGTACTCTTCAACCCGACCCTGACTTCCGTCATGCTGGAGCAGCAGCCACGGAAGGAAGGAACCTCCCATGTCCGAAACGTCAGCTCTCCCCTGGGACACTCTCGCCCGCTTCCGGCTGATCGAGATCCTGGCGCTTTGGGAGGGCCGGGTAGTGGCCTCGCAGATCGGCGAGGCTTTCGGCATCGGCCGACAGCAGGCACAGAAGGTGCTGCGACGCTACCGAGAGCTCGCACCGGCCAACCTGGCCTATGACGAGTCACGCAAGGGTTTCCTGCCTACCCCGCGGTTCTCCACGCGCTTCACCCACGGCCGGATCGAGGAGTACCTGCATCTGATGGGCTCCGGCCAGGCACCGGACTCCCCCTTCACCGGGCTGGGAATCGGCCCGGCCACGACTGAATCGCTGCCACTGCCGAGCCGCGCGGTGTCACCGCAGGTGGTACGCGAGGTCGTCAAGGCCGCCCGCGACGAGCAGCGCCTGGAAGTCACCTACGCCTCTTTCACAAGCCCAGAGGGCGAAGATCGGATCATCGTGCCGCATACCTTGGTGTTCGCGGCCGGGCGATGGCACGTGCGGGCTTTCTGCGAGAAGCATCGGGGCTACCGGGACTTCGTACTCAGCCGTTTCCGTGGCCTACCGGAGCCCAATGGACCGATGCTTGGCGAGCATGGCGTCGCCGAGGATTCAGCCTGGCATACCTGGGCCGAGGTGCACCTGATTCCAGACAGGCGGTTACCGCCTGAGGAAAAGGCGCTAATCGCGGCGGACTATGGCATGGAAGAAGGAGAGCTCACCCTGTCATGCCGGGGACCGCTGGTGCTCTACGTACTGCGTGAGCTGGGCATCAATCCCCATCATGTCGAGACCGAGCCGCGGGCCCAGCAGGTCGAGATCGCCAACCGCAAGTGCCTGGCGGAATGGATCAACTGGGTATGAGCGCTGAAAGCATTGCCCGGCCAAGGCTGGCAAGATGGCGAAGGGCGGCATCCAATAACCGAGGAAAGCAAACCATGGCGGCATACACGATTGGCCACATTACGGTAAAGGACCAGGAGAAGTGGGAGGAGTACCGTAACCGGGTACCGGCAACCCTCGCAGACTGGGGAGCTGAGTTGATATTCCGAGGCAAACGAGTGGCAATACTCAGCGGCGAGCACAACCACACGGATACAGTGGTAATACGCTTCCCCAACCACGAAGCCATTATCAAGTGGCACAATTCGGCGGCTTATCAGGAACTGCTTCCCCTGCGAAAGGAGGCTGCGGATATCGACATGATCAGCTACGAACCGACATAGCGGGGCTGGCGCCTACACGCCTCCATTCGCCCGGCAGAGCCGGCCTCCCACGGGGCAGCTCCTCCAGAACTGATTCACGCCAACGTGCTAGAAGCCTACAAAAAACCCCCGCGGGTGCGGGGGCGAAGGGCAAGGTCGGCGGTTCATGCTGAGGGGAAAGAGAGCATTGGCCGACCGAGCAAGGGAAAACCATGAAAAAGACTGACTGTTACCACTAGCTTGCAATAAGCCTAGTGGCGGCCGGCCTTAGGACTCGACCATCTCCTGTACACGCTGCATCAGCTCGGGGTCCTGCTGAACGGCCTGGCCGATGGTATTGAAGGTATCCACATCGAGACCGCTCTCCTCGACCGCTTCGACCATCTTGTCGTTGGCTTCCATCTGAACTTCCTGCTGGGCGGCCTCATCCTCGGCGGCATGCAGGCGTTCGGTGTACTCCTCGGAAATCACGACGATGTCTTCGGACGCATCCGCGAACTGCTGCAGCTGCTCATCGGAAACATCCATCGTCGGTGCCGCGGCCTGAGGCTGCTCGGGGGCGGCCGCCGGGTCCTGCTGGGCGTGGGCGGTGGCCGACATCAGGCCAGCGCTGAGCAGGGCGGCAGAAATCAGGGCAGTCATCCGTTGCATTAATACCTCCAAAAAATCACCCCTACCTAGGGGCGTTGTGTGCATGTGCCCTCTGTGACGATAGCCGCCGGCCCGCGTTCAGAATTTTCATGTAATTGTTAGTAACAGGAGGAATCATCGGGTATCAGGTCATTGGCACTCTGGCTTCCGCATCCAGCCGCTGGGCGGCCTGGTCCACCCCGCGCAGCCAGCCGCCCAGTGCCACGAAGCGCCGTAAAGCACGGCGCTGAACAGCACGCCGACCAACAGCGGCTCACGCTCGGCGATGGTGGCCCCAGGGAGTGGTTTGCATTCCCCCGGGGAAGGCCTGTATTTTTATTAATTGAACATTCAATTAAAGGATTCCCATGACGCCGTTCCGCATCAGCCCTCTGTCGCTTCGCTATGCGCTGGCCGCCCTCGGCACCGCAACCCTGATTGCCCCCGCAACGGCCGATACCAGCCCGCTGCAGCAGCAGTTGGACGACCTGCAGGCCTTTCAGGTGATCGCTCACCGTGGCGCCAGTGGCCACGCCCCGGAGCAGACCCTGCCGGCGCTGGAGCTGGCCCACGAGATGGGCGTGGACTACCTGGAACTGGATATCCAGATGACCGCCGACGGCGAGCTGGTCGCCTTTCACGATGAAAGGATCGACCGCACCACCGATGGCGAAGGCGAGCTAAGGGATTTCACCCTGGAATCCCTCAAGGCGCTGGATGCCGGCAGCTGGTTCAACGCCGCCTACCCCGACTACGCCGACGAGGCCTACGCCGGCGTCGAGATCCTTACCTTGGGCGAGGTGATCGAGCATTTCGGCACCGAAATGCGCTACTACCTCGAAACCAAGTCACCGGAGCTCTATCCGGGGCTGGAAGAAGCCATGGTCGAGGAACTGGAGGCACACGGTCTGGTCGAGTCGGGCTCGGTGATCATCCAGTCGTTCTCCCAGGAGAGCCTGCAGAAAGTCCACGCGCTCAATGCCGATATCCCGCTGGTCCAACTGGTGTGGTACTACCCGGAGTCGGACGACAGCGAACGGCTGGTCGAGTGGACCGGGGTCACGCCGGGGCCGAGCGAGATCACCGATGCGGACTTCCAGGCGATGGGTGAGTATGCAGTCGGCATTGGCACCAACCTCACCTATCAGGATGACCTTCAGGTGATCGATGCCGCCTTTATTGAACAAGCCCAGGCCAACGACCTGCTGGTGCATGTCTACACCGTCAACGATCCGGCGGAGATGCAGAAGCTGCTCGACTGGGGCGTTGACGGCATTTTCACCGACTTCCCGGACCGGCTAAATGCCCTGGTCGACTAAGCGCTCCTCATAGGGCCGGGAAGACCGCTTAAAAGGTGTACACCAGCCCCAGGCTGACCCGGTCGTGATTGCCGATCCGGCGGGCATCGAGGCGCTCGACTTCCAGGCGCCCGGTCATATCGAGCAGCCGAAGCCGAACGCCCAGGCCGTAGACCGGATCGGTGCCCGAGTCATCGTCATCCACGCCGGGGCCGCGCTGCTGGGCGTTCCAGTCGGCCATGCCCACCTTGGCATACAGGCCCAGCGGCCCGAGGCTCCAGCCGACCAGGCCGGCGGCTTCCACGCTTTCCACCTTCAGGGTCGCCGGCTGGCCGTTGACCTCACCGCTCAGGGCGCTGCCCCTGACATAGGCCAGTTCCGCGGCCAGGTCGAGAAACGGCAACCAGCCCACGCTGTAGCCGCCGACCAGCTTCCAGTGGTCGGCGGTGTCGTCGAAGGCCCTGTCGCCGTGCCACTCTCCCATCCCTCCGCCCAGGTAAAGCCCGCTGTTACCGGTCGTCGCCGCCGCGCCGCTGGCCGACATGGCCAGTACCCCCGCCGCCCCGAGCAGCATCAGGGGCTTGAGCAGTGTCTTGCTGGGCATTGCGTGTCTCCGCATATCCTGGGGTCGTTTGATCGCTGCGACTCACACCACCTCGGCCACCTCGTCGAACGCCAGCCGCGGCCCGCGGGGGCGCAGGCTGGCGGGATCGCCTTCGCCGAGGTTGACCAGGAAGTTGCTCTGGTAGCGCCCGTCGGGGAAGAACTCCTCGTCGACCATAAACCGATCGAAGCCGCTCATGGGGCCCACGTCCAGGCCCAGCATGCGCGCGGCCACGATCAGGTAGCCCCCCTGCAGGGTAGCGTTGCGCCAGGCGGTATCGGCGGCCCTGGCAGGGTCGTCAGCGAAGCGAGCTCGGGCGTTGGGCGAGTCGGGGAACTGGCTTGGCAGGTGCTCGTAGAAGCGGGTGTCGGTGGCCACGATCACCGTGGCGGCGGCCTCCCGGGCCTTGTCCCGGTTGCCCTCGGAGAGCGCCGGCAGCAGCCGCGACTTGCCGGCCAGGCTGGTCACGAAGACGTAGCGGGCCGGCTGGCTGTTCATGGAGGTCGGCCCCCATTTCAGCAGGTCGTAGAGGCGGCGCAGGGTGGCCTCGTCGATCGTCACATCGCGAAAGCCGTAGTGGGTACGCGCCTCGCGGAAGGCGATATCGAGCGCGGTGTCGTCGAGCGGCGGTCGCATCACAGTCTCCTGTTCAGGCTACCTTCGACTCTACGGTATTGCGGCGTAACGGTCACGATGGGCTAACCTCAGGGCGTCACTCGACCGTTTCCGGAGCCGCCCATGATATCGCCTCGCCCGCTTGCCCTCCTGCTCGCCCTGCTGCTGTGCACCGCGGCGCCCTCTGCCGTCGCCCAGTCGGCCCAGCCGGAATTCGAGGCCTACCAGAGCGCCCTGGAGCGCGGCGCGCGCCAGGCCAACGTCTGGCAGGCAAGCTGGACGGGCATCTACGCCGGCAGCCTGGCGCTGAATGCCTATCAGGCCAGCGAGTCGGACAGCCGCGACACCCGCTATGATGCCCGCGTGGGCGTGGTGAAATCGGCGCTGGCGCTGGGGGGCATGTTCCTCGACCGCCAGCCGCACCCAGGGGCGCGCCGCGAGCTGCGCGACGGCGAAGGGGATATCGAGGGTGCCCGCCGGCTGATGCAGGCGGTCGCCGAGGAGGAGCGCCAGCGCCGCAGCCTCGAGGCCCGGCTCGGCTCACTGGCCGTCAACACCGCGGCGGGGCTGCTGATCGGCGTGGGCGACGGCCGCGGGCGCGACGGTGCGATCAACTTCGCCACCGGCATGCTGGTCAGCGAGCTGCAGCTGCAGACCCAGCCGCGCCAGGCCACGGCGGCGATCAACCGCTTCCAGCCGGCCAGGCTGTCGCTGGGCGAGCTTCACCTCGAAGGCGAGTACGCGCTGCTGGTCGCCCCCAACCAACTGGGGGTCACGCTGCGCTATTGACTGTCGTAGAGACGCAAACGCACAGGCCCGTGCCGCGCAAGGGGCACGGCACGGGTATGCTGCGACGGCCCGAGAGCCGCGAGCGAGGGGTCAGCTCACCACCTTGACCGGGCCATGGTCGTCGCAGTGATCGCCATGGGGATGGTGCAGGTGGCCGTCGACCAGATAGTCGACATGATCGCCATGGGGCACCGGCTCATGCCCGCAGCCGGGGCCATGCACATGCCCCGGGTCGTGTCCCGCACACTGGTGTGACGGCGTGCAGTGGTCGGGATTGGTGTCGGATACCTCGATCACATGCTCATCCACATGGTCTTCATGGGGGTGATGCAGATGGCCATCATGCAGGTAGTCGGTGTGGCCCTTATGCTCAATGGCCGTATGGCCACAGCCGGGGCCATGCTCATGATCATGGTGGGGGTGTTTTTGGCAACTCATGGTGTCCTCCCCAGTCGATAGCGCCTCCTTGCGACGTTCGTCCCAGTGCTTGGTCGATGGGCCAGCTTGGCCTCGCTCACTCTCAAAGTGGCCGCTACGGCAGTCGCCGTCAAGCAGGAAGGATGGCCTGAGGAGCCCCCAATAAGTTATGTTATAACATAACTTATTGAACGGAACCCCAGCAATGCTCGACACCCTGCTCTGGTGGCTGACCTCCCCCTTCGACTATGCCTTCATGCGCCGGGCGCTCGCCGCCTGTGTGGCGCTGTCGCTGACGGCGCCGATCATTGGCGTGCTGCTGACGCTGCGCGGCATGAGCCTGATGGGTGAGGCGCTCTCCCACGCGATTCTCCCCGGCGTGGCCGTCAGCTTCCTGCTGGCGGGTTTCTCCCTGCCGCTGATGATGCTGGGCGGGCTGGTCGCCGGCCTGGCGACGGTGGGCATCGCCAGCAGCATCTCGCTGATCAGCGGCCTCAAGGAGGATGCCGCCATGGCCAGCCTGTTCCTGGTGGCCATGGCCACCGGGGTCATGGTGATTACCCTGGCCGGCTCACCGCTCGACCTGGGCCATGTCCTGTTCGGCTCGATCCTCACCGTGAACCGCAACACCCTGCTGCTGGTGGCCGCCACCGCCAGCCTGATACTGATCGCACTGGCGATGACCTTCCGCGCCCTGGTCGTGGAGTGTCTCGACCCTGTGTTTCTGACCCTCCAGGGCCGACACGCCGGCTGGACACACGGCCTGTTCATGACCCTGGTCGTGCTGAGCCTGGTTGTCGGCTTCCAGACCCTGGGCACGCTGATGGCGGCCGGGCTGATGCTGTTGCCGGCGGCGGCGGCCCGGTTCTGGAGCCAGCGCCTGGAGAGCATGATCGCCATGGCCATCGGCGGCGCCCTGGCCGCCAGCCTGGCCGGGCTGCTGGTCTCCTATCACGCCGGTTTACCCTCCGGCCCCACCATCATTCTGCTGACCGGTGTCGGCTATGTGATCTCCCTGGTGGCCGGCCCCCACCACGGCTTGATCACGCGCTGGCGCATGCCCGCCACCGACACGGCACACGGCCACTGACGCCAAAGGTTCCATTTTTTGCTGAATGCGGGATACTGCCCGCCCGCCATCCTGACCGACACAGCCATCACAGCGCTGGATGACGGGCTTTTTGTTATGTTATATCTTCATTTGTCTCACGCGAGGGTCCGCTCATGGCACACCGCACACACTCGCACCGGCACCGCCAGGAAGGGCCGTGCCACTTTTCGCTGCTGTCGCTTTCCGCCGGGCGCCGCCTGCTGCTGGTGGCCGCGCCCCTGTCGCTGCTGTGGCTGACGGTCGGCTGGGCCGCCGGGTGGTGGCAGTGATGCCGGAGCCCCAGCCCGCCCGCCTGGCCCTCCACGACCTGCAGCTGGCCCAGGGCCACCGCACCGTGCTGCAGCATGTGGACGGCCAGTTCGCCGACGGCGCCATCACCGCCCTGGTCGGCGCCAACGGCGCCGGCAAGAGCACCCTGATCCAGGGCATCACCGGCACCCTCAAGCCGGTGGCCGGCCGCATCGCCTGCACGATTCCCAAGTCGCGGCGCGCCTGGCTGCCCCAGCAGCTGGCGCTGGACCTCAGCTTCCCGATGAGCGTGGAAGAGCTGATCATGATCGGCACCTGGCCCAGCCACGGCGCCCTGAAGGGCTACTGCGCTGCCCACTACCGCCGCGGCCGCGAGATCATGGCGCGCCTGGGCATCTCCCATCTGGCCCACCGCCCCCTGGGCGAGCTGTCGGGCGGCCAGCGCCAGCGGGCGCTGATCGGCCGCACCCTGATGCAGGAGGCTGAGCTGCTGCTGCTCGACGAGCCCTTCGCCAACGTGGATGCCGAGACCGTGGAGGTGCTGATCGAGGTGCTGCGCGACATGGCCGATGCCGGCGCCACCCTGCTGGTGGTGCTCCACGACATGGAGCAGCTCACGCGCCTCGCCGACGAGGTGGTGGTGCTGGCCGGCGGCCACGCCCACTGGACCACGGCGGCCGCCTTCCGCGAGATGTCCGCGGCCGAGCTGATCGAGCTCACCAGCCCGCTGAAGCTCCCGGGAGTGGCCGCATGCTAGCCACCTTGTTCGCATCGCTCCACGAGTGGCTGATCGCCCCCTTCGACTATGGCTTCATGCGCCGCGCCATGGTGGCCGGCCTGGCGCTCTCCCTGGCGGCACCGCCCATGGGGGTGTTTCTGGTGCTGCGCGGCATGAGCCTGATCGGCGACGCCATGGCCCACGCCATCCTGCCCGGCGTGGCGCTGGGCTTTCTGCTCGCCGGTTTCTCGCTACCCGCCATGAGCCTCGGCGGCGTGCTATCGGGCCTGCTGGTGGCCGTGCTGGCCGGCAGCGTGTCGCAGATGTCCGGCCAGCGGGAGGACGCCGCCATGGCCAGCTTCTTCCTGATCTCGCTGGCCGCCGGGGTGATGATCATCTCGCTGGGCGGCAGCAGCGTCGACCTGACCCATGTGCTGTTCGGCTCGATCCTGGCGGTCAACAGCACCGCGCTGCTGCTGATCGCCGCCATCAGCAGCCTGATCGTGGTGACCCTGGCGGTGATCTTCCGCGCCCTGGTGGTGGAGTGCCTCGACCCGCTGTTCCTGCGCGGCCAGGGCGTGCGCGGCAGCCTGGTTCACGGGGTCTTCCTGGGGCTGGTGGTGCTCAACCTGACCGCCGGCTTCCAGACCCTGGGCACGCTGATGGCGGTGGGCCTGATGATGCTGCCGGCCACCGCGGCACGTTTCTGGAGCAAGCGCCTGGAGGGGCTGATCGGCGTGGCCATCGCCCTGGCCATGGTCGCCAGCACCGGCGGGCTGCTGCTCTCCTACCACCTCAGCATCCCCTCCGGGCCGGCGATCATCCTGCTGGCCGGGGTGGGCTACATCCTTTCCGCCCTGTTCGGCCGCCACCATAGCCTGACCGCCCGCCTGCGTCGGCGGGCGGCACCGCTGGGGGCGCCCGAGCCGCACTGACCAACTTGACCTCTGACAAACCCACGAAGGAGACATCGAATGCGCACCCTCAAGCCCTCCGCCCTGGTGATCGGCACCACGGCCATGCTGGCCCTGCCCGCCGCCATGGCCGCGGAACGCGTCCAGGTGGTGACCAGCTTCAGCATCCTGGCCGATATGGTCGAGAACATTGGCGGCGAGCACGTCGAGGTGACCTCGCTGGTCGGCCCCGACAGCGACGCCCATGTCTACTCCCCCACGCCCCGTGACGCCCGGGCACTCGCCGATGCCGACCTGGTGGTGTTCAACGGCCTGCTGTTCGAGGGCTGGATGGAGCGATTGATCGACTCCAGCGACTACGCCGGCCCGCTGGTCACCGCCACCGACAGCATCGATCGGCTCGAGTATCACGGCAACGATCATGGACATGACGACCACGACGATCACGGCCACGATCATGACCACGACCACGGGCATGACGACCACGACGATCATGGGCACGATCATGACCACGACCACGGGCATGACGACCACGACGATCACGGCCACGATCATGACCACGACCATGGGCATGACGACCACGACGATCATGGGCACGATCATGACCATGGCCATGAGCACGACCACGATGACCACGGGCATGACGATCACGCTCACGACCATGACCATGAGCACGGCGACTACGACCCCCATGCCTGGCAGGATCTCGCCATGGGGCAGGTCTATGCCGGCAATATCCTGGAGGGGCTGATCGAGGCCGACCCGGACAATGAAGCCGCCTATCGCGAGAACGCCGAGCGCTACATCGCCGATATGCAGGCCATGGACGAAGAGATGCGTCGTCTGATCGGCGAAATCCCCGCCTCCACCAGCGTGATCACCGGCCACGACTCCTTTGGCTACTTCGCCAACGCCTACGGGCTGAACTTCCTGTCGCCGGTGGGGCTCTCCACCGAGGCAGAGCCCAGCGCCGCCGACATGGCGCGACTGATCGACGTGATCCGCGAGCAGAATGTCCGGGCGCTCTTCCACGAGAACATGACCAGCCCGGCCATCATCATCCAGCTCGCCGAGGAGACCAACCTGCCCATCGCCGGCACCCTCTACGCCGACGCCCTGGCCGCCGAAGGCGACGCCAGCACCTACCTGGGCATGATGCGCCACAACGCCCAGACCCTGCATGACGCCCTGGCCGAACCCGGCCATGACGATCATGACCATGGGCATGACCACGGCCACGATCACGGGCACGATCACGATCACGATCACGGGCACGACCACAGCCACTGAGCCAGTCTCACGGGCACTCGCCCACTGAGCCGAGCGGCGGGGGCACCTTCGGGTGCCCCCGCTTTTATCTGCCCCGCTCACGCCACCGACAACACCTCACGGTCTGGCATCATCTGTCCCGCCGCCCACCTCCCCGATGCCGTCCGGCATTGTCGCTCTTTCCTTAAGCATCTGTATAAAAAAGAAAAACACCTAAACACCGCTCAATGGGGCCCGCTCGCCGGCTAACACCAAGGTCTTAGTTCACATCCCAGCGCCACAAAATTGGCACGAAATGCAAAAACTGTGGCCGGATGGGTAAACCCCGCCGCGGCCTTTGCTCCTACCATGAATCCGGCAGCGTTGAGCTGCCCGTTCACAACAACAAGCAAAGGCCAAACGCATGTACACACCTCGCCAGTTCGCTCTAGGCGCCCTCGCCGCCTCCATCATGTTCGCCGGCCAGGCCGGCGCCACCGAGATCACCGACAACGAGATCCGCATCGGCTATCTGGCCGACATGTCCGGCGTCTACCGCGACCCGATCGGCCCGATCGGGATGGATGCCATCGAGATGGCCATCGAGGACGTGGGCGGCAGCGTGGCGGGCGCCGAGATCGTGGTCTTCAGCGCCGACGACCGCAACAGCGCCGACGTGGGCTCCAGCATCGTTCGCGAGTGGATCGACGAGCGCAACGTCGACATGGTCACCGGCCTGGTCGCCTCCTCGGTGACCCTGGCCGCCGTGCGCCTGCTGGAAGAGGAGAACCGCCTGGGCCTGGTCAACGGCGCCGTGTCTTCCGGCGTGACCAACGAGAGCTGCTCGCCCAATCATATCCACTGGGTCTACGACACCTGGGCCATGTCCAACGGCACCGCCAAGGCGATCACCCAGGAAGGCAACCCCAACTGGTACCTGCTCAGCGCCGACTACTCCTTCGGCCACGCCCTGGAGAGCGACGTGGAGCGCGTGGTCACCGAGAACGGCGGCACTATCGTCGGCCGGGCCCGCCACCCCTTCCCCAGCAACGATTTCTCGTCGTTCATGCTCCAAGCCCAGGCCTCCGGCGCCGACGTCATCGCGCTCAACAACGCCGGCGGCGACACCATCAACGCCATCACCACCGCCGGTGAGTTCGGTATCACCCAGGCGGGCCAGATACTCGCGGGCATGGTGCTGTTCAGCACCGACATCCGCAGCATCGGCCTGGAGGCCGCCCAGGGCCTGCAGTTCACCAAGGCGTGGTACTACGACCTCAACGACGAGGCGCGCGAGTGGGCCGAGCGCTTCCGCGAGCGCACCGGCAGCATGCCCACCATGGTTCACGCCGGGCTCTACTCCAGCACCCTGCACTACCTGCAGGCCATCGACGCCATCGGCACCGACGAGGCCCAGGCGGTTCGCCGGCAGATGATGGAGACGCCGATCAACGACATCTTCGCCACGGGCGGCTATATCCGCGAAGACGGCCGCATGGTGCACGACATGTACCTGGTCGAAGTGAAGTCGCCGGACGAAGCCGCGGACGAGGACGATCTCTTCCGCATCGTGCGCACCATCCCCGCCGAGGAGGCCTTCCGGCCGCTTTCCGAGAGCCAGTGCCACCTGGTCAACAACGGTGCCTGAACGCCGCGACAAGAGACGTGACATGAGCCATTCACGCCCTCGCTCATCCGCGCCTGTCAGCGCCTCCCTGCTCTGGGTGCTCTGCCCCGATGAGCCAGCCCTGCCCCCGGCGGACGCCCGGGGCAGGCGCCAAGGCGCCGTTTCGCCGCGATCCACGATGCCTGAGAGGTCCAGCAAGCGATGAACATGACAACGACACCCCCATCACGCATCCAGCAGAACACCATCGGCGCCGCCCTCGCCCGCAGCGCCCGCAAACATGGCGACCGCCTGGCGCTCGCCTTCAACGACCGCCAGTGGCGCTATGCCGAGCTCGACCGGGCGGTGAACCGGGTCGCCAACGCCCTGCTGGCATCGGGCCTGGCCCCCGGCGATCGCCTGGCGGTGTACGGCAAGAACTCCGACGCCTACGTGATCGCCTGGCTGGCCGCCACCCGCGCCGGCCTGGTGCATGTGCCGGTGAACTTCGCCCTGAGCGCCGACGAGCTGCGCTACATCCTCGAGCAGTCCGGCGCCAGCGGGCTGCTCAGCGACCTCAGCCTGGCCGACAACGTGGCCGCGGCCACCACGGGGCTCGACCTGACGCTCGCCGGCACCCTGCATGCCGAAGGGCGGGAAGGCTTCGATGCCCTGCGGGTGGCGCTCGATCAAGAACACGCCGACGGCGAGCCGAGCGTCGATATCGACGGCGCGAGCCTCGCCCAGCTGCTCTACACCTCCGGCACCACCGCCGCCCCCAAGGCGGCGATGATGACCCACCAGGCGCTGCTCGCCGAGTACCTGGCCTGCATGGTGGAGCTCGACATCAAGGGCGACGAGCCAATGCTCGCCGCCCTGCCGCTCTACCACTCCGCGCAGATGCACGTCTTCCTGATGCCGGCGCTGCTGCTCGGCGCGCCGGTGCACCTGCGCGAGGCGCCGCTGCCTGACGACTGCCTGGCCCAGATCAGCCGCCAGGGGATTGCCTCCTTCTTCGCGCCCCCCACGGTGTGGATCGGCCTGCTGCGCCACCCCGACTTCGACAAGCACGACCTCACGGCCCTGAAGAAGGCCTACTACGGCGCCTCCATCATGCCGGTGCCGGTGCTGGAGGAGCTGCGCCGACGCATCCCCGGGGTGGGGCTCTACAACTGCTACGGCCAGAGCGAGATCGCACCGCTGGCCACGGTGCTGCGCCCCGAGGAGCACGACGCACGCCCCGCCTCGGCCGGCCGGCCCATCCTCACCGTGGAGACCCGCATCGTCGACGCCGAGATGAACGACGTGGCGCCCGGTGAGCACGGCGAGATCGTCCACCGCTCGCCGCAGCTGCTCACCGGCTACTGGGACAGGCCCGAGATGACCGAGGAGGCCTTCGTCGGCGGCTGGTTCCACTCCGGCGACGTCGGCTATTTCGATGAAGCGGGCTATCTCTACATCGTCGACAGGATCAAGGACGTCATCAACACCGGCGGCGTGGTGGTGGCCAGCCGCGAGGTGGAAGAGGCGCTGTTCACCCACACGGCCGTCTCGGAAGTCGCGGTCATCGGCCTGCCCGACGACAAGTGGATCGAGGCGATCACCGCGGTGGTGGTGCCCAAGGCGGGCGCGGAGGTGACCGAGGAGGCGCTGATCGCCCATGCCAAGGCGACCATGGCCCCCTACAAGGTGCCCAAGCGGGTGGTGTTCACCGAGGCCCTGCCCAAGAGCACCGCCGGCAAGATTCTCAAGCGCCACCTGCGCCAGGAGCTCAAGGGCTGACCATGACCACACCCCAAGACGACATGACGCCGCTGTTTCTCGACACGATACGCCGCTTCCTCGAGCAGGAGGTGGCACCCCACTACGAGGCGTGGGAAGCCGCCGGCGAGATGCCGCGCTCGCTGTGGGAGACGCTCGGCGACGCCGGCCTGCTGGGCATCGACCTGCCCGAGGCGCTGGGCGGCAGCGGCGCCGACTTCGCCATCGTTCAGCTGGCCCTGGAGGAGATCTCGCGCCAGGGCTTCGGAGGACTCGCCAGCGCCTACAACATCCACGCCAACATCGTCATGCCCTACCTGCTGCATATCGCCACCGAGCAACAGCAGCAGCGCTGGCTGCCGGCCATGGCCCGCGGCGAGGCGGTCGGCGCCATCGCCATGACCGAGCCGGGCGCCGGCAGCGACCTGGCGGCGATGAAGACCCGCGCCCGGCGCACCGAGAACGGCTGGCGGCTCGACGGCAGCAAGATCTTCATCACCAACGGCCAGGTAGCCGACCTGGTGATCGTCTGCGCCAAGACCGACCCCGCCGCCGGCGCCAAGGGCGTCTCGCTGTTTCTGGTCGACGCTTCGCTGCCCGGCTTCTCGCGGGGCCAGCCGATCAAGAAGATCGGCCAGCACGCCAGCGACACCGCCGAGCTGTTCTTCGACGGCATCGAGCTGGCCGAGGACGCCCTGCTCGGCGAGGCGGGGGCGGGCTTTGCCTACCTGATGCAGGAGCTGCCCCGCGAGCGGCTGGGGGTGGCGGCCCAGGCCCTGGGCGCCATGGAGGGCGCCCTGGCGCTGACCCTGGACTACGTCAAGGAGCGGCGCGCCTTCGGCCAGGCGGTGGGCGACTTCCAGAACACCCGCTTCACCCTGGCCGACGTGCGCGCCCAGATCGACATGGGCCGCGCCTACTTCGAGCAGTGCGTGACCCGCTACCGCCGGGGCGAGATGAACGCCACCGACGCCGCCGTGCTCAAGCTGCAGCTCAGCGAGATGCAGTGCCGCGCCATCGACGCCTGCCTGCAGCTGTTCGGCGGCTACGGCTACACCCGCGAGTACCCGATCTCGCGCTTCTACCTGGATGCGCGCATCCAGACCATCTACGCCGGCACCTCGGAGATCATGCGCGAAGTGATCGCTCGCTCGCTGCTGGGCCGTTCCGCCTGACAACCCCACCGCGCCCGGCATCCGCCGGGCGCGGCTATCCAACTGGAGGGATACCCCATGCTGTTCGACTCCGTCGTCATCCTCGATGGCGTTCGCACCCCCATCGGCGGCTTCGGCGGCAGCCTGGCCGGGCTCGCCCCCCATGAGATGGGCACCCTCACCGCCCGCGAGGCGCTCACCCGCAGCGGGCTGGCGGCCGAGGCCATCGACCACGCCGTCTACGGCCATATCATCACCACCGGCCCCCAGGACGCCTACCTGGCGCGGCATATCGCCCGCGACGCCGGGGTGCCCGACAGCGCCGCCGCGCTCAACGTCAACCGGCTGTGCGGCTCCGGCGTGCAGGCGCTGATCTCCGCCGCCCAGCAGATCGCCCTGGGCGACAGCCACTTCGCCCTGGCCGGCGGCGCCGAGTCCATGAGCCGCGGCGCCTACCTGCTGCCGCCCCAGGCGCGCTTCGGGCTGCGCATGGGCCACGCCGGCGTCACCGACCTGACGCTGGGCATCCTCAGCGACCCCTTCGGCAGCGGCCATATGGGCTGCACCGCCGAAAACATCGCCAGCCGCTACGGCCTGACCCGCGAGGCGGTCGACCAGTTCGCCCTGGAGAGCCACCGCAAGGCCGCCCACGCCATCGCCGAGGGGCGCTTCATCGACCAGATCCTGCCGGTCACCGTGCGCGAAGGGAAAGGCGAGCGGGTCTTTGCCCAGGACGAGCACGTGCGCGAGGCAATCACCCTGGAGGACCTGGCCCGGCTCAGGCCCGCCTTCCAGAAAGACGGGCTGGTCACCGCCGGCAACGCCTCGGGGCTCAACGATGGCGCCGCCAGCCTGGTGCTGGCCGATGCCGACGAGGCCGCCCGCCACGGCCTGAAGGCTCGCGCACGCATGGTCGCCGCCACCGTGGCCGGGGTCGAGCCGGGCGTGATGGGCCTGGGGCCGATTCCCGCGGTCACCCGCTGCCTCGAGCAGGCCGGCCTCGCCATCGGCGATATCGACGTCATCGAATCCAACGAGGCCTTCGCCGCCCAGGCCATGGCGGTGGCCCAGGCGCTGGACTTTCCCGCCGAGCGCCTGAACCCCAACGGCGGCGCCGTGGGCCTGGGCCATCCGGTGGGCGCCACCGGCGCCATCCTGGTGATCAAGGCGCTGGCCGAGCTGGAGCGCACCGGCGGCCGCTACGGCCTGATCACCCTGTGCATCGGCGGGGGCCAAGGCATCGCCCTGTTGATCGAACGTTGCGCATGATCGAAACCCGGCACGTCAGCCAGTGAACAACAACGACAAGGAGCCACCCATGAACACCGTTACCCCCAAGGTCCTGCCCGCCACGCCTTCGGCCACCAACCCGCCGCTGCTGATCGGCGACCTGCTCGACTCCGGCGTGCGCATGGCCGGCGACAACCCCATCGTCTACCGCGACCTGAGCCGCCACAGCTACCGCCGCTTCCGCGAGCGCGTCCACCAGCTGGCCCACCTGCTCACCGCCCAGGGGGTGCGCGCCGGCGACGTGGTGGCGGTGCTCGACTGGGACAGCCACCGCTACCTGGAGGCCTTCTTCGCCGTGCCCATGCTCGGCGCGGTGCTGCACACGGTGAACGTGCGCCTGGCCCCGGAGCAGATCCACTACACCATGGAGCACGCCGAGGACGACTTCGTGCTGGTGCACGAGGACTTCGTGCCGCTGCTCGAACCGCTGGCCGAGCGGCTGCCGCGTATCCGCGGCTACCTGCTGTGCCAGGATGCGCCCCGGCCGCTGGAGAGCCCCCTGCCGCTGGTGGGCGAGTACGAGGCGCTGCTGGCCGAGCAGCCCGGCCACTACGACTTCCCCACCTTCGACGAGAACGCGGTGGCCACGCTGTTCTACACCACCGGCACCACCGGCAACCCCAAGGGGGTGTTCTTCACCCATCGCCAGCTGGTGCTGCACACCCTGGGCGAGGCCAGCACCTTCCAGTCGCCGGGCTTCGCGCTGCTCAATCGCGACAAGGTGTACATGCCGATCACCCCGATGTTCCATGTCCACGCCTGGGGCGTCCCCTACACCGCCACGCTGATGGGCGCCACTCAGGTCTATCCCGGCCGCTACGAGCCGGAGATGCTGGTCAAGCTGCTGGTCGAGGAGCGGGTCGACTTCTCCCACTGCGTGCCGACGCTGCTCAACATGGTGGTGGCGGCGGAGCCGATCCGCTCGGGCCGGGTCGACCTCACCGGCTGGAAGGTGCTGGTGGGCGGCAGCCCCCTGACCCAGCCGCTGGCCCGCAAGGCGTGGGAGCTGGGCATCGACACCCGCAGCGCCTACGGCATGTCCGAGACCTGCCCGCTGCTGACCGCCGATATCCTGCCCCGCGATATCGACCAGGCCGACTTCGAGACCCAGCTGCCGTGGCGCTGCAAGGCGGGGGTCGCGGTGCCGCTGGTGCGCCTGCAGGTGGTCGACGAATCCGGCACCCCGCTGCCCCAGGACGGCGAGAGCGTCGGCGAGGTGCGGGTGCGCGCCCCCTGGCTGACCCAGGGCTACTACAAGGAGCAGGCCCGCAGCGAGGAGCTGTGGCGGGACGGCTGGCTGCACACCGGCGACGTGGCCGCCCTGGACGAGCGCGGCTTCCTGCAGATCCGCGACCGCATCAAGGACGTGATCAAGACCGGCGGCGAGTGGATCTCCTCACTCGACCTGGAGAATCTGATCGGCCAGTTTCCCGGCATCGACGAGGTCGCCGTGATCGGCGTGCCCGACGACCAGTGGGGAGAGCGTCCCGCGGCCCTGGCCGTGGCCAGCGACCTCAACAACCCGCCGGACGTCGAGGCGCTCAAGGCGTTCCTCACAGGGTTCGTCGAGCAGGGCAAGATCAACCGCTGGGCGATCCCCTCCTTTATCCGCTTCGTCGACGAGATCCCCAAGACCAGCGTCGGCAAGCTCGACAAGAAGCGCATTCGCCAGGAGGTCTGAGCCAGACAGGCACCTGCCGGAGGCGACCGATCGTCGGAGAGACGCGGCTCTCCTGGCAGATCGGGGCTACGTCCGACTGGTGCCCAGCGCCCGCCGGTAGGCGGCGGGCGAGTTGCCCGTCCACGCCTTGAAGGCGCGACTGAAGCACGCCAGGTCCTCGAACCCCAGCGCCTCGGAGATCCCCAGCAGGGGGCGGTCGCTGCGGGTCAGGGCCTGGATGGCGTAGTCGCGGCGAAACTCATCCTTCACCGCCTGGAAGTGGGTGCCCTCGGCGGCCAAGCGCCGGGACAGGGTGCGCACCGACATGTGCAGCGCCACCGCCACGTCGCGCACCGAGCCGGAGCTGGCGAGGTTGCGGGCCAGGTGCTCGCGCACCCGGTGCGAAACCAGGCGGTCCTCGAAGGAGACGTAGAACCAGTCCGTCGGCGCCCGCTGCAGGAAGTCGCCGAGGTGGCGCTTGGTCTGGCGGACCGGCTCCTCCAGCAGGGCGGCGTCGATGTACAGGGCGCTCTCCGCCTGGTCGAAGCGCACCCGGCCGGGATAGAAGTAGCGATAGTCGGCGCTGTGGGCCGGCTGGGCATAGGCACAGTCGATCAGGATCGGCGGGATCTTGCGGGCGATCATCCATGAAGCGATGCCGTGGAACAGCTTGAGCATCAGCTCGTGGATGAGGATGCGGCTGCCCGCCGGCGGCCGCTTCTCCACCAGGGCGACGCGCGCCAGGTCACCCTCCACGGAGGAGTCGTAGCCGAAGTCGTCGAGCAGGATGCGGAAGAACTGCTTGTAGCGGTGCAGCGCCACCTTGAGGGTCGGCGCCTCCAGCAGGCTCAGGCAGAGCAGCTTGAGGGTGCCGCCGCGCAGCGGCCGGGCGAAGAAGCCCGGTGTCTCGTCGTCGCACTCGATCACCAGCAACCGGTAGAGGGTGGCGAACTGCTCCACGGTGACCCGCCCATGGGGCGCCTCGAGCAGGAAGGGCGAGATCCCGGCGCGCTTGAGATAGTCGCCCCGCTCGGCCGCCATGGCCGGCACGCCGCGAAACAGCTCGTTGACGAAATGCATGGAGACCGTGACGGTCAAGATTGCTCCTCCTCTGGAACCGATCAGGCACGCAAGTGCTAGACTCATCTTGCCATCGATGGAGCGACTCGCAATGCGCTTGACGTATGAACAGACCAGGATCCTGCGCGACATCGTGCATGACCTAGCCGGTAACGAGGCCGAGATACGGGTGTTCGGTTCCCGCCTGGATGACAGTCGTCGCGGCGGAGACCTCGACATACTGGTCATCACGACGCAGCCGCTGCCGCGCCTGACGCTGGCCGAGATAAAGTACGCGCTGGAGCAGGCGCTCTACCTGCCTGTGGATATCCTGAATTATACACAGGGCCAGCCGCCGACCCCGTTTCAGGCCATCGCCCTCTCACAGGCCCAACCCCTGGATGATGCCGCATGAGCGCCGATCTACTTGCCGAGCAGCATCGCCATCTGGCCAGGCTGCTGGAGGCCATCCAGCGCTGTGCCTGGTTCCTCCATGAGTCCGATGCCAAGATCGACTGGCCTATCGAGGCCGGCTGGCTGGGCAAGCACAAGAAGGACGTGGAACTCTTCGAGACCCTGGCCGCCATCAATGAGCGGTTTGCCAAGCTACAAGATTCGCTCGCCTCCGCCATGCGCCACAGCGCGCTGTTGATGGGCGAGCCTACCGACAGCTTCCTGAAGGTGCTGGCCTTCTTCGAGAAGCAGGAGGTCATCGACACCATGGCTGATTGGCAACGCTGCCGGGCCGTGCGCAACATGGCGGCTCATGACTACGCCACGGACTACGGTGAGATCGCCGAGCACTTCAACCTGCTCCATGAGCTCAGCGGATTGCTGTTCCAGACGGCACGAAAGCTGATTCAGCTTTGCCATAGCCTGCTCGGAATTGAGCCTGCTTCCTCCGACTTTACTGACGAGTTCGAACGCATCTTCGCCTAGGCAGGCCGCTTGTGGGACGATGAGCCTTTTCCCGAGAAAGGCTCGGCCATGCTGCAATTTCACCAGGTCCACAAGGCCTATGCCACGCCCCAGGGCCCGCTGCCGGTGCTCAGGGGCATCGACCTGCGCCTGGCCCCCGGCGAGAGCCTGGCGCTGATGGGCGAATCCGGCAGCGGCAAGTCGACCCTGCTGCATCTGGCCGCCGGCCTCGACCTGCCCGATAGCGGCGAGGTGTGCCTGGCCGGCCGCTCACTCTCGGCGCTGACCGAACCGGCCCGCGCCCACCTGCGCCGCGACACCCTGGGGCTGGTGTTCCAGCAGTTTCACCTGGTCCCGAGCCTGAACGTAGGCGATAACCTGCGCCTGCAGGCGCGCCTCGCCGGGCGCGACGACCCCGCCTGGTCGAGCGAGCTGCTCGAGCGGCTGGGCCTGGCCGGCTTGGAGCGGCGCTACCCCGAGCAGCTCTCCGGCGGCCAGCAGCAGCGCCTGGCCATCGGCCGCGCCCTGGCCCCACGCCCGGCGCTGCTGCTCGCCGACGAGCCCACCGGCAACCTGGACGAAGAGACCGCCGACGAGGTGCTGACCCTGCTGCTGGCGCTGGTGCGCGATACCGGCAGCGCCCTGCTGGTGGTGACCCACAGCCCCCGGGTGGCGGCCCCGCTGGACCGCTGCCTGCGCCTGTCCCATGGCCGGGTAGATGACGCCGCCATCACGGGAGCGACATGACCCAGCGTGACGGGCTTTTCCGTTTGAGCGTCCTGATCGCCGCGGCGATGAGCATGACCCTGGTCTGGCTGGTGCTGAGGCAGCTGGGGATGCCCGACTCCCTGTCGCCCGAGGCCCTGTCGCAGTGGCTGAACAGCCGCGGTGCGCTGGGGCCGCTGCTGCTGCTGGGGCTCATGGTGATGACGGTGGTGGTCGGCCCCCTGCCTACCCTGCCGATCACCGCCGCCGCGGGGCTGGCATTCGGGATCCTGCCCGGTGCCTTGCTCGCGGTGAGCGGCTCCCTGGCCGGCGCACTGATCGCCTTCTTTCTCGCCAGATTGCTGGGACGTGACCTGCTGCGCGAACGCTTCCGGGACAATCCGCTGTTCGGTGCCCAGGGCTCGCAGCGGCTGCTGTTCGTCACCGTGCTGCTCACCCGCCTGATCCCTATCTTTTCCTTCGCCCTGATCAGCTATGCCGCCGGCGTGACCGCCATCTCTGCGTGGCGCTTCGCCCTGGCCTCGGTGATCGGCATGCTGCCGATGACGCTGGTCTTCGCCAGCCTCGGCCAGGCCTTCGAGCTCCACCCCCTGCTCAGCATGACGGCGGCCGTCATGATCCTCGCCGTCATGGCCCTGCTGCCCTGGTACCTGAGCCGGCACCGGCAGTCGCGACTGGCCAGGTGGCTGGGTCTTGACTAGCCCGACTCCCCGTCGGGGCATGAGTGTGAGACGATTCTCGATCACCCCAGGCTATCCGTTATCCTGATGCTCACCGCCCTAGCTACCCTGCTCTCCCACTACAAGCGCCACCCGGGCCAGCTGGCCATGCTGCTGCTGGGCCTGTGGGTGGCCAGCGCCCTATGGAGCGGCGTCCAGGCGATCAACGCCTCGGCGCGGGACAGCTATGCCCGCGCCGAGGCGCTGTTCACCACCGACCTGGACCGCCTGGAGCGCCGCGACGGTGAGCCGCTGACCCGCGAGGACTACCTGCGGCTACGCCGCGCCGGCCTGCCGGTCTCGCCGCTGCTGGAGGGCACCCTGGAGGCCCCGGACGGCACCCGGCTAACGCTGATCGGCATCGACCCCCTGACCCTGCCCGGCGACAGCGCCTTTGCCGCCGCCGATAGCGCCGGTGACCTCACTGGCTTCCTCACGCCTCCCTGGCAGACGCGGCTCGCTTCCGACACCCTGGCCGCGCTGGGCGTGGGGGCAAGCGAGGCCTCAGGCGCCACGCCGCGGCTGGCCGATGGCCAGCGCCTGCCGCCGCTCGCCCTGGCCCCGGCGCTGCCCCCCGACACCCTGGTGATGGATATCGCCGCCGCGGCGGCCCTGCTGGCTAGCGGCGAGACCCTGTCGCGGCTGGTGACCCGGCCGGGCGCCCTGGCCACCGCCCCCGAGGGGCTGCGGCTGAGCCGCGCCGAGACCCTGGCCTCGCCGGGCCAACTGACCGAGAGCTTCCATCTCAATCTCACCGCCATGGCGCTGCTGGCGCTGGTGGTGGGGCTGTTCATCGTCCAGGCGGCGCTGGGCCTGGCGCTGGAGCAGCGCCTGGGGCTGCTACGCACCCTGCGCGCCCTGGGCGTGTCGGGCCGCCGCCTGGTCGCGCTGCTGGTCGCCGAGCTGCTGCTACTCGGGATCATCGGCGCCCTGGCCGGCATCTTCAGCGGCGTGTGGCTGGCCCGCGCGCTGCTGCCGGACGTGGCCGCCACCCTGGCGAGCCTCTACGGCGCCGGGGTGGGCGCCGAGCTCAGCCTGCCCTGGCACTACTGGGTCGGCGGACTGGCGGTGACACTGGGCGGGCTCTTCCTGGCCGGCGCCGGCGTGCTGTGGCGCGCCGCCCGGCTCAGCGTGCTGGGCCTGGGCCAGGCCCAGGCCTGGCGCGCCGGCTTTCACCGCCAGCTCAGGGGCATGACGCTGGCCGGCATGGCGGTCGCGGCGCTGGGGCTCGGCCTGTGGGCCTGGCTGGCCCGCCAGCCCCCCGGCGAGGGGCTGCTCGCCGGCTTCGGCCTGGTGGCCGCGCTGCTGCTGGCCAGTGCGCTGTGGCTACCGCCGCTGCTGGCGGTCCTGCTCGCCGGGCTGGAGCGGCTGGCCAGGCGCCGACCGCTGGCCCGGTGGGCGCTGGCCGATCTGCAGCTGCAGCTGCCGCGCCTGGCGCTGGCAATGATGGCCCTGCTGATCGCGCTCTCCGCCAACCTGGGCGTCAGCAGCATGGTCGGCGGCTTTCGCCTGACCTTCCTCGACTGGCTGGACCAGCGCCTGGTGGCGGACCTCTACTTCCGCCCGCCGCCGGCCCAGTACCACGACATCGACGCCTGGCTGGCGACCCGCCCCGAGGTGGCCGAGCGGCTGCCCACCCGCCGGGTCGACACCACCCTGCGGGGCATCGAGCGCGCCGACGGCTCCACCTCGCTCGCTCTTCCCATCGGCCTCTACGGCATCACGCCGGGGGAGACCCTGCGGCCCAGCTGGCCGCTGCTGGCCACCCGCGACGGGCGAGACGACGCCTGGGACGCCTTCCGCGCCGGCGACGCCTTTATCAACGAACAGCTGGCCATCGCCCACGGCCTGGCCCCCGGCGACCGCCTGACGCTGGACGCACCCCAGGGCCAGGAAACGGTCAGCGTAGCCGCCGTCTATCCCGACTACGGCAATACCCAGGGTGAAGTGCTGTTCGCCACCCAGGTGCTGGCCAGCCGCTTCGATGCCCCGCCGGGGTCGCTGGGCCTGGTGCTCGCCGAGGGAGCCGATCACCGCACCCTGGCCCGTGAGCTGGGCGAGCGCTTCGACCTGGCCAGCGACAGCCTGGTGGACCAGCGCGAGGTCAAACGCATCGCCACCGGCATCTTCGAGCGCACCTTCACCATCACCCGGGCGCTCTCCGCGCTGACCCTGGGGGTGGCGGCCCTTGCACTGCTGGCCAGTCTACTTGCCCAGGCCCGCGAGCGCCGCGCCCAGCTCGCCCCGCTGTGGGCGCTCGGCGTGCCGCGAGCGCAGCTGGTTCGCGTGCAGCTGGCCCAGCTCGGGGCCGCGGCCCTAGCCACCGGCGCCCTGGCGGTCCCGCTGGGCATCGCCCTGGCGCTGGGGCTGGTGGCGGTGATCAACGTCGCCGCCTTCGGCTGGCGCCTGCCGCTCTATCTCTTCCCCGGCGAGATGGGACTGACCCTGGCCACCGCGGTCGGCGTCGCCCTGCTGGCCACCGCCCTGCCCGCCCTGCGCCTGTGGCGCACGCCGCCCCGCGCCCTGCTCGCCGAGGAGGCCGGTCCATGAGCCGTTTGTCACCCGCCGCGATACTGCTGGCATTGTGGGCGCTCACCGGCTTCGCCGGGCTGGGCGAGGGGTACCTGGAAACGACGGGGTATTGACCCTGCGCGAGGAGGAACCATGAACCTGCTGGATGCCATTACCGCCTTCGTCCGCGTCGCCGAGCTGGGCAGCTACACCCGCGCCGCCGAGGCCCTGGACCTCTCCCGCACCCGCCTGTCGCGCCAGGTGATGGCCCTGGAGGAGCACCTAGGAGTGCGCCTACTGCAGCGCACCACCCGCCGCCTGCACCTCACCGAGGCCGGCGAGCGCTACCTGGCCCGGGCCCAGGGCATCCTCCAGGCCCTCGAGGAGGCGGAGATCGAGGTGGGGCGCGGCAGTAGCGAGATCCGTGGCCGGCTGCGCATCAACGGCCCGATGAGCTTCGGCGTCCGCCACCTGGCCCCCCAGGTGGCCCGCTTCATGGTCGAGCACCCGGCCCTCGAGGTGCGCCTCGATCTCAACGACCGCCGGGTGGACCTGCTGGAGGAGGGTTACGACTTGGCGATCCGCATCGGCAGCCTGCCCGACTCCAGCCTGGTGGCACGCCGCCTGGCCCGTTGCCGCCTGCTGCTGTGCGCCTCCCCGGGCTACCTGGCCAAGCACGGCGCGCCGCGCGACCTGGACGACCTGGAGAAGCACCAGTGCCTGCGCTACCGCACCGGCCTCGGCAGCGGCGACTGGCAGTTCGGCGGCCGCGGCCTGGCCGTGCGCGGCCCCCTGGAGAGCAACAACGGCGATGTCCTCACCCACGCCGCCGAGGCGGGGCTCGGCATCGTCCAACAGCCGAGCTTCCTGATCACCGACAGCCTGCTCAGCGGTCGCCTGGTGCCGCTCCTCACCGAGGAGGCGCCGCTCTTCCTCGATATTCATGGGATCTATCCCGCCCGGCGCCACCTGCCCGCCAAGGTGGAGCGCTTCCTCGACTGGCTGGCCGCGACCTGGGGCGAGCCGCCCAGCTGGGAGCGCGAACTGGGCCTGTAATTGTCGCTTAAAACGCAACAGTCATTTTCATTTCATACAGATTATCTCCGCACTTGCCACGGGTAGAGTGACACCCATCAACGACACAACACTCCCCCGACAACACCCCGACGGAGATTACGACCATGACCACCCAAGCCCTGACCCAAGCCCAAGCCACCCAGCTGCAGCCCCACGCCATCGCCCTGCTGCGCATCACCCTCGGCGTCATGACCCTGGCCCACGGCCTGCTCAAGGTGTTCGTCTTCACCCCGGCCGGCACCGTCGGCTACTTCGAGTCCCTGGGCCTGCCCGGCATCTTCGCCTACCTGACCATCCTGGCCGAAGTGGGCGGCGGCCTGGCCCTGATCCTCGGCGTCTACACCCGTTCGGTGAGCCTGGCCCTGGTCCCGGTGCTGATCGGTGCCACCTGGGTCCACCTCGGCAACGGCTGGGTCTTCTCCAACGCCGGCGGCGGCTGGGAATTCCCCGCCTTCTGGACCCTGGTCCTGCTGGTGCAGGCTGGCCTCGGCAGCGGTAGTCTGACCCTGAGCCGTCGCGTCGCCTGATCCCTTGACGTCACCCTGCGCCTGCCCTTCCCGGGCAGGCGTACCCGTTCACAGGAGTTTCCCCATGCTGCCCAGCCTCTTCATCTCCCACGGCTCGCCGATGCTGGCGCTGACCGAGACGCCGGCCCACGACTTCCTGCGCGAGCTCGGCCAAGCGCTGCGCCCCAAGGCGGTGGTGGTGGTCTCGGCCCACTGGGCCAGCCGCCAGCTGCTGGTGAGCACCAGCGCCCAGCCCGAGACGATCCACGACTTCGGCGGCTTTCCCCGCGAGCTCTTCGAGTGCCAGTATCCGGCCCCCGGCGAGCCCGAACTGGCCCTGCGACTGGCCCGGCAGCTCAACGCCGTACCCACCGAACGCGGCCTGGACCACGGCGCCTGGGTGCCGCTGTCGCTGATGTTTCCCGAGGCCGATGTCCCGGTGGTCTCGCTGTCGCTGCCGGTGTCCTGGTCCAACGCCGAGCTGGTGGCCCTGGGCGAGAAACTCGCCGCACTCTTTCGAGCAGATGAGGGCGAGGAGAACATCCTGGTGATCGGCTCCGGCAGCCTGACCCACAACCTGATGGAGCTGCGGGCCCAGGGCGCCGAGATGCCCGCCTGGGTGGGCGACTTCGCCGACTGGGTGCACGAGCGCCTGGAAGCCGGCGACCGCACGGCGCTGCTTGACTGGGAACAGGCCCCCCACGCCCGGGAGAACCACCCCACGCCGGAGCACTTCCAGCCGCTGCTGGTGGCCATGGGCGCCGGCGGCCGGGCCGAGCGGCGGCACCATAGCGTCGAGCACGGCGTGCTGGCCATGGACGTCTATGCTTTCGCCTGAACGGCGAGGGTCGTCGCGCGGGCATGCTATCAGTGGCGTGCTCTCAATGACGTGCTCGGAAGTGCTGCTCCCCCGGCGCCACGTCGTTGCGCACCGCGGCCAGCAGCTCGGCATCCAGGGTGGGGTCATCGAGGGAGAGCAGCCCGCACTGCGACAGGGCCTGGCGCAGGCTCACCTGCTCGCCGAGTCGCTCGTAGAGGACGCGCACGCAGCAGGGCATGCGCTCGCTGTTGTCCGCCACGCCGAGCTTGAGCCCTGTCAGCCGTGTCACCTGGCTTTGAAAGCTCGGGAAGAGGATGGTCTGGGTTACCTCGTGGCCGTTGAGGGTCTCATGATCCACCAGGAAGATACGGTCGGCCAGCCTGACGGCCACGCCCTCGTAGCGATTGTGACAGGGCCGGGGATTGGCCGGAGTCTGCATGCGCTCGGTGCGCTGGTAGACAATGCCGCTCTCCCGCTCCTCCAGGCACACCAGGGTACGAATCAAGTGTCCGGGCCGTGACATCGAATGGTAGTACTCGAAATAGCACCCCAGGTAGCGCGCCATACCCTCACGGCCGCGATAGAGCAGGTCATCCGGCCAGCCGACCCCCGATGCCTGGCTCGATGCCGTTGGCACCCTTCCCGCCTGTACCAGGGTGCAGAAGTCGTCATGGGGCAGATAGAGTTCATGCTCTTCCACGCCGAAGAAGGCGCAGAGCCGCCGCATGGCGGCATGCCGGGGTCGGTAGCGCCCCTTCAGGTAACGGTTGAACTGGGCGCGATTGATCTCGAGCCGCCGACACACCTCGGCGATGGACGGATAGTAGCTGCACAGCAGGCGTAGATTGGCAACGAAATCGTCATGCATGTAATCGGCCCCCGGCGCCCAAGATAGGTGATGCAGTCTGATGCACTCACCTTGGCGGATTGTGCACTGGAGTGCAACGAAGCGCCAAGTCCCAAAACCTTCTGTAATTGTTTCAATCATTCCACGAACCCAGCGGGTTCGCTGCGATATTCCCCATCGGCACATTTCAAAAACAATGACCGAAGGCAATACCATGATACGCAAGAATTTCTGGTCTGGGCTGGGGGTTGCCGCCCTCGCGGTAATACTGCTGACCTGGATCATCCCCACCTACGGCGGCAGCGGCTTCGCCTTCGGGATGCAGCCCCAGCGGCTGGCCACCCTCGGCGCCTGGCTGATCCTCGGCTGCTCCATCGTTCTCACTGTGGTGAGCGCCATCGCCCTGAAGCGCCGCGGCGAATCCATCGTTGCCATCCCCGATCTCGGCCACCTCTGGCATCAGGCGTGGCCGTTTCTGTATGTGCTCGGCTTTATCGTGCTGATCGACCGCTTCCCGCTGACCTGGGTGGCGCCGCTATTGATCGGCGGCCTGCTGCTGTTGCTCGGCGAGCGCCGCTGGTACGTGGTGGTGCTGACCGCCGCCGTCCCCACCGCCGGCCTGTACGGCCTGACGGCTCACCTGATGCGCATCGGAGTGGTATGACATGATCGGTTTCGACGCCATTCTCAACTCCTTCGCGGCGGCCCTGCACTACGAGTCCATCGCCATCATTCTGGGCGGGGTGCTGCTCGGCTACATCGTCGGGGTGATCCCCGGGCTCAACCGCGCGGTGGCCATCGCCATCGCCATTCCGCTGACCTTCTACATGTCGGCCTATGCCGCCATCGCCTTTCTGATCGGGCTTTCCAAGGGCACCGCCGCCGGCAGCGCCGTCTCGGCCATCCTGCTCAACACCCCGGGGGAGCCCTCCTCGGCGGCCACCTGCCTGGACGGCTACCCCATGGCCAGTTCGGGCAAGCCGCGCAAGGCGCTCAAGGTGGGCCTGCTGGCCTCGGTGATCGGCGACCTGCTGGCCACCCTGCTGCTGATCGCGGTGGCCATTCCCTTCGCGTCGGTGGCGCTGAAGTTCGGCCCCTACGAGCTGGCCGCCATCCTGATCTTCGCCCTGGTGTTCATCGCCGGCATGGCGGGGGGCTCCTTCCTCAAGGGCCTGGCCGCCGGGGGCATGGGGGTGATCCTCGGCACCGTGGGCCTCGACCCCGAGACCGGCGCCATGCGCCTGACCTTCGGCTATGCCGAGCTGATGGAGGGCGTGCCGATCCTGCCGCTGGTGATCGGCACCCTGGCACTCGCCGAGATGTTCGTGCAGCTCGACGAGTACCGCCGCAACAAGGACGCCAGCGTCATCAAGCTCGGCAAGAACGCCGATGACGACCTCTCCTACCAGGAGTTCAAGGGCACCCTGCCGACGATCCTCAAGAGCACCGGGGTGGGCGCCTTCGTCGGCGCACTGCCGGGGCTCGGCCCCTCGGTGGGCGCCTTCATGGCCTACGGGCTGGCCAAGCGCAGCGCCAAGGACCCGGACAGCTTCGGCAAGGGCAACCCCAACGGCATCGCCGCCGCCGAGGCCTCCGACAATGCGGTGATCCCCGCCAGCTATATTCCCCTGTTCGGTCTGGGCATCCCCGGCAGCGTCTCGGCCGCCCTGCTGGTCGGCGCCTTCATGATCCACGGCATTCAGGTCGGCCCGCTGATGCTGCGCGACCACCCGGAGATGCTCTTCACCCTGTTCTCGGGAATGATCGTCGCCAGTCTCTTGATGCTCGCCGTGGGCTGGTACGGCCTGCGCCTCTTCGCCCGGGTCACCAGCGTGCCGCCGCACATCGTAATCTCGGTGGTGATCTTCCTCTGCCTGGCCGGCATTCAAGTGCAGGGCTACGGCACCTTCGGGCTGGTCACGGTGTTCGTGTTCGCGATCTTCGGCTACTTCCTGAAGAAGTTCGACTATTCCTTCGTGACCTTCCTGGTCGCCTTCATCGTCACCCCGATGTTGGAGATGAATCTGCGCCAGTCGGTGATTCTGTCGGGTGGCGAGTTCAGCATCCTGCTGGAGCGGCCCATCGCCCTGGCCTTCGTCGTGTTCACGGTGCTGATGGTGCTGCATCTGGGCTGGACCAGCTACCGGCGCTGGATGCAGGCAAGGTACAAGGCCAAGCAGGTGTGATCCCCCGGCCGGCCGCCGAGGCCGGCCTTCACGACGGCCCCCGGGCCAAGAAACACAACAGCGCACCAAAGAGGTTCCAACCATGAAAATGAAACTGCTGGGTACCGCCGTGCTCTCCGCCGCCATGGCCGTTGGCGTGGCCGGCCAGGTCCAGGCCGATGACTTCCCGACCAAGCCGCTGACCCTGGTGGTCGGCTGGGGCGCGGGCGGCAGCACCGACATCCAGGCCCGGGTACTGGCCAACGTGCTCGAAGAAGAGCTGGGCCAGCCGGTCAACGTGGTCAACCAGCCGGGGGCCGGCGGCGGCGTGGCCCTGGCGCGCCTGGCCAACAGCACCGACGAGGGCTACACCTTCGTCTTCGGCACCTCCATGACCATCACCTTCGGTCCGCTCTCCACCGAAACCACCTACGACCTGGACGACTTCCGCTACGTGGCCGGCGTGACCCTGGGGCAGTCGGCCATCGTCACCGGCGAGAATCGCCCCTTCGGCGACAGCTGGGAGGACCTGGTGGCCTACGCCCAGGAGAACCCCGGCACCAGCTACGCCAACCAGACCGCGCTGGATCGCATGATCATCGAGTACATCGCCCAGCGCGAAGGCCTCGACCTGCGCATCGTGCCCACCTCCGGCGGCGCCGGCATGGCCCCGCTGATCCTCTCCGGCGACGTCGACTTCGCCTACAGCGGCGGCACCCACTCCGGCTACGCCGAGACCGGCGAGATGCCGGTGCTGCTGAGCCTGGCCGAGGATCGCCTGGTGGCCTACCCGGACGCCCCGACCCTGCAGGAGGCCGGCTACGACATCAACGCCGCCGAGATCCGCGTGGCCATGGTGCCCAAGGATACCCCGGACGCCCACGTCGAGCGCCTCGCCGAGGCGCTGAAGGCGGCGACCGAGGACGAGCGCTTCATCGAGGTCACCGAAGAGCGCATCCTGATGCCGGTGACCTGGATGCCAGAGGAGGAGGTCACCCAGACCCTCCGCGACCAGGTGGAAGGCTACAAGGCGCTGCTCGAGGAGCTGGGCGGACTGCCGGAAGACGAGGAGTGATCGACGCACACCGCCCAGCGTAAGCGGGCAGTGACCACTGCGCCCGAGGCCAGCGAAAAGCGGTCTCGGGCGTTTTTTCGTGATAGCACCTAATGCATCAGACAGGTGATGCAGTCTGCTGCACCTCATGGCGCCAAGAATGCAACGCAGTGCATCGTTGCGCCCAATTTTTTCAATCAGATCAACTGGTTTAATCGGAAAGCGCTACCAACAAGGAGGCGTGATCATGCCAAGCATTCTACTTCTGTACACCGGAGGCACCATCGGCATGCAGCCCTCTGCCGCGGGCTATGTACCCGGTGAGGCCTTCGCCGAACGGCTGGCGAGCCTGCTGGCGGCCCACGGCGGCGCGGCCCTCCCCGAATACCGGCTGGTGGAGATGCAGCCGCCGATCGACAGCGCCGACCTGACCCCGGAGGTGTGGAACCGAATCGTCGAGGTGCTGGCACGCCACTGGGACGCCCATGACGGGGTGGTGATCCTGCACGGCACCGATACCCTGGCCTATACCGCCTCGGCGCTCTCCTTCATGCTCGGCGCCCTGGACAAGCCGGTGATGCTGACCGGCGCCCAGATCCCCCTTGGCGAGCCGCGCAGCGACGCACCGGGCAACGTCGCCACGGCGATGCAGGCCGCCTTTGCCCCCGGGGCGCCACGGGAGGTCTGCGTCGTCTTTCATGATCGGGTGCTGCGCGGTAACCGCACCCGCAAGGTACGCAGCCAGGGCATGGATGCCTTCGACTCGCCCAATGCCCCCTGGCTGGGCGAAGCCGGTATCGAACTGCACTTGGACCGGGCGCCGACCCTGCCCGTGGGCACGCCGGACTTCTCACCGGTGGTCTTCGAAGCCGACCGCGTCGGCGTGCTCCATTGCCACCCCGGCATGTCGGCTCGCCTGGCGGAGGCAATGCTGGAGGACTCCCGGCTCCAGGGGCTGGTGCTGCTGACCTATGGCGTCGGCAACCCACCAAGCCTGGAGGGACGTCTCATGGAGAGCCTGCGGCGGGCCACGGAGAGAGGGCTGGCCGTGATCAACCTGACCCAGTGTCACCAGGGGCTCGTCCACCAGGGCACCTATGCCACAGGCGCCGCCCTGAACGCCGCCGGGGTCGTCTCCGGTCAGGACATGACCCCGGAAGCCGCCGTGACCAAGCTGCAGGTGCTGATGGGCAGAGGGCTGGAGGGCGACGCCCTGCGCCGGGCCATGGCCCGGCCGCTGCGCGGAGAAATGGCGCCGCTCTAGGCGGCAGCCAGCCACGCGGGAAGTGCGACAGCGCCGCCCCTCCGGGCGGCTTCGATCGCTCGGCGCCTAGTCCCCCAGCGCGGCCAGGCGGTCGGCCTGGATCACCTCGATCCAGTAGCCGTCCACGTCCTTGACGAATACCACGTCCTTGAGCTTGCCCTGGTCGGCGCGCTTGACGAACTCGACGCCGTTGGCGTCGAACCAGGCCTCGGCGGCATCCAGGTCCGGCACCGAGAAGCAGATATGTCCGAAGCCCTGGGGCTGGTCGTTGCCGTTGTGGTAGGCGAAGTCGGCCTGCTCCTCGGTGCCCCAGTTATGGGTCAGCTCCAGCAGACCCTTCTGGCGAAAGGTCCAGACGGTGCGCTCGCCGGCGTCCTCGGGCACCGACTCGTCCTCCTCCAGCCGGGCCAGGAAGTAGAGCGAGAACTGCAGCTCCTCGAAGTCGAGCCGACGCAGCACCCGCATGCCGAACACTCGGCTGTAGAAGGCCAGGGCCTTCTCCGGGTCCTTGACCCGCAGCATGGTGTGGTTGAGCCGGAAGCCGGCGCTGTCGGCGGTGGGGGTCTGAACACCGGGATACTGCTCACCCTTGAAGCTCATGCCATTCTCCTCGCGTCGTCGTTCGATACCCCTAAGATGGGGACCCGGGCGTGATGATTCCAGCCCCGTGGCGGCACGCGGTCCGCCGGGGCATTTTTCGATACAAATACTATACGCCTCAGCGTCGCATGTGCAGCCACCCAGCGCAATCGCCACGGCCTCAACCGGCATAAGGCTAGCCGGTCAGAATGGCGTGGAAAAAGCCCTGACAGACTTCTACGCTGGTTATACACCAGACCATCACCCGCGAGATAGCACCATGTCCGACAGCGACCTGACCCTTGGTGACCACATCACCCACAAGCAGCTGATCAAGGCCGTGGCCAACGGCTTCACCCCCATCGTCGAAGTCGAATCCCAGGACGGCATCTACACGGTGCGCCTGCACCATGCCAACGGCGTGGCGACGCTCTCCGATGCCCAGGGCCACACCCTGACCTTCATGGGCACCGGCGAGATCCGCGACCTGATGGGGGAGACCGGCCTGACCCACGGAGTGCTGACCTGGGCCGACCAGTGCGGTGACGAGATGATCGGCGTGCCGGGGCATGCCATGACCCCCGACGAGATGCTGACCTACGGCACCCGCATCGCCTTTAGCTGACGCTTCCCCAACCCCGGGGCAGCGGCTAATGTAGGGACATGCCCACTGCGCAGGAGCCTCCGGCATGCCCAACCGCCCCGCTACCTGGCGTCTGATCGCCTGCCTGGCACTGCTGGTCCTGCTGGCCGGCTGCGCCGGGCGGGATATCCCCGACCGTAGCCCGGCCCCAGAGGCCGGGCTCTCCATCGAACGCGCCCTGGCCCTGTCGACCGCCAAGCGCGCCCTGGGCACCCCTTACCGCTTCGGGGGCAATACTCCGGAGGGCCTGGACTGCTCGGGGCTGGTGGAAATGGCCTACCGCTCAGCCGGCATTCAGGTGCCGCGCACCGCCGACGAGCAGTATCGCCGCCTGCCCGCCGTGGCGCAGCCGCAGCCCGGCGACCTGCTGTTCTTCGGCGATCGCCGCAAGGCCTCCCACGTTGGCATCTACCGCGGCAACGGCCAGATGATCCATGCCCCGGGGCGGGGCCGCGAGGTGGTCAGCGTGCCGCTGGACGTGGCCTACTGGCAGCAGCGCTTCCTGGGCGCCGCTCGCCCGACGCCCTGAGCCTTCCCCCACCCGCCGCCCGACGCGTATCATCTTCGGCAATACGACAGGGGCGCCGGTGCACCGGCTGAGAAGCACCCTTGGAACCTGACCCGGATCATGCCGGCGGAGGGAGTCGTGCAGGCCGCGCCTGTACCTCGCCGCTCCGCCCGGAGGAGCCCATGCGAATCGATCTTTCCCTCTATCTGGTCACCGACCCGACACTCTGCGCCCGCCATGGGCTGGTGGAGACCGTGGTGGCCGCGGTACGCGGCGGTGTGACGGTGGTGCAGCTACGCGACAAGCACGCCAGCGACGCCGAGCTGACCGACCAGGCGCGACGCCTCAAGGCGGCACTGGCCGGCAGCGGCGTGCCGCTGATCATCAACGACCGCCTCGACGTGGCTCTGGCCAGCGGGGCCGATGGCCTGCATATCGGCCAGGACGACGGCGATGTGGCGCGGGCCCGGGCCGCCCTGGGGCCGGCGGCCATCCTCGGGCTCTCGGTGCAGCGCCACGACCAGCTCGCCGCCCTCGACCCGCAGCCGCTCGACTACCTGGGCCTGGGCCCGGTGTTCGCCACCGCCACCAAGCACGACCACGCCGCGCCGCTGGGCTTCGACGGCCTGGCCGCCCTGGTGGCGAAGAGCCCCCTGCCGGCGGTGGCCATCGGCGGCCTCAAGGCCGAACATGCCGCCCGCGTGCGCGCCGCCGGCGCCCAGGGGCCGGCGGTGATCTCGGCGATCTGCGGACAGGCGGACCCCGAGGCCGCCGCACGGGCGTTTTTCACCGACTGAATCAGCGAACGAAACGAACGCTACGAAGGGAAGGGATCGAAAGCGAGAGTCAGCGTTCCCGCTCCCGCGTGAAGCGCTGCATGATGTCCAGGGTCTCCTGGCTGACATGGTGCTCCATGCCCTCGGCATCGATTCGCGCCGTGCGATCGCTGACCCCCAGGGCACGCAGGAATTTCAACACGATGGCATGACGCTGATGCGACATCGCGGCCATCGCCTCGCCCTTTTTGGTCAAGAACAGCGAGCGGTAGGGCTTGCTGGAGACCAGCTCCAGGGCCTTCAGGCGGGCCACGGTCTTCGACACCGTGGCCTGGCTGACCCCCATGCGGGCGGCGATATCCGTCGAGCGCGCCTCGCCCTGATGCTGCAGCAGATCCGCGATCAACTCCACGTAATCCTCGAGAAGCTCGGTTTCATGGGCGTTGCGCACGGCAACGTACTGCTGCGCATGCTGGTCGCTGGGCGGCAGGGCATCCGCCTTGCTAAGGCGATCCGGCGTCACATCGTTCGGGGAGTCGGTCATCGCGCCAATATAGCCAAAGTCTTGATTGGGCAGCAACCAAGCGGCGATAGAAATTTCCTACTACCCTACAAGTTAACCTTGGCTAAAATATTAACCATGGACTCAGAAAATCGCTGCAGCGACACACCCCCATGCAACGGCTTGCCGCCAGAGGAGAGTGACACCATGCCGGCCCCCAAAGGTTTCATGCTGCTCAGCGCCCTCACCTTAGCGTTGACGACCACGGCAGTGTCGACCACGACACAGGCCGAGCCCCCCCCGCTCAGGGTGGCCGCCACTTTCTCGGTGCTTGGCGACCTGGTGCGTGAGGTGGCGGGCGACGATGCCCGGGTCGAGCTGCTGACCCCGGCGGGTGCGGAGGTGCATGAATGGGAGCTGATTCCGAGCAACTTCATCACCCTCGAAGAGGCCGAGATGGTGTTCTACAACGGTTACGGCCTCGAGCAGTGGATGGGCCAGGTCAATGCCACCGCAGCCGACGGCGTGCCGGTGATCGCCGTGGCGGAGCAGAGCGGCTACCCCACCCAGCCCATCGTGACCGGCGATTACGCCGGCGAGGTCGACCCGCACATGTGGATGGACCCGCGTGCCGCCGCCGAGTACGCCCGGGTGATCGCCGACGCCCTCGCCGAGGCGCGGCCCGAGGCGGCCGAGGCCTTCCAGGCGCGTGCCGAGGAACTCGGGGAGTCGCTGCATGCGCTGTATGACGAGCTGATGGCGTCGCTCGCGACCATTCCCGAGGAGCAGCGTCTGCTGATTTCCAGCGAGGCGGCCTTCGTCTATTTCGCCGAGGCGTTCGGCTTCGAGCACGACGGCATCTGGGGCACCAATGCCGAGGAAGAGGGCACGCCGCGCCAGATCATGCGCATCATCGACATGATCGAGGAGAAGCAGCCGGCCGCCATCTTCTGGGAAAGCACCATTTCCGATCGCCATGTGCGCAGCGTGGCCGAGGAGACCGGGGTGGCGATCGCCGGCCCCCTCTACGTCGACTCCCTCAGCGAGCCGGATGGCGAAGCGCCGGACTATGCCGGCATGCTGCGCCACAACGTCCGGCTCTTGCGCGATGCCCTGGGTGGCGAACATGAGTGACGCGGTTGCCGCGCTGGAGGCACGCCGCCTCTATGCGGCCTATCACCAGCAGCCGGTGCTGGAGGACATCACCTTGCGGCTGCCGCAAGGGCAGTGGACGGCGATCATCGGCCCCAACGGCGCCGGCAAATCCAGCCTGCTCAACCTGGTGATCGGTAGCCTCGCCCCGCTGCGCGGCGAGCTGAGAGTCCTCGGCGAACGCCCCGCCGCCCAGCGCAAGGCCGGCAATATCGCCTACATGGCCCAGCAGGAAAAGATGGAGTGGGATTTTCCCATTTCGGTGCGCGAGACGGTGCTGACCGGCCGCTACGGCCTGATACGTCAGGATCCGCTCTGGCAGCGCCTGCTGCCGCGCTACTGGGCCAATCCCAGCCACCGGCGGGCCGTCGAGGCCGCCCTCGAGGCCGTCGACATGGCCGAGCATGCGGAGCGCCCCATCGGTGAGCTCTCGGGCGGCCAGAAGAAGCGCGTGCTGCTGGCTCGCGCCCTGGCTCAGCAGGCCAAGATCCTGCTGCTCGACGAACCCCTGGCCGGGGTGGACCCGCCCAGCGAAGCGCTGATTCTCACCACGCTCGAGCGTGAGCGCAGCAAGGGGCGCAGCGTCATCATGGTGACCCATGACATGCCCAGCGCGCGCCGCCATGCCGACAACGTGCTGCTGATCAATCGCACCCTGGTCGGCATGGGTCCCCCCGACGAAATGCTCAGCGACGCCATGCTGGCCCGCCTGGCAGTCGGGGCACCCGAAAACGGGCGCGGAGGGGTGAGCGTTGCCGCTTGAACCACTGGCCACCGGCATCATCGACGCCCTGATCGCCCTGCTGATGATGGCAGTCAACCTGCTGCCCGAGTCGCTGGCGGCTCCCTTCGAGTACCGCTTCATGCAGCGCGCCCTGCTCACCTCGGTCCTGGTGGGGGCGATCTGCGGGCTGCTCTCCTGCTACGTGGTGCTCAAGCGCTGGTCGCTGCTGGGGGACGCCATCTCCCACGCGGTGCTGCCCGGCGTGGCCATCGCCTACCTACTGGGCTGGCCGTTTTTCATCGGCGCCTTCGCCACCGGCGCGCTGACGTCGCTGGGCATCGGCGCCCTGGAGCGCCATACCCGCATCAAGGCGGATGCCGCCATGGGCCTGATGTTCACCGCCGCCTTCGCACTGGGCATCGTGATCATCAGCAAGATCGCCACCAGCACCCACCTGATGCATATCCTGTTCGGCAACGTGCTGGGCGTGCAGACCTCGGCGCTGATCCTCACGCTCGCGGCAAGCCTGGTGGCCCTGCTCGCTATCTGGCTCGCCTATCGCCCCCTGCTGCTCTACACCTTCGACCCCCAGCAGGCCCAGGCGCTGGGTTTCCATACCGGCCTCATCCACTACGGGCTGATTCTGCTGCTGACGCTGACCATCGTCGCCAGCCTGGAAACGGTGGGCATCATTCTGGTGGTGGCGATGCTGATCACCCCGGGTGCCACGGCCCACCTGCTGACCGACCGCTTCCCCAGCATGCTGGCGATCTCGGTGGGCGTCGGGGTGAGCTCCGCGGTGACGGGGCTGGTGCTCTCGGTGTCGCTGGATGTCGCCTCGGGGGGCACCATCGTGCTGGTGGCCTCCGGGCTGTTCTTCGTTGCCCTGCTGGCGGCCCCCCGGCACGGCCTGGTGGCACGCCACTGGCGGCGCTGGCGGATGAATCGTGCCTAAGAAGTTGGGCGGCGCTTCAGCGTCGTCCGACGATCATGATAGGCGATGGCCAGGCCGCTGCCGATGATCAGGGCGCTGCCGATGAAGACCCAGAGATCAGGCATCTCGCCCCAGAACCACCAGCCCAGTAGCACCGCCCAGAGCATGGCGGTGTAGTCGAAGGGCGCGGCAATCGCAGCTGGCGCGAAACGGAAGGCCATGGTGATGCAGCCCGTGGCGCCCACCCCGAAGACCCCCGCCGCCAGGAAGCCCGGCCAGTGCCAGGGGTGAGGCGTCTGCCACACCCAGGGCAGCGCCACCGCGGTGATCACCAGCGGCACCAGCGTCATGTAGAACACCATCGCCCAGAGATGCTCGCGGCCGCCGTAGCGCCGCGCGGTGATCATCATCAGCGCATAGAAGACCGCCGCGCCGATCAGCACCAGCGACCCAAGCTGGAAAGCATCGCCGCCGGGGCGCACCACGATCAGCACCCCCACGAAGCCGAACAGTGAGGCGGCCAGCACCGGCGGGTCGATCTTCTCGCCGAGCAGCGGCACCGACAGCAGGGTGACGAACAGCGGCGCCACAAAAGCGATGGCCGTGGCCTCGGCCAGCGGCAGCAGGGTCAACCCCAGCACGAAGCAGACCATGGTGCCGGTATAGATCAGCCCGCGCACCAGATGCACCCCGGGCCGGCGGGTACGCAGCTTGCGCAGCCCTCCGCCGTAGTAGGCCAGCAGGGCGATCAGCGGCAGCGACACCAGGGTACGAAAGAAGATGATCTGCAGCGGCGAATGCACCTCACCCAGCCACTTGGCGATGGCGTCGCCGATCGCCAGGCACAGCACGCCAGCGCACATGAACAGAATGCCCTTGAACGACGGAGACATCGCCCCTCCCTAGACGGCCAAAAAACCACCCCGCCGACCTGGGACGGACGACGGGGCTTGTTGATTAACAACCTAACGGCTGGTGGAGTCGGCGGCAAGCAGAACGCCCCAAAATGGCGCATCTGAGCATCGGCAAGCCGGAAATGGGAGGCCGACTAGCCCCCGCGCCGCGGCGGGGTGACGCGGCCATCACGCCCGCGCCCCGCGTTGAGCGGGGCGCGGACAGTTGCCAAGCCAGACTAGGGCGCTAGTAGTGGGCGACCACCATACAGTCCATCCCCTGCTGGCGCAGGCTGTTGCAGGCGCTGTGCGCCTCGCTCTCCTGCAGCTCCACCAGACGGGCGCGGTAGACGCGCTGCTCGCCTTCGGACGGCGCCACTGCGACACGCCCCCCGTTGACCTGGCTGGCCAGCCGCTCGGCGGCGCGCGAGGCCAGGCTGCGGGCCTGGTCGGCATTGCTGAAGGCGCCGACCTGGACGGCCCAGGCGCCTGCCGGCTGCGGAGCTTCGGCCCGGGCGATCAGGTCGCGAAGCGGGTCGTCGGCAGAGCCCATCTCGGCGTCGGCCCGGCCGTACGGCTCGGTGCTCGACTCGGTGAGGCGGGTCTGCAGGGCGGAGCTCAGCGACACCGTGGACGCCGGTTCTGCGCTCGCCACCTGGACAGCCGGCGTCGGCGACGACGGCTGCTGCGGCAGTTCCATGCGATCACCGAAGACATCGGCCTGGGCGATCCAGTCGCCGCGCTGAAGCATACTGAGCCGCACGTAGCCGCGATCGAGCAGGTCGGCCATATGGGCATCGCGGGATGCCGCGGTAAAGCCCCCCATCACCACCGACACGATACGCCGATCATCACGCACCGCCGAGGTCGCCACATTGAAGCCGGAGGCGCGAATAAAGCCGGTCTTCAACCCATCGGCCCCCGGATAGCTGCCGAGCAGGCGGTTGTGACCAGTGATGGTCTGGCCATTCCAGGAGAAGCGGGTCTGAGAGAAGTAGTGATAGTACTGGGGAAAGTCCTGCATCACCCGGATCGACAGGGTCGCCATGTCCCGTGCGGTGGTGGTCTGGCCGGCATCGGGCAGGCCGTTGGGGTTGCGGAAGGTGGTGCGGGGCATGCCCAGCTGGCGCGCCTTGTCGGTCATCATGCGGCCGAAGTTTTCCTCACTGCCTCCCAGGGCCTCGGCCACCACCACCGCCACATCATTGGCGGAGCGGATCACCAGCGCCTGAATGGCGGTCTCCACGGGAAGGGTCGAACCCGCCTTCACATAGAGTTTGGACGCCTGCCGGGAGGCGGCATAAGCAGAGACCGGCAGCGGTGAATCGAGGCGCAGGTCGCCCCGCTCCAGCGCTTCGAACAGCATATAGAGGGTCATCATCTTGGTCAGCGAGGCGGGATAGCGCGTGGCATCGGCATTGGCCGAATGCAGCACGTCGCCACTTTCCACATCGATCACGATAGCCGCATAGCGCGGGTTGGCGTGGGCCGTCTTGATCGTCAGCAGCAAACAGCTCAACAGCACGACGGCGACCGCGCCGAGGCGAACTCGGTGGGAGGAGCGCATGGCAGACACCTCTAGGTTCCCTTGTTTATCCCCTGCGGCCCGTTTCTGTCACGCGAGCCTGTCATCAGTATGGCCATTAATCGCCGGCTTTACAGCTCGAAAAGCGGCGAAAAGAGGTGATATTCCAATAGCGTTGAATCATTCAACTCTGCAGGCACTCCCCCAAGGCGCACACCTGCCCCGCCTCTCGTGGCTAGGCCAACACCTTAGCCGCACCCACATAAGGCAACAAGAATCATTTACATTAATTTGCCTAAGTGGGACACTTCCTGACGATCTTCACCACGGCCATTCTCACCATGTACGATCTCGCCGAGCTGACCTCCTTCGCCCAGGTGATGCAGACCGGCAGCCTGACCCGCAGCGCCCAGCAGTTGGGCGTCGCTAAATCGACGCTGAGCCGGCGCATCGCCCAGCTCGAGAACCAGCTGGGCCAGCCGCTGCTGCGCCGCCAGTCCAACCGCCTGCTGCCCACCGAGGCGGGCCTGATGTTTCACGGCTACTGTCTGCGGATACTGGAACTCGCCGAACAGGGCCAGCGGGCACTGAACGAGCTGCATCAGGAGATCAGCGGCGAGCTGGTAGTCGAGGCGCACAACGCCCTGGCTCGCAGCTGGCTGGCATCGCAGCTGGCGGCCTTCATGGAAGCGCATCCCGGCATCCGCCTGACGTTGCAGACCTGCCACGCCCCGCCTGACGCCCCCGACAGCCCGGTCATCTGCCTTTGGCTGGGAGCGATTCCGCCCTCGGCACTGCGCCAAGAAACCCTCACCTGGCTGGGGCGCGGGCTCTATGGGCACCCCGACTATCTGGCTCGCCACGGCCATCCCCGCCACCCCGAGGAGCTCTCACGCCATGCCTGGATCGACCTGCTGGGCGAAACCGAGTGCGGACTCACCCTGAGCCACCCGGATGAAGGCGACTATCACTTCCAGCCGCCCGATTCACGCTTTCGCGTCGACCAGCACATGCTGCACGGCGATGCGATCGCGCGCGGTCATGGCCTCGGCCTGATGCCCCACTGGCTGGCCGCCAAGCGGGAAGCCGCCCACCCGGGCTCCCTGCACGCCTGCCTGCCTGACTGGCAGGCTCCGCCGATCCCGGTGACCCTGCTGCATGCTTACGGACAGCAGCCACGCAAGGTCTCGGCCCTGCTCGATCACCTGCGTCAGACGATGCCGCAAGAGTGGCAATCCTCCCCGCGCGGCGGAGCACCGAGCCGACCGCCGCGCCTGGCGCCCGCCTGAGTGCGTCACGCCCCGCACCGGGGAATCGTGCCGGGCGTTGTCGATTACGCAACGCAGCGTTGCCCAGCCTCACCCTGGAAATGGGAACTTTTCGCACTAGAATCACCTGCACGATTGATAATCAATATCATCAACACAGGTGACCCATGTTCCGTTTCCGACCGACCGTCCTGGCGGCGGCCATCGCCGCCGCCAGCCTCACCGCTCACGCCCAGGACAGCGCCCGGCTCGATAGCATCGTGGTGACTGCCGCCGGCTTCGAACAGGCCCTTCGCGACGCCCCGGCCAGTATTTCGGTCATCACCCGAGAAGAGCTGGAGCAGAAGCGTTTCTCCAATATTGGCGAGGCGCTCGCCGACGTGCCGGGCATCGACGTGCGCGCCGGCACCGGCAAGACCGGCGGGAAGAACATCAGCATTCGCGGGATGCCGAGCGAGTATACGCTGATCCTGATCGACGGCCGCCGCCAGAACACCTCGGGCAGCGTCACCCCTAACGGTTTCGGGGAAACCTCCACCAGCTTCATGCCGCCGCTCTCGGCCATCGAGCGCATCGAGGTAATCCGCGGCCCCATGTCCACGCTCTACGGTTCCGATGCCATGGGCGGGGTCATCAACATCATCACCCGCCCGGTCAGCGACACCTGGACGGGCAGCCTCTCGCTCGACACGACCTTTCAGCAGGACCGGGACGCGGGGAATTCACAGGGCCTCAACCTCTCCGGCTCCGGCCCGCTGGTCGACGATGTGCTGGGGCTGCAGCTGCGCGGCCGACTGTTCGACCGCGACGCCTCCGAGCGTTTGATCACCGACAGCGCCGGACGCGACCCGCGCCCCGTGGAAGCCCGCATCTATTCGCTTGGGGGCCGTCTGACCCTGCGCGCCGACGACAGCCACTCGGTCTGGCTGGATGCCGAACGCGCCCGCCAGACCTACGCCAACGACGACTGCCGACTCGGCACCCTGGACGGCACCAGTCGGGCCACGTGCGAGCCCGAGCCAGGGCAGTTCTGGGGCTACGAGGACGAACTGCGCTTCAATCGCGATCAGGTGGCCATCGGCCACACCGGCCGCTTTGCCGTCGGCACCCTGGAGAGCAGCCTCACCCACAGCGCCACCGAGACGCTGGGGCGAACCCTGCCCGCCGGCAGCGCGCCGACCTATGGCTACGAAGCCCAGGGCGGTGAGCCGCGGCTGCTGGAAAACCGCGATATCGTCCTCGACACCAAGCTCACCCTGCCCGTCGATGCCCACATGGTGACCCTGGGCGGCCAGTATATCGATGCCCGCCTGGAGGATGGCGCGGCCGGTGATCAGGCCTTCGAGCAGCACAGCTGGGCGCTGTTCGCCGAGGACGAGTGGTGGCTGCGTGACGACCTGGCACTGACCCTGGGCGGGCGCTACGAGCACCACGATGCCTTCGGCGGCCACTTCAGCCCCCGTGGCTATCTGGTGTGGAACACCACCGACCAGTGGACGCTCAAGGGCGGTGTGAGTCGAGGCTACAAGACCCCGACCCTCAACCAGCTCCACGACGGCATCACCGGATTCGGCAACCAGGGCCAGTCGGTGAGCATCGGTTCGCCGGACCTCGAGCCGGAGAAGAGCACCAACTTCGAACTCGGTGCGGTCTATGACAGCCTGGATGGGCTCTCAGTGGGCGGCACCCTGTTCTATAACCGCTTTACCGACCGCATCGCCACTGGCGCCGAGATTCCCAACTGCCTGCATCCGGACGGCAACGTGCCCGGCTGCATCAGCGTGGGCAACTTCTCCCAGCAGACCGGCTTCTCCCAACTGATCAACATCGACAAGGCGCAAACGCACGGCCTCGAACTGGAGGCACGCTATCGCTTCTCGCCCGCCTGGGAGGTAAGTGGCGGCTATACCTTCACCGATTCCGAGATCACCTCCGGCGAAGACGAAGGCATGCTGCTCACCAACGCCCCCAAGCACAAGCTGACCGCCAGCCTGACCTGGGACATCAGCGACCGCTGGAGCACCACCCTGGACGGCGAGTACTACTCTTCTCGTAAACGCTTCCCGGAAGGCACCCCCACATCGGGCTCCAACCTGTCTCTGTACGAACAGCTTGGCAACACGCTGGACAGCTACGAACTCTTCCACCTGCGGACCAACTACCGGTTCACCGACCAGCTGCGCCTGACTGGCACCGTCTACAACCTGTTCGACAAGGACTTTGGCAAGGCCGATACCTATGAACACAACGGCCAGACCGAGTACGCCCATCGCTACACACGAACCTGGCGTGCCACGGAAGGTGTCGCCCTGGATGGCCGTAGCCTGTGGCTCTCCGCCACCTACGAGTTCTAGGCTCGACAAGCCCTAAGCAAATGGGCCGTGCCCAGTGACGATTTACTAGCCTGATCGTATTTGCCCCGGCCTTGGCCGGGGCGTTTTGATTGCGGGAATGGTGCCTCGGGTTGCGCCAAAGATCAGCGCTGCACTACGCCGGGCAGCCCGTGGTTTCGGAGAGACGTTTCGCGAGAGCATCGAAGCGCTCCAGCTGAACGGCATTCAGCTGCCGCGATGCATCCCGTCCCACATACACCTTGAACATGCAGCGGCCCTCGGCGGTAAAGAACTGCACCGAGGCGGTATCCACCCCCATGAAGGGGCGCTTGAGAAAAATGATGTGACGGCAATGGTCTGGCTTGAGGTGGCCGCTGATCCCCAGGCCCCCTTTGAGGTTATAGAAGCCCCTGCCCATTTCGCCGTCGGGAAGCGGGCCGGAAAACTCGAGAATCACTCCCTCCGTATGCACGATGGTCGTGACATCCCCCCAGTCGGCCAGGTCATGCATTGCGCTGACGAAATGCTGGCCGTCTGCGCGCCCCCAGCAGTCATCGGGCAGGCAGCGCACCACATCCAACAGCGTCAGCTGCTGCTGCACCGCGATAGCCTCGAGGATGCCGTCCTGACTCTCCGCCAGCTGGCGACGCAGCGCTTCAAGACGCTCGGGCTTGCTGGAATGAAGGTCCGTGGTCATGATGCTCTCCTTATTTCGGTTGAATGCCATCGATATTCGCCTCGCTGCCTGGCTCACCTGGCGCTGGGCCGTCTGCAACGAGCTGCCGGTTGAACCCGGCAATCAGGTTGGTGCTCCAGAACCGGCCCGCCGTGGTGAGTCTCACCACGCCATTGCGGCAGTGCGCGAGCCCTGCCGACTCCCAGTGGCGCACTAGCCCATCCAACTGGGAAGCCATCGCCTCCATGCGTGGCCAGCGCCGCCGCAGCTCGCCCATGTCAAGTCGCGCCGTCTCGAGACTCCCGGCCACCCAATCCCGCAAGGGTTGCAGCGAATCCGCTTCCAGCATGCCGGATAGCGGCTTGCGGCCTTCATTACCTGCCATCAGGTACGCCTGCAGGTCCGGGTCGACGCTGTAGCTGTAACGCCCAAGGCTGCCTCCGGCACCCGAGCCGAAAGCCAGCGTCTCGGCGCCGCTCTTGATCAAGAGGTTGTAGAGATTGCGCTCACGGGTCGTTCGCGCCCAGTGGCTATTGCTGACCTGGTGCCAGCCGGCATCGGCCAGGCGCTCGCTCACCGCGGCGTACCGGCGCCCCTGCTCGGCCAGGGAAGCGGGGGGCTCGACCTTGCCCTTGGCGACCGCCTGATACAGCGGCGTTCCGGGAAACAGCGCCAGGCAGTAGGCGTCCAGCCCATCCGGCCCCAGGGCAAGCGCCGTCTCGATATCACGTGCCCAAACACTCTCATCCTGATCCGGCAGGCCGTACATCAGGTCGATGACGACAGCGGCTCTATCCCGCTCGATCAAATCGGCAATGAAGCGCTCCGCCTGGGGACCGCTGGCGCGCCGCCCCTGCTGCCGGCGAACCTGGGTATCGAAACTCTGCACGCCGATGGAGATCCGGTTGATACCCGCATCGAGGCAGGCATCGACCTTCTCGTCATCGAAGTGCAGGATGCGCCCCTCCAGGGTGAGCTCACAGTCCCCCGCCAGCGGAAGCGCCTCACGCAGCGCCTCGATCAGGCGCACCAGGTCCGGCGTTTCCAGCGCCGTGGGGGTTCCCCCTCCCAGGTAGAGGGCATGAATGGGCGCCCGCCCCACGCGCTGCGTGTCGGCGTCCCGGCGCACTTCATCGATCACCGCCCGGGTGTAGCGCGCCGAATCTTCCGGCCGATACTTGTTGCGATAGAAGCCGCAGAACAGGCAGTGGTTCGCACAGAACGGTACGTGCACATAGGCTAGGCGCTTGCCCCGCCCCCGGCGGGCATCCTCCAGCTGCCGCCACAGGCGCGCCACCTCGGCCCTGGCCACCGGGCGCTTGTCGCGCCAGGGCATCAGCGGCTCTCGCGAAGCGAAGGCTTCCGTCAGCGGGTCGACGCCGAGCCTGGGCAACCGGGTACCCCTTTGCGGCACCTCCGGGCGTGTCCGCGGTGCTCGGCGAGGCGCACGGGTCGAGGCAATCAGGCTCATCCGAAGCTCCCTTCCTAGAAATGCAGGGTCGTAGTGAGGGCAGCGCTTCGCTCCGCTCCGGTGAGCTCACCGAAGGAGCGGTAGCGCTTGTCGAGCAGGTTCTCGAGGCTTAGGCCCACATCCAGGCGGTCCGCGTATTGAACGCCAAGGAAGGCATTGAGCGTGCCGTAGCCCGCGCTGCGCTGCGTCAACTCACCGGCTGCGTCGCGTTCCCGCGCTTCGCTCTCACCGCGCAGGAAAAGATCGCCCTCCAGCCGCGTTGTCGGCGTCAGCATCCAGTCCTGGCGTACCCCGACCCGCCCCGAAAGCCGCGGCGTACCGCTGTCATAGGTTTGCGACTCGCCGAAATCGAACTTGCGGCGCATCAGGCTGCCGTTCGCATAGAGCGACGTATCGGTCGCGGCCAGTCGATACTCGCCGAACAGCTCCAGACCGGTGGTGGTGGCCTGATGAATATTGACGTAGCGGCGGATCGGCCGGTTACCGCTGCCGGCCTGCTCCTCGGTACCGATGTAGTCATCGGCACGGGTATGAAACAGGGTCGCATCCAGGGTCACTCCGCCATCGCGGTACCGGGCACCCAGCTCCAAGGTGTCGGCCGTTTCCGGAGATAGCCCCGGATTACCCACGGTGGTCTGACCGCCCGCCGTCGTCGTTAAGAAGAGCTGCTGCAGCGTGGGATAGGAGTAGCCTTGCGCCAGGTTGGCACGCAGCGACCAGTTTTCCGCCGGGGTATAGACCAGGCCCAGCGAGCCCAGCGCCTGGGTATCGGTGTTGCGCTCGAGCGGCTGCTCACCGCTCGCCTCGAGCTCCGCCTCCACGGCGTAGAGGCGACCACCGAAATAGACGGTAGTCGCCTCGCCGAGCTCCCAGGCCTGCTGGGCATAGGCGGACAGCGTCTCTATGCGCGCCTCATCGGAGGTGGCCGAGGCGGTGCGCTGTCCCGTCGGCGGCGGAAACGGCATGAACACATCCGAGGTCTTGTCGGTGTCCAAAGCGTCGTTCTCATACTCGAACCCCAGCACGGTTCCGCCCATCTCGGACAGCGCCAGCTCGAACTGCAGATTGCCGCCATAGGTGGTTTGACGGTCATCGCTGGTGGTTGCCACCGTCATACCGCTGGTCATTGCCGCACGGTTCTCGAAAAGGCGATCTACCGTCTGGCGGTACAGGCTCGCCTCAACGCGGCTGACAGATGGCGATAGCGACTCGCCTTCGTAGAAGACCCCCACCTTTCGCAGGTCGCGCTGCGGCAGGCGAATGAAGAAGTCAGTGAAGTTGGGTGGCAGCGGATTGAAGACATCGGCCTCCAGGCGGTACTGGTCGGCCTTCAGCGCCACATAGTGATTTCCGTAGCGATATCCCAGGTGAGTCGACAGCTGATCCTGCTCGAAGCCGGACGGGGAGAGCGTTCCATCCGGCGTGCGGCGATCGCCTTGGTCCGCCAGGCTACCGGTCACCCGCCAGTCCAGGCCCCCACTTGCCCCCAGCAGGGTGGCGCCGGCCTGATAGCCGCGGGTGGCCGAGTGTCCCGTTGCGCTGACGCTCCCCTCCAGCGGCGCCTCGCCCCCGCGCCGGGTGATGATATTGACCACACCGCCGATGGCATTGGAGCCGCTAAGCACCGAAGAGGGGCCGCGAATCACCTCGATGCGCTCGATGATGGCCGGGTCGAGCAGCAGCGGTGTGCCGTAGGGCGAGTGGTCGGTCAGGGCATGGCCATCGATCTTGATGGTGACCCGGCGCGAGGTTTCGCCACGAATGCTGATCCGTTTCATGCCGGGGGTGCCATCATCGAACAGCCGCACCCCGGGCACGTCGCGCAGCAGTTCGGCCACGCTCGCCGTAGGGGTACGGCGCAGCTCATCGGCCCCCAGTGCGGTAATCGACGCAGGGTTATCGAACACCGGGGTGCGAGTACCGGTGCCTAGCACGACCAAGGTGTCCAGTGCCCCGGGAACCGAGCCGGTCGAGTCATCGTTTGCGGCAACCGGCTGCCATGCCAAGGGCACGCCAAGCGCCACCATCATCAGTCTGCGCTGCCATGCGTACACACCCGTGCTCATGAAGGCTCCTTTTCACGTCGCTGACCAAGATGATAAATATAAATACAAACGATACTCGTTAACAACTGCCCTTTGTATCTTAGTATGATTTAGGTCACTTTGCTGCCCATCATGTCCGCCTGTGACGCCTTTCGAGGGATTGAGACTTGACGCATCAAAAGATAATGATAATCCTTAGCGTTTGGTCAAGGAGGTGACCATGCCCATCACCCTACAGCGGCCACCGCCCCAGCCAACCCGCGCGGCCGCTTTTTCGCGCCGTCACCACCTGCTGCTGACGCTCGTGGCGGCCACTCTGTCATGGCTGGCGGTCATGCAAGCCCAGGCGGCCGAGCGCATCGTCATCGCCGGTGGCGACCTCACCGAAATCGTCTTCGCCCTGGATGAGGGCCACCGCGTGGTCGGCGTTGATACCACCTCCACCTATCCGGCCAGCCTCGAGGCACTGCCCAGCATCGGCTACGTTCGTACGCTGTCCCCCGAAGGGGTGCTCTCGCTGCGCCCCGAGATGGTGCTGGCCAGCCACTTCGCCGGCCCCGATGCCACCCTGGCCCGGCTGCGCGCCGCCGGCGTCTCGCTCCTGCAGGCACCGGCCCCCAACGGCAAGGCAGCCGAGGACGTTTCCGCCAAGATCCGCTTCGTCGGTGAGGCCCTCGGCAGAGAGTCCGCGGCCGACCGGCTGGCAAACCGCTTCGAGTCGGAGCTGGCCGAGGTGCAGCGGCGCATCGACGTCGATACCCACGCCCCCCGGGTCCTGTTCGTGCTCTCGGCGGACAGCGGGCCGATGATCATCGGGGGGAAGGGTACCGTTGCCGAATCGATGATTCGGATGGCGGGAGGCAAGCCGCTGACCGGCGGCATCACCGGCTATCGCCCCTTGTCCATGGAATCGGTGATATCCCTGCAGCCCGATATCGTGCTGATGATGGCGGAGCAACTGGAGGGTGGATCACCACAGACGATCCTGCAGCGGCCGGATCTTGCCGACACGCCGGCCGGCCAGCAGCAACGCCTTATCACCATGGAAGGTATGCTGCTGCTCGGCTACGGCCCGCGCACGCCCCTCGCCATCCGCCAGCTGCACGAATCGATCGTTGCCACCATGAACGCCTCGCAGGGGGCATCACCATGATCGCTGCGGTCCTACGCAAGAGCGCCTGGCGGCCAACAGCTTCCCGCCAGGCGCTGATTCTGGCCGCCCTCGCTGCGGTGACGCTGTCGCTGATGCTGGCCGAGCTCATGCTCGGCCCGGTACCGATCGGCGGCACCCGGCTCTGGGCGGCGCTCATCGGCCAGGGGGAGCCGCTGGATGCCAGCATCCTCTGGCAGATCCGCCTGCCGCGGCTGACCCTGGGCCTGGCAGTGGGCATGGCACTTGCGCTCTCCGGCACCGCGCTTCAGGGGATGTTGCGAAACCCCCTGGCCGATCCAGGACTGATCGGCATCACGGCCGGGGCCTCCATCGGGGCCGTCAGCGCCATCGTGCTTGGCGGGCTGGTGGCCCCGGAACTCCCGGCGCTGGCCCAGGGCGCGCTACTGCCGCTGGCGGCGTTTCTCGGCAGCACGATCGCCATGGCCTGCGTGTTCACGCTCTCCCGCCGAGGGGGCGAAACCTCCGTGGCGCTGCTGATCCTCATCGGCATTGCGATCAACACCATCGCTGGCGCACTGCTGGGCGTACTGGTCTATGTCGCCGACGACCAGGCCCTGCGCGACCTCACCTTCTGGAGCATGGGGGGACTGGGGCACACCGGCTGGCCGGTGGTGTGGATGGCGCTGGGCATCACCCTGGCGGTGACGCCCGTTTTCTGGTTCCAGGCACGCGGGCTCGACCTGTTTCAGCTCGGAGAGCGTCAGGCCTTTCATGCCGGGCTGGATGTGGAGCGCAGCAAGCGTCGCCTGGCCCTGGCCGCCGCGCTATGCGTCGGCGCCGTCACCGCGGCCGCCGGCCCCATCGGCTTCATCGGACTGGTGGCCCCCCATCTAGCGCGCCTGCTGATCGGCCATGGCCACCGCTGGGTGCTGCCGGCGGCGGCCCTGCTGGGTATCAGCCTGGTGCTGGCCGCCGACCTTGCCGTGCGCCTGACGATTCCTCCACAGGAACCCCCCATCGGCATCGCCACCAGCCTGATCGGTGGGCCCTTCTTCCTCTGGCTGTTGACGCGACGCTCCAGGAGTCTCTCCCATGCTTGAAGCCAAGGCCTTGACACTGGTAAAGGGCGGAAAGCGCCTGCTCAACGATATCAACCTGCGGCTGCGGCCCGGGGAGTTCGTGGCCGTGCTGGGCCCCAACGGCGCGGGCAAGTCCACGCTGATGCACTGTCTTAGCGGCGCCGAACGGGCCAGTGGCGAAGTGCGCATGGACACCCGCTGCCCCACCACGCTCAGCGCCTTCGAACTGGCAACCCAGCGCGCGGTGCTGGAGCAGACGCCAAGGGTCATTGCTCCCTTCAGCGTTGAGGCGCTGGTCCAGCTGGGCATCCCGCGGGAACTGACAGGCAGCGAGATCGCCATGATCACCGACCAGGCTCTCCGGCTGCTCGACCTGGAGGCACTGCGCCGGCGCCCGATATCGAACCTCTCCGGCGGGGAGCAGCATCGCACCCACATGGCCCGGGTGATGGCCCAGCTATGGGCCGGTCAGCGGCTCGGCGGTGGGCGCTATCTGCTGATTGACGAACCCACCGCCAGCCTCGACCTGCAGCATCAGATCACGGTACTCAAGGCAGCCCGGGAAGCCGCCTCACAGGGGGTCGGCGTACTGGCCATCCTCCACGACATCAGCCTGGCCGCCAGCGTGGCCCAGCGCATCGTGCTCCTCAAGCGCGGCCGGGTGGTCGCCGACGGCTGCCCGCAGTCGATCCTGACCGGCTCTCGGCTGGGGGAACTCTATGGATTGCCCATCAGGGTTCAAGAAGTGGAAGACGGCCTCACGGTGACCCCCCACTATTCGGCGTGCTGGGCGAGCGCCTGAGAAGACCGGCATCAGGCACCGATCGCCATGAGCCGCTCCACCCCCAGCCAGATCAGGCGCAGGGCGAGCAGGGTCAGCACCCAATTGAAGAGAAAGTCGAAGCGATGGTCGGTGACCCGGTGAAGCAGCCGCAGGCCGAGCCAGGTGCCGGCGAAGCCCGCCGCCACCATGGCCAGCATCAGCCCCAGCCAGTCGCGGAAGACGAAACCGGCGAAGCCGAAGATGAACGCCTTGGTGGTGTGCTGAAGCGTCATGCAGGTGGCGAAGGTGGCCACCCGCGGCAGGCGCTCGCTGATGCCGAGCTTGATGAAGGAGGCAACCAGCGGACCGCTGGCCCCCACCAGGCTGGAGAGCAGCGTGGTCACCGCGCCAGCGATCACGGTGCCGGTGCGCCCCACCGCCCGCTGGGGCAGGCCCGGCCCCCAGCAGGAGTAGAGCACGAAGGCGGCAATACACAGTTCCAGCACGCCGTAAGGCAGGCGAATCAGCAGCCAGGCCGCCGCCACGGCGCCCAGGATCACGCCTGGCAGGAACGCCGCGACGATGTCGCGGCGAACGTGGCGCCAGGTCATCACCGCCCGGCCGCCGTTGGAGCCCAGCTGCACCATGCCGTGCACCGGAATCAGCGCCGCGGCGGGCATCACCTGGGCCATGGTCATGATCAGCAGGGTGCCCCCGCCAATGCCCGCGGCGGCGGAGATCCCCGAAGTCAGGGCCGAGAGCGCCACCAATCCCAGGTTGACCCCGCCCGACAGCGGCGAGAGCAGTTCCAGCATCAGCCTCGCCCGCTCACTCGATGCGCCCCTCCTCGACGCCGTGACAGGCCACTTCGCTGCCGTCGTCCCGGGCAATCAGCAGCGGCACTTCCGCCTGGCAGCGCTCATTGGCATGGGGGCAGCGCGGGTGGAAGGCGCAGCCCGAGGGCGGATGGACCGGGTTGGGCACCTCCCCCTGGATGGTGGTGCGCTCCTTGCCGGCCCCTTCCAGCGACGGCACCGCGGCCAGCAGCATCTTCGAGTAGGGGTGGCGGGGGTTGGCAAAGAGCGCCTCGGCCGGGGCGATCTCGGCGATGCGGCCCAGGTACATCACCGCGATACGGTCGGCCATGTGCTTGACCACCGCCATGTCGTGGCTGATGAACAGGTAGGTCAGGCCGTATTCGTCCTGCAGGTCGCGCATCAGGTTGAGGATCTGCGCCTGCACCGAGACGTCCAGCGCCGAGGTGGGCTCGTCGCAGATCATGAACTCCGGCTCGTTGGAGAGCGCCCGGGCGATGGAGATACGCTGACGCTGGCCGCCGGAGAACTCGTGGGGATAGCGCAGCGCATCCATGGGGGACATGCCCACCTGTTCGAGCAACTCGCCCACCCGGCGGCGACGGTCGGCACTGCTCAGCTCGGGGCGAAAGAAGCGCAGCGGTTCGCCGATGATGGTCCCCACCCGCCAGAGCGGATTGAGGCTGGCGTAGGGGTCCTGGAAGATCATCTGGAAACGCTTGCGCAGGCTGGCCGCCTGGCGGCCGGTCCGGTTCGCCAGATCGCTGATGTCCTCGCCGTCGAAGACGAGGCTGCCCCGAGTCAGGCCGTAGAGCCCCACCACCAGCCGGGCCACCGTGGACTTGCCGCAGCCGGACTCGCCGACCAGCGCCACGGTCTCGCCGCGCCGGATGGAAAAACTCACCCCGTCCACCGCCTTGAGCGACAGCTTTTCGCGGCGCTCCAGCACCCGGTTGAGCCAGGGCTTGGAGACGTCGAAGTGGCGCGCCAGGTCACGGGCCTCCAGAAGGATGTCGCCACCCGCCGGTACCGGCTGTTGCTTGATCGCCGTGTCAGCGCACATGGGCATGCTCCTGTTTGTCGTTCTGGTCAATCCGGGGAAGCGGATCGACCGGGTCGTGCAGCCAGCAGGCGGCCTGGCCGGCCCCCGCCGGCATCAGGTCGGGCCGCTCGCGGCGACAGCGCTCCTGGGCGTGGGGGCAGCGCGGGTTGAAGGCGCAGCCGGGGGGAATGGCCGCCAGCCGCGGCATGGAGCCCTCGATCTGGTAGAGCCGGTCGAGGGTCTTCTCGATGCCCGGGATCGAGGCCATCAGGCCCTTGGTGTAGGGGTGTTGGGGATCGCGGATCACCTCCTCCACGGGGCCGATCTCGATCAGCCGGCCGGCATACATCACCGCCACCCGGTCGGCGGTCTCGGCGATCACCCCCATGTCGTGGGTGACCAACATCACCGCGGTGCCGTGGTCGGCACAGAGCCGCTTGAGCAGGGCGAGGATCTGCGCCTGTACCGAGACATCCAGTGCCGTGGTGGGCTCATCGGCGATGATGAACTCGGGCCGCGCCGCCAGGGCCAGGGCGATCACCACCCGCTGGCGCATGCCGCCGGAGAACTGGTGAGGGTAGCTGTTCAGCCGCTCCTCCGCGGCGGGGATGCCCACCTCCCGCAGCAGTTTCAAGGCCTCCTCGCGCGCCTGCTTTTCGTTCATCGGCAGGTGGGTGCGGATGGTCTCGATCAGCTGGTCGCCGATCGAGAACAGCGGGTTGAGGCTGGTCAGCGGGTCCTGGAAGATCATGCCGATATGGCGGCCCCGCAGCGGCACGAAGTCCTCCTCCGGCAGGTCATCGATGCGTTTGCCGCCGAGGCGCACCTCGCCGCCAGCGATACGCCCGGGCGGCTCGAGCAGCTGAATCACCGCATTGCCGGTCATCGACTTGCCGGCACCGGACTCACCCACCACGCCGAGAACTTCCCCCGGGGCGATATCGAAGGAGACATCGTCCAGCGCCACCAGGGTGCCGTGGCGGGTGGGAAACTCCACCCGCAGGTGCTGAACGCTGAGTACCGGCGTCGACGCTTCGGCGGCGTTTGGCTCGTGGCCCGCCGCCGGCATCGCACCTTGGTTGCCCTTATCGGAGCTTGGGGTTGAGGACATCACGCAACCAGTCTCCCAGCAGGTTGACGGAGAGCGCCAGCATCAGCAGCGCCACCCCGGGGAAGAGCAGGATCCACCACTCTCCCGAGAACATGTAGTCCTGGCCGACCCGGATCAGGGTCCCCAGGCTTGGCTGGGTGGCCGGCATGCCGACCCCCAGGAAGGAGAGCGTCGCCTCGGCGATGATGGCGAGCGCCAGCCCGATGGTGCCGATCACCAGCACCGGTCGCATCACATTGGGCAGGATATGCTGAAAGAGGATCTTGCGCGCCGGCAGGCCGATCACCCGGGCCGCCTGCACGTACTCCTTGCCCTTCTCGACCATGGTGGCACCGCGCACCGCCCGGGCGTACTGCACCCAGTCGGAGAGGCCGATGGCGATGATCAGCACGATGATCGCCACCTCGGCATGCATCGAACGCGGCAGAAACCCGCGGATCACGCCGAAGATCAGCAGCGCCATCAAGATCGAGGGAAAGGTGAGCTGGACGTCGGCGATACGCATGATCAGCGCATCGCGCCAGCCGCCGCGGAAACCCGCCATCAGGCCCAGGGCGGTGCCCAGCGCCAGGGCGAAGATCACCGCCGCGAAGCCCACCAGCAGCGAGATGCGCGAGCCGTAGAGGATCGCCGAGAAGACGTCGCGGCCCTGGCTGTCACTGCCCAGCAGGTAGAAGTTACCGGTGAAGTCCGACGTGGTCAGCGGCGGCGTGAAGGCGTCGATCAGCTCCAGCTGGCGAGGATCGAAGGGGTTCTGCGGCGCGATCCAGGGGGCGAAGAGCGCGCCGGCGAACATCACCAGGGTCACCAGCGTCGCCACTATCACCACCGGCTGGCGCTTCCAGGAGTAGACGATATCGCTGTCCAGGAAGGCGCGCAGCTTGCTGGGTGGCTTGGGCACCGCCGGGGCCGCTGCGGGCGTTTTCTGTTCCTGGCTCATTTGGCACCTCCCTGCACCCGCAGGCGCGGGTCGACGGCGTAGTAGAGCAGGTCCACCACCAGGTTGATGACCACGAACACCAGGCCGATCATCATCAGGTAGGCGGCCATCACCGGGATATCGACGAAGCGCACTGCAGTAATGAACAGCGCCCCCACGCCGGGCCACTGGAACACCGTCTCGGTGATGATGGCGAAGGCGATAATGGTCCCCAACTGCAGGCCGATGATGGTGATCACCGGGATGAGGGTGTTCTTCAGCGCATGGCGCAGATTGACCACGCGCTTGGAGAGCCCCCGGGCCCGGGCGAACTTGATGTAGTCGGTGCTGAGCACCTCGAGCATCTCGGCACGCACCAGGCGCATGATCAGCGTCAGCTGGAAGAGCCCCAGGGTGATCGCCGGCAGGATCAGCGAACGCAGGCCGCTGGTGGTCAAAAGCCCGGTGGTCCACCAGTCGCCGATGTGCACCGTCTGGCCCCGACCGAAGGCCGGCAGCCAGCCCAGTTCCACCGCGAACAGGTAGATCAGCAGCACCCCGATCAGGAAGGTGGGCAGCGAGACGCCGATCAGCGAGGTGGTCATGATGAACTTCGACAGCCAGCTGCGGCGGCGCAGGGCCGTGAAGATCCCCAGACCGATGCCCATGACCACGGCGAAGATCGCCGAGATGATGGCCAGCTCCAGGGTCGCCGGCAGGCGCTCCATGATCAGGTCGGTGACCGGGCGCGCCGAGCGGTAGGAGATGCCGAACTCGAACTGAGCGGCATTGACGATGAAACGATAGAACTGCACCACCACCGGCTGGTCGAGGCCCAGTCGCGCCCGCAGCTCGGCCCGGTCGGCCTCGGTGGCCTCCTGGCCGAGCATGTTGAGCACCGGGTCGCCGACATAGTGGAACAGCGAGAAGGCGATGAGCGCGACCACGAACATCACGAAGACGGCCTGTAGTACACGCTGTATTAGAAATGCAAGCATGGGATTACCACATTAGTTAGCCCCCCGGTCGCTTGTGGCGGCCGGGGGGCTGGTTTGCATCGTTGGCTTAGTTATTGAACTTCAGATACTTGAAGTGCGGCGTATTCTCGCTCTGCACCTTGAAGTCGATGTCGTCACGCATCGACCAGGTCAGCATCTGGTGGTGGATCGGGATATAGACAATCTCGTCGTGGACGATCTGCCAGGCCTCCGCGATCATGGCGTTGCGCGTCTCTTCGTCGGTCTCCTGGCCCATGGCCACGGTCAGCTCGTCCACCCGCTCGTCGGAGTAGCCGGTGAAGTTCCAGGTGCCGCGGTCGTCCTCCTTGGTGTGGTAGAGGTAGTTGAAGACGTACTCGGAGTCCATGGTCGGCACGCCCCAGCCGAGCATGTAGAAGTCATACTCGCCGCGGGCCAGTTCGGCGAAGTGCAGCGAGCGGGTCTGGGCCACCAGGTCCACGGTGATGCCGATGCGCGCCAGCATGCTGACCACCGCCTGGCAGATCTGCTCGTCATTGACGTAGCGGTCGTTGGGGCACTGCAGGGTGACGCGGAAGCCGTCGCCGTAGCCGGCCTCTTCCATCAGCTGCTGGGCACGACCCATATCCGCCGGCAGCACCACGTCCATCTCCTCGGTGTAGCCGTTGACGAAGGGCGGCGCGATCATGCCGGCGGGCTCGGCGTTGCCGCGCATCACCGCTACCTGGATGGTGTTGGCGTCCACCGCCAGATTGATCGCCTCGCGCACGCGGCGGTCGGCGAAGGGATTGTCGTCGGTATCGACGGTCTCCAGGGTTGCCGCTCCCATCTGCATGCCCAGGAAGATGGTGCGGTTCTCGGCGCCCTGCTCGTTCTTCAGGCCGGGCGCGTTGCCCAGGCGCTCGATGTCCTGTACCGGGGTCTCCTGGAGCAGGTCGACCTCGCCGGAGAGCAGCGCCGCCACGCGGGTGGCAGCCGACTCGATGGGGGTGAACACCAGCCGGGAGATCTCCATCGGATAGTGATCGATGCCCCAGTAGTCGTCGTTGCGCACGAAGACGGTACGCACGTCGGGCTCGCGGCTTTCGACCCGGAAGGGACCGGTGCCGTTGGCGTTGCGCACCGCATAGGTCTCTTCACCGGCGGCGTAGTTCTGCGGCTCCTCGACGCCGTGCTCCTCGGCCCACTCGCGGCTCATGATGAACAGGTTGGTGAGGTTGTTGGGCAGCAGCGGGTTGGGGTCGTGGGTCTCCACGTGCACCGTGTAGTCGTCGGCGGCACGCACCTCGGCGATGGAAGTCAGCAGGCCGCGCATGTCGGCGTGCTCGTGGCGGGCGCGGTTGAGCGAGAAGACCACGTCGTGGGCGGTCAGCGACTGGCCCTCGTGGAAGGTCACCCCCTCGCGGATCTCGAACACCCAGACCTTGGGGTCGTCTGGATGGACATACCAGTCGGTGGCCAGGCCCGGCTGATAGTTCACGTCCATGTCCTGGTAGACCAGGGTATCGAAGATCTGGTGGTTGACCGAGTGGGTCGGCCCCTCGTTCTGGGAGTGGGGATCCATGGTCAGGCTGTCCGCGGAGCGGGTCCAGCGCAGGGTTTCGGCATGAGCGGCGGTGGCCAGCATGGCGCCGATCACGGCGCTGGCCAGGACGGTCTTCTTGAACATCTTGTTGTTCCTCGTTCAATCGTTTGTTGGGCGATAGCCCTGACGCTTTTCTCCCATACCTTAGCCGGTAAATCCAGCGCCGCCGCGTGGAAAGATTCAGCGCTTTCGCCAAGCGGCCGACCAGTGGGGGGCATCCGAGCCTGACCGTGATTCTTGAGCCTGCAAGGCGTGTCAAGTGTCGGGAGGGCTGTTATAAGTGAAGGGGTAGGCTGCAAGCGCCACGCCATCATCGACAAGCCCCCGTGTGGACACCGCTTCAGCGTTTACTCAAAAGCGTCGCTGGGCGACGAAAGGGCCATGACCTATCCGCTCCACTCGGTATCCGGCCACCTCGTAGCCATCGGAGGGGCCGAAGACAGGACATCCGATCTCGCGATCCTTAAACAGGTCTTCGCCCTGGCCCCTGCGGATAGCCATGAGGTCGCGGTCATCGCCACCGCGAGCGGCATTCCCGACGAGGTGCTGCCCGACTACGAAGCGGCCTTCTCTCGCCTGGGTGCCAGCCGCGTCCATTCGCTGGATATCCGTGACCGCCAGGAGGCGGCCGATGCCGACACGGTGCGCCTGATCGAGCAGAGCGGCGTGATCTTCTTCACCGGCGGTGACCAGCTGCGTCTGACCAATGTCCTGGGCGGCTCGCCGACCCTCAAGGCCATCCGCAGTCGCCTGAAGGGCGGCGCGGTGGTGGCCGGGACCAGTGCCGGCGCGGCGGCCATGCCGGGCACCATGATCTACAACGGCGCCGCCGCCGATGCCCTGCGCAAGGGCGCCGTCAACATGACCTTCGGTCTCGGGCTCGTCGAAGGCTTGATCATCGACAGCCACTTCCTCGAGCGAGGCCGCTTTACGCGCCTGATGGAGGTCGGAGCGAGCAACCCGGAGCATCTGGGCGTGGGCCTTGGCGAAGATGCCGGCGTGATCATCCACCCCCACGGCATTCTCGAAGCCATCGGGCCGGGCCACGTCATCATCATCGACAGCCGCGACCTGGCGAGCTCCAACATCGCCGAGCTTGCCATGGGCGAACCGGTGGCCGTCGAGAATATGATCCTCCATGCGATGGTCAGCGGCCACGGGTTCGACGTCGAAGCGCGACGCTATCTGGTTGCCGACGAACTCAGTGCCATTCTCGCGGAGAAACGATGATCATTCTCGAGCATCGGGCGCTGCGCGGCCCGAACTACTACAGCCGCTATCCGGCCATCTTCATGCGCCTGGACATCGGTGAACTCGAAGAGCGGCCGAGCGATAGCGTTCCTGGCATCGTAGAACGCATTACCGAACTTCTGCCGACCCTTTACGAACACCGCTGCTCGGTCGGCCGACCCGGCGGGTTCCTGGAACGGCTCGAGCGCGGCACTTGGGCCGGCCACGTGGTAGAGCATGTCTCGATCGAACTACAGAATCTGATCGGCTTTTCGGTGGGTTACGGCAAGACGGTCGATTCCTATGAAACCGGTATCTATAACGTCGTCTATCGTTACCGTGACGAGGCCTGTGGCCTGGCCGCCGGCATCGAGGCCGTCGACTTCGTCGAGCGACTGTTCGCTGGCGAGGCGATCGACATGCCGGCGATCATCGACCGCCTACGCAAGGTGCGCGATGCCCATATGCTCGGACCCTCCACGGCCGCCATCGTCGACGCCGCCAAGCAGCGGGGCATTCCCTATACCCGCCTGAGCGAGGAAAACAGCTACATCCAGTTCGGTCACGGCCATCGGCAGCAGTGCATCCAGGCGACGGTGACCGGCCATACGAATCTGATCGGCTACGGCATCGCCGACGACAAGGCCTGGACCAAGCAGGTGCTCGGCGATGCCGGCATCCCGGTCCCCCAGGGGCGGGTGTGCGGCACCTTCGACGAGGCCCTCGAGGCCGTACGCGACATCGGCTATCCCGTCGCGGTAAAGCCGCTCATCGGCAACCATGGCCGCGGGGTGAGCACCAACATCGAGGACGACCAGGCGCTGCGTGACGCCTTCGACATCGCCGCCCATCACAACCCCTCGGCGATCGTCGAGCAATACATCAGAGGCGAAGACCATCGTCTGCTGGTCATCGACGGCAAGCTCGTGGCCGCCGCCCGGCGTCGCCCGGCGCATGTGGTCGGCAACGGGGTCGCCACCCTCCAGGCCCTGGTCGACGAGGAGAACCGCGATCCGCGTCGTGGCATCGGCCACGAGAACCTGCTGACCCAGATCCCGCTGGACGAGCAGTCGCTGCGGCTGATCGGCCAGCAGAACCTGACCCTGCAGAGCGTGATCCCAGCGGGCGAAATCGTCTTTCTCAAGCCCACGGCGAACCTGAGCACCGGCGGCACGGCCACGGACGTGACCGACAATGTCCACCCGGAAGTGCGCTATGTGGCGGAGCGCATCGCGCGGCTGGTCGGGCTCGACATCATCGGCATCGACCTGCTGGCCGAGACCCTGACCCGGCCCCTGGAGGAGCAGTCCGCCGCCGTGGTCGAGGTCAACGCCGGGCCCGGCTTGCGCATGCACCTGTCGCCCACCCACGGGGAGGGCCGCGATGTGGGCCGCCCGGTGATCGACATGCTGTTCCCCAACAGCGAGGCCACGGGGCGCATTCCCATCGCGGCGATCACCGGCACCAACGGCAAGACCACCACGGTGCGCCTACTCTCGCACCTGCTGCGCCAGGCGGGACGCAACGTCGGCATGGCCTGCACCGGCACCATCGAGATCGACAACCACGTGATCCTGCGTGGCGACTACAGCGGTCCCCAGGCGGCCACGATCGTGCTGCGCGAGCCGACGGTGGAGACTGCGGTGCTCGAGGTCGCCCGCGGCGGCATCATGCGCCGTGGGCTCGGCTTCGACGAATGCGACGTGGGCGTGCTGCTCAACATCGCCAGCGACCACCTGGGCGAGCACGACATCCACACCCTCGATGAACTGGCACGCTGCAAAACGGTGGTGGTCGATGCCGTCCGCCAGGACGGGACGGCCGTGCTCAATGCCGACGACCCCCGGGTGCTGGAAGGCCAGCAGTGGGCCCGGGGCGACATCATCTTCTTCACGCTGGACCCCGACTCGCGCCCCGTCCGCCAGCATGTCCGCGAACAGGGTGTCGCCTTTACGGTGCACAACGAGTGCATCGTGATGCGCCAGGGCCACGTCGAGGCCGAGGTGATCCCGGTAGTGGACGTCCCCATCACCTTCGAAGGGCACGCGCGCTTCAATGTCGCCAATGCCCTGGCCGCCAGCGCCTCGGCCTATGCCCTGGGGCTCTCCATCGCCGACATCCAGATGGGCCTGCAGACCTTCCACCCCACCCCGGGACAGAATCCCGGGCGCACTAACCTGATCGAGGCCGACGGTATCAAGGTGCTGATCGATTATGGGCACAACGTGCCGGCGCTCGAGGCCCTGAGCGAGCTGGTGAGCTGTATTCCGGCCCGGCGACGGATCAGCGTGGCCAGCGCCCCCGGCAATCGCCGCGATCAGGACCTGTTCACGCTGGGCACCCTGCTCGCCAGGATGCACGACGTCGTCTTCATCTATGAGACCGATGCCCGAGGACGCGCCCCCGGCGACGCCGCTCGCCTGCTTCGCGAAGGGGCCGAGTCGGTGCCCGATGCGTGCCAGGTCGAGGTCATCATGGAAGAGCAGCAGGCCGTCGACCGGGCCTTCGATGAGGCAAGCGAAGGCGACCTGCTGGTATTGCTGATCGATGATGTCGATGGCGCCATCGAGCGTATCCGGGGGCGGCGTTTCCGTTCGGCCGCCGCGACGGGGTCCGGGGGTGAGCCATCATGATGCCCACCGCCCTCCGGGCAGACCGGCTGCTGACCCTGCTGCGGGTTGGATGCCTCCATGCGCCGGAGCCGCTCGACGCCACCGACCTGCTGATCGCCGACGGCCGGATCGCGGCCCTGGGGCGGGATATGGAGGTCCCGGCGGGCTGGCCGGTGCGGGTCGTGGAAGCGCGTGACCTCACCGCTGTGCCCGCCTTTATCGACCAGCACGTGCATGTGACCGGCGGCGGCGGCGAGGGGGGCTGCGGCACCCGCTGCCCGGAGATCACCGCCCACGAAATTGCTTCCATGGGCATCGGCACCGTGGTGGGGGTGCTGGGAACCGACAGCATCAGCCGCTCCCCCGCGGACCTGCTGGCCAAGGTACGCGGGCTCAAGGCCGAAGGCATTGCGGCCTATATGTACACGGGCGCCTATCGCGTGCCGCCCCCGACCCTCACCGGCGACGTTCAGCGCGACCTGGCCTGGATCCCCGAGGTCATCGGCCTGGGGGAGCTGGCGATCTCGGACCATCGTTCGAGCCAGCCGCGCCAGGACGAGATCGAGCGACTGGTCAGCGAGGTCCGGGTCGGCGCCATGCTGGCCGGCAAGCGCGGCATCTGCCATTTCCATCTCGGCGACGGCAAGCGCGGGCTGGAGCCGCTGCATCGACTGCTCGCAGAGACCGAGATCCCCGCCGACCAGGTGATCCCCACCCACGTGAACCGTCACCGCCAGCTGCTCGAGGAGGCCGCCGACTATGCGTTGAGGTTCGAGGCCTGTGTCGACGTAACCGCCTTCGAGGACCCCGGCGAGGAGGGGCTGTCCGGCTTCGACGCGGTGTCGAGACTGCTCCGCCGCGGCGTTCCCGTCGAGCGCATCACCATGAGCTCCGACTGCAATGGCAGTCTGCCCGAGTTCGACGCCCAGGGCGCCTATATCGGCATGCGGGTGGCGCGCAACACCGCCCTGATCGCGGACTGGCAGCGCCTGGTGAGCGAGGACGTGCTACCACTCGAGCAGGCCCTGGAGCTGATCTCGGGGAACGTGGCTCGTGTGCTCGGCCTGCATGGCCGAAAAGGCCGCTTGGCCGTGGGCTATGACGCCGACATTACCCTGCTCGACGGCGACCTCCAGCCGCAACAGACCTTTATTCACGGTCGCTGCATCTTCAGCGCGACCTAGACATGATGGATTGACCTGCCCCCTCCTCAACGTTGTGCCATGCTAGCATCGGCTTGACACTCGAGACGCTTGGCAAGAGATTCGCGATGCACAACGGAAAACACTTTCTCGGCGGCCTGGCCTTGCTGCTCTGCCTCTTCCCTGGCTTGCCGGTCGCTGCCGCACAACTCGCAGTGACCGATGCCAGCAGCCATGAACCACTGGACGAGGCGGTGATCGAGATCCTCCATTCCCAGGTCGTGCCGACAGCCGGCCTGGCGCATCAGGTGATCCAGCGCGACGCGACCTTCCACCCCCATGTCTCGGTGGTGCCCATCGACAGCCGGGTCGAGTTTCCCAACCACGACACCACACGCCACCACGTCTTCTCCTTTTCGCCGGCCAAGGTATTCGAACTCGAGCTCTACCTGCAGGAAACGCCTCCCCCCATCCACTTCGACCAACCGGGCGTGGTGGTGCTGGGGTGCAACATTCACGATCACATGCAGGCCTTCATCGTGGTCAGCGACGCCGCCGCGGTGGCCCTAACCGGCCCCAATGGGCAGGCCGAGTTTCCTGACCTGCCCCCCGGCGAACATCGCCTGCGCATCTGGCACCCACGCCTCGACGATACCCACCAGACGTGGTGGGAGGGCGAAATCAGCGCGGGAGAATCGCTGACGGTGGCACTGGACCTCCAGGCGAGCCTGCCGACACCGCAAGAACCCTCGGCCCTTCAGCAACACTTCTGGCAGGCGTTGCAAGAGTCAAAGGATGAGTGAATGTCGTTTCGCCGCCGCCTTCTGCTCGTGATGCTCGCCATGGTGATCGTAGCCCAGCTCGTGGCCGCCGGTGCCATCCTGCGAACGCTACAGCAGGACACTCTCACCAAGGGCGAGCGCCAGCTTGAGGTGGGGCTGGATGTCGCCCTTCAACTGCTTGATGAGCGCGGCCAGCAGCTGCGCGACAACGTCGCCATCCTGGCCGCGGATTTCGGTTTCAAGAGCGCCGTGGCCACCCAGGACACCGAGACGCTGCGCAGCGTCCTCGCCAACCACGGGGACCGGGCCGGCGCCGACATGGTACTGCTGAGCAGCCCGCAGGGGGAGCTACTGGCCAGCAGCCACCACCGCGCCGGGGCGCCGCCGCCCTTCCCCAAGCGTTGGGAACAGGCGCGCCGCGAAGGGGAGGTGGTCGACGTAGTGCTTCACGACGGTCGCCCCTACCAGTTCGTGCTGTTGCCGGTACGGGCGCCCGGCCTGATCGCCTGGGTTGGGATGGGGTTTCTGCTCGATGCCAATCTCGCCGAGGAGATCAGCGCCCTGACCCGGCTGGATACCCGCTTCGTCACCGACGATACCCGGGCGGCCTTGCTGGCCGAGGACGGCTACCTGACCCGCACCCAGCCGCTTTCCGTCGGGGATGACGAGCAAGCCTACGCTCTGACGCGCCGGACGCGACATGAGCTGCTGGAGATCTATGCCGAGCTGCGCTGGCGCCTGCTGGCGATCTTCGCCCTGACGCTGCTGGTCACCGCGGTGATCGCCGCGCTGAGCGCTCGCAGCATGGCGCGACCGCTGATCAAGCTCACCGAGGCCGCCCGGCGTATCGGCCGCGGCGAGCGGCTGTCGCACATCCCCGTCTCGTCACGGGGGGAGACGGGGGTTCTAGCCCAGACCCTGCTCGCCATGCAGGACGACATCGACCGCCGTGAGCAGTCCCTGATCCACCAGTCCCTGCACGATCTGCTCACCGACCTGGGTAACCGACATTCGGCCCAGCAGGACATCGGCACTGCTATCGAAAAGGGCCATCCCTTTACCCTGCTGCGCCTCTCCATCCACGGGCTGCGCACCATCAACGACACCTTCGGCTATGCCGTGGGTGACCAGGTGCTCAAGGTGTTCGCCCAGCGACTCAAGGCACTGCCCATGCCGAAGACCGCCGCCTATCGCTTGAGCGGCGACGAGTTTCTGCTGCACCTCGCGGCACCGGCCGCCGACGAAGACTGGCTGGAGACGCTGCAACACCGCCTTGCCGAACCCATCGACTTGCAAGGATCGCCGCTTCGCCTGACGCTGGCCATCGGCGAGGTGCGCTACCCCGGTCACGGGGACAGTGCCACACTGCTGCTGCGTCGGGCCGAGATCGCCCTCGATCTGGCCCGACGTGCGCGACAACCCCATCGGTGCTATGTGGTGGGGCAGGACGAGCAGCACCTACGCCAGCTGACCCTGGTACACGACCTTCAGGAAGCCGCGCCCCAGGGCCAGCTGACGATGGTCTATCAGCCTCAACTCGACGCCCGCACGGGCCGGGTGACCGCGGTCGAGGCGCTGATGCGCTGGCAACACCCCCGCCTCGGCTTCATCCCCCCGGACGAATTCATCACCCTCGCCGAGCACTCGGGCAGCATCCAGCGCCTGACGCAGTGGATGGTGGACACCGTCTGTGCCCAGCTCCGCGCCTGGGAGCAGGATGGCTGTCGGGTCGACGCCGCCATCAACCTCTCTGCCAAGGACGTGACCGACGACAGCCTGCCCGGCCGGCTGCAGCACTGCCTGACAAGCCATGGACTGAGTCCCGAGCGGCTGCGCCTGGAAATCACCGAGAGCGCCATCATGCAGGAGCCCGAGCAGGCCGCCTGCCGGCTCGATACGCTGCGCCAGGCCGGGCTGCGCATCGCCGTGGACGATTTCGGCACCGGCTATTCGTCACTGGCCCAGTTGAAGCGCCTGCCGGTCCAGGAGCTCAAGATCGACAAGTCCTTCATTCTCAAGCTGGACGAAAACGCCGATGACGAGATCATCGTGCGCTCGACCATCGAGCTTGGCCACAACCTGGGCCTCGAGATCGTCGCCGAAGGCGTGGAAACCGAGGCATCAAGGGTCCTGCTAACGCGTCTGGGCTGCGACATCTTGCAGGGCTATCTGTTCTCACACCCCTTGTCGGCCAGCCAGTTCTGCGCCTGGAAGGCCGCTCACGACAAGGCCCTCACCAAGGAGAGGCAATGACACCGGCATCACGCGCAGCCGTCCGGCCGTTATGGCTCATCCTGCTATGTGGCCTGCTGCTGCAGGCCCCCCACAGCTGGGCCGGCAGTCGACTGCTGGGCACCGGCGGGGTGACCCAGATCGAAGGCGCCAGCGGCGGCGGCCTGTCGCCCTGGGGCGTGCTGACCGGCACCGCCAGCGAAGGGGAGTGGGCGATCACGGCAACCCGCAGCGCCGCCCGCCTGGAAGACTACCGGCTGGATGTCGCCGGCGTGGCCGCCAACTGGAACGATCGCCTGGAGCTCTCCTTCGCGCGTCAGCGCCTCGGCCTGGACACCCTGGGCGGCAAACTCGCGCAGGACATCCATGGCCTGAAGGTTCGCCTGTTCGGCGACGTGCTCTATCACCCCTGGGGCATCTGGAGCCTGGGCCTGCAACACAAGCGCCTGGACGACGGCAACCTGGCCCGGGCGGTGGGCGCCCGAGCCAACCGAGGCAACGATATCTACCTCGCCGGCAGCAAGCTGTTCTTCGATGCCGCGGCCGGGCGCAACCTGCTGGCCAACCTGACGCTGCGATCAACCAAGGCCAATCAGGGCGGTCTGCTAGGCTTCGGCGGTGACCGGCAAGCGAGCCGCTCACTGGTCGCCGAAGGCTCGCTGGGACTCTTCCTGACCCCGAACTGGGTCGTCGGCATGGAGTACCGCCAGAAACCCGATAATCTGGGCTTCGCCCGGGAAGACGGTTGGCAGGCTGCCTACAGCGCCTTCTTCTTCAACAAGCATGTCTCCCTGACCGGCGCCTGGCTCGACTTGGGGTCGATCGCTGGTCTCGACGATCAACGCGGCGGCTATCTGTCACTGCAAGTCGCCTTCTGAGCCGGAGCCCCTCATGCCTTCCCTGCGCCCACTGCTCATCACCCTGCTCGTCAGCATCCTGCTCGCCGGCTGCGCTCAACAGCGGCAGGGCTCACTCTATCAACAGCTTGGCGGCGATGCCGGCATCAGTGCCATTGTCGAAGACTTCACGCTGCGCCTAGCCGACGACCCCGAGATTGTCGGCTTCTTTGCCAACACCAACATCGATCTGTTCGTCGCCTCGCTGGAGCAGCAGCTGTGTGAGACCAGCGACGGCCCCTGTCGCTATGACGGCCCACCCATGGACCGCGCCCACCAGCACATGGGGCTTACCGACGCCCACTTCAACGCCGTGGTGGGGCACATGCAGCAGGCGCTGATCGACCAAGGCATACCGCCCGGCCCGCGCAACCAGCTGCTCGGCCGCCTGGCCCGGCTGCACGGCGATATCATGCGACGCCAGTAAGGATCCGGCGTCGGCCATCAACTCCATGACGCCTGATGCCAACTCCCCCCGGCGCGAATTCCCCACACTAGCGGCGTATCCACTCCATAACGGGAGCGCGCCCATATGAACCGCAACGTGATTCTGACCTGCGCCGTCACCGGCGCCGGCGACACCACCGCCAAGAGCCCCCATGTGCCGGTCACCCCGAAGCAGATCGCCGACAGCTGCATCGAGGCCGCCCGGGCCGGCGCCAGCGTGGCGCATATCCATGTGCGCGACCCGGAGACCGGTGGCATCAGCCACTCCGTGGAGCACTTCCGCGAGGTGATGGAGCGGGTCCGCGAAGCGGACGTGGATATCGTCATGAACATCACCGCCGGCGGCGGCGGCGACTGGATTCCCGACGCCGAAGACCCCACCCGCGGTGGCCCGGGCACCGATATCCAGACCCCGGCGGAGCGCCACGCGCCGGTGGGCGAGCTCCTGCCGGAGCTCTGCACCCTCGACTGCGGCAGCCTCAACTTCGGCGACATGGTCTACGTGAACCCCGCCGACTGGCTGCGCGAGCATGCCCGCCTGGTCCGTGCCGCCGGGGTCAAGCCGGAGCTGGAGTGCTTCGACCTGGGCCATGTGTGGTTCGCCCGCCAGCTGCAGCAGGAGGGCCTGCTCGACGGCGACCCCCTCTATCAGCTATGCCTGGGCATCCCCTGGGGCGCCGAGGCGGACACCGAAACCATGCTGGCCATGCGCAACAAGCTGCCGGAGACCGCCAACTGGGCCGCCTTCGGCATCGGTCGCCAGCAGATGCCCATGGTCGCCCAGGCGGTGCTGCTGGGCGGTCATGCCCGGGTCGGCCTGGAGGACAACCTCTACCTGGAGAAGGGGGTGCTGGCCACCAACGGCCAGCTGGTGGAGAAGGCCACCACCCTCATCGAGAACCTCGGCGCCCGGGTCATGACCCCCGCCGAGACCCGCGCCCACTTGGGGCTGCGCGACCCGCGCACCGGCCAGATTGTCGAGAAAGCGCTCGAGAGCGTCGCAGGAGGTGAGGCATGAGTCGTCGTCTCGCCGTGATCGGCACCGGGGTGATCGGCAACGGCTGGATCGCCCGGGCCCTGGCCCGGGGCTGGGACGTGGTGGCCTTCGACCCGGCCCCGGAGGCCCCTGAGCGTACCCGCGCCTTCGTCGACAACGCCTGGCCGTCTCTCGAGCGCCTGGGCCTGGCCGAGGGCGCCAGCCCCGCGCGACTCACCTTCGTCGACAGCCTCGAAGCGGCCGTGGCCGGCGCCGACCTGATCCAGGAGAACGTGCCGGAGCGCCTCCCGCTCAAGCGCGAGATCCTCGCCGCCCTGGACGCCGTGGCGGCACCGGAAGTCATCATCGGGTCGTCGACGTCCGGCTTTAAGCCCAGCGACCTGCAGCGGGACTGCACCCGCGCCCCGGGGCGGGTGATCGTCGCCCACCCCTTCAACCCGGTCTACCTGCTGCCGCTGGTGGAGCTGGTGGGGGGCGAGGCCACCGCCGTCGAGCCGATCGAGCGCGCCCGGGGGCTCTACCAGGCACTCGAGATGCGTCCCCTGGTGGTGCGCCGGGAGATCGAGGGGCATATCGCCGATCGCCTGATGGAGGCGCTGTGGCGGGAGGCCCTGCACCTGGTCAACGACGGCGTGGCCACCACCGAGGAGGTGGACGCCGCCGTGGTCTACGGCTGCGGCCTGCGCTGGTCGCTGATGGGCACCTTCCTGACCTTCCACCTGGCCGGCGGCGAATCGGGCATGCGCCATATGCTGGAGCAGTTCGGCCCCGCCCTGAAGCTGCCCTGGACCAAGCTCGAGGCCCCCGAGCTCACCGACACGCTGATCGACAAGGTGGTCGAGGGCTGCGAATACCAGGCCGCCGGCCGGCCGGTCAGCGAACTCGACCGTCGCCGCGACGACTTCCTGGTTGAACTGCTCGACCTGGTTCAGAAATACTGGCCGGAAGCGGAAGGCCTGGAGGGACGCATCTGATGGTGATTTTCACGACCCGGGTCGCCCCGGAGTGGGTCGACTACAACGGTCATATGAACGACGCCGAATACGCCAGGGTCTTCTCCCTGGCGGTGGAGGCGCTGATGGACCGTATCGACCTGGACTCGGCCGGGCGCGACCGGCACGGCTACACGCTCTACACCCTGGAGACCCATCTCTGCTACCGCCGCGAGGCCCATCAGGGCCAGCCGCTCGAGGTCGCGGTGACCCTGCTGGACCGCGACGCCAAGCGGCTGCATGCCTTCTTCACGCTGTTCGACGAGGAGGGCAATCTGCTGGCCACCAGCGAGCAGATGCTGATGGGCATGAACCGGGAGAGCGGCCGCCCCGACGCCTTCCCGGCGCCGGTGGCCGAGGCCATCGCCGCCCTGCCCCATGCCGACGACGGTGCCTGGCCGGAGCTCGCCGGACGCACCATCGGCATCCGGCGCTGAGCCTCAGCACTCGATGGCGTTGACGGCCAGGCCGCCGCGGGAAGTCTCCTTGTACTTCTCCTGCATGTCGGCCCCGGTGTCGCGCATGGTGCGAATCACCTTGTCCAGGGAGATGAAGTGCTCGCCGTCGCCGCGCAGCGCCATCTGGGCGGCGTTGATCGCCTTCACCGAGGCGATGGCGTTGCGCTCGATGCAGGGCACCTGCACCAGGCCTCCCACCGGGTCGCAGGTCAGCCCCAGGTTGTGCTCCAGGCCGATCTCGGCGGCGTTCTCCACCTGACCGACGCTGCCGCCCATCACCTCGGTGAGCCCGGCGGCAGCCATGGCGCAGGCCGACCCCACCTCGCCCTGGCAGCCCACCTCGGCGCCGGAGATGGAGGCGTTCTTCTTGCACAGGATGCCCACGGCCCCGGCGGCCAGCAGGAAATCCACCACGTCGCGCTCGCAGGCATCCGGCTGGAACTGCATGTAGTAGTGCAGTACCGCCGGAATGATGCCCGCCGCGCCGTTGGTGGGCGCGGTGACCATGCGCCCGCCGGCGGCGTTCTCCTCGTTGACCGCCAGGGCATAGAGGTTGACCCAGTCCATGGCCGTCATCGTCGAGGCGATCAGCGAGGGGTTGTCATCGGCCGCCAGCAGCCGCTGGTGCAGCGAGCGGGCGCGCCGGCGGACGTTGAGGCCCCCGGGCAGCACGCCCTCGGCCTCCAGGCCCTTCTCCACGCAGGCCTTCATGGCCAGCCAGATCTGCCACAGGCCGGCGCGAATCTCGGCCTCGCTGCGCCAGGCGGTCTCGTTGGCCAGCATCAGCTCGCTGATGCGCAGGCCGCTCTCCCGGCACATGCGCATCAGATCGGCGGCGGTCTGGAAGTCGTAGGGCAGCTCGGTGGTATCGGCGTCGAGATCGCCCTGCTCGGCCTGGGCCTGGTTCACCACGAAGCCGCCGCCCACCGAGTAGTAGGTGTTCTGGTAGCACTCACCGCCGTGGCCGTGGGCGATCAGCCGCATGGCGTTGGGGTGGTGGGGCAGGCTGTCGGGATGGAGCTGCATGTCCCGCTCCCACAGGAAGGGCACCGGGTGGCGCCTGTCCAGTCGCAGGGTGGCGGTCTCACGCAGTTCCTGGAGGCAGGGACCGATGATGGCCGGGTCGATGCGGTTGGGGCGCTCGCCCATCAGCCCCATGATCACGGCGCGATCGGTGCCGTGGCCGATGCCGGTGGCCGACAGCGAACCGAAGAGCTGGACCTCGAGGCGAGAGACACCTTCGAGCCATTCGCGCGCCTTGAGCTCATCGACGAAGTCGTAGGCGGCCTGCATGGGACCCACGGTATGGGAGCTCGACGGTCCGACGCCGACCTTGAACAGATCGAAGACGCTGATTGGCATGGTTTCATGACCTTTATGTTGAGTTCTTCACTGGGCGCCTGACGGCGCCATTCGCCCGGCAGAGCCGGCCTCCTACACCACACACCCACGTCATGCGTTAGCGATCGAAGACCACGGTGTGGTTGGCGTGCAGGAAGACGCGGCGCTCCACGTGCAGGGCGACGGCTCGGGACAGGGTGAGGCACTCGATATCGCGCCCCTTGGCCACCAGGTCCTCCGGGTAGTCGGTATGACTCACCGGCTCGACGCCCTGGGTGATGATCGGCCCCTCGTCCAGGTCGTCGTTGATGTAGTGGGCGGTGGCGCCGACCAGCTTCACGCCCTTGGCATAGGCCTGGTGGTAGGGCTTGGCGCCCTTGAAGCCCGGCAGCAGGGAGTGGTGGATATTGATCGCCCGGCCGCTGAGCTTCTCGCACATATCGCTCGACAGCACCTGCATGTAGCGGGCGAGGATCACCAGCTCGGCGCCGGTCTCCTCGACCACCGCCCAGACCCGGGCCTCCTGCTCGGGCTTGGTCTCGGCCGTGATGGGGAAGTGGTGATAGGGAATGCCGTGCCACTCCGCCAGGGTCGCCAGGTCCGGGTGATTGGAGACGATGGCGCGAATGTCGATCGGCAGCTGGCCGATGCGGTAGCGATAGAGCAGGTCGTTCAAGCAGTGATCGGCCTTGGAGACCATGATCACCACCGGCATGCGCGTGCCCGGGGCGGTCAGCTCGAAGCTCATCTCGAACTCGGCGGCGCGCTCGGCGAAGCCGGCCTGGAAGGCCGCCGCGTCGAAGTCCGCCTCCTCGGGACGAAACTCGGTGCGGATGAAGAAGCCACCGCTCTGCCGGTCATCGAAGGTGTGCTGCTCGGTGATGTAGCAGCGGCTCTCCTTGAGGAAGCGGGTCACCACGTCCACGGTGCCGAGCCGGCTCGGGCACTGGGCCGCCAGGATCCAGAGATTGTTGTTGTCGTGCATGATGTTCTCTCCCGGAGGGGGCCGACGGCTGCCGGCCCCGCCCCTGTCAGGCCTCGACGCCGATGGCATACTCCCTGCCAGCATCGAGGATCCAGCGATAGCAGTAGTCGGCAAAGCTTCTACGCAGCACCAGCTCCCAGCGGGTTTCCGTGGGGCGGCGCAGGATCAGGTTGCTCTTGGCGAATACCGTGGTCACCCCCTTGCCCACCGGGAAGGCGTCGGGATGGACGTCGTAGGGCGTCGACTTCATCAACAGCTCCCGGGCCTTGTCGCCCTCGAGCTCGAGCAGGGTCTGGCCGCCGCTGACGTTGACGATGGCGTAGTGGGCGTCGCCCAGGGCCTCGCGCAGCCTGCTCTCCAGAGAAAACTCCTCGCCGCCGGGCACGATCAACAGCCACTCATCCGGCGAGAGCCACTGGATCGAGCGCTCGCCGCCCTCGTCCTGGCTGAGCGAATTGGGGCGTCCCGGCACGCCGAAGCCGAGCACCCGGCGCACCGCCTCATCGAGCACGATGGCGCCGCCGCGCAGGATCAGATGGCCGAGCATCGGCCGTTCGCGCAGCACCACGCGGCTCCTCTGGCTGACGCTCGGCCGGCCGCTGTTCTGATAGGACCAGGCCAGCGGGGACTCCGCCGGTACCTCGGTGTCGGGTCGCGCGTCGTAGAGGTTGAACCAGTTGGCGGTTTGCTCAGACATGCTGGCGCTCTCCCTTGGGGTCGTAGAAGATCGGGCCGACGATTTCTGCGGCATGGGTCTTGCCGTCGGCCATGGGCAGATAGACGGTTTGGCCCATGCGCGACTGGCCGCCCTTGACCACGGCCAGCGCGAAGCCGCTCTGCAGGGTCGGGCTGTAGTAGCTGGAGGTCACATGGCCCACCATGGGCATGGGGATGGCGTGGTCCGGATCGAAGACAATCTGGGCACCCTCCTCCAGCACCACGGTGGGATCCTTGGGCTTGAGGCCCACCAGCTGCTTACGGTCGATGCGCCGAGTATCCGAGCGCGACAGGGCCCGCTTGCCCACCCAGGAGTAGGGCTTGTCGTAACCGACGGCCCACTGCATCCCCAGGTCCTCCGGGGTCACCGAGCCGTCGGTGTCCTGGCCGGCGATGATAAAGCCCTTTTCCGCGCGCAGGACGTGCATGGTCTCGGTGCCATAGGGCGTCAGGCCGTACTTCTCGCCGTGCTGGAAGAGCGTCTTCCAGACATGCAGCGCATAGTTGGCCTGGACGTTGATCTCGTAGGCGAGCTCACCGGTGAAGGAGATGCGGAACACCCGCGCCGGCACCTCGGCCACCTTGCCCTCGCGCCAGTCCATGAACTTGAACCGGTCACGAGCCAGATCGATATCGGTGATCTCGGCGAGCAGGTTACGCGCCTCCGGCCCGGTGATGGTCATGGTCGCCCAGTGGTCGGTCACCGAGGTGAAGGTGACGTTCAGCTCCGGCCACTCGGTCTGGTGCCACAGCTCCAGCCACTCCATGACCCCGGCGGCGCCGCCGGTGGTGGTGGTCATCAGGAAGTGGTTCTCGCCCAGGCAGCTGGTGGTGCCGTCGTCCATCAGCATGCCGTCGTCCTTGCACATCAGCCCGTAGCGGGCGCGGCCGACGGCCAGCTTGGCCCACTTGTTGGTGTAGATGCGGTTGAGGAACTCCCGGGCATCCGGCCCCTGGATATCGATCTTGCCGAGCGTGGAGGCATCGAGGATGCCGACCTTCTCGCGCACCGCCAGGCACTCCCGGGCCACGGCTTCATGCATGGTCTCCTGCTTGCCGTTGACGCTCTGTGGAAAGTACCAGGGGCGCTTCCACTGGCCCACCTCCTCGAACTCGGCGCCGTGTTCCACGTGCCACTGGTGCATGGCGGTGTAGCGCTCGGGGTCGAAGAGGTCGCGGCAGTGGCGACCGGCGATGGCACCGAAGGTGACCGGCGTGTAGTTGGGCCGGAACACCGTGGTGCCCACCTCGGGGATCGACTTGCCCAGGCAGCGGGCGGCGATGGCCATGCCGTTGATGTTGCCGAGCTTGCCCTGGTCGGTGCCGAAGCCCATGGCGGTGTAGCGCTTGACGTGCTCGATGGACTCGAAGCCCTCACGGGTGGCGAGCTCGATGGCCGCCGCGGTGACATCGTTCTGCATATCGACGAACTGCTTGGGCGCGCGCAGGGTCGGCTTCTCGTGGGGCACCTGATAGAGCGCGCAGGCGACCCCTTCCCGACGCGCCTCGACCTGGGGCAGCGCGATGACCTCGGCGGACTTGCCCAGCTCGGCGAGCGCCTCGCAGGCCTTGGCCATGCCGTCGGCCAGCCCTTCGGCCAGGTCATGGATCCCCCGGGCGCTGCCGGCGGCGTGCACGCCCTTCACCAGGCTCGGCACGAAGCCGAGGACCTCGTCGTTCCAGGTGGGTCGCGCCCCGGTGTGGGAGGCCAGGTGGATCACCGGGCTGTAGCCGCCGGAGCTGGCGATGGTGTCGCAGGCCAGGGTCTCGGCCTGGCCGGTGACCGTGAAGGTCGCGGTATCGATGGTGGCGATGCGGGCGCCGCTCACACGGGTGCTGCCCTTGGCCTCGAGCACGGCCGAGCCTGTGATGACGCGGAGTCCGCGGTCGCGGGCCTGCTCCACCAGCTCGCCGTCCGGCGCCGGACGTGCATCGACGATGGCCACCACCTCGCGACCGGCCTCATCCCAGTCCAGGGCGGCGCGGTAGGCGTGGTCGTTGCTGACGGAGAGCACCAGCTTGTTGCCCGGTACCACGCCGTAGCGACGGATATAGGTGGAGACGGCACCGGCGACCAGGTTACCCGGCACGTCGTTGCCGGCGTAGACCAGCGGCCGCTCGTGGGCGCCGGTGGCCAGCAGCACCTGGCCGGCGCGCACACGATGCAGGCGCGACCGGGCGGGACGAACGCCGGCGGCCAGCGGCGCGGTCTCGCCGAGATGCTCGGTGCGCCGCTCGTGCAGGGTCACGAAGTGGTGGTCGTGGTAGCCGTGGGCGGTGGTGCGGGGCAGCAGGGTGACGTTGTCGAGCCCGGCGAGCTCCTCCAGCACCTGGGCGACCCACTGGGAAGCCGGCTGGCCGTTGAGGGTCTCGCGACTGTCGAGCAGCGAGCCGCCCATCTCCTCCTGCTCGTCGGCCAGGATCACCCGGGCGCCGGTACGCGCCGCGGTCAGCGCCGCCGCGAGGCCCACCGGGCCGGCGCCGATCACCAGCAGGTCGCAGTGCTGGTTGAGGTGGTCATAGATATCCGGATCGCGCTCCATGGGGCTGCGGCCCAGGCCCGCGCCCTTGCGGATGAACTTCTCGTAGGTCATCCACATGGAGGCCGGGGCCATGAAGGTCTTGTAGTAGAAGCCCGGCGGCATGAAGCGCCCGCCCAGCTTGCCCACCAGGCTCATCACATCGCGCTGGACGTTGGGCCAGCCGTTGGTGCTCTGTGCGGTGAGCCCCTCGAACAGCGCCTGCTGGGTGGCGCGCACGTTGGGCACCTGGGTCGCCTCGGTGCTGCCCAGCTGGATCAGCGCATTGGGCTCCTCGGCGCCGGCGGCGACGATGCCGCGGGGCCGCGAGTACTTGAAGCTGCGGTTGACGATATCCACCCCGTTGGCGAGCAGCGCCGAGGCCAGGGTGTCGCCGGCATGGCCCTGGTAGCGCTTGCCGTTGAAGGTGAAGTTAAGCCGACGAGCGCGATCGATGCGCCCGCCCTCGCGAAGACGGTTGACCTGGCTCATGCCTTGACTCCTTCCTGACGCTCGACCCCTGCCGCCTCGGCGGCGACTTTCTCAGCGGCGACCTGCTCGTCGGGCTTGCCCTCGGGATACTCGGCGGTGAAGCGCGGCTGCTCGCCCATCTTGTAGGTCTCGAGGATCTCGTAGCTCACGGTGTTGCGCGTGATGTTGAAGAACTTGCGACAGCCCACGGCGTGCACCCACAGCTCGTGGTGAATGCCGCGGGGGTTGTCGCGGAAGAAGAGGTAGTCGCCCCACTGCTCGTCGGTGCAGGCCTCGGGGTCCGCCGGGCGGGCGATATGCGCCTGGCCCTTGGGATGAAACTCCTCTTCCTCGCGGTACTCCTCGCAGTAGGGGCAGTAGATATGAAACATGGGATTGCCTCCTTAATGCGCCACACCCGCGGCGCCGTGTTCGTCGACGAGGGCGCCGCTATGGAAACGGTCGATGGAGAACGGGGCCGCCAGCGGATGGGCCTGGTTCTTGGCCAGGGTCCAGGCGAAGACATGACCCGAGCCCGGTGTGGCCTTGAAGCCGCCGGTGCCCCAGCCGCAGTTGAAGTAGAGCCCCTTCACCGGCGTGGCGGAGAGGATCGGGCAGGCGTCCGGGCAGGTGTCGACGATGCCGCCCCACTGGCGGTTCATGCGCACCCGCGAGAAGATCGGGAACATCTCGACGATGGCCTGCAGGGTGTGCTCCACGGTGGGGTAGCTGCCGCGCTGGCCGTAACCGTTGTAGCCATCGATGCCGGCACCGATCACCAGGTCACCCTTGTCGGTCTGGCTGATATAGCCGTGCACGTGGTTGGACATCACCACCGTATCCAACACCGGCTTGAGCGGTTCGGAGACCAGCGCCTGCAGCGGGTGGGACTCCAGCGGCAGCCGGAAGCCGGCCATCTTCGCCAACACCCCGGAGTTGCCCGCCGCCACGCAGCCCACGGTCTTGGCCTCGATGTCACCGCGGTTGGTATGCACCCCGTAGACGCGGCCGTCGCGGATCTTGAAGCCGGTGACCTCGGTGTTCTGCAGCAGATCCACGCCGAGCGCATCGGCGGCCCGGGCATAGCCCCAGGCCACGGCGTCGTGGCGCGCCACGCCGGCCCGCGGCTGCCAGGAGGCGCCCAGCACCGGGTAGCGGGCGTTCTTCGAGCAGTCCATGATCGGCACGATCTCCTGCACGCCCTTGGCGTCCAGCACCTCGCCGTCGATACCGTTGAGGCGGTTGGCGTTGACCCGGCGCTGGATGTCGCGCATGTCCTGCAGGGTATGGCCCAGGTTGAGCACACCGCGCTGGGAGAACATCACATTGTAGTTGAGGTCCTGGGAGAGCCCCTCCCAGAGCTTCATGGCGTGCTCGTAGAGCGCCGCCGACTCGTCCCACAAATAGTTGGAGCGCACGATGGTGGTGTTGCGGGCGGTGTTGCCGCCGCCCAGCCAGCCCTTCTCCACCACGGCCACGTTGGTGATGCCGTGCTCCTTGGCCAGGTAGTAGGCGGTGGCCAGGCCGTGGCCGCCGCCGCCGACGATGATCACATCGTACTGCTTCTTGGGGGTGGGGTTGCGCCACTGGCGCTCCCAGTTCTCATGGTGGCTGAGCGCGTGCTTCGCCAGCCCGAATCCTGAATAGCGTTGCATGAAACCTCTCCTGATTCGTGTCGGCGTTTAGAGCACGGACTCGGCCGGCTCACCTGCCAGGGCCTTGTCGCCATCGGCCGCCGGCGTGGCATAGACCGGATGACGCTCGCAGAGCTCGGCGACCTTCTCGCGCACTTCGGCCTCCACGGCGTCGCTGTTGCGCTGCTCGGCCAGCACATCGAGGATGTCGCAGATCCAGCCGGCCAGCTCGCCACACTCGGTCTCACTGAAGCCGCGGGTGGTCACCGCCGGGGTGCCGATGCGCAGGCCGGAGGTGACGAAGGGGCTCTGGGGGTCGTTGGGCACGGCGTTCTTGTTGACGGTGATATGGGCACGGCCCAGCGCCGCGTCGGCGTCCTTGCCGGTGACGCCCTGTTTGATCAGCGAGACCAGGAAGAGGTGGTCGTCGGTGCCGCCGGAGACCACGTCGTAACCGCGCGCCATGAACACCCCAGCCATGGCCCGGGCGTTGTCGATGACGCGCTGCTGGTACTGGACGAACTCCTGGCTCATGGCCTCCTTGAAGGCCACCGCCTTGGCGGCGATGACGTGCATCAGCGGCCCACCCTGCTGGCCGGGGAAGACCGCACCGTTGAGCTTCTTGTAGAGATCCGCATCGCCGGCGGCGGAGAGGATCAGGCCACCGCGCGGGCCGCGCAGGGTCTTGTGGGTGGTGGTGGTGACCACGTGGGCATGGGGGATCGGGCTCGGGTAGTGGCCGGCGGCGATAAGACCCGCCACGTGGGCCATATCGACCATGAACCAGGCACCGACTTCGTCGGCGATGGTGCGGAAGCGCCGCCAGTCGACGACCCGGGCGTAGGCAGAGAAACCGGCAATGATCAGCTTGGGCTTGTGGCTGCGCGCCAGGCGCTCGACCTCCTCGTAGTCGATCTCGCCGGTCTCGGGGTTCAGGCCGTACTGCACCGCGTGGTAGTGCTTGCCGGAGAAGTTCGGCGCGGCGCCGTGGGTCAGGTGGCCGCCGTGGGCCAGGCTCATGCCGAGGATGGTGTCGCCCGGCTTGACCAGGGCCATGAAGGCCGCGGCATTGGCCTGGGCGCCGGAGTGGGGCTGGACGTTGGCGTAGTCGGCGCCGAACAGGTCGCAGGCGCGGTCGATGGCCAGCTGCTCCACCACGTCGACATGCTCGCAGCCACCGTAGTAGCGCTTGCCCGGGTAGCCCTCGGCGTACTTGTTGGTCAGTTGGGTGCCCTGGGCCTCCATGACGGCGCGGCTGGCGTAATTCTCGGAGGCGATCAGCTCGACATGCGCCTCCTGGCGAGCCACCTCCTCGGCGACGGCGGCGGCGACCTGGGAATCGAAGGCGGCGAGAGAAACCTGGTTCATGACTGACTCCTGTTGTTATCGGGTGCGGCAGGCTGTTTCTCGAATCTATCGATGACCTGCCCAGGTGGAAAATGTGAAATCCTTATGCGCTGATAACCGCTGCCGAGACCATCCGGCTCACGCCCTGATTAAAGGCGACGCCGACGGATAAGAATTGAACAAATGCGACAGACTTCCGGAACGCCAGGGACGCGCCCGGAATGCCGGCAGCCTGCCTAAGCGGGCACAGCCGCGCCCCACGCGGAAGGCATGAAGTCACGGCAGGCGGCGGTCAGCCAGGAGGGCATCAGAGTGCCGGACGGCCCTCGACATGCAGGAAGAAGGGATCGACGCGGTCGCTTCCGGGCTCGCCGGCGCGCTTGCGCATCTCCGACGGCGTCATGCCGAAGGCGCTACGGAAGTGGCGTGAAAAATGGGCGGTATCGGCGAAGCCACAGCGCTCGCCGATCTCGGTGATGCTCTTGCCGGTGTAGTGGAGCAGCCACACGCCATAGCGCAGCCGCAGGTCCCGGGCGAACTTCTGAGGCCCGACCCCCAGGGTTTCCTGAAAGCGGCGCTCCAGGTTACGGCGCGAGGTGCCGACCCGCTCGGCCAGCGCCTCCATCGAGATCGCCTCGCCCAGATGCTGCTCGAGCACGGCGATGGCGCGGCGCACCAGGCGATCCCCGATCTTGCCGAATACCACCGGCTGCGGCTGGGGCTGGGTGCCGGCACGGGCCTCGTCGAGCAGCATGATATGCAGGCTCTTCATGGCCCACGCCTTGCCCAGATGGCGCTCGACCAGGTAGGCGGCCAGGTCTGCCGCCGCCGCTCCGCCCGCACAGGTGAGGCGGTCGCCTTCGTCGATGAACAGGCGGTCGGCAACCGGTTCGATGGAGGGGAAGCGCTGGATCATGTCGCGATGGTGATACCAACTGACACAGCAGCGCCGCCCCTTCATCAGGCCCGCTTGGATCAGGGCAAAGACGCCGGTGCACAGCCCCACCAGCGGCACCCCGGCACCCGCCGCCTGTCGCAGGTAGGCCAAAGCGGTGGAATCCGTGCGGTCGCGCTCGCCCTGCACGCCCCCGATCACCACGATATAGTCGAACTCGGTGGGGTCTCGAAACGACAGGCAGGGGGAAACCGCGGCGCCGCAGCTGGAGAGCGCCTCCTGACCCGCACTGGTCATGAAGGTCCAGTGGCAGCGCAGCTGGCGGCTGCGGTCCCCCTCGTCGGCGGCCAGACGCAGGCAGTCGACGAAGGCGGCGAAGGGCAGCAGGGTGAAGCGGTGCAGCAGGACGAAGCCGACCGACAGCGGCGGCGCCTCGGGAGTCACGGTCATGACGGACTTGCCCCTGAGAGTGGCGAGGAAAGCCTTCAGTGTCGGGGAAGCGGCCATCCCGACGCAATGCCCGACGCCACTCACCCTGGTGGTGGAGTGCCTAGTACTCCACCACCACATCGCCCACCGGCTTGCTGCAGCAGGAGAGGATATAGCCCTCCGCCACGTCTTCGTCGGTGATGCCGCCGTTGTGCTCCATCTCCACCTGGCCCGAGGTCAGCGGGACCCGACAGGTGCCGCAGATCCCCATGCCACAAGCCTTGGGGATATGCAGGCCCAGCTTGGCGGCGGCGTTATGCACGGTATCGCCGGGCTGGATACGCACGCTCTTGCCGGTGGCCGTGAACTCCACGCTGAGCATATCGGCAACGTCCAGCTCCTCGGCCTCCACCTCGGCCTGCTCAGCGAGTTCAAGCACCTCCTCCTTCACATCTGCCGGGGTCGCCCCGAAGGACTCCTCGTGGTAGCGACTCATATCGAAGCCGCTGTGCTGAAGCAGGTTCTTGACGGCATTCATATAGGGGGTGGGGCCGCAGCAGAAGATCTCCCGATCCATAAAATCGGGGGTCATCAGCTCGAGCATCGCCTGACTCAGGTAACCACGGAAGCCGGACCAGGCCTCGCCGAGTTCGTCGCTGCGCTCGCAGATAATGTGCAGCTTGAACTCGGGAATCCGCGAGAAGATATGCGCAAGCTCGCGGTGGAAGATGATGTCCTGGGGAGTCCGAGCACTGTGTACGAACTCGACATCCACCGCCGAGTTGGTATCGAAGAACCAGCGCACCATGGACATCAGCGGCGTGACGCCGACGCCGCCGGAGAGCATCAGCACCTTCTCCGCCGGATAGTCGATGGCGTTGAAGTTGCCCACCGGGCCATGCACCGCCAGCTCGTCATTGACCTTGAGGTTGTCGTGGAGCCAGTTGGAGACCTTGCCTCCGGGCATCCGCTTGACGGTGATGGAGAAGCTGTAGGGCACCGAGGGAGAGCTGGAAATGGTGTAGGAGCGCATCACCTGCTCGCCGTCGATCTCCAGTTCCAGGGTCACGAACTGCCCCGGCTTGAAGAAGAACAGCACCGGCTGCTCGGCCATGAAGCAGAAGGTACGCACGTCCCAGGTCTCCTGGATCACCTTGACACAGCGCACCAAGTGGCGACCATTGGTCCAGGTCTGGGTGGTGACAGGGTTGAGGAAGTTCATTGTCATTATCGATTCGCCTGGGCTGCACCATGGGAGGGGGCTGTTTCCGACCGCGGCACCACCGCTTGTCGTTGAGGCGAATTTTGCGCCAAGGGTTAGCGTCATCACATGCCTGTTAGCGACACGGGCATATCCCTGGCACCCAGACACCAGCAGCGAAATTTCGCCCGGCGTCGCCGGCGTATCACCTTCTGTCGCCGACAGACAATTGCCTACTGCAACTCTGCCCCACACTCGCCGCAAATCACGCTCGCGCCGATGCAGCGCGAGCCTGACCCCAGCCGCTGACGAAGCTCACAATCAACAATGACTCGGCCTGACCCGCCGCCTGAAATTGAGGAAGTGCCCATGGAATCCAAGTCCCTCGCTCGTCTGGATGACCCCCTGGCCCCGGCCCGGGAAACCACCGTGGAGATGCTGCGCAGTCGTCAACGCAATTTCTCCCTGCCCCAGCCCTTCTATAACGACGAGCGCGTCTTCGCCCTGGATATGCAGGAGATCTTCGGCAAGGAGTGGCTGTTTGTCGGCATGACCAGCGAGATTCCCGCCAAGGGCAACTACATGACCCTGAATGTGGGCGACAACCCGGTGATCATCGTGCGGGGCGATAACGGCAAGATTCATGCTTTCCACAACGTGTGTCGGCATCGCGGCTCCCGGCTCTGCGTCGGCGACAAGGGTAAGGTCGCCAAGCTGGTCTGCCCCTACCACCAGTGGACCTACGAGCTGGACGGACGCCTGCTGTTCGCCGGCTCCGACATGGGCGAGAACTTCGATCTGAACCAGTACGGCCTCAAACCGGTGCAGGTAAAGAGCGGCGGCGGCTTTATCTTCGTCAGCCTGGCCGACGAACCGCCGGCCATCGACGATTTCCTGGCCACCCTGAATCACTACCTCGAACCCTATGACATGGAGAACACCAAGGTCGCGGTGGAGTCCTCCATCGTCGAGCAGGCCAACTGGAAGCTGGTGATCGAGAACAACCGGGAGTGCTACCACTGCAACGGCGCCCACCCGGAGCTGCTCAACTCCCTGCAGGAGTTCGACGACACCGACGACCCGCGTGCCACCCCCGCCTACAAGACTCTGGTGGCGAAGAAGCAGGCGGAGTGGGACGCCCAGGGGGTGCCCTGGCAGCTCCAGCGTTTCGGCAAGCGCAATCGCCTGACACGCACCCCACTGCTGGATGGCGCCGTCTCCATGACCATGGACGGCAAGCCCGCCTCCCAGAAGCTGATGGGGCGTATCGAGAGCGCCGACCTGGGCTCACTGCGTATCCTGCACCTCCCCAACTCCTGGAACCACTTCATGGGCGATCACGCCATCGTCTTCCGGGTGCTGCCGCTGGGGCCCCAGCAGACGCTGGTGACCACCAAGTGGCTGGTGCACAAGGATGCTGTGGAAGGGGTCGACTACCACACCGAGACCATGCGCCGGGTGTGGGACGCCACCAACGACCAGGACCGTCGCCTGGCCGAGGAGAACCAGCGCGGCATCAACTCCAAGGCCTACGAGCCCGGTCCCTACTCTGAGACCTACGAGTTCGGGGTGATCGACTTCCTCGACTGGTATGGCGAGCGCCTGCTGGAGAACCTGGGCCATAGTGCTCCGGACCTCAAGGTGGTGCAGGGCTAACCCGGTATTGCACCGAGCATGAAAGAAGCGGCTGAAAATCGGTTATAGTTCAAACTCCTACACAAGAACCAACCGTATCAGCCGCTATGACACATGGCGCGCGGCCGCCGCCGAGCGCCAGGACGGCGCGACGGTGGCGCTGATCCTGCCCGGGATGGGGCGTGGCATCGTGCCCATGTCGCCCGTGGCGCGACGCCTGTGCGGCCTCCCGGCTGGCTGGCCCAGGACGCCGCAGAGCAAGGGACAATCATGAAAACCACACGTAACGCTACCCGTGGCCTGGCCGCCTTTGGCCTCGCCGCGCTGCCGCTGGCCGTCCAGGCCCAGGCCCCCGAGGCCGACACCAACCAGGCCATGCGCCTCAATCCCCTGGTGGTCACCGCCGCCCTGGCGCCGCGCACCGCCGACGAAACCCTGGCTTCCGTCACCGTGCTGGATGAGGCCACCCTGCGTCGCCAGGACCCCACCAGCGTCACCGACCTGCTCCGTGGCCAACCGGGTGTGGATATCACCACCCAAGGCAGCTTCGGCAAACAGAGCAGCCTCTTCCTGCGCGGGACCGGCAGCAATGCCCATGTCCTGCTGATCGACGGGATTCGGCTGAGAGCCGCCACCACCGGGGCGGCCGCCTGGGAGTTTCTCGACCCGCGGATGTTCGAGCGGGCCGAGATCGTGCGTGGCCCCCGCGGCAGCCTCTTTGGCGCCGATGCGGTAGGCGGGGTGGTGCAACTCTTTACCCCGAAAGGCGAGGAGGGGGCTCCTCAGCCGCGGGTTTCCGTGGGCGGTGGTTCCTTCAATACCCAGCGCTACAGCGCCAGCCTCACTGGCAGCAGCGGCGGTACCCGCTACTATGTTGCCGGCAGCCGCTTCGAGACCGATGGCGCCCCGGTGCGTCAGGATGGTGACGACAAGGGCCACGACAATACCAGCGGTCTGGTGCGACTCTCGCACACCTTCAATAACCATGCCGAAGTGGGGCTGCTGGCGTTGCGCTCCAGGGGGAGTGCGGAGTTCGATGCCCCCGGTGCTGCAACGGATGGCTTCCTGCAACAGGTGGCGGGTGTCTACGCGGAACAGCCGCTGACGGATCGCTGGAGGAGTCGCCTGACCCTCAGCGAAGCGCGCGATGAGCGTGACACCCAGGCCCCAACCTACAGCTCGCTGTTCGAGACCCGCACCCGCACCGCTCAGTGGCATAACACCCTGGCGCTGGGGCCCCACGAGCTGGTGGCCGGTGCCGAGTATGCCGAGGATGATCTGGGGGACAGCCAGACCTCGGGCCTCTCCTTCGATGAAGATAGGCGATACAACCGGGCTGTGTTTGCCCAGGGCTTCTTGGACTTTCACCCGCTGACGACACAGCTGAGCCTGCGACATGATGACAACCAGGCGTTCGGTGAGGAGCTCACCGGAAGCCTGGCCCTCGGCTACGCCCTGGACGAGTATCATGTCGCTCGTGCCAGCTATGGGTCGGCCTTTCGTGCACCCACCTTCAATGAGCTCTACTTCCCCTTCGCAGGGTCCAGCAATCCCGACCTGAAGGCGGAAACGTCGAGTACCGTCGAGCTCGGCCTGCGTGGCCAGTATGGTCACTGGTTCTGGGATCTTGCCGCCTACCAGACCGAGGTGGAGGAGCTTATCGCTCTCGACGAGGCCTTCCGCCCGGTCAATGTCCACGAGGCTCGCATTCGTGGCGCCGAGCTGGCGCTGGGTGCCGAGGTCGATGACTGGGCGCTTGCCGCGGCCTTGACCTGGATGGACCCCGAGAATCGCAGCGGCGACAACGCCGGCAAGCGCCTGGCGCGTCGTGCCACCCAGGGGCTGCGTTTGGATCTGGACCGTGAGCTGGGCGACTGGTCCCTGGGGGGCTCTTGGGTCGTCCAGAACCACCGCTACAACGATGCCGCCAACGCCGAGCGCCTACCCGGCCATGGCACTGTTAACCTCCGCGCAGGATGGGACTTCGCGCCCATGTGGTCGCTGCGCGCCACGCTGGATAACGTGCTGGACAAGGAGGTCGTCACGGCTCAGGGCGCCGAGTTCGACCCGGTCACCTTCCAGTCGATGCCGTTCGATTACATCAACGCCGGCCGGGCCGCCTTCCTTAGCCTGCACTTCGGTGGATAATGGCCACTAGCCTGTTACGGCATCTGCCCCTGGCGCTGCTGTCCCTGGCAGCGGCGCCGGCCCTGGCGGATGGGCGCTGCGCGGTGGACGACCGCGACCGCGAGGTATGCCTCGAGCAGCCGGCAAGCCGCATCGCCGCGCTCTCGCCCGGGGCCACCGAGCTGGTCTATGCCGCTGGGGCGGGGGAGAAGGTGGTGGCGGTGG
>NZ_JABFUC010000010.1 GCF_022341425.1 Billgrantia campisalis | reverse complement strand
CCTGCTTTCTCCCGTAGGACGTATGCGGTATTAGCCTGGGTTTCCCCAGGTTATCCCCCACTACCGGGCAGATTCCTATGCATTACTCACCCGTCCGCCGCTCGACGCCTGGAAGCAAGCTCCCATCGTTTCCGCTCGACTTGCATGTGTTAGGCCTGCCGCCAGCGTTCAATCTGAGCCATGATCAAACTCTTCAGTTTAAGATCATATAGTTCTTACCCTCCCGAGGGAGGAAGCGAACCAAACTTGGCTCAAGGTTCAAACGTTCTCAAAAAGACCCGAAGGTCCTTGACGAGTCGCTTGCCTTGATAATGGTGTGACTTCTCACCACCTCATCGACAAGCGCCCACATGAATTACCTGATCGATTGTTAAAGAGCGGCTCCCAACTCTCTTCACATCTCTCATGAAGAGCGGAGCGTCTCGCTTGCTGTCGTGGCGACTGACTCTGTCAGCGGCCTCGCCAGCGCCCTGCGAGGAAGGCGTATTCTACTGATTCGCTTCGCTGTGTCAAGCCCTGTCAAGCGTCTTGCCTGCCCTGCGACCTGACCCGCGAGACCGCCGAAGCGGCTGCGATTCGAGTGGTGCGTATTCTACCGAATCCGCCGTGGCCGTCAAGCTGAATTTTTGCGAAGCGATCCGAAAAATCCAAAGAACAACAACCAGTTACCACTCTCTCCACCGCCTGCAACGTTGCCCGTCGCCGGCAGCGGATGCGTACTTTACGGTTTATCGCGCAGGCATGCAACCCCTCCGCGTCGAAAAAATATAGACCACTTACGGCCAGTGCGCCATGAAAATCGGCAAGGCACCACGGCGGCCCCCGCACGGTCCGGGCGGCTTCTTCGCCGGAGGCTGCCAGGCTGACCACGGCCAGCCTGGCAAGTCAGATCACGAAGAGGTCAACGAAGCGGTTGACCGGGGTGCTCTCCAGGCGCGCCTGATCCTTGCACAGGGCGAAGATGTGCTCGCAGCGTCCCCCGGGGAATCGAGTCGCGAGGTTGCGGCGGAACTTCTCTTCCAGCACAGGAATCCCCTCGGCACGGCGGCGACGATGGCCGATCGGATACTCGACCTCAACCTTGTCGGTGGATGAGCCGTCCTTGAAGAACACCTGGATGGCATTGGCGATGGAGCGCTTCTCGGGGTCGTGGTAGTCACGGGAGTAGCGCGCTTCCTCGACCACTTCCATCCTGTCGCGCAGCGCATCGATGATCGGGTTGGCCGCGTGGAACTCATCCTCGTAGTGCTCGGCCGTCAGGCTGCCGAAGGCGAGCGGCACGGCCGTCATGTACTGCAGGCAGTGGTCGCGGTCGGCGGGATTGGCGAGCGGCCCGGACTTGGAGATGATGCGAATCGCCGAGTCGTGGGTGGTCAGCACGATCCTGTCGATCTCCTCAAGGCGGTCTTTGACCTGGGGGTGCAGGGTAACGGCGGCCTCGCAGGCGGTCTGGGCATGGAACTCCGCGGGGAAGGAGATCTTGAACAGGATGTGCTCCATCACATAGGTGCCGAACTCGCGCTGAAAGGAGAACTTGCGCTCCGCTTCCGGCTTGAGCGCCTGATCCTTGTTGGTCTTGGAGAAGAGCACGTCATAGAAGCCCCACTGGGGCGCAGTGAGGGCCCCGGGGATTCCCATCTCACCGCGCAGGGCGATATCGGCCAGGCGCACGCCCCGGGAGGTGGCATCCCCCGCCGCCCAGCTCTTGCGTGAGCCGGCGTTGGGCGCGTGGCGGTAGGTCCGCAGGCTCTGGCCATCGACCCAGGCGTGGGAGAGCGCCGACAGCAGCTGCTCGCGACTGGCCCCCATCATCCTGGCAGCCACGGCGGTGGAGGCCACCTTGACCAGCACCACATGGTCGAGGCCGACCCGGTTGAAGGCGTTGTCCAGCGCCAGCACGCCCTGGACCTCATGGGCGCGGATCATCGCCTCGAGCACGTCGCGCATGACCAGCGGCGCCTCCCCCTGGGCCACACGCTTCTGGGAGAGGTGGTCGGCCACCGCCAGAATGGCCCCCAGGTTGTCGGAGGGGTGGCCCCACTCGGCGGCGAGCCAGGTGTCGTTGTAGTCGAGCCAGCGCACGATGCAGCCGATGTCCCAGGCGGCCTTGGCCGGATCGAGGCGAAAGGAGGTGCCGGGCACTCGGGCGCCATGGGGCACCATGGTGCCCTCCACCAGCGGCCCCAGATGCTTGGTGCACTCCGGAAAGCGCAGCGCCAGCAGGCCACAGCCCAGGGTATCCATCAGGCAGTTGCGCGCCGTGTCCAGCGCCTCGCTGCTGTCGATCTCGAAATCGAGGACATAGTCGGCAATCTTCTGCAGCTCGGCGTCATAGTCCGGGCGCACATTGGCTTCCACGGTGCTGCTCATGATGTCCTCCTGTCACTGTTGCGGATGGCTATCCTCCCCTCACTATAGAAAACGCCCCGAGTCCTGCGACTACGCAGCGACCCGGGGCGCGCTTTTGCTCGATCCGCTCGGCTTAGAAGCTATCGCCGGGGATGCGTACCCAGCCCTCCATGAGAACGCGAGCGCTGCGGCTCATCACCGCCTGATCGATCACCCAGCGGCCGTCTTCAAGGCTCGCTTCGGCGCCCACTCGCAGGGTCCCGGAGGGGTGGCCGAAGGTGACGGCGTTACGCTTGCCGCCCCCGGCGGCCAGGTTGACCAGGGTGCCCTCGATGGCCGCCGCCGAGGCGATCGCCACCGCCGCGGTACCCATCATGGCGTGATGCAACTTGCCCATGGAGAGCGCCCGCACCAGCAGGTCGACCTCCGCTTCCGTCACTTCCTTGCCACTAGAGGCGACGTAGCGGGTCGGCGGCGCCACGAAGGCCACCTTGGGGGTGTGCTGGCGACTGGCCGCCTCACCGAGGTCCTGGATCAGGCCCATCTTCAGGGCGCCGTGGGCACGCAGGGTCTCGAAGCGCGAAAGCGCCGCGGGATCGCCGTTGATCGCCTCCTGCAGTTCGGTGCCGGTGTAGCCGAGATCGGCGGCGTTGACGAAGATGGTCGGAATGCCGGCGTTGATCAGGGTGGCCTTGATCGTCCCGCCCTCCACCACCTCAGCCGGCACCTCCAGGTCATCGACCAGGTTACCGGTGGGGAAGATGGCGCCTTCGCCATCGGCCGGGTCCTTGAACGCCACCGGCACCTCGGCCGCCGGGAAGGTCACGCCGTCCAGCTCGAAGTCGCCGGTCTCCTGCACCTGGCCATTGGTGATCGGCACCTGGGAAACGATGGTCTTGGCGATGTTGGCCTGCCAGATGCGCACTTCCACCACGCCGTTTTCCGGAACCCGCGCCGGGTCCACCAGGCCGTTGGCGATGGCGAAGGGGCCCACGGCGGCGGAGAGGTTGCCGCAGTTGCCGCTCCAGTCGACGAACGCCTTGTCGATGGAGACCTGGCCGAACAGGTAGTCCACGTCGTGATCGGGGCTCTCGCTTTTCGACAGGATCACCGTCTTGCTGGTGCTCGAGGTAGCGCCGCCCATGCCGTCGATCTGCTTCTGGTAGGGGTCGGGGCTGCCGATCACCCGCATCAGCAGCCGGTCGCGGGCCTCGCCGGGGGCCTGAGCGGCCTCGGGCAGGTCGGTGAGCTTGAAGAAGACGCCCTTGCTGGTCCCGCCACGCATATAGGTGGCGGGAATGCGAATCTGGGGAACATGTGCCATGAAAGAAGACTCCGGAGGAAAAGCTGCCGCGCTCGGAGGCGCGGCAAGGAAGGGATAGTGCAGCAGCCCATCGCGAGAGGCGCCGGGGACAGGTCAGAGAGGGGGTCCTACGCCAGGGATGGCGTCGGTAGCGCCCAGGGAAGGGTTCACAGCGCCCCCTCGAAGACCTGTCGCCGAAGCAGCCTCGAGCGACTCGGCTCACTGCAGTAGCCTTGCGACAAGCGGTGGAGCCGATGGCCCCACCGCGGCCTCATGGCCTCAGCTAACCGCTTCGGCCGAGGACTCCAGGAAGTCCTTGGCGAAGCGCTGCAGCACGCCGCCGGCGGAGTAGACCGTCACTTCCTCGGCGGTATCCAGGCGGCAGGTCACCGGCACCCGGTCGACCTCGCCGGTCTGGCGATGGATCACCAGCTCGAGCTTGGCGCCCGGCGAGGCCGCGCCCTCCACGTCATAGGTCTCGGTGCCGTCGAGCTGCAGGGTGTGGCGGGTGGTGCCCTCCTCGAACTGCAGCGGCATCACCCCCATGCCGATCAGGTTGGTGCGGTGGATGCGCTCGAAGCCCTCGGCGACGATCGCCTCGACCCCGGCCAGCGCCACGCCCTTGGCCGCCCAGTCGCGAGAGGAGCCCTGGCCGTAGTCGGCACCGGCGATGATGATCAGCGGCTGCTTGCGCTCCATGTAGGTCTCGATGGCCTCCCACATGCGGGTGACCTCGCCTTCCGGCTCGATGCGCGCCAGCGACCCCTGCTTCACCTCGCCGTTCTCGTCCCGCACCATCTCGTTGAAGAGCTTGGGGTTGGCCAGGGTCGCGCGCAGGGCGGTGAGGTGGTCGCCGCGGTGGGTGGCGTAGGAATTGAAGTCCTCCTCCGGCAGGCCCATCTTGTGCAGGTACTCCCCCGCCGCACTGTCCATCATGATGGCATTGGACGGTGAGAGGTGGTCGGTGGTGATGTTGTCCGGCAGGATCGCCAGCGGCCGCATGTTCTTCAGCGCCCGCACGGCCGCCATGTTGCCTTCCCAGTAGGGCGGGCGACGGATATAGGTGCTCTGGGGGCGCCAGTCGTAGAGCGGGCTCTTGGCCTCTTCCACGGCACCCAGGTCGAACATCGGGATATAGACCTGCTTGAACTGTTCCGGCTTGACGAACTCGCCGACGATGGCGTCGATCTCCTCGTCGGAGGGCCAGAGGTCCTTGAGGGTCACCGGGTTGCCGTTCTGATCGGTGCCCAGCACGTCTTTTTCGATGTCGAAGCGCACCGTGCCGGCAATGGCGTAGGCCACCACCAGCGCCGGCGAGGCCAGGAAGGCCTGCTTGGCGTAGGGGTGAATGCGGCCATCGAAGTTGCGGTTGCCGGAGAGCACCGCGGTGGCGTAGAGATCGCGGTCGATGATCTCCTGCTGGATCTCGGGGTCCAGGGCGCCGGACATGCCGTTACAGGTGGTGCAGGCGTAGGCAACGATGCCGAAGCCGAGCTTCTCCAGTTCGGGCAGCAGGCCGGCCTCCTCCAGGTAGAGACGAGCCACCTTGGAGCCAGGCGCAAAGGAGGACTTCACCCAGGGCTTGCGAACCAGGCCGAGCTCGTTGGCCTTCTTGGCCAGCAGGGCGGCGCCCACCACGTTGCGCGGGTTGGAGGTATTGGTGCAGCTGGTGATGGCGGCGATGATCACCGCGCCGTCGGGCATCTTGCCCGCCTTCTCCTCCGCCTGGGCCTTGTCGCTGTCCTTGTAAGAGCCCACGGCGATGCCGCGCTCGACAAGGGCGCTGGTGGGCAGGCGGCGATGCGGGTTGGAGGGCCCGGCCAGGTTGCGCTCAACGCTGGACAGATCGAAGGTCAGCACCCGCTCGTACTGGGCATTGGCCAGGCTGTCGGCCCACAGACCGGTCTGCTTGGCGTAGGTCTCGACCAGCTCGACCTGCTCCGGCTCGCGGCCGGTGAGCGTCAGGTAGTCGATGGTCTGCTCATCGATGTAGAACATCGCCGCGGAAGCGCCATACTCCGGCGTCATGTTGGAGATGGTGGCGCGGTCGCCGATGGTCAGGCTCTTGACCCCCTCGCCGAAGAACTCCAGATAGGCGCCGACCACCCGCTCACGGCGCAAAAACTCGGTGATCGCCAGCACGATATCGGTGGCGGTGATGCCGGGCTTCGGCTTGCCGGTGAGCTCCACGCCGACGATGTCGGGCAGGCGCATCATGGAGGGGCGACCCAGCATCACGGTCTCGGCCTCGAGGCCGCCCACGCCGATGGCGATCACGCCCAGGCAGTCGATATGCGGGGTGTGGCTGTCGGTGCCCACGCAGGTATCGGGGTAGGCGACACCGTCGCGCGCCTGCACCACCGGGGACATCTTCTCCAGGTTGATCTGGTGCATGATGCCGTTACCGGCGGGGATCACGTCGACGTTCTTGAAGGCGGTCTTGGTCCACTCGATGAAGTGGAAGCGGTCCTCGTTGCGGCGATCCTCGATGGCGCGGTTCTTGTCGAAGGCGTCCGGATCGAAGCCGGCGTGCTCCACGGCCAGGGAGTGGTCGACGATCAGCTGAGTCGGCACCACCGGATTGACCTTGGCCGGGTCGCCACCCTGCTCGGCGATGGCGTCGCGCAGGCCGGCCAGATCGACGAGTGCGGTCTGGCCGAGGATGTCATGGCACACCACCCGCGCCGGGTACCAGGGGAAGTCCAGGTCGCGGCGGCGCTCGATCAGCTGCTTGAGCGAGTCGGTGAGCATGTCCGGCTCGCAGCGGCGCACCAGCTGCTCGGCCAGTACCCGGGAGGTGTAGGGAAGGGTGTCATAGGCACCGGGCTGGATCTCCTCGACGGCCGCACGCACGTCGAAGTAGTCCAGCTCGGTGCCGGGAAGCGGTTTACGGTAATCGGTATTCATGGCGTGAGGGGTCTCTTGCAGGCGTCGGGGCGAGGATGTGTGAGGCCGGACGGCCCCGCGGGACCGTCCGGATGGCGGCGATCGATCAGTCGCGCTGCTCGATCGGCACCCACTCGCTGTGCTCGGGGCCGACATAGTCGGCGCTCGGACGAATGATGCGGTTGTTGGCGCGCTGCTCGAAGACATGGGCCGCCCAGCCGGTGACGCGCGAACAGACGAAGATCGGCGTGAACAGCTTGGTGGGAATGTCCATGAAGTGATAGGCGCTGGCATGGAAGAAGTCGGCGTTGCAGAACAGCTTCTTCTCGCGCCACATCACCGCCTCGACGCGCTCGGAGACCGGATAGAGAACGGTGTCGCCCACGTCCTCGGCCAGCTTCTTCGACCACTCCTTGATAATGGCGTTGCGCGGGTCGGACTCGCGATAGATCGCGTGGCCGAAGCCCATGATCTTCTCCTTGCGGTCCAGCATGCCCATGATCTCGCGCTCGGCCTCGTCGGCGGAGGTCCAGTTCTCGATCATCGCCATGGCCGCCTCGTTGGCGCCGCCGTGCAGCGGGCCGCGCAGCGAGCCGATGGCGCCGGTCACGCAGGAGTGCATGTCGGAAAGCGTCGAGGCGCAGACCCGCGCGGTGAAGGTCGAGGCGTTGAACTCGTGCTCCGCGTAGAGGATCAGCGAGACGTTCATGACGCGAGCATGCAGCTCGGAGGCCGGCTCGCCGCGCAGCATGTGCAGGAAGTGCCCGCCGATGGAGGCATCGTCGGTCTCGGTCTCGATGCGCACGCCGTCGTGGCTGAAGCGATACCAGTAGCAGATGATCGAAGGCAGCACGGCCAACAGGCGGTCGGAGACATCCTGCTGCTCATCGAAGCTCTGCTCGGTCTCCAGGTTGCCCAGCATGGAGGCGCCGGTGCGCATCACGTCCATGGGGTGGGCGTCCTTGGGGATCTGCTCCAGCACGGTCTTGAGCGCCTGGGGCAGACCGCGCAGGCCCTTGAGCTTGGTGATGTAGGCATCCAGCTCTGCCTGGTTGGGCAGCTTGCCCTTGAGCAGCAGGTAGGCGACCTCCTCGAACTTGGCCTTTTCGGCCAGCTCCGCGATATCGAAGCCGCGATAGGTCAGGCCGGCGCCGCTCTTGCCAACGGTGCACAGGGCGGTGGTGCCGGCACTCTGGCCGCGCAGGCCGGTGCTGCTGGTGGGGTTATCTGCCATGGTCAAGTCTCCTGGTCGGTCATGTTTTTTTCGTCACTGGCGGCGCCGGTGTTCAGGCGTCGGCGCCCTTCTCGGCGAACAGCGCATCGAGCTTCTGCTCGAAGCTGTGGTAGTTGAGGAAGTCGTAGAGCTCATCGCGGGTCTGCATGATGTCGACCACATCACGCTGGTGACCGTTGTCGTGGATGCTCTGGTAGACCTTGAGCGCCGCGGCGTTCATGGCGCGGAAGGCCGACAGTGGATAGAGCACCATGCGACACCCCACCTCGCCCAGCTCCTGCTGGGAGAACAGCGGGGTGGCGCCGAACTCGGTGATGTTGGCCAGGATCGGCGCGTCGACCCGCTCGCAGAAGGCCCGGTAGTCATCCAGGGTGTGCACCGCCTCGGCGAAGATGGCGTCGGCACCGGCCTCGATACAGGCCTGGGCGCGCTCGATGGCGGCGTCCAGTCCGTCCTTCTGGAAGGCGTCGGTACGCGCGATCAGGTAGAAATCCGGATCGATCCGCGCATCGGCGGCGGCCTTGACCCGGTCGACCATCTCCTGCTGGGAGACGATGGCCTTGTTGGGACGGTGACCGCAGCGCTTCTGGGCCACCTGATCCTCCAGGTGCACCGCGGCCACGCCAGCGCGCTGCATCTCCTTGACGGTGCGAGCGATGTTGAAGGCACCGCCCCAGCCGGTGTCGATGTCCACCAGCAGCGGCAGGTCGGTGGCGCCGCAGATGCGGTGGGCGTCCTGAACCACGTCGTTCATGGTGGTCATGCCCAGGTCCGGCAGGCCGAAAGAGGCGTTGGCCACGCCGCCGCCGGAGAGGTAGATCGCCTGGTGGCCCACGCGCTCGGCCATCATGGCGGTATAGGCGTTGATGGTGCCGACGATGGACAGCGGCCGGTTGGCCTCGAGGGCGGCGCGAAAGCGTGCACCGGGAGTGGGTTGAGTGGTCATCTGGGTTCTCCTGTGGCGATTGTACCGGGCAGCCTTATGAACTGGTCTCGGCGGGGTCTTTGTGCTGGGCAAGGGTCGCGGCATAGCGGTCGACGACGTTGGCCCGCGAGGCGCTGACGTGGCGGCGCATCAGCAGCTCGGCCAGCTCGGCGTCGCCGGCCTCGATGGCATCGACGATGCGGTGGTGCTCGACGAAGGCCCGCTGGGGGCGCGAGCCGCTGGCGCTGAACTGGGTGCGATAGAGGCGCACCAAGTAGTAGAGGTCGTCACAGAGCATCGTCATCAGCATGCGGTTATGGCTGCCCTGGACGATTCGGTAGTGAAAGTCCAGGTCGCCCTCGCGCTGATAGTAGGCCTCGCCCTTGCGCAGGTCGGCCTGGCGCTCGTGGACCGCCAGCACCTCGCGCAGCCCGGCGATCTCCTCGGCGGTCATGTGTTCGGCGGCCAGCCGCGCGGCCATGCTCTCCAATGCCTCGCGCACGTCGAACAGCTCGAGCAGCTCCTTCACCGAGAGCTTGACCACCCGGGCCCCCACATGGGGCACCCGCTCGATCAGGCGATGGGCCTCCAACCGGCGCATGGCCTCACGCAGGGGACCCCGGGAGATGCCATAGGTCTTGGAAAGCCCCGGCTCGGTGATCTTGCTGCCTGGCGCCAGCTCCCCGCGGACGATGGCATCCTGAAGCTCGTGGAAGACCCGCTCGGCCAGGGTACGAACTTCCGGCGTGTTCTGTTCTGGTGCGACTGAGTTCATGGCGATTGTCGACAATTAAATGATGAGAGAACTTTAGACACTGCCTTGTCATCGGTCAACCGGGCGACAAGGCCGATATGCTACGCCTTTGGTTGTAGACAACTCTACACCGCCGGGGTTTGCTGTCGACAATAGCCCAGCGTTGACAGGGAAAACGCAGGAGGTCGCCAGCGGATAGGACAAAGTCGGGCATGATCCCTAGAATGGTGCGCCTGTTCAGAAAGGCCCCGGCGATGACTACAAGACTCGAGATTACCCCGCTCCCCTACCGCCCCGACCCGCTGGGCTACTTTGCGGCGCTGCGCCACCGCCCGGGCGCCGTGCTGCTGGACAGCGGGCGCCCCGTGGCCCCCGGCGGTCGCTACGACATTCTGTCGAGCGACCCGCTGCGCACCCTGAGCATCGACGACCGCGGCCGGATCAGCGACGACGACCCGCGACTCGCCGGGCTCGCTCCCTTCGCCGCCCAGCAGGTGCTGCTGGACAGCCTCTCCCTCGAGGTACCCGCCAGCGAGCTGCCCTTTCTCGGCGGTCTGATCGGCTACTGGGGGTATGACCTGGGCCGCTGCCTGGAGCCCGTTGCCGGCCAGGCACACCCCGTGGTGTCGCTGCCGGCCAGCCGGCTCGGCCTCTACGACTGGGCGCTGATCCAGGACCACCAGGCGGGCGAGAGCTGGCTGGTGGCCAGCGCCGAGCGCCGGGGCCAGGTCACGGCCTGGCTGACGGAGCCGCCCCGGGAACGGCCCGCCTTCCGCCTGCAGGCGCCCTTCGTCGGCGAACAGGACCGCCAGGGCTACGCCCGGCGCTTCGATGCCGTGCAGGCCTATATCCACGCCGGCGACTGCTACCAGATCAACCTGGCCCAGCGCTTCAGCGCCCCCTTCACCGGCGACCTCTGGGACGCCTACCGCCGGCTGCGCCGCGCCACCCCCACCCCCTTCTCCGGCTATCTGGCCTGGCCCACCGAACGGGGCGAACAGGCCATTCTCTCGCTGTCGCCGGAGCGCTTCCTGCACTGCGCCAGCGACGGCCGGGTGGAGACCCGCCCCATCAAGGGCACCCGCCCCCGCGGCGCCAGCCCCGAGGAGGACCGCCGGCTGGCCGCGGCACTCGAGGCGAGCCTCAAGGACCGCGCCGAGAACGTGATGATCGTCGACCTGCTGCGCAACGACCTGGGCCGGGTGTGTCGCCCCGGCAGCGTGCGGGTGCCCCAGCTGTGCGGGCTGGAGAGCTACGCCAACGTTCACCACCTGGTGAGCATCGTATGCGGCGAGCTGGCCGCCGGGCGACGGCCGCTGGACCTGCTGGCGGCCGCCTTTCCCGGCGGCTCCATCACCGGCGCCCCCAAGGTGCGCGCCATGCAGATCATCGACGAGCTGGAGCCGAGCCGGCGCAGCGTCTACTGCGGCAGCCTGGGCTACGTGGACGTGCGCGGCCACATGGACACTTCCATCGCCATCCGCACCGCCGTGGCCGATGCCGGCTGGCTGCACCTGTGGGGCGGCGGCGGCCTGGTAGCGGACTCCGACGTGGACGCGGAGTACACCGAGACCCTGGACAAGATCCGCCATCTCATGGGCGCATTGGAATAAGAATCACCATCGCTAAGCACATAATGGAATATAAGCGTCAAACCAATCGGTATTGGGGACCCGCCCCCCGGCTTTGCTAGGGTAACGGCCATCGACCGTACTGGAGGGTAGGATGTCGAACTTCGACCCCAATCGCTTCGTCCTGGAGCATGACCAGGACACCCCCAAGGAGATCCTGCGCGCCGCCTATCAGGCCTTCGGCGAGCTGACGGTCTCCTTCTCCGGCGCCGAGGACGTGGTGCTGATCGACCTGGCCCTCAAGGTGGCCCCCAAGGAAGCCGTCCAGGTCTTCGCCCTGGATACCGGCCGCCTGCACCCCGAGACCTACGCCTTTATCGAGCGGGTCCGCGAGCACTACGCCATCGAAATCGACGTCCGCTCGCCGGACGCCGACGCCGTGCAGGCCATGGTCCGCGAGAAGGGGCTGTTCAGCTTCTACCGCGACGGCCACCAGGAGTGCTGCGGCATCCGCAAGGTGGCGCCGCTGCGCAAGCGGCTGACGGGGCTGCCGGTGTGGGTCACCGGCCAGCGCCGGGACCAGAGCCCCGGCACCCGCTCCAGCCTGCAGATCGCCGAGCACGACACCGCCTTCGGCAGTGAGGCGAGCCCGCTCTACAAGATCAACCCGCTGACCCACTGGTCCAGCGAGGACGTCTGGACCTACATTCGCATGTTCGACGTGCCCTACAACCCGCTGCACGAGCGCGGCTTCGTCAGCATCGGTTGCGAGCCCTGCACCCGCCCCATCCTGCCCCATCAGCACGAGCGCGAAGGCCGCTGGTGGTGGGAAGACCAGGGCGGCAAGGAGTGCGGCCTGCATAGCACCAACCTGGGCCGCTAACCGAGCCAGGCAGCTTTCTTGCAACGCCTGAAACGCCGAAGGCGCCGCAATCGCGGCGCCTTCGGCGTTTCCAAGGGGCGGACAGGGCCTGGGCTCTGTCTGAAAAGTCGGCTAGCGCATCGGCAGCTCGATCTCATCGAACAACCCCTCCTCATGGCGCGGGCCGGCGGCCAAGGCCGCGTCCACCAGGTCGCGCTCGAGGTGGTTGGCAAAGCCCTTGACGAAGTCGTACATGAAGCCGCGCATGAAGGTGCCGCGGCGAATACCGATCTTGGTGGTCGAACTCTCGAACAGGTGGCCGGCCTCCAGGGCGACCAGGTCGGTGTCCTGCTCCGGGTCCACCGCCATATGGGCGACGATGCCCACGCCCAGGCCCAGCCGCACATAGGTCTTGATCACATCGGCGTCGGCGGCGGTGAGCACCACGTTGGGGGTCAACCCCCGGGCACGGAAGGCGTCGTCGAGCTGGGAGCGCCCGGTGAAGCCGAACACATAGGTGACCAGCGGGTGCTCCGCCAGCGCCTCCAGGGTCGGCTCGCCGGCCTCGGCCAGGGGGTGCCCCTTGGGCACCAGCACGCAGCGATTCCAGCGGTAGCAGGGCAACAGCACCAGGTCGTTGAACAGCTCCAGGGACTCGGTGCAGATGGCGAAGTCGGCCTGGCCGTCGCTGACCATCTGGGCGATCTGCTTGGGCGTGCCCTGCTGCATGTGCAGCGCCACATCGGGGTACTTGCGGGTGAACTCGCCGATCACCGGCGGCAGCGCATAGCGCGCCTGGGTATGGGTGGTGGCGATCGACAGGCTGCCACGGCGCTCGTCGCTGTGCTCCTGGGCCACCTGCTTGATGTTGTCGGTCAGGCGGAGCACCTGGCCGGCCAGCTCGACGATGGCCTGCCCCGCCGGGGTGACGCGCGTCAGGTGCTTGCCGCTGCGGGCGAATATCTCGACCCCGAGCTCATCCTCGAGCAGGCGGATCTGCTTGGAGATGCCCGGCTGCGACGTGAACAGGCTCTGCGCCGTGGCCGACACATTGAGGTTGTGGCGCGTCACTTCCCAGATGTAGCGCAGCTGCTGAAGTTTCATGACGGTTGTGCCTCCCGTTACCACCGGAATCGGCCGTGGCTGGCGCCTCAGGGGCCGATCACTAATGCTTTATTGAAATAACTGCACATCATATGATTACTTTATAGCATATTAAAGACGCCTGGGGAGACCCGTCCTGCCCCGCCGCCGCCTCACCCTCCACTATGGGGGCCATGGACAGGACGCATTTGCCAGCAACCCGGCCGACCGCTACCATCTGCCGACCGGGCGTGGACGCCACGCCGAATCTTTCGCTCGATGCAGCGCAACGCAACTGGAGAATCACATGGCCAATAACGTCGATGTCACCAATGCCAACTTCGAGCAGGAAGTCCTCAAGGCAGACAAGCCCGTGCTGCTGAAATTCTGGGCCCCGTGGTGCGGCCCCTGCAAGGTGATGGCCCCGGTCATCGACGAGGTCGCCGAAGAGCGTTCCGGCAACCTCAAGGTCGTCAGCATCAACGTTGACGACGCGCCGGAAATCGCCGCCGAGCAAGGCGTGCGTGGCGTCCCCACCGTCATGCTGTTCAAGTCGGGCACCAAGGTCGCCTCCCTGGTGGGCGCCCAGTCCAAGTCGCAGCTGGCGCAGTTCATCGATCAGAACGGCTGATCACCCCTCCCCCTGTCTACCCTGACGCAATCGCCCCGGCCTTTTGGCCGGGGCGATTGCGTTATGAAAGAGGCGCTGGAGCGAATCAGGGCTGCCTTCCACGCTCGGACGGCGGCCGGTCGGCCTTCTCGGCGGTGGGCTCGTCGTCGATCAGCCGCTCCCCCGGCCCCAGCAGGTGGGCGATCCAGCGGGTCTGCGGGTGGCTGTCCAGGGCGATCTTCAGGGTCATGGTCAGCACCACCGAGAGCAGCATCCCCACCACTCCCAGCACCCAGCCCCACACCACCAGCGAAAGAAAGGCCACCAGGGTGGAGAGCCCCAGGGCCCGCCCCATGACCTTGGGCTCCACCAGGTTACCGAGCACGAAATTGATCACCAGGTAGGCCGAGGCCAGCACCAGCGCCTGCAGCACGCCGCCCTCCTGGGAAACCAGCAGCAGCAGCACCGGCGGAATCGCCGCGATCGCCGAGCCGATATTGGGAATGAAGTTGAGCGCGAAGGCGAGCACCGCCCACAGCAGCGGAAAGTCTACGCCGACCAGCCGACAGGCGACCCACACCAGCAGCCCGGTCACCAGGCTGATCAGCGTCTTCACCGCCAGATAGCGCTTGAGCGTGCGGCTGAACTCGTTGAAGCGGCGCAGGCTGGGCGCCGGGTTGGCCAGTACGCGGGTGAGCTTGTCGCGGATGTTCAGCGTCTCGAAGAGCATGAACACCACCAGCAGCCCCACGATCACCGACTGCATCACCAGATTGCCCAGCTCGCCGATCACCTTCGGCACCCAGGTCTGTACCACCTCGATATCCAGCATCTCGGCGACCCGGCCGGTGTCGATGGCCAGCCCCAGGCCGGCCAGCTTCTGCAGCAGATCGAGGTAGAGGTCGTTGAGTCGCTCCTCGATGCCGGGCAGGGCTTCGACGAAGGTGCCGAAGCTGTTGACCAGCAGCAAGGCCAGCAGCAGCAGGATCGCACCGATCACCACCAGGGTCAGCCACACCGCCAGGCGCAGGCTCAGCCCCAGGCGGTTGAGCCACTGTACCGGCGCGGTGCACACCACCGCGATGAACACCGCCAGCAGCAGCGGCACCACCAGGCTGGCGCCCGCCTTGAGGCCGGCAATGATCACCACCAGGGCGGCCAGCGCCAGCGTCAGGTTCAGCGGTATGCTGCGCGCCTGCTCGTGATTGCTCTCGGGCATGCCAAGATCCCTTCGGTCGTGGGCTCTCTCATCATGCCGACTGCGGCGGCAAGAGACAAACGCCACGGCCGGGCAACGGTGCAGAAAGCGTGGACATCCGTCAGGCGAAGGAACCCGGGGCCGCGCCGCGCTTCCAAACAGCACGCGACGCCCCTGACCCCACCTATCCACCCGCGTCGCGCTTAGAGCAAGGAGGCCCCATGTCACTTATTACCCTACCCTTTCGCCCCCGGCAGCTGCTGCTCGGCGCCCTGCTGATCACCGCCCCGCTGCTCACCTCGACGGCGCTGGCCGGCGATAGCCGCTCGCGGCTCGACGTCCAGGCCGAGGCCCAGCTCGAGGTGGTGCCCGACCGCGCCACCCTCAGCGCCCGGCTGTGGGAGCGCACCCCCGCCATTGCCCGTCAGGACGACATCGCCACCGACCCCGAGGCCCTGCGCGAGGCCCGCGACCGGCTGGAGACCCGTGCCTCCGAGCTGATCCAGGCCATGGAGGCGGCTGGCGTGGCGCGCGACGCCATCACGGCCGGCTCGCTCAACGTGCAGCTCGAACACCTGGCGGCCCCGCGGGACGACCGCGGCGAGCGCGAGCCGATGGTGCGCACCCGGCTGGAGCGCCCCTTCGAGATCAAGGTGAATGATCTGGAGCAGCTGCCGGTGCTGCTCGACGCCCTGACCACGGCCGGGGTCAACGCCTTGGACGGCGTGGCCTACGACCTCGCCGACCGCGAGGCGGCCACCGACGAGGCGCTGGTCAAGGCGTTGGAGAAGGCGCGCCACAAGGCCGAGCTGATGGCGGGCACGCTGGGCGTCTCGCTGGGTCCGGTGCTCAGCGTGAGCGAGACCCGCTCGCCGGTGTTCCAGCCGCGCATGATGGCGATGAGCGCCGATGCCCGGGAGAGCGCGCCCCAGGTGGAGTACCGCCCCGGCACCCTCTCCATCGAGGCCGGGGTCAGCGTCAGCTGGGAGATTGATGAATAGGTGCGAGGTACGAGGTGCGAGGTGCGAGGTGCGAGGTGCGAGGTGCGAGGTGCGAGGTGCGAGGTGCGAGGTGCGAGGTGCGAGGTGCGAGGTGCGAGGTGCGAGGTGCGAGGTGCGAGCCAGGATGCCTTGAAAACACCAGGAGCAAGCCAAGGGGGCTTCCTTGAAACTTGCTCCTGGTAGCTGCCCGAAGGGCCTCAAGCGTTAATGGTATCGACCCCGCCCATATAGGGCCGCAGCGCCTCGGGCACGCTGATGGAGCCGTCGGCGTTCTGGTGGTTCTCCATCACCGCGATCAGGCAGCGGCCCACCGCCAGGCCGGAGCCGTTGAGGGTGTGCAGCAGCTGCGGCTTCTTCTGCTCCGGATGGCGGAAGCGCGCCTGCATGCGCCGCGCCTGGAAGTCCTCGCAGTTGGAGACCGAGGAGATCTCGCGGTAGGTCTGCTGGCTGGGCAGCCACACCTCCAGGTCGTAGGTCTTGGCGGCGCCGAAGCCCATATCGCCGGTACAGAGCGTGACAACGCGATACGGCAGCTCCAGCGCCTGGAGGATCGCCTCGGCGTGGCCGCGCATCTCCTCCAGGGCCGCGTAGCTGGTCTCGGGCTCGACCAGCTGCACCATCTCCACCTTGTCGAACTGGTGCTGGCGAATCATGCCCCGGGTGTCGCGGCCGTGGGAGCCCGCCTCGCTGCGGAAACAGGGCGTATGGGCGGTGAGCTTCATCGGCAGCGCCCTGGCGTCGAGGATCTCGTCGCGGGCGAAGTTGGTCAGCGGCACCTCGGCGGTGGGAATCAGGTGATAGCCGCGATCATCGTCGAGCTGGAACAGGTCCTCGCCGAACTTGGGCAGCTGGCCGGTCCCAAAGAGCGAAGTCTCGTTGACCATATAGGGCACGTAGCACTCTTCGTAGCCGTGCTCCAGGGTCTGCTTGTCGAGCATGAACTGGGTCAGGGCGCGATGCAGGCGGGCGATGGGGCCGCGCATCACCGCGAAGCGCGCCCCGGTCAGCTTGGCCGCCAGGTCGAAGTCCAGGCCGCCCTTGAGCGCGCCAAGGTCAACGTGGTCGCGCGCCTCGAAACCGAGTTCCCGGGGGGTGCCCCAGCGGTGCAGCTCGACGTTCTGCTCCTCGCTCTCCCCCACCGGCACGCTGTCGTGGGGCAGGTTGGGCAGGCCGCTGACCAGGGCCTCCCACTCGGCCTGCACCTCGGCCAAGCGCGCCTTGGCCGCGTCGAGCCGGTCGCCCAGGTCGGACACCTCGTCGAGCAGCGGCTGGATATCCTCGCCGGCCGCCTTGGCCTTGCCGATCGCCTTGGAGCGGGTGTTGCGCTCGTTCTGCAGGGTCTCGGTAGCGGTTTGCAGCTCGCGGCGCTGCGACTCCATCGCCTCGAGACGCTCGGTATCGAGGTCAAAACCCCGTTTGGCCAGTCGTTGGGCGACCCCGGCGAGGTCGCTGCGCAGCAGTTTGGGATCGAGCATGGCATCCTGTCCCTGAAAACGGTGAAAAGTCGGGAAAACGGCGGAACATTGTAGGCAAAAGGCCGTCCAGGCGCCACGCCGGACGCTCAGATGCCAACCGCAAGAGGCGCCGGGGACAAGCCGAAGGGGAGGTCCTGCGCCAGGGACGGCGCCGGTAGCGTACAGGGAGGTATTTACAGCGCCTCCCCGGAGGCTTGTCGACGAAGCAGCTTCGAGCCGCCTTGCTGTCTGCGATAGCCCTCGCCAGACATCGCGGGGTGCAGGGCACTACCCAGACACGATAAAGTAGCGGGTATTCCCCGCCGGCCCGCCTCGCCGGGCAGCGTCAAACGACTCAAGAAACCACCATGATCGCACGACTGGACACTACCGACGTTGGCTCCGCCCCCGGGCTTGCCGCTCCTTACCTGCGCTTTCTCGAGGCGCTCAAGGCCGCCGGCTTCGAGGGCGAGATCGCCCCGGACTACGCCGACCGCACGGTGCTGGCCACCGACAACTCCATCTACCAGCGCCTGCCCCAGGCGGTGCTCTACCCCAGGCACGGCGAGGACCTCGCCCGCATCGCCCGCCTGGCCGCTGACGAGGAACACCGCCAGGTGGCGCTCGCGCCCCGCGGCGGCGGCACCGGCACCAACGGCCAGTCGCTCACCGACGGCCTGGTGGTGGATGTCTCCCGGCACATGAACCAGATCCTCGAGATCGACGTGGAGAACCGCCGGGTACGGGTCCAGGCAGGCGTGGTCAAGGACCAGCTCAACGCCGCGCTCAAGCCCTTTGGTCTTTTCTTCGCGCCGGATCTCTCCACCTCCAACCGCGCCACCATCGGCGGCATGATCTCCACCGACGCCAGCGGCCAGGGCAGCTGCGAGTACGGCAAGACCCGCGACCATGTGCTCGAGCTCGAGACCCTGCTGCTCGGCGGCGAGCGGCTCGTGAGCCGCCCGGTGGAGGAGGCGGAGCTAGCCACGCTGTGTGCCCGCGACGACATTATCGGCCGGGCCTACCGCACCGCCCGGGAGATCATCGACACCCAGGCGGAGCAGATCCGCGCCATCTTTCCGCCGCTCAACCGCTGCCTGACCGGCTACGACCTGGCGCATCTGCGGGACGCGCACGGCCGCCTGGACATCAACAGCCTGCTGTGCGGCGCCGAGGGCTCGCTGGGCTTTCTCGACGAGGCGGTGCTCAACGTGCTGCCGATCCCCAAGCACTCGACCCTGGTCAACGTGCGCTACGCCGGCTTCATGGACGCCCTGCGCGACGCCAAGGCGCTGATGGCAAGCTCTGCCAAGCCTACCTCCATCGAGACGGTGGACGACAAGGTGCTGTGGCTTGCCATGGAGGACTTCGTCTGGGACAGCGTGGCCGAGTTCTTTCCCAGCGCGGATAGCGACGGGGATGGCGACGGCGAGGCCGGCACCGCCACGGCCACCCGCCAGGCCGCGGCGATTCGCGGCATCAACCTGATCGAGTTCAACGACGACGACCCCGACCGGCTCAGTGAGCGAGTCGCGGCCTTCTGCCGCCACCTCGAGGCGGACGCGACGGTGGAGCGGCTCGGCTATACCCTGGCCGAAGGCCGCGCCCAGATCCAGAAGGTCTACGCCATGCGCAAGCGCGCCGTGGGCCTGCTCGGCAACGCCAAGGGCGAGAAGCGCCCCATCCCCTTCGTGGAGGACACCGCGGTGCCGCCGGAGCACCTGGCGGATTTCATCAGTGAGTTCCGCGCCGCCCTGGACGCCCGGGGCCTCGCCTACGGCATGTTCGGCCACGTGGACGCTGGGGTGCTGCACGTGCGCCCGGCCATCGACATGAAGGACCCCGCGCAGGAGCGGCTGATCCGCGAGGTCTCCGACGAGGTCGCCGCGCTGACCCACAAGTACCACGGCCTGCTGTGGGGCGAGCACGGCAAGGGGCTGCGCTCGGAGTACGCCCCCAAGTTCTTCGGCGCCCTCTACCCCAGCCTGCAGCGGGTCAAGGCCGCCTTCGACCCCCACAACCAGCTCAATCCGGGCAAAATCGCCACGCCCCATGCCGACGGAGCATCGGGGCCAGGGCGCAGCGAAGAGAGCATCAAACTCATCGACCCGGGCCTTTCGACCATCGACGGCGTACCCACCCGCGGCCAGTACGACCGCACCATCGACGAGCGGGCCTGGCAGGCCCACGCCGCCACCGTCTACTGCAACGGCAACGGCGCCTGCTATAACTACGACCCCGACGACGCCATGTGCCCGTCGTGGAAGGCCACCCGCGACCGCATCCACTCGCCCAAGGGGCGCGCCAGCCTGATCCGCGAATGGCTGCGCCTGCAGGGCGCGGCCGGGGTCGATCTGGTGGAAGAGTCGCGCAAGAAAAAGGCCGAGGGCGCCTGGGGCTTCGTGCGCGACCTCCCCAAGCGCACCCTCAACACCCTGCGCCGCAGGCGCCAGGCCGACTTTTCCCACGCGGTCTACGACGCCATGGCCGGCTGCCTGGCCTGCAAGTCCTGCGCCGGCCAGTGCCCGGTGAAGGTCAACGTACCCGACTCCCGCGCCCAGTTCCTGGAGGTCTACCACGGCCGCTACCTGCGCCCGCTGCGCGACTACCTGATCGGCGGCACCGAATTCATGATGCCGGCGCTGGCACGGATTGCCCCGCTCTACAACGCGGCGCTCGGTCACCGCCTGGTGGACCGGCTGTTGGCCGGCCCCATCGGCCTGGTGGACAGCCCCAAGCTCTCCCGGGCCCGCTTGACCAAGCAGCTCGAGGCCTGGGGCGTGGCCGAAGCCACCCCCACCTCGCTGGGCCTGCTCAGCGAGGCCCAGAAGGCGCGAAGCGTGGTGATCGTGCAGGACGCCTTCACCAGCCACTTCGAGGCCGAGCTGGTGCTGGACATCGTCGAGCTGCTGGCCCGGCTCGACGTCAAGGTGTTCGTGGCGCCCTATTCGCCCAACGGCAAGCCGCTGCACGTGCAGGGCTTCTTGGGCGCCTTCGAGCGCACCGCGGAAAAGCAGGCCAAGCGGCTGCGGGCGCTGGACGAGTTCGGCGTGCCGCTGGTGGGTATCGACCCGGCCATGACCCTGACCTACCGCCAGGAGTACGTGAAGGCGCTGGGCGCCGACGCCGTGCCCGAGGTGCTGATGCTGCAGGAGTGGCTGGTAACCCTGGCCCGCCGGCTGGTGCCGGCGGGGCTCGACCTGGCCGGCGCCGGGATCGAGGACCCGGGCTACCGGCTGCTCTCCCACTGCACCGAGACCACCAACGCCCCGGGCAGCCCCAAGGCGTGGCAGCAGCTGTTCGCCGCCTTCGGGCTGGAGCTGGAGCTGCTGAGCACCGGTTGCTGCGGGATGTCGGGCACCTACGGCCACGAGGCGCGCAACCGCGCGACCTCGCAAACCGTCTACGCCCAGTCGTGGCAGCCCAGGGTGGAAGACACGGCCAACGCGGGTAGGCTGCTGGCCACCGGCTACTCCTGCCGCAGCCAGGTCAAGCGCTTCTCCGACACCGCCCTGCCCCATCCGCTGCAGGGGCTGCTGGCAGTGCTGCGCCGCGTCAGCTGGTAGTGGGCGTGGCGCCGGCGGCTCGCCCGCTGGCGCCGTGTCGCCCCCAAACGTCAGTCGAGTGATCGGAGAAGGAGTCCGCTCATGTCCCGCACCCTGATCATCATCGGCCTGTGCATCGTCGCCATCGGCATTCTCTGGCCCTGGCTCTCCAAGTTGCCCTTCGGCCAGTTGCCGGGCGATATCGCCATCCGCCGTGAGAACATGTCCTTCTACTTCCCGATCACCACCATGATCCTGATCAGCGTGATCCTGTCGGCGGTGCTGTGGCTGTTCAATCGCTGAGCCCCGCCATTAGACGGGGCGGCTGCCACCTCAAGTCGATGCATTGCCATTCGGTGGCGATTCCCCGCCATTCGTCAGAAAGTGCCGTGCCGCCTGGCCACAGACCCAGAAAATACCGGCGAGGATGATAAAGAACAGGCTGCCTGAGACGAGGTTCCAGCTGATTGGCTGTCGATCGACAGCGATCAGATAGATCAGGCCGGCCACCAGAGCGAACATCACCACGACGGCGCCTGCCACGAAGAGAAAGTACAGGATGATGCCGATCTTGTTTCGCATGTCCATCTCCTCAAGTGTCTTAAGGATTCCCCCCTCAGCGTAGACTATTTCGGTGAAAGCTCATCCTTCCTCCGCCATGGGCGGGTTTCACGCTATTGTCGAATGCGACGCATGGCTGCCTCAATGGTACCGACTCCTCCCGGGCAGCTGTTTGGCCGGCTCGCCGTCCTCATCAGCGAGGACGACCCGGTCCCTGCCGCCCCGCTTCGCCGCGTACATGGCGAGATCCGCCCGGGCCACGAACGCCTCGGCCGTGTCGCTGGGCCGGAATTTGGCGATACCGGCTGAACAGGTCTGCCCGCGGGGTGTGCGTTTGCGCATACGCTCCACCACTTGCCGTGCCTCATCCATGCCGGTATCCGGCAGCACCACCACGAACTCCTCTCCGCCGATACGGGCCAGCAGATCCGACTGGCGCAGGACGGAACGCCATACGCCCACCATCTCCTCCAGCATGGCATCTCCGGTGGCGTGCCCGTAGGTGTCATTGAAGCGCTTGAAGTAGTCCAGATCCATGAAGGCCAGGCTAAGAGGTGAACCCGAGCGCAGAGCGCGGGACATCTCCCGTTCCAACTCGTCATCGAAATGCCGGCGATTGGCGGCACCGGTCAGCGGATCCGTGCGCGAGAGCCTCTTCAGCTCATCGGCCTGACGCTGGGTTTCGTGCATCAGGCCGGCCATGCGATGGATCACCAGCAAAAACAGCAGGATCGAACCGATGGCGGCAACGCGGACGACCTCGACATCGACGCCGGCCGTCATCAGAATCACCGCCGGTGCCAGCATGGCGGCCGCGCCAAGCACGACCAGGCGCTGAATCGAGAGTTCGGCGATAGGGACATGGGAACGCGGCTCGATTGATGCCGACGGATGCCACACCGCGGCCACGATCAACACATAGGCCACCAGCCACAGACCATCGGTGATACCGCCAGGCCCGTACCAGCCCGCCGAATTCCCGTGAGCGTAAAGCATGTCGGCGGCCAGATAGGCCAGCATGCCCACCAGCAGGAAAAGATGGGCAGTGGCTCGGGCGCGATGCAGGAAGATCAGCCTGAGGATCAGCGGCAACAGGATCAGATCGGCAACCGGATAGGCCGTCGAGACCAGCAGCTGCGCCAAGGTGAGATCGGGGTCCTGCAGGTACGGGGCGATCAGCAGCGCCCACCCCGGAACGGCCGCCGCGACACCCACGATGAGCGCATCGCTGAGGGCGCCGTCGCCCCGGTCCCGGCCGCTGCGATGCCCCAACTTCCAGAGCGCGGCCATGAACAACGGATAGACAGCGAGATAGAAGGCATCGGCAAGCGATGGGAAGGGCTCCAGGCCACGCAGATCCAACCAGAACCAGACGACATGACCGCCCGCGGCCAGCCCCAGCGCACCGGCGATCAGCAGCCAAGCGGGCGGGCAGAACAGCCGCCGCCGGCGCCTCACGGCAACAAGGACGGCGAACGCCGCAAGCGCCGTGGTCACCACATAAATCGCGCTGGCCAGGTGCCCGTAGGGAATCACCACATAGAGCAGCGTCAGAACGAGCCCGCCGCCGAGCAACCATCGCCAGGCACCGGACCCGACAAGCGCGTCAACCGGCGCGGCATAGCGATCCGTAGTGGGGTCAGGATCAACGCGCGACTTGTTCATCATGAACCCGCTGCGTCACGATCAAATTTTTTTTAGCTGTCATCTATCAGGTCTTCCATACGGCCATCGGGCTTGGAGATGAAGATGGCGATGGCTGGGTCGCTCTGCGAAAGGCCCATTGTAGCGCATTATTGGCGCGGGTGAGAGCGCGTAATTTAAGGTTACGACTGTATATTACAACGCCTTGTCCACCAAAATATTAAGAGCACATCAAATCATTTTCCCGAGTGGAGCTACTACTGGTTATATCCCGACTTCGGCCATCTCGATCGTCTCGGGCTCCACACGAGCTTGCTCGAACCACTCGAGCACCTTTTCATGGCTAAGCAGGCATTGCATGTATTGCGAGGCCGTTTCTGAAAGATTGATCCCGTAGGTATCGAAGCGGGAAGCAACCGGAGCGAACATGCAATCAGCAATGGAAAACTCCCCAAACAGCCAGGGTCCAGCACCTGCATAGATGCCCCGGTACCTCGACCAGATTCGGTCCATCCGGGCCACCTCCGCCGCAAGATCTTCGCCAAGGGGAACATGGCGTTGGCTGGCACGGCAGTTCATCGGCAACTGACCACGAATCTCCGGAAAGCCAGAGTGCATTTCAGCACTGCAGGATCGGGCTTCCGCCCGCGCACGAACCGAACCCGGCCACCCGCGACCCTCCAGGTAGTGTTCTGAAATGTACTCGCAAATAGCCAACGAATCCCAGACTGTTAGATCACCGTCCTGAAGGACCGGCACCTTCCCCGCTTCGGTATACTGCGCAAGAGTCGTGTGGGTATCGTCCTGATCCAAGGGAATCCGGACTTCTTCAAAGGGCAATCCGTGATGGGACAACAGCAGCCATGGCCTCATCGACCAAGACGAATAATTTTTATTGCCTATTATCAGCTTCAAAGTTCGCTCCTTCAGGTATAGCGCCGCAGCACAGCGGCAACAGCGAAGCTGTTGTCCAGCACCGCAGGTGCGTGCTGATGCGACTGGTTATGTGAACGATTCAAATGAACCTGCCTCAACTGATTAAACTATCGAACCCGTCAGCTTTAATTGTGCGCTTTACTTCATCTAACGCAGCTGAATCCGATTCAAATTCATCATCCCAGACAAGCGAACTATTCGATTCGTCGATGACTTCCAAAATCCAGCCGCCGTTATCACCGCGATAAATATCAACCTGGATAGTTTTCTCGCCAGCTGTGATCGACTGCGACAGCGGGCTCATTTCAAGTTCGAACTGTTCGGTCATTATTCAACCTACTTACGATAATTAGTTCACATAACGCTTGTAACACGTGACCGGAAAGCCGAAGGCTTTTTGGGTCACGTGCTTACACTTGGTATAGCTTATATCGCGGAATCTTCATTGGGAACTTCAGGCCAACGCCCATCTATATAAAATTTAGCCAAGCTACTAGCGGCTTGGTCTAGACGGCTACTTGTATGCGAATTTTTTAATCTTCTGATTTGGTCATGGTATTGCTTCGCTAAAACTTTTGCTTCACTAATATAGCTCAAGTGTTCCATGACTTTAACATGCCCTTCAGCAAGAGTGATTATTGGATACCTGTCAAATGCATTTATATTGGATGAATGAAGCCGGTTCAGCACCGACTCCGCTTCAGAAAAGTGCGCCATAGAAATGACTTCATCATGCGTTCTGCATGCAAGTATTATTCTCTGTTGCGCAAGGGCATGCTCGATATGGGGTGATTCAGGAAATGCTTCGAATGCCACTCTTAGCTTTTCGAATGCATCTTCGTTTTTATCAAATGACCGTAAAGCAAGACCGTACTGCATAAGGAACAACCCTTCATGTTCAAACGTTTTTTCAAAACGCTTGTATACCGACAGTACTTTTTCTTCGTTATTATTAAGAACTCTCTTTAAATATCTTGCATTTACTAAATGCTTGTAGATGGTAGACTCATTCCTGGAGATGTTTTTCACGATGGGGAATTTGTATACCGAAAATGCCTCTATATAGGCATGAATTGCTGAAAGGATATCCTCTTGCGATACATATAACTTAAAAAGTCTCTCTATATAAACTCTGTGTCTAGTTGTTAGCTTTCCATTTTCATAAGCAACAATTCCGTCCATTCTAGATGCAACATAATGAACATTCGGATTACAATCAAGGGAATGCATAGCCCTTGTTAAAGTTGACTCGCTGGCTGGAACTCGTTGTGTCGTTGCTAGACCTGTCAATAGCAGCAGTGCTTTTTCCGATTCACACGTAATTGCTTTATAATCCTTTTGAATAATCTTGTTATAGCCTTCTCCAGATGTTGCTTCTATTAGTCCTATTAACAACTGCTTCTTGGATTTTTTAAGTATCTCGATCTTTCTGTTCTTGGCTGACATTTTCGCTAGCCTGGTCCAGTTTCCAAACTGTTTCAGCTTTTCAAGAATTAGATCTGCGTCACTTTCCGCTATATGTGATATATCAGAACTCGTTGTTAAGAATTCTTCAACGTGTTCTTTTACTCTAGAGTTCCAAATTTTTGGATTTTCTGAACTAATAAAAATAGCTTTATCAGATAATGCGGACTTAATGACTTCTGATAACTGAATTGCCACATCTCCAATTCGCTCTATTACTAAATAATAGGGACTTTTATTTCTCTCATCTAACTCCCGAATTAGATCTTTGAAATTATCTTTGTACTCTTCAAGAAAGTATACGTTTCGACCGCCTTCGTCAGCCAACTTTAATGCCAACTGTTTCAGTGCGGTCGTTTTACCACATCCAGCTGTACCAAAGAGAACATGGAGTTCAAGCGGCTTTGGTTTATTTTTTTGCAACACTGAGGTAAAGAAATTTTTCACCCCTTTAAGATTTGCAGGAACTTCATCGAGGATGTCGAACCAAGATGGTTTGAATCCCTTATAAAACTCCCTGATTTCACTGTCATGAGATCTGCTTTCCATAAGCGCTAGGGCTGCCCGACTGACTGGCGTTACACCAGAGAAAAGTGATATTCCACCTCCACCACTTCCCGAGCTTGCCAGACGAAGTTCCGGCCTAGTATTTAGAACAATATCCTGCCCTGTTGGTGGAGTATCGAATTCTGATTTGAGCCAATCGATAAGATCTTTTAGCGTTCCCTCTATATGATGAATGTTGGAAGCTTCTAAAGCTGATTTTTTCATTTTGCTAAGACTTGGTATAAGAATGTAGCTTTTTAGATCTGTGCTTCCAGTCTTAGCCTTATACTTTTCGATCTGATGCGAAAATAGAGGCTCTTTAAGTTTTGTTCCGATAAATATAAAAGTATATCTATGATAATCTCTTGCTAGTTCATTGTACCACAGAGGCTCATTTGTTGAGCCCTTAGCATACTCTTGTGCTGAGAATATATAACCATCAGAAGGATTATTGACATCTCCGTTTAGCTTTATGAAGTCTAATGTTTGGTAGAATTGGTCAGGATCAACAACATTGTCATTTCTCTTTCTTACATTAAACTTTCTTTTATTGATGGAATAAGCCGCTTTCTCAAATCCATCATCGATATTTAGTGAATAAATTCTGAAAAAAGGATACTTTACAAGCTCGCTATATTCATTAGATGGAGTACAATGTTTGTAGTGTCTTTCGAAGATGCTTTGCACCTGTGATCCAAGCTTTCTCTTGGCTGCAGCGTACACATCTGATAAATCATCGCCATCTTCAAACTCATCTCCCATTTCCTCAGCAAGGATTTTTGCCAAATCCCAACCTAACGGCGGATCATCCTTAAGTGAATTCTTGCAGCCTTTCGACGCGCCAGCTCCCAATAGTAGAACTAACCGCCCATTAAGTAGTGCGTTTTTTATGTGCGGACTCATCTTATCCCTTTTTAGTTGAAAAGTTGTCGGAGCTATAACGATCGCGTTTGCGGCTGGTTTGGAGCGCAGCGGAAAACCAGTCCGACAACATGCGATTGTTATACGCTACTTATATCCATTTCGAATAGGCCAGAATATTCAGAGTCGATATATTTAAACAAATCTCGACTTAGCAAAGAGTGCTCAACATCTAAGTATATTATTTTTGCTTTATCTTTAAGTGGCTGCAATTTCTCTGAATCCATACCACATACAAATAATTGCGCCCGCTCTGGAAGCTCTTGGAGTAACAGCGATACAATGCTATCGTAATGTTTAGCAGCCTGCTCATGTTGATTTGGCGTATCAATAACAAAAGGGCACAATACATGTTCGCCATATTTGTCAATCAAGTTATATACACTCATGTAATAGGCAAGCATGGCTCTAGTTGACTCTGCTGCCCCCCCACTTGCTGCGACTTTAGAATGATTCTCAGGAGATTTTATTGAGCTTGCATTTACTCCAAATGCTTTCAACTTAGCTAAGTAATGAGGAAACAATTTCTGAAATTTTTCTTTAACTTTCTTTCTGTTTTCTTTTGATCTTTCAACTCTTTCTTTAACTAAATTCTTCTCTTCAATAGTCAGGTTATGCAGCCTTTCTACTTTATTGCTTCTACTGCCTTCCACTTTTTTTTTCACTGAATTCGAAGCGATGATTTCAAGAATAGAGGAAAAGGATCTGTTGCCACCCTTATCCGAAGAGTATTTTTGATCAAGCTCTCTAATGTTTTCCCTCACTCCATTGAATTCGATGGTCTTTTTTTCTATTTCATCATTTAACAATAGGATATCTGAGCCGAGTCTAGCAATTATATCTTCGGATTGATTTTTATCTTGAAGCAGTGAAAATCTATTTACAATTGAGTTATCGTGAATAACTCCACATGTTGGGCATTCAATATCTTCTCCCAGACTTTCGGCAAATTCATAGTCCTCACTCGCCTCCATGCATGCATTTTTAGCCACAATAATTTGTGATTCTATGTGAGCTTTATCAGCCCTAAGTGTGGCCAACTCTTCAAATAGCACCTCTTGCTGGAAGTGGAGATCCATAATCTCGACATTTATCTGCTCTTCGATTTCATTTAGCTCATCATCTTCTATAACCACACCAGTTTCCGCTGGAAATTCACTAACAACTGAGATTGCAGTGTCTAGGCGATCAATCTCTTTTTTGACGTCCGACGCCTCTACCTTTTTCGAGTATATTTCTTCAGTTTTATCGAAATAATCTTTTCCCGTCATGCCTGTATGGTAGGGTATAATTGTCTTTTTCCAATTTGAAAACTGCCCTAAATTACCAAAGCTTACCCAAGCATTTGCCCAGCTTTGTTTTTGATCTATGTAGAAAGGTAAAAAATAGTACGCGGGAGGTGGTGTAACAATCTCTTCCTTGTCACGAACTGCTAGCAATGCGTTAAAATTTAGCAGCGCCATAATCTCAGTTGAGAAGCCTGCTCCAACTGAAGAAAACTCCTTAAATTTATTTTCGCTGTCTTTTAGAATAAACCGATTTCCATGTCTAGCCAACTGGTATTTATTTCCTCTAACCTCAAAATCTAATACAACTCGACAATCAAGGGCTTTCCATTTTTCGTCAAACTGTGGCTCGCAGCCCAAGCACCAAAATATGCTTTTTACAAGTGAAGACTTTCCAACACTATTCTTTTGCTTTGACAGCACCAAGTTGTAATTCTTTGAGAAGTCGAACTGTGCCGCCTTCTTTTCTATCTTGCTTATTATTGTTAGCCGATTGAAATACATTTCTTTCATTAGCTTCTTTCCTCAAATTTCTTACCAATCGCTTATAACTAAAACTATTTTCCCTCATAAATCAACACCTTCCAGAAACTCATATAGGAAAGCTCCTGTTAAATCCTCAGAACTGGGGAAATATGAAATTGTCTGTTCATTTAGCTCTTCTACAACAGCCAATTCGAGCTCTTTTGCATTAGAGTGCGTAGAAGAAAGCTTTTCTATTTTATCTACAATATCCATTGACACTTCTCTTAAAATACTTTCCCTACTTGCAATTTTTTTGGCGTAATAACGATTAAATCCACTAACAACCTTTCTTCTTGCTATAGATTTTAGTGAATACTCATCCTTTAAAACATGTATTAATTCAGTAACAAGGTTTTCGTCGGGTTTTCGACTTATATACTGCTCGATAACTTCTGAAAGCTGCTTGCTAGTAATTGCTTTTTTTCTGATTGCGTCATCCCAATTTTCATAATCGAAGATATTTTCGCCTTTTCTATTTAAGTCCCTGATAATGCAATCATAGATAGAGTTAGAGTCATATTTAAAACCTGGCGCCAACTTACTTATTAACGCACTGATTTTTCCTTCAACAACGTGATCAAATCCTTTTTCAGGCAAATCTGGAATAATAAAAGCCAGCTTTTGGCAAAAACCTGACGCCCCTTCTAAGTGCGCTATACATTCCGCGATTTTTTTTGCTTCATCTTCACTGAGCTGACCTGATTTTATCACCTCGTAATCGAAGCCTTTCTTATGCAGATCAAAGCTATAACCTCCAGTTGATACAAAATTCACCTTTGTTATTTTATCTGAATATGACTTACCACAACTGCTACTCGCCAATTTTTCAACCAGGGACTGTGGCTCAGTTTTCGATACCTTTGTGAGACTATGTATAGTATGCGTTTTCGATGTTGCTTTGACTTGGTTGAATTCAAAAGAAGTTGTATCCACATTGAGAGAGTTTGCTATGGTGATATCTTCGTGCTCCTCAATGAATAGCGCGAACTCATTACCATGCTCATACTCACCCAACATGCGGCAAAATGCCCAATGATATTGAAAATTATACTTCCTAAAAGTAGGGCCACCTGATTTTTCTCTCTTTGGTTCAAGCCCCAAAGGGTTAGTTTTGCTTCCCATTTGTTTTAAACCCCTCTTCAAGCCTTTGACCCTAACGATGTTTTACCTGATTTTAGCTAAAGGCGTATAACGCCGCGCTCTGCGGACATTTAGGAGCGCAAGCGAGTAAATTTTCCGCAGCAGCGCTTGGTTATACGCTATCTTCACTTTCAACCACCAGAACTCTTACTTCCCCTCTAGGGTGAGCAACGTGCTCTGTACCAACTGAAGCAAAGAAAATATCACCAGTATTCAATAAAACTGACTCTTCTTCGCCATTCAATCGATAGAGCATTTCAACCTGTCCATCCAATACGACGAACACTTCTTCACCATCATTAACATGCCACTTATACGGTTGATCTGTCCAATGCAAGCGGGTCGTTATGCCATTCATATTGGCAATATCCGTTGCTCCCCAAGCACGCTCAGCCTTAAACTCTTTACTTCTAACTACTTTCATTAATCCTCTCCGAAAGTGGACGTTACGCCACTCGTATAACAGCGTATTCAACACCGCGTTCTATGATTGGATAAACGCGCCGGCACGTTTATCCGGTAAATGTAGCCCGCCGCCTGCTGCCAACCCACTGATTTCAAAATATATTAATTATAGCTTGACTACCTATGCAGAATTCGCGCGCCTGCCGCTTTTGTCGATTTCAATCATCCTTTCGTGTCCTTCGGCGGCGGGTCGGTGGGATTTGGGCACGCTACCGCCCCTATCGGGCATGGTCGAGCGGTACTGCCCTCATGCGATAGTCTGGGTGATGAGTATGTCGCCGCTCGCTCATCTCGCTTAGGCTCAACAGCCTAAGCAAATACCAAAGTCACTGCAAAGCAGTACCATTGACCTAGGGCAAGGTCGGCATGGGGATGAGAGGATCGTGTCTTGCCGCTGGCGGCCAGGGCGCGCCGGGGCACTACACTACTCCAGCAACCGAGACGGCTAGGATTGCGACGCATGCGATACCTCACGAGCCGACTGCTGCTGCTGGGCTGCCTGCCCGCCGCGAGCGCGGCATTCGCCCAGCCCGCCGACACCGCCAACGACGAGGCGGCGACGCTGACCACCATCACCATCAGCGCCCCGCGCCTGGCCCGGGAGCTCTACGACACCCCGGCGGCGGTGTCGGCGGTGAGCCGCGAGGAGATCCAGCGGGCACAACAGCGGGTGCGCCTGGACGAGGCGCTGTCGAGCGTTCCCGGCGTCTTCCTGCAGAACCGCGACAACTTCGCCCAGGGCCAGCGCATCGCCAGCCGGGGTTTCGGCGCCCGGGCGCCCTTCGGCATCCGTGGCATCCATATCCGGGTCGATGGCATTCCCTATACCCTGCCCGACGGCCAGGCCCAGATCGACGCCGTGGATCTGGACAGCGCCGAGCGCATCGAGGTGATCCGCGGGCCGGCCTCGGTGCTCTACGGCAACGCCGCCGGCGGCGTGCTCGACGTGACCACCGGCGACGGCAGCGAGATGCGCCGCTCGCCGGTGCTGCGCCTGCAGGGCGGCAGCCACGACTACCGCAAGCTGGCCCTGCGCCAGGGCGGCGAGAGCGGCAGCTGGGTGCACAGCGTCAGCCTTTCGGCGCTGGACTTCGAGGGCTACCGGGAACAGAGCGCGGTGGAGAAGCGCCTGCTCAACGCCCGGCTCGGCTACCGGTTCGACGAGACCCGCAGCCTCTCGGCGCTGGTGAACGTGCTCGACCTGCCCACCGCCGAGGACCCCGGCGGGCTCACCGCCGAGGAGGTGGCGGCCGACCGTCGCCAGGCGGCGCCGGCCGCGGCCGCCCTGGATGCCGGCCAGCGGGTGGAGCAGCAGCTGCTGGGGCTGCACTACGCCGATCTCGACGCCGCCGGCGGCGAGCTCAACGCCCGCGCCTTCGTCAGCCGGCGCGACTTCGAGCAGCAGCTGCCCTTCCCCGGCAACAGCCTGGTGGACTACCGGCGCCGCTACTATGGCGCCAGCCTGGACATGACCCGCAGCGAGGAACTCGCCGGGCGGCCGCTGCGCTACGTCGCCGGGGTCGAGGTGGGCCGCCAGGAGGACGACCGCGGCCGGCGCGCGGTCACCCCCCAGGGCGCGGTGAGCGCCGAGACCGCCGACGAGCAGCAGAACGCCACCGCTGCCGGGGTCTTCCTGCTCAGCGAATTGGGGATTACCGATGCGCTGGAGGTCAGCGCCGGGATTCGCCACGACCAAGTGCGGCTCTCCATCGACGACCGCTTCCAGGCCGGCGGCCTCGACGCCAGCGGTTCGCGCACCTTCCGCGAGTGGACCGGCAGCCTTGGCGCCAGCTACCGCTATCACGAGGCTCACCAGGTCTACGCCAACCTGGGCACCGCCTTCGAGACGCCCACCTTCACCGAGTTCGCCCGGCCCGACGGCGGCGGCGGCTTCAATCCCGAGGTGGCGCCCCAGCAGGCGCTGAGCCGCGAGCTGGGCCTGCGCGGACGGCTGGCCAATGGATTGCGCTACGATCTGGCGGCCTTCTCGGTGCGGGTCGACGACGAGCTGGTGCCCTTCGAGGCCGGCGACGGGCGCACCTTCTATGAAAACGCCGGGCGCACCTCGCGGGAGGGGATCGAGCTGGAGCTGGACTGGAGCCCGACCCTGGCCTGGCGGCTGACCAGCGCCCTGACCCTGGCCGACTACCGCTTCACGCGCTTCGCCGATGATGGCCGGGACTTCGCCGACAACCGCCTGCCGGGGCTGCCTCGCCGCCAGTGGCACAACCAGCTCACCTGGTACGGCAGCGGCGAGCGCTTCGCCAGCCTGGAGGGGCGCTACACCGGCGGCTTCTACGCGGACAACGCCAACACGGTGCCGGTCGACAGCCACTGGCTGGTCAGCCTGCGCGCCGGCGACGCCTGGCGGCTGGGCGACGGCACGACCCGCCTCGGCGCCCACCTGGGGGTGCGCAACCTGCTCGACGAGGCGCACTTCGCCAATGTGCGCATCAACGCCAGCGGCGGGCGCTACTTCGAGCCCGCCCCGGGCAGGACCCTGTACGCCGGGCTGGAGCTGAGTTTTTAGCGGAGTCGATTAGTCCCTTGGCTCTTCCTGATCTCCCAACAGACGGGCTCGAGCACTTTCGATGGACTGGTGCAACTTGGCCTGCAGAGCCTCTCTGGACGGCAGCACGGTCAGATACTCAGCGACATGGATACCGCTCTTGTCTAGCTCCAGCAGCTCGATCTGCTCCCGCTGCTTGCCGGCGCAAAGAATGATTCCCAGCGGCGGATTCTCGCCGGCTTCCTGCTCATGGCGAGCCAGCCAGCGCAGGTAGAGCTCCATCTGGCCCTTGTACTCGGCTTTGAAGCGCCCGAGCTTGAGGTCGATGGCCACCAGTCGCTTGAGTTTGCGGTTGTAGAACAGCAGATCGATGTAATTTTGCAGACAGTGCCTGCACAATCTCCAGCTTGGGATAGCACTGCGCGAACTGGCACATGTTGGCCAGGTTACGCTTCGACCAGCCACGACCGTAGAGCTTCGTTAGTTCCTTGGCCAGCTTAGCCATCACCTGCTCGCCATAGCTCGCCCGCTGCTCCTTCAGCAGTTCCCTGTTGATACGGTGACCAATCCGCCAGTAGAGCAGGGTCAGCTCGGCGTTGACCGACACCGCCGCACGCTGGCGTGCGCCATCGATCAACTCGCTCAACTCGGTGACCAGCGCCGGGTCGGTGACTGCCTTGTCACTCATAGCAGCGGGCTCCTACCCATCGAAAGCTTCTGCATCACGACCGGCTTGGATCAGAAAAACAGCCGGCGCAGCGCCTCGCCGGGGTCGTCCTCGCGCATGAAGGCTTCGCCGACCAGGAAGCCGTGCACGTCGTGCTCGCGCATGCGCAGCACGTCGCTACGGGTGTGAATGCCGGATTCGGTGACCACGGTGACGCCGGGCGGGATCCGCGACAGCAGCTCCAGGGTGGTCTCCAGGCGGGTCTCGAAGGTGTGCAGGTTGCGGTTGTTGATGCCCACCAGGGAGAGGCCCAGCTTGAGCGCGCGCTCCAACTCGCGCTGGTCGTGCACCTCGACCAGCACGTCCATGCCCATCTCTACCGCCTGCTGGTGCAGGTCCGCCATGCGGGCGTCCTCCAGGGCGGCGACGATCAGCAGGATGCAGTCGGCGCCGATGGCCCGCGCCTCGCTGACCTGATAGCCGTGGGTGATGAAGTCCTTGCGGATCACCGGCAGCTCGCAGGCTTCACGCGCGGCGATCAGGTAGTCCTCGTGGCCCTGGAAGAAGTCGGCGTCGGTGAGCACCGAGAGGCAGGCGGCGCCGCCGGCGGCGTAGCGCTCGGCGATCTCGGCGGGCTGGAAGTCCTCGCGTATCACCCCCTTGGAGGGCGAGGCCTTCTTGATCTCGGCGATCACCGCCGGGTCGCCCTCTTCGATGAGCCGGTCGAGCGCGGCGATGAAGCCCCGCGGCGCGCTCTGCTCGGCGGCCAGGCGCAGCAGCTCGGCCTCGGAGACGGCACGCGAGCGCTCGGCGACCTCCTCGTCCTTGCGCGCCAGGATGCGGGTGAGAATGGTCGGGGTGGCGTCCTGCGTTGGGCTCATGGCGAGATCCTGAAAGTGATCGAGGGGCGGGTCAGGGAATCAGCACCCGGGTGAAGTCGGCCAGTTCCTTCATCTTTTCCAGCGGCAGCCGGGAGGCCTGGGCGTCCTGGGCCATGGCCACGCCTTCGCTCAGGGTGTCGGCGATCCCCGCGCAGTAGAGCGCGGCGCCGGCGTTGAGAGCGACGATATCCGCCGCCACGCCCTCCCCGACCAGGGCCTCCTGCACCAGGCGCAGGCTGTCCTCGGCGCTGACCACCTTGAGCGGCGCCAGACTCTGGCGCTCGATACCCAGCGACTCCGGAGTAATAGTGTAGCGCTTAATCTCGCCGTCCTTGAGTTCGGCCACCTGGGTGGGGGCGGCCAGCGAGATCTCGTCCAGGCCGTCTTCGGCGTGCACCACCATCACGTGCTCGCTGCCCAGCTGGCGCAGCACCTCGGCCATCAGCGGCACCAGCGCCGGGGAGTAGACGCCCAGCAGCTGGTTGGGGGCGCCGGCCGGGTTGGTCAGCGGGCCGAGGATATTGAACAGGGTGCGCACGCCCATCTCGCGGCGCGGGCCGATGGCATGGCGCATCGCCGGGTGGTGGTTGGGAGCGAACATGAAGCCCACGCCCACCTGCTCGATGCAGCGCTCCACCTGGTCGGGCTTGAGGTCCAGGTAGATGCCGGCCACGTCGAACAGGTCGGCGCTGCCGGACGAGGAGGAGACGCTGCGGTTGCCGTGCTTGGCCACGTGGGCGCCAGCGGCGGCGGCGACGAAGCTGGCGGCGGTGGAGACATTGAACAGGTTAGCGCCATCACCGCCGGTGCCGACGATATCCACCACGTTTTCGGCGTGCACCGTGACCCGCTTCATCAGCTCGCGCATCACCTGGGCGGCAGCGCTGATCTCCTCGGCGGTCTCGCCCTTCATGGCCAGGCCCACCAGCAGGCCGCCGGTCTGGGCGTCGGTGGCCTCGCCGATCATGATCTGGCGCATGACCGCATGGGTCTGCGCGAAGCTCAGGTTCTCGTGGCGCATCACCGCGGCAATGGCGTCTCGCATCTGCATGGACAGGAACTCCTCTACTCGGGCGCGGATCAGCGGGCGCGACTCATTGGCGTTTGAGAAAATTGGCCAGCAGCTCGTGCCCCTGGCGGGTGAGGATCGACTCGGGGTGGAACTGCACGCCCTCGATATCCAGCTCGCGATGGCGCAGCCCCATGATCAGCCCCGGGGTGACGTCGTCCTCGTCGGTCCAGGCGGTCACCTCCAGGCATTCGGGCAGGCTGTCGGCCTCCACCACCAGGGAATGATAGCGGGTCACCTCCAGCGGGTCCTCCAGGCCGGCGAACACGCCTTGGCTATGATGGCGAATCCGCGAGGTCTTGCCGTGCATCACCTGGGGCGCGCGCACCACCTTGCCGCCGTAGACCTGGCCGATGGCCTGATGGCCCAGGCAGACGCCGAGGATCGGCAGCTTGCCGGCGAAGTGGCGGATCGCCGCCAGGGAGATGCCGGCCTCGTTGGGCGTGCAGGGCCCCGGCGAGATGACCAGGTGGCTCGGCGCCAGGGCCTCGATCTCCTCCAGGGTGATGGCGTCGTTGCGGTGGGTGACCACCTCGGCCCCCAGCTCCCCCAGGTACTGCACCACGTTGAAGGTAAAGCTGTCGTAATTGTCGATCATCAGCACGGGCATGACGATAAATTCCTGTCTCGGTTGCGCAAATCCGGTCGGCGTGGAAGGTGCTGCCGCAGCATTCGCCAGCCGTGCAGGGCCACCAGGCACAAAAATGCCGCCCCGACGGCGGCATGGTCATTCAAGACGCAGGTGTGCCGCCCCTCTTTCAGGAGCGCCACCAGGGGCGAATCGAATGAGCGTGATCTGATGTGTTCATGGCGGTATGTTGCGGCCGGGGGGTCGAGCTGTCAAGGCACCCGGCGGTAGTGCCGTGCGCGGCTGGGTGGCGGCTCCCATGCGCCGCGCGGCGGAGCTTGCCAGGCGATACACAGTTGCATATGATAAATATTATCAAATGCATGATAAGTGATTCGTCAATGCCCATTACCGCCTCCCTCCGGCCGCGGATCCTGGTGGTCGAGGACGATCGGACGCTGAACGGTCAGATTGCGAGCCTGCTGGAGGAAAAGGGGTATCGGACACAGCAGTGCTACGAGGGCGAGGGGGCGCTGCTCTCCGCCCTGGGCCAGCGTTTCGACCTGATCCTGCTGGACGTGCTGCTGCCCAAGCTGGACGGCTTCGAGGTGCTCAAGCGACTGCGCAAGACGCGCCAGACCCCGGTGATGATGCTCACCGCCCGCGGCGCCGAGGAGGAGCGCATCCGCGGTTACCGCCGCGGCGCCGACGACTACCTGCCCAAGCCCTTTGGCTTCACCGAGCTGCAGCTGCGCATCGAGGCCCTGCTCCGCCGCACCCTGGGCAGCAGCGACCCACGCGCCGACCCGGAGGAGCTCTGCGTGGGCCCCTTGAGACTGGCGCGCAGCGAGCTGGCGGTGCGCTACCACGACACCGCCATCGCCCTGACGCCGATCCAGTTCCGCCTGCTCTGGGTGCTGCTGCTTCACCAGGGCGAGGCGCTCAGCAAGCCCTACCTCTATCAGCTGGTGCTGGAGCGGGAGTACAGCCGCTACGACCGCAGCCTGGACATGCACCTAAGCCGGGTGCGCCGCAAGCTGGTAGCGGCCGGCATGGCGGTGGACCGCCTGCAGACCATCCACGGCAAGGGCTACTGCTTCCTGTGAATCGCCGGCTGTTCTGGAAACTCTGCGGCCCCCTGGCCCTTGGCACCCTCGTCCTGGTGTGGGTAATCACCTTCCTCGGCGCCGAGACCGAGCAGAAGATGAGCTTCATCGCCGAGCGCCATCAGCAGACCCTGAAGGCCTGGGGGCGCACCGCCGAACGCCTCCACCAGGCCGGCGACGACCAGGCCCTGGCCGATTGGCTGGCGGCGCTGCAGACCCGCGAGAATACCTGGGCCGCGGTGGTGCGCTCCGATATCCAGCCCCTGGCCGGCAGCCAGCTCTCGACGCAGTTCCAGGAGGGCTTTCGCCTGGGCCGCCAGGTGGAGTGGAAGATCCATCTCTACTTTGCCGAGAACCCGATCATGGATCTCACCTTTGCCGACGGCCATACCCACTTCCTGGTCACCCTGCCCCAGCGCATGCGCCCCGGCACCTACCTGCCCCAGGTGCGGATGATCCTCAAGGTGGCCCTGCCGCTCGCCGTGCTGGTGCTGCTCGCGGTGGTGATCTACCGCCACCTGATGGGCCCGCTGCGCCAGCTCGAGCGGGCCACCCGGGCATTCAGCGAGGGCGAGTTGGGGGTGCGGGTGCGCGCCCTGCTGGGCAGCCGCAACGACGAGCTCACCGCCCTGGCGGAGACCTTCGACCGCATGGCCGAGCGCACCGGCGAGCTGATCCTCACCCAGCGCCGGCTGATCGCCGACCTCTCCCACGAGCTGCGCACGCCCCTGACCCGCATCGACATGGCGGTGAGCTGCGCGGAGGAAGGCGTCGACACCCAGCACTTCCTGCCGCGCATCCGCCGCGAGTGTCGGCTGATGCGCGGCCTGGTGGAGGACACCCTGACGCTGGCCTGGCTGGAGAACGAAGCCCCCAGCCTCGACCAGGAGAGCCTCGATCTGACCGACCTGCTCGACAGCGTGATCGACGATGCCGGCTACGAATACCCCCACCACCGGCTGGAGACCGAGCTGCCCCACCAGGCGGAGATCAGCGGCAGCAGCCACCGCGCCCTGGCCCAGGCGGTGGAGAACGTGATTCGCAATGCCTGCCACTACACCCCGGCGGGCGGCCGCATCCGGATCGCCCTGAGAGCGGACGGCGACGGCTACCGGCTCACCATCGACGACGCGGGGCCCGGCGTGCCCGCCGACCAGCTGGAGCTGATCTTCACGCCCTTCTTTCGCACCAACCGGGCCCGCGACGACCGCCCCGACGGTCACGGCCTGGGGCTGGCCCTGGCGCGTCGGCAGGTCGAGGCGGCGGGCGGCTGGATAGGCGCCGAGAACCGTGTCGAGGGTGGCCTGCGCATGTCGCTGTGGTTCCCGGCATCACGGTCGAGGGACGCCTGAGCCCACCGCGTAACAAATGTAAAAGCGGTTCACATTGCCCAGCCGCTCATCAAGAATGCGCCCCAAATGAGAAACAATATCAACCGATGGAGCGCAGAGACCCATGCTGTCCGAGACCCCCACGTCTTCCCACTGGCCGCGCAATCCCCTGTGGCTGGCCATCGCCCTGCTCGGCGCAAGCCCCCTGGCGCTAGCCCAACAGGCTCAGCAGCTCGACGCCCTGGAGATCACCGCCGAGCGCCTGTCAGCCGACCGGGTCGTGGACGAGGAATTGCTACAGCGCCGCCAGGCCGATGACCTGCGCGATGTCTTCGCCGATCTGCCCGAGGTCGCCGTGGGCGGCGGCGCACCGGCCGCCCAGAAGCTCTATGTGCGCGGCCTGGAAGATACCCTGCTCAACGTCACCGTGGACGGCGCAACCCAGTCCGGCAACCTGTTCCACCACCAGGGACGGCTGATGGTGGAGCCCGAGCTGCTCAAGCGGGTCGAGGTGGTGGCCGGCGCCGGGGAGGCCACCAACGGCCCCGGCGCCCTGGGCGGCGCCATCCGCTTCGTCACCAAGGACCCGGAGGACCTGCTGCGCCCCGGCCAGCGGCTGGGCGCGCTGCTCAAGGGCGGCTACTTCAGCAACGCCGACGGCCACAAGGCCTCCGCGTCGCTCTACGGTCGCCTGACCGACGACTGGAGCGCCCTGGCCACGCTGACCCGGACCGACCAGGGTGACTACCGGGATGCCGACGGCACGACCCAGCCGTTTACCGCCACCGAACGCTTCACCGGCTTTACCAAGCTGGTGGGGCAGCTCACCGAAGCGCAGAAGCTCACGCTGAGCTACGAGCGCAGCGAGGACCAGGCGTTTCGACTCCACCGCCCCCACTGGATCCCCAGCGCGCGTAACGCCCCCATCGATCAGGAGGTAGTGCGGGAAACCCTGATCGGCAAGTATGGCGTGGCTTCCAGCGACAACGACTGGCTCGACCTGGATCTGACCCTCTATCACACCGAGACTTCCCTCGAACATATCGAAGGCCCCTTTGGCGACTACATCGGCACCATGCGCAGCCACGGCGGCGACCTGCGCAACCACAGCCGGGTCGGGGAGCTCACGTTGTCCTACGGTATCGACTACCGGAAGGACGAGGCCAGCCTTGGTAGCCCGCTGTACGGGACCGACCGGGAAGAAGGCAGCGTGGTGGGCCTCTACCTGCAGAACCACTACCAGCTGACCGACCGGCTGCGCCTTAGCGCCGGCGCGCGCCACGACTGGTTCGAGCTGGACGAGGCGCTGAGCGGCAACAGCTTCAGCGAATCGGGCTGGAGCCCTAACCTGGGCTTCAAGTTCGAGGCCACCGAGCGGCTCGCCCTGCACGGCGGCTGGGCCCGCGCCATTCGCGGTACCCAGGTCAAGGAGCTGTTCGTGCTCGACTGGCACAGCAACGCGGAAGAGCGCAAGGAAGAGGTCGCCGACAACGTCGAGCTGGGTGCCACCTATCGTCACGGCAATCTCTACCTGGCGGTGGATGCCTTCGAGACCCGCATCGACGACGTGGTGGGCAAGGTCGACAACCGAACGCTAGGCAATGTCGGCGAGCTGAAGACCCGTGGCTTCAACGCGAGGATCGGCTACGAATGGGAGCGTCTCGACGCCTCGCTGGCCTACAGCCGGGCCAGGCCCGAGCTCAACGGCGAGCCGCTTAGCGATGACGACATGGCCCTTGGCACCAGCATCGGCAATAGCTGGGTGGCCAACGTGAATGTCCAGGCCACCCACGACCTGGAGCTCGGCTGGACCGGACGCTTCGCCGAGCGGCTGACGCGAGTGGCCGAGGGCTACCCGGAGAAGGCGGGCTACGGGGTGAACGACCTCTATGCCCGCTGGCGTCCGCTGGCCGACGACCGGCTGACGCTCTCGCTGCGGGTCAATAATGTCTTCGACAAGCAGTACTTCGATCACGCCAGCTATGGCGATGCCGGCGCCATTGCCCACGGCCTGCCCGAGCCGGGACGCGATATCCGCCTGGGTGCCAGCTATCGGTTCTAGCGTCGTCGTTTCTAAGCGCTGTCGATCTCCAAGGCTGTCGATTCAAGTACCCGCCCAGGGGCGCCGCTTACGGCGCCCCTGGGCTTGGTGCTTCGCCACCCTCGGGAAGCGGCCTTTCCCCCTGGCGGGTCGACGACTAATCCAGGTTGTCCAGGCCGCGCTCGGCCATGGCCACGGCGCGGAAGATGGCGCGCCCCTTGTTGAGGGTCTCCTGCCACTCGAGCTCGGGCACCGAGTCGGCTACCACCCCGGCGCCGGCCTGGACGTGCAGCTCGCCGTCCTTGATGACCGCGGTGCGAATGGCGATGGCGGTGTCCATGTTGCCGTGCCAGGAGAGATAGCCCACGGCGCCGGAGTAGATGCCGCGCTTGACCGGCTCGAGCTCGTCGATGATCTCCATGGCGCGGATCTTGGGCGCGCCCGAGAGGGTGCCGGCGGGGAAGGTGGCACGCAGCACGTCCATGGCCGAGAGCCCCGGCTTGAGCCGGCCGGTGACGTTGGAGACGATGTGCATCACGTGGGAGTAGCGCTCCACGGCCATCCGGTCGGTGACCGTCACCGAGCCGGTCTCGCTGATGCGCCCCACGTCGTTGCGCCCCAGGTCGATCAGCATCAGGTGCTCGGCCACCTCCTTGGGATCGGCCAGCAGGTCCGCCTCCAGCGCCCGGTCCTCCTCCTCGGTCTTGCCACGCACCCGGGTGCCGGCAATCGGTCGCACCGTCACCTCGCCGTCCTCCAGGCGGGTGAGGATCTCCGGCGAGGAGCCCACCACGTGGTGATCGTCGAGGTTGAAGAAGAACATGTAGGGCGAGGGGTTGAGGCTTCTCAGCGCCCGGTACAGATCCAGCGGCGAGGCACGATAGGGAATCGACATGCGCTGGGAGGGCACGCACTGCATGACGTCGCCGGCCAGCACGTACTCCTTGATCGTCTCCACCGCCGACTTGAAGCCCGCCTCGGTGAAGCCCGAGGTGAAGTGCCCCTCCTCCACGGCGCTGCGCCCGGTGCCGGGGCTGATGGTGTTGAGGGTGGCGCTGCGCAGGCGAACCTCGAGCCGCTGCAGCCGCTCCACCGCCGCCTCATAGGCGTCCGGCTCGGCGGGGTCGGCGTGGGTCCACAACGTCAGCCGCCCGGAGAGGTTGTCGAACACCACCAGGTCGTCGCAGACCATCAGCAGGATGTCCGGCACGCCCAGCGGGTCGGGCTTGTCGGCCACCTGGGGGCTGCGCAGGCGCGGCTCGATATAGCGGATGGTGTCGTAGCCGAAGTAGCCCACCAGGCCACCGTCGAAGCGCGGCTGGTCGTCGAGGCGCGGCACCCGGAAGCGCGCCTGGAACTGCTCGATCCAGTCGAGCGGGTCCGCCACCTCGGTGGCGCCCTGCTGCTCGCCGTTGATGATATGGCTGACCGTGAAACCGCGCACCTCGATGCGCTCGCGGCAGGGCAGCCCGATGATCGAGTAGCGCCCCCACTTCTCGCCCCCCTGCACGGATTCCAGCAGAAAGGTCCAGGGCTCGTCGGCCAGCTTCAGGTAGGTGGAGAGCGGGGTGTCGAGATCGGCCAGCACCTCGCGGGTGACCGGAATGCGGTTATAGCCGGCCTCGGCCAGCTCGCGGAAACGCTCGGGGGTCATCATGCCCGGGGTCCTCTTGGCAATGGGGCGCAGGGAAGTCGGAGGCGAGTGCACGCACTCAGTGGCCGAGCGTCACCATCGCCAGCCGCCGGGACGGGCCTGACTCGAAAGCGGGAAGCGGTGGCCCCGGCAGGGGCGACCGGCGGAGGGAGCGAAATCATCCAGCGTCATGCGGCTGTCCATCGATGCATGCTCCACACTCGAGGCCTGAGCAACGAGCGGGAGGCGGTGATGAGAGTTGAGCGTCTTATAACCAAAATATCTCAAGCCACGAAGGGCTTATAGCTTCCGCCGAAATCACCCTAAACGAGTTCCGCGAGCGATTCAACTACGCCGTCAGGCCCGCTGTCGCGCACCGGCTCGCCGTGGTTGTAGCCGTAGGGCACCGCCAGGGTACGGAAGCCGGCCATCTTGCCGGCGGCGATATCGTGGCGGGAGTCGCCCACCATCAGGCAGGCCGCGGGGGCCACGTCGAAGTGGGCCGCCGCGTGCAGCAGCGGCGCCGGGTGGGGCTTCTTCTCGGGCAGGCTGTCGCCGCCCAGGCAGAGCCCGAAGTGCCCCTGCAGCCCGAACCGCTCGAGGATCGGCGCGATGAAGGCGCTGGGCTTGTTGGTGATCAGCGCCAGCGGCATGCCTCGCGCCCGCAGGGCGTCCAGCCCCTCGCTCACCCCCGGGTAAAGGCGGGTGCGGGCGGCGGGCGCGCGCGCGTAGTGGGCCAGGAAGGCCGCATGGGCGAGCGTCAGCAGGTCACTATCGATCTCGACCGCGCTATCCGGCGAGGCTTCCGACGAGGCGACTGGCGAGGCGACTGGCGAGGCGCCGGGGACTGATCGTAGAGGGGGTCCGATGCCAGGGATGGCATCGGTAGCGCCCAGGGAGGGGTTCACAGCGCCCCCTCGAAGATCAGTCGACGGATCAGCCTCGCCAGCAGGCGTGCTGGAAGCCAGGGCATAACGCAGCGCCCGCTCCATCAGCGTGAGCGAGCCGTTGCCGACCCAGTCGCGCACCTTAGCTTCTCCGGCGGTGGGCAGGTCAAGGTCCGCCAGGGCGGCGTCCACGGCCAGGGCCAGGTCGGGCACCGAGTCGATCAGGGTGCCGTCCAGGTCGAAGGCCACCAGTTCAATGCCGTCGAGAATGGGGTGCATGCGCTCTCCTTGCCGACCCTCTTGATAACCATCGGCGCCCGCCTGCTGGCGGGCCGCCAGCCAGGCCCACTTGCGAGCGGCCGAGAGGCGCTTGATCTCGGCCTCGAGCCGCAGCGCCTCGCCGCGGCTGCCGACAGGCTCATGATGGAGCAGTCGCAGCGGCCCGCGCCCGCGCAGTGCCTTGGCACCGCGCCCGGCGCGATGCTCGGCCAGCCGGCGCGCCACCTCGGTGGTGATGCCGGTATAGAGCGCCCCGCCCGCCGTCTCCAGCAGGTAAAGGTGCCACACCGGCGCCTTGGTTGCAGGGGGCGATTCGCTCACAGGCTCAACGCACGCCGGCCAGCTGTTCGCGAAAGGCGCGCATCACGCTGTCGTAGCGGTGCGGGTCGGCCTCGCTTCCGGCGCCGAACACCGCCGAGCCGGCCACGAAGGTATCGGCCCCGGCCCGGGCGATCTCGGCGATGTTGTCGACCTTGACCCCGCCGTCGATCTCCAGGCGGATGTCGTAGCCCGAGGCATCGATACGCTGGCGCGCCGCACGCAGCTTGTTCAGGGTGCCGGGCAGGAAGGACTGCCCGCCGAAGCCGGGGTTGACGCTCATCAGCAGCACCATGTCGACCTTGTCCATGACGTGGTCGAGGAAGGAGAGCGGCGTGGCCGGGTTGAACACCAGGCCCGATTTGCAGCCGCCGTCGCGGATCAGCTGCAGCGAGCGGTCGATGTGATCCGAGGCCTCGGGATGGAAAGTAATGTAGGTGGCGCCGGCGTCGATGAAGTCGCCGATCAGCCGATCCACCGGCTTGACCATCAGGTGGGCGTCGATGGGGGCGGTGACGCCGTGCTTGCGCAGCGCTTCGCAGACCATGGGCCCGATGGTCAGGTTGGGCACATAGTGGTTGTCCATGACATCGAAGTGGACGATATCGGCGCCGGAGGCCAGCACGTTGTCGACCTCTTCACCGAGGCGGGCGAAGTCGGCGGAGAGGATCGAAGGGGCGATGAGAAAGTCGCGGGTCGCGTCGGTCATTGGGCATCCAGGCTGTCGCTCGGGGAAGGGCGCATTCTAGCAGGAACCACCGGAGCCCGGGGAGGGCGGCCCCGGGCGGCAGGAAAAGCCCCACAGACATATCTCTAAATAGAATAAAAAACATTATTGTAATTCCCTATACGCAGGTTTAACCTTGACCCCCAACGCTTCCCTGAATGGAGTCACCGGCATGTCCCTGCTGTCGTCCTTTCGCCGCACCGCGCTTGTCATCGCCCTGGGCGCCAGCCTGGCCACCCCGGCACTGGCCGCCGACCGCGAGCTGCTCAACTCGTCCTATGACATCGCCCGCGAGCTGTTCTCCGCCATCAATCCGGAGTTCCGCGAGTGGTGGCAGGCCGAACAGGGCGAGAAGGTCGCCATTCAGCAGTCCCACGGGGGCTCCTCCGCCCAGGCCCGCGCCATCCTCCAGGGCCTGCGCGCCGACGTGGTGACCTATAACCAGGTCACCGACGTCCAGGTGCTGGCCGATGCCGGCCTGGTGGCCGAGGACTGGCAGGAGGCGCTGCCCAACAACGCCTCGCCCTACTACTCCACCACGGCCTTCCTGGTCCGCAAGGACAACCCCAAGGGCATCGAGAGCTGGGACGACCTGGTCCGCGAGGACGTCAAGATGGTCTTCCCCAACCCCAAGACCTCCGGCAACGGCCGCTACACCTATCTGGCGGCCTGGGGCTTCGCCGACAATGCCTTCGACGGTGACGAGGAGCAGGTCCACGATTTTATGCGCACCTTCCTGCGCAACGTGGCGGTGTTCGACACCGGCGGCCGCGGCGCCACCACCAGCTTCATCGAGCGCGGCATCGGCGATGTCCTGATCAGCTTCGAGTCCGAGGTCAACAACATCCGCGGCGAGTACGGCCGGGACGACTATGAGGTGATCGTACCGCCGGTGAGCATCCTCGCCGAGTTCCCGGTCGCCGTGGTCGAGAGCAACGCCGAGCGCAACGGCACCCAGGACCTGGCCCAGGCCTATGTCGAGTACCTCTACAGCGAAGAGGCCCAGCGCATGCTGGCCGGCTTCAACTACCGCGTCCATCACGAGGCGGTGGTCGAGGAGTTCGCCGAGCAGTTCCCGGACACCGAGCTGCTGCGGGTCGAGGAGATCGTCGGTGGCTGGGAGCAGGCCATGGAAGCGCACTTCGCCGGCGGCGCCCTGCTCGACCAGCTGCAGCGGCGCTAAGCCAGGCACCGTGAGCCAAGCACTGTGAGACAGTCAGCATGAGCCACTCGTCATGAGCACCCGCGCCCTTCCCTTCGGGCTCGGCAGCACCCAAAAGCGGGTGCTGCCGGGCTTCGGCCTGTCGCTGGGCATCAGCCTGATGTTCATCTCGCTGGTGCTGCTGCTGCCGATGACCGGGCTGTTCGGTCAGCTCGCCGGCCTCAGCCTGGCCGAGTACTGGGCGATCATCACCGACGGCCGGGTGGTGGCCAGCTACACCGTGACCATCGGCGCCGCGGCGGTGGCCGCCGTCGTCAACGGCGCCTTCGGGCTGCTGCTGGCCTGGGTGCTGGTGCGCTACACCTTCCCCGGCAAGCGCCTGCTCGATGCGCTGATGGACCTGCCCTTCGCCCTGCCCACCGCGGTGGCCGGCATCACGCTCGCCACCCTCTACGCCAGCAACGGCTGGATGGGCCGGCTGCTCGAGCCGCTGGGCCTGCAGGTGGCCTACACCTGGGTGGGCATCGCGCTGGCCATGGCCTTCACCAGCATTCCCTTCGTGGTGCGCACCGTGCAGCCGGTGCTCGAGGACCTGCCGGTCGAGGTGGACGAGGCCGCGCTGACCCTGGGCGCCTCCGACGGCACGGCGTTTAGGCGGGTGATCCTGCCGCACCTGTGGCCGGCCATCGTCACCGGCACCGGGCTCGCCTTCGTGCGCTCGCTGGGTGAGTTCGGCGCGATCATCTTCATCGCCGGCAACATGCCCTACGAGACCGAGATCACCGCGCTGATGATCTTCGTCAAGCTGCAGGAGTTCGACTACGCCGGCGCCTCGGCCATCGCCTCGGTGGTGCTGTTCGTCTCGCTGGCCCTGCTGCTGGCCATCAATATCTGGCAGGGGCGCTTCATCAAGCGACTGCATGGAGGGCGCGGCTGATGCAACGTATCGGTGATGCCCCGGCCGTGCGCCGCACCCTGATCCTCGCCGCCGTGGCGCTGTCGGCGCTGTTCCTGCTGCTGCCGCTGGTGGCGATCTTCGCCCAGGCCTTCGCCCAGGGCGTGGCGGTGTTCTGGACCAACGTCAGCAACGAGTACACGGTGGCGGCCATCGGCCTGACGCTGTTCATCGCCGTGCTGACGATTCCCGTCTGCCTGGTGTTCGGGGTGGCCCTGGCCTGGCTGGTGACCCGCTTCAGCTTTCCGGGGCGGCGCATCCTGCAGACCCTGATCGACATCCCCTTCGCGGTGTCGCCGGTGGTCGCCGGCCTGATCTACCTGCTGCTCTACGGCCGCAACGGCTGGCTCGGCGCCTGGCTCGACACCCATGACATCCAGCTGATGTTCGCCTGGCCGGGCATCCTGCTGGTGACCATCTTCGTCACCTGCCCCTTCGTCGCCCGGGAGCTGATCCCGCTGATGCAGGCCCAGGGCTCCCGCGAGGAGGAAGCGGCGGTGACCCTGGGCGCGCCGGGCTGGACCATCTTCCGCCGGGTGACCCTGCCCAATATCCGCTGGGCGCTGCTCTACGGGGTGATCCTGACCAACGCCCGGGCGGTCGGGGAGTTCGGCGCCGTCTCGGTGGTCTCGGGGGCCATCCGTGGCCAGACCAACACCCTGCCGCTGCACCTGGAGCAGCTCTACCAGGACTACAACACCGTGGGCGCCTTCGCCAGCGCCGCCCTGCTGGCACTGATCGCCCTGCTCACCCTGGTCGCCAAGGCCAGCCTGGAATGGCGCGCCGCGCGCCGGGAGGTTCATGCATGAGCATCCGACTTCACAACGTCGCCAAGCACTTCGGCCGCACCTGCGCCCTGGAGCCGGTGAACTTGGACATCCGCGACGGTGAGCTGGTCGGCCTGCTCGGCCCCTCGGGCTCGGGCAAGACCACCCTGCTGCGCATCATCGCCGGGCTGGAGAACGCCGACCGCGAGCCCGCCGGGCGCATCCTGTTCGGCGAGCGCGACGTGACCCATGTCCACGTGCGCGATCGACGCATCGGCTTCGTCTTCCAGCACTATGCGCTGTTCCGCCATATGACGGTGTATGACAACGTGGCCTTCGGCCTCACGGTGATGCCGCGCAAGCACCGGCCCACCAGCGGGGAGATCCGCGCCCGGGTGCATCGCCTGCTGGAGATGGTGCAGCTCGAGAACTTCGCCAAGCGCTACCCGGCCCAGCTCTCCGGCGGCCAGCAGCAGCGCGTCTCGCTGGCCCGGGCGCTGGCCCTGCGCCCCGACGTGCTGCTGCTCGACGAGCCCTTCGGGGCGCTGGACGCCAAGGTGCGCCAGGACCTGCGTCGCTGGCTGCGCCACCTGCACGACGAGCTCAACTTCACCAGCGTTTTCGTCACCCACGACCAGGAGGAAGCCCTGGAGCTCTCCGACCGCGTCGTGGTGATGAGCAACGGCCGCATCGAGCAGATCGACACCCCGGATGCCCTCTACCGGGCGCCGGCCAACCGCTTCGTGTTCGAGTTCCTGGGCGATGTGAACCATCTGGAAGGCGAGGTGCGCGGCGGCACCCTCACCTGCGGCGATGCGCACCTCTCGGTGGCGCTGCCCGACGGGCCCGAGGAGCTGCTGCTGCGGCCCCATGAGGTCAAGCTGGCGACCGCCCCCACCCGCGAGGCCCACCTGCCGGTCACGGTGACCGCCATCTCCCCGGTGGGCGCCGAGGTGCGCGTGGAGCTGGCCGCCGACTGGCTCTCCGAGCCGTGGCTGGCCACGGTGCGTCACGCCGACTTCGAACAGCTGAACCTGACCCGCGGCCAGCGCCTGTTCGCGGTGCCGCGCCGCTGGCACCGCTTTCCCGACCCGGCCCGCCAAGCCCTGGCGCCGGAAACCGCCGCCGCGCTCTCCTGAGGTTCATCGCACTTTAGCGTGAACCCGTTCTGCAGGCAGCATGGTGGGAAGGCGGGGCTCGACGAAGGCGCCGCAGGCGCCCTTTGGGTAGCGCTGCGCGCTACTTCGCGAGCTAAAGCTCCCTCCCACAAAGCCATTTGGGAAGAGTCTTTCCTAAACCGGGGCGGGGCGTCAGGCTATTGCGGCCCTCCGCACACGGCTATACTCGGCTTCCCCCCTGCCATGACCCCGGGAGAGTCTGGACGATGAGAGTCAGGATGATTCAAGCTCACCGCGTGCGCCGCTGGCGGCAGGTCGCCGGCCTGCTGCTGGCCAGCGTCTGGCTGGCCGGCTGCGCCAGCCCCCACTACCTGCAGCTCGACCCCCAGCGCACTGCCGAGGTGCCGCGCAGCGGCGGCGGCCAGGCGATCACCGTCATGGCCGTGGACCAACGCGACGGCGAGGTAATCGGCACCCGCACCGGCAGCGCCATGTCCACCGCCACCATCAACGTCAGCGCCCATGAACTGGTGCCCCGGCTGCAGGCCGAGGCGGAGCGCGCGGTGCGCGACATGGGCTTCTCGCCCACCACCGACCCCGCCGAGGGGCGGCCCAGCCTGACCCTGACCCTGGTGCACCTGGGCTATGAGCGCGGCCAGAGCCGCCCGGTCATCGACGAGGCGCGCCTGGAGGCGGTCTTCGAGGCCAAGGCGGTCAACCGGGGCAGCACCTACACCGGCACCTACACCTCGCGGCGCACCCAGAGCTATGCGGTGCGCCCCGACCGCAACGCCAACACCCGCATGCTCAACGACCTACTCTCCGACGGGCTCGACCGAGCCTTCCGGGACCCGGAGCTGGGGCAGTTGCTGGCGGAATAGGCCGCCAGCACTGCTACACCTTAGGGCCACGGCGCACCATGGCCCAAACGCTCTCGCGAAAGCCGCTGCCGGGCTCGGGTGCGCCGTCTTCCAGGTGGGTGACCTGGAAGTTGGGCTCGAAGAGCTCGCGCACCTCCTGGGCATCTACGCTGTAGGGCGGGCCCCCGGCCTCGCCCGGGGGCCGCTCCAGGCTGATCAAAAGCCCCCGGGCGCCGGGCGGGATCAGCTGGGCCAGGTGGAAGGCGTAGCGCTGGCGAGTCGCTGGCGGCAGCGCGATCAGCGCGGCCCGGTCGTAGAAGGCGTCGATCTCAGCGGCCTGTTCGATATGAAAGTGGAAGAAGTCGCCGCACCACAGCTCGATGCTGCCCTGCCGGCAGACATCGAACGGCTCCTGGCGGTAGCGCGAGATCTCGCCGAGCCCCTCGGCGACGAACTGCTCGATGGCCTCCGGCGCCAGCTCGATGCCCAGCACCGGATGGTCATGGCGCGCCAGCCAGCGCATGTCCAGGCTCTTGCCGCACAGTGGCACCAGCACCTTGGTACCGGGCCTGGCCCCCAACAGGGGCCAGTGGCGGATCAGCGCCGGGTGCGCCTCGTCGCGATGAAAGCCGATGCGCCCCTCGCGCCAGCGGTCCCGCCACTCCTGTGCCATATCGCCTCGCCTCCCTGGGGCCTAGAACCAGCGGTCGTTCCTGCGCCGCTTGCGCGGCAGATGGGGGACGATCAGACCCACCAGCAGGCCCGCGCCAGCCACCCCGCCGCCATACATGAAGTAGCGCATCAGCAGGTCTTCCTCCTGGGTATCCAGGCGCGCCTGCAGCTGGCGGACAACCTGGCGTGACTGCTCGGCCTCGGCGTCGAGCTCCCGGTTGCGCGCCTCGAGCTCATTGATGCGCTGCTCGCGCACCTCGAGGGTCTCGGTCATGGTCGCCACGCGATTTTCCCAGGTCTCGTTGATGCTGCCGAGCTCCGCCTCGAGCTCCGCCACCTGGGCCTCCAGCTGGGGCAACAGCATCCGCGCGCTGGGGGCGTCCTGGAGCTCGTTACTCTGCACCCAGACGGTATTGCCCTCGCTGTTTTGCACCCGGCTGTAGTCGCCGCTGGTCTCCAGCACCCTGACCGGCTCGCCGGCAGTCAGGGTGCCGACGATACGGTAGCCATCGGTGGGGCCGCTGCGTACCCAGGTGGTCAACTCGTCGGAGACCCAGTGGGTCGCGTCGTCGGTCTGGGCCTGAAGCGGCAGCGCCGCAAGCCCCAGGGTCACGCCTACCAGAAGGGTCTTGAATCTATACATCGTCATGCCGTAGTCCTGACTATCGAAGGCTCACATGCGGCGTCATTGCTGCCGCGACCCGTATGCCGTCGCAGAACCTCCCGTTCCGGCAACGACCGATGAGACTGTCATCTGTCACGCTGATCGTTTTCCACAGCTTCTGTGGACAAGTATCGGGACAACCGCTGGAAAGGCGCCCGAGGTCGCGACGGGGGCGGCTGCGGCGGGGGCTGGTCATTCATTGACCAGCCCCCGACCTTCTCGACGCCCTTTGCAGACCGCCAAGGGTATCACAGACGACGGGCGACAACGCCCCTGCGCTGGCCCCACCGCGGCCCCTTCCGTATAATGGCGCGACCTTTCGAGAACGGCCCTGCGGCTGCATTCCCACGATACTTCACTCACCGGTGACGCCTGCGTCGGGCAACCGACCCAGACCTATTCTTATGGCGAAGAAACTCTTCATCAAGACTCACGGCTGCCAGATGAACGAGTACGACTCCGCGCGCATGGCGGACCTGCTCGGCGAATCCCATCAGCTGGAGCTGACCGACGACGAAGGCGAGGCCGACGTCATCCTGCTCAATACCTGCTCGATCCGCGAGAAGGCCCAGGAAAAGGTCTTCCACCAGCTCGGCCGCTGGAAGAAGCTCAAGGCGAGCAACCCCGATCTGGTGATCGGCGTGGGCGGCTGCGTGGCCAGCCAGGAGGGCGAGGCGCTGCGCAAGCGCGCGCCCCATGTCGACATGGTGTTCGGCCCCCAGACGCTGCACCGGGTGCCGTCCATGCTCGACGCCCGCCGCAACGACCAGATCTCGGTGGTGGACGTCACCTTCCCGGAGATCGAGAAGTTCGACCACCTGCCCCAGCCAAGCTCCGACGGCGCCACCGCCTTCGTCTCGGTGATGGAGGGCTGCTCCAAGTACTGCACCTTCTGCGTGGTGCCCTACACCCGCGGCGAGGAGGTCTCGCGCCCCTTCGAGGCGGTGATGGACGAGGTGATCCACCTGGCCGACCAGGGCGTGCGCGAGATCAACCTGCTGGGCCAGAACGTCAACGCCTACCGCGGCGAGAATCAGCTCGGCGACGAGATCGACCTGGCCGAGCTGATCGCCTGCGTGGCGGCGGTGGAGGGCATCGACCGGGTGCGCTTCACCACCTCGCACCCGGTGGAGTTCTCCGACAGCCTGATCGAAGCCTACGCCGAGATCCCCGAGCTGGTCAGCCACCTGCACCTGCCGGTGCAGGCCGGCTCCGACCGCATCCTCACCGCCATGAAGCGCGGCCATACCGCCGAGGAGTACGTCGAGAAGCTGGAGCGCATCCGTGCGCTGCGCCCGGATATCAGCTTCTCGTCGGACTTCATCATCGGCTTCCCCGGCGAGACGGAAGAGGACTTCGAGGCGACGATGAACCTGATCGGGCGCATCGGCTTCGACCACTCCTTCAGCTTCGTCTATTCAGCGCGCCCGGGCACCCCGGCGGCCGCGCTCGACGATGACACCCCGGAGAGCGTCAAGAAGCAGCGCCTGGCGATCCTGCAGGAGCGCATCAACCAGCAGGCGATGCAGATCAGCCGGCGCATGGTGGGCTCCACCCAGCGCATCCTGGTCAGCGGCTTCTCGCCCAGGGACCCGGGGCAACTCTCCGGGCGTACCGAGAACAATCGGGTGGTCAACTTCCGCGCCCCCAACCCGGTGGAGCTGATCGGCTACTTCGTCGACGTGACCATCACCGAGGCGCTGCCCAACTCGCTACGCGGCGAACTGGCCTCTCCCGCTCGATATTGAGTCATTCGGCATTGCCCCGGCTCGGGCCGGGGCATTAAGCTGACACTCACCATACGCAACGCACGGATTCTCCTGTCTTGAGCCAGCCCGCCTCTCAGGCCAACCGCATCATTACTCTGAGCCTCGAACCCAATGACCCCCAGCGCCTGGCCAATCTCTGCGGCCAACGTGACGAGCACCTCAAGCTGGTGGAGTCGCGGCTCGGGGTCACCCTGCGCAACCGCGGCAACGTCTTCCAGCTGGCCGGCCCCGGCCCGCGGGTCAAGGCCGCCGCCAACGTGCTCGAACACCTCTACCGCGAGGCCGAAGCCAGCGACCTGTCGCCGGACACCGTCCACCTCTTCCTGCAGGAGTCGGGCCGCGAGGCCGTCGACGAGGAGGAGGGCATCGGCGACGACGAGGTGCTGCTGCGCACGCCCAAGGTGCTGATCAAGCCCCGCGGCCAGAACCAGCAGAATTACGTCTCGAGCATCCGCGCCCACGATATCAACTTCGGCATCGGCCCGGCCGGCACCGGCAAGACCTACCTGGCGGTGGCCGCCGCGGTGGAGGCGCTCAATCAGCAGGAGGTACGCCGCATCCTGCTGGTACGCCCCGCCGTGGAGGCCGGCGAGAAGCTGGGCTTTCTGCCCGGCGACCTGGCCCAGAAGATCGACCCCTACCTGCGCCCGCTCTACGACGCCCTCTACGAGATGCTCGGCTTCGAGCAGGTCGGCAAGCTGATCGAGCGTCAGGTGATCGAGATCGCCCCGCTGGCCTACATGCGCGGACGCACCCTGAACAACGCCTTCATCATCCTCGACGAGAGCCAGAACACCACCCGCGAGCAGATGAAGATGTTCCTGACCCGCATTGGCTTCGGCTCCACCGCGGTGATCACCGGCGACATCACCCAGGTCGACCTGCCCCGTGGGCAGAGTTCGGGGCTGATCCAGGTCCTCGAGGTGCTCAAGGAGACGCCGGGGATCGGCGTCACCCACTTCGCCGCCAAGGACGTGGTGCGTCATCCGCTGGTGCAGCGCATTATCGAGGCCTACGACCACTTCGAGGCCGACCAGGAGGCCGCCGAGCGGGCCCGTCAGGAGGCCCTCGATCAGCAGCGCGAGGCGCGACGCGAGGAGCGCCAAAAGCGCGACCGCGACCGGCAGGACGGCCCGTCGACATGACCCCAGGGCCGGTCATCGACCGCCAGGTAGCCATCACCGATACCGGACTGCCGAGCCAGGCGGCGCTGGCGGCCTGGGTCGCCGCGGCGCTGGCCCGCCAGCCGGACGATCCGCGCCGGGAGGTCACGGTGCGGTTCGTCGACGCCGAAGAGAGTCGCACCCTGAACCGCACCTACCGCGGCAAGGACAAGCCGACCAACGTGCTCTCCTTCCCCTTCGAGTGTCCCCCCGGGCTGACGCTGCCGCTGCTCGGCGACCTGGTGATCTGCCACCGGGTGGTGGTGGATGAAGCGCAGGCACAGGACAAGCGCCTGGAAGATCACTACGCTCATCTGGTGGTTCATGGCACCCTGCACCTGCTGGGCCATGATCACCTGGAGGACGACGAGGCCGAGTCCATGGAGCAGCTCGAGCGCGAGATCCTGGCCGATTTCGGCATCGCGGACCCCTACGCAGCGCCCGATTCCGAGGGCGGCGAGCGACACTCCGATACCGAGGACAGATGAGACGCGACCCATGAGCGAAGACCGAACGAACGGCCAGGCCGGGAAGTCCTGGCTGGACAAGCTGCTCGGCGCCCTCTCGGGGGACAACGACGAACCCAGCTCCCGGGCGGAGCTGCTGGAGTTCCTGCGCCAGGCCGGTTCCCGGCTCAAGCTGGAAGAGGACGCCATGATGATCATCGAAGGCGCCCTGCAGATCAGCGACCAGCAGGTGCGCGAAGTGCTGATCCCCCGCTCCCAGGTGGCCGCCATCGCCGCCGACCAGCCCGCCGAGGAGTACCTGTCGCTGATCTTCGAGACTGGCCACTCCCGCTACCCGGTGATCGGCGAGAACCTCGACGAGGTCAAGGGGCTGCTGCTGGTCAAGGACCTGCTCAAGCTGCTGCCCTGCAGCAGCGAGGAGCGCGAGCGGTTCCGGCTCGAGGACGTGCTGCGCCCGGCGATGTTCGTGCCCGAGTCCAAGCGCCTCAACAGCCTGCTCAAGGAGTTTCGCGATACCCACAACCACATGGCGGTGGTGGTCGACGAGTACGGCGGCACCGCAGGCATCGTCACCATTGAGGATATCCTCGAACAGATCGTCGGCGACATCGAAGACGAGCACGACACCGACGAGGACGACGATATCAGCGAACTGGGCGAGGGCCGCTATGCCATTCGCGCCCTGACCCCCATCGAAGACTTCAACGAGCGCTTCGGCACCCGCTTCCCCGACGACGAGTTCGACACCGTCGGCGGCCTGGTGATGCAGCGTTTCGGCCACCTGCCCGGGCGTGGTGAATACGCCGAGCTGGGCAGCTGGCGCTTTACCGTGCTCAACGCCGACAACCGCCGCATTCGCCTGCTGGAGGCGAGCCCCTGCGACGAGCAGAGCCAGGACGAGTGAACGACCGCCAGACCAGGGACGACCCATGACCGAACTGCGCTTCTCCCCCCGCCTGGGCTGCCTGGCGGCCCTGGCCGCCGGGGTGCTGACCACCCTGACCGCCTCCCCCTTCGAGCTCTGGTGGCTGGGCCCGGTGGCCGCCGGCCTGGTCTATCTGGGAATCCAGGCACTGTCGCCCGGCCAGGCCGCGCTGCGCGGCTGGTGCTACGGGGTGGGGCTGTTCGGCTCGGGCGCCTCCTGGGTCTATGTTTCGATCCACGACTACGGCTACACCGGCGTGCCCCTGGCGGCCTTTCTCACCGGACTGTTCGTGGCCAGCATGGCGCTCTACTTCGCCGCCACCCTGTGGCTCTACCGGCGTCTGTGCGGCCCGCGCCTGGCGTTTCTCAGCTTCGCCGGCGCCTGGGTGCTCGGCGAATGGCTGCGCACCTGGCTGTTCACCGGCTTCCCCTGGCTGCTGCTGGGCAGCTCGCACGTCGATTCGCCGCTGGCCCCCTGGGCCCCCATCGGCGGCGTCTACGCCCTGTCGCTGATCACCGTGCTCTCGGGCACCCTGGCGGTGGAGTTCCTGCGCCGCCGCTGGTGGGCCGCCGCGCCGGTGGCGGCGCTGTGGCTGATCCCCCTGGCGCTGCCGACCCAGTGGACGACACCCGCCGGGGAGCCGCTGAGGGTGGCGCTGTTGCAGGGCAACCTCGATCAGCTGATCAAGTGGACCCCCGAGGGGCAGCGCATCGCCGCCAACACCTACCTGGCGCTGACCCGGGAGCAGGACGACGACGTCGACCTGATCGTCTGGCCGGAGGCGGCGCTGCCGATGTTCGAACAGGAAGCGGCACCGATCCTCGAGCGCGCCCAGTCCAACCTGGCCCCGGGCACCGCCCTGCTCACCGGCATCCTGCAGCGCGAGGGCGACGGGCTCTACTACAACAGCGTGATTGGCCTGGGCAACGCCGAGGGCGAGTACCGCAAGGAGCACCTGGTGCCCTTCGGGGAGTTCCTGCCCCTGGAGAGCCTGCTGCGCGGCACCATCGCCTTCTTCGACCTGCCGATGCCGGCCATGACGCCCGGCCCCGCCGGACAGCGCCCGCTGCGCGCCGCCGGCACGGTGATCGGCAACGCCATCTGCTACGAGATCATCTATGCCGACCTGGTGGCCGAGCGGGCCCGCGACGCCGAGCTGCTGCTGACGGTCTCCAACGACACCTGGTTCGGTGAGTCCATCGGCCCGCTGCAGCACCTGCAGATGGCCAGGCTGCGCGCCCTGGAGAACGGCCGCTACGTGGTGCGCGCCACCAGCAACGGCGTCACCGCGATCATCGACCCCCAGGGCCGGGTCACCGCCCGCGCCCCCCAGTTCGAGACCGTCGCCCTGACCGGCGACGCCACCCCCATGCAGGGGCTGACGCCCTTCACCCGCACCGGCAGCTGGCCGGTGTGGCTGCTGGCCGCGCTGCTGGTGCTGCCGGGGCTGCGCCTAAAGAGCTGAGGTGCGAGGTGCGAGGTGCGAGGTGCGAGGTGCGAGGTGCGAGGTGCGAGGTGCGAGGTGCGAGGTGCGAGGTGCGAGGTGCGAGGTGCGAGGTGCGAGGTGCGAGGTGCGAGGTGCGAGGAAAGGCTAAGCATTCCTTCAGGTAGCACAAGGGGCGGCCAGGCCGCCCCTTGCTCCTTTCTCCTCGTGCCTTATTCCTGCGTTTCACCCAGCACCTCGGGTATAGTCATCTTGACATAGCGCCCCGGCGCCTCCTCGAGCAGCGGCAGCTCGCCGTCGCCGGGCTGGCGCGCCGGCACCATTTTCTCCGGGTCGGCGTAGCCGCCCTCGACCATCCACTGCTGCCAGTGCGGCCACCAGGACCCTTCGTGCTTCTCGGCGCCGGCCAGCCACTGCTCGTGGTCGTCCGGCAGCTCGGGGTTGGTCCAGTAGCCGTACTTGTTCTTGTGGGGCGGATTGACCACACCGGCGATATGACCGGAGCCGCCGAGCACGAAGGTCACCGGCCCCTTGGGCAGCAGGGCCCCGTAGTAGGTGCTGTTCCACTTGGCGATATGGTCATCGCGGGTGGAGATGAAGTAGCTCGGCGTGGAGACCTTGCGCAGGTCGATCTTGACCCCGTCGAGCTCGATGCCGCCCGGCTGCACCAGGCGGTTTTCCAGGTACATGTGGCGCAGGTACCAGCCATGGGTGCCCGCCGGCAGGTTGGTGCCGTCGGTGTTCCAGTAGAGCAGGTCGAAGGGGGCCGGCTGGTCGCCCTTGAGGTAGTTGCTGATATAGAACGACCAGAAAAGATCGTTCTCGCGCAGCAGGTTGAAGGTAAAGGCCATGGAGCGACCGTCCAGGTAGCCCTGCTCTTCGAGCTTGGCCTCGATGCCCTGCAGCACCGGCTCGTGGAGGAACACGCCGAGCTCGCCGGGGTCCCGGAAGTCCACCAGGGTGGTCATGTAGGTCGCCGACTTGACCTTGCGGCCGCGGCGGGTGCTGGTCAGGTAGGCCACGGTGGAGGCCGCCAGGGTGCCGCCGATGCAGTAGCTGAGCAGGTTGACCGACTTCTCGCCGGTGGCCTGCTCGATGGCGCTCATGGCGTCGATCGGCCCCATCTGCATATAGTCGGCCCAGGTCAGGTCGCGCTGATCGGGGCCCGGGTTGCGCCAGGAGATCAAAAAGACGGTGTGGCCCTGATCCACCAGCCACTTGACCAGGGAGTTGTCCTGGCGCAGGTCGAGGATGTAGTACTTGTTGATCCACGGCGGCACAACCAGCAGCGGCGTCTTGAACACCGTCTCGGTGGTGGGCGTGTACTGGATCAGCTGGATCAGTTCGTTCTCGTAGACCACATGGCCCGGGGTGACGGCGATGTTTTCCCCCACCTCGAAGGCGCTGCGGTCGGTCATGGTGACGCTGAGCCCGCCGGCGGAGTTGGCCAGGTCCTCGCGCAGCTTGGCCATACCGTCGACCAAGTTCTGCCCGCGAGTCTCCAGGGTCAGGCGCATCACCTCGGGGTTGGTCGCGACGAAGTTGGTCGGCGCCATGGCGTTGACCACCTGGCGGGCGTAGAAGGCCAGATTGTCTTTCTGCTGCTCCGGCAGGCCGTCCAGCTCCTCGACCAGCTCCTCGACCATGCGCGAAAACAGCAGGTACTGCTGCATGATCGCCTGATAGTAGGGGTCCTGGGTCCAGGCCTCATCCTTGAAGCGGCGGTCGCCGCGCTCCGGCGTCACCAGGGGCGCCGTCTGCTGGCCGGTCAGCGACTGCAGGCCGTTCTGCCAGAGCTGCCACTGGTCCTGAAGCAGCTGGGCCTGAGTCTTCCACAGCAGCTGCGGGTCGCGCATCAGCGATTCCGCCCCGGCCCGAAAGGCCTCCCGAATGTCGGTCTGGATGGTGTCGGCGGCTTCATCCGGAGCCATCCGTTCCAGCAGGTCCTGCATCAAGGCCTGGTACTGCTGACCAATTTCCTGCAACTGCGCATTCCACTCTTCAAGCTCGGCTTGAGACGGACCTTCCAAACCTGGCTGCATTGACCCCTCCTGATCTTCTACGACGACGGCGAAACACCATCGCCAAACGGCTGTGCTCGCCGACGTTCCAGACAACGACCGACAACCGATATACCCGGGCCCGATTGCCAGGCCCGAAAAAGCGAGCGATCCCGCGCACGCCGCTCCATTACGACGTCACCGTGGATCGCCCGCCCATCACGCTCAGTCTAACCCTCAGCTCTTGCGTGAGGCCTGACTGCTGGCCTTGGCCGGCGCATCTGCCTTCTTGGCACTCTGCTCGCCGGCTGCCTTGGCGCTCTCACCGGCCTGCTTGGCCTGGCTGGCCATCTGCTGCCCGGTTTCGCTGAACAGCTTCTCCAGCTCGGCCTTGAACTCCATGCTCATCTCGGAGAGGACCTTGGCATCTTCCATCATCTGCTGGGAGAGCTCGTTCATCATTTCGGCCTGCTGGGTGCCGAAATCGCGCAGCCCCTCGGGGTCGGTCACCTCGGTGGCGCTGCGCATGCGCTCGGTGCCCATCTGGCTGTAGCGTTTCATGGCCTCGAGCTGATACTCGGTCATCTTTTCCATGTTGCCCAGCATCAGCGAGTTGAGCTTGCGCATGGGTTCGAAGAACTGGCGTGTCTGCTCGTTGAACTGTTCCGTCATCTTGTCCGGCATGGTGAAGCCTCCTATAGAACGGTAAACGCAAACGACGCAGCATCGCCACTCCTGCCATGCTGCACCGCACAAAGAGTAGTCTGCCAGACGCCGGGTTGCAACTGCCTGTCAGCATCCGCCGACGTGCGGCGGGAACGCTCACTCGCTGCGCTGCGATCGTGACCGCGCACTGGCCATCCCCTGGCGGGACTTGCCCTTGGGCTTGGCGTCTTCCCCGGCCTCCCCGCTGGAGGCCTCGGTGTCACTCTGCCCGGTCGTCTCGTCGCCCGAGCGGGCGCTGGTGGCGGCATTGCGCAGCATGTCGAGCATCATCTGCTGATAGGTGCCGAAGCTGGCCAGCCCCTGCGACAGCCCCTGGGTCAGGCCCTGGGGCATTCCCTGCTGCTGCAGGAAGGGCTGCATCAGACTCATCGGATCATAGCCTTCGACGCCCGACTCCATCTGCTTCTGGATGCGGTTGAGCAGCTCCTGCTGAAAGGCCTCGACGTCGGGCAGGCCCAAGGCGCGACGGAACTCATCCGGCGTCAGATCGAACTCGACATTGATCTTCATGGCAATCCTCTATGCAGATGTCACCCTCAGTGTAGCAGTCTCTGCCGGCTCTCAACCCCGCCGTCTCGTTCAACGCAGTACCGGCGTCGCGACGCTGACCTCAAGGTTCTGGGCGCGGTGGCGCAGCAGATGATCCATCAGCGTCAGCGCCATCATGGCCTCGGCGATGGGCGTGGCGCGAATGCCCACGCAGGGGTCGTGGCGCCCCTTGGTGACCACCTCGACCGGCTCGCCGTGCACGTCGATGGAGCGCCCGGGCGTGGTGATGCTGGAGGTGGGCTTGAGCGCCAGATGGGCGATCAACGGCTGCCCCGACGAGATCCCGCCCAGCACGCCGCCGGCGTGGTTGGAGAGAAAGCCTTCCGGGGTCATCTCGTCGCGATGCTCGCTGCCCCGCTGGGCCACCGACGCGAAGCCGGCGCCGATCTCTACGCCCTTGACGGCGTTGATGCTCATCAGGCCATGGGCCAGTTCGGCGTCGAGGCGGTCGAACACCGGCTCACCGAGCCCCGGCGGCAGCCCCTCGGCCACCACGCTGATCCTCGCCCCCACCGAGTCCTGGTCGCGGCGCAGCTGGTCCATGTAGGCCTCGAGGTCGGCGACCTTGTCCGGGTCGGGGCAGAAGAAGGGGTTGGTCTCGACCGCCTCCCAGCTCTTGAACTCGATCTCGATGGGGCCGAGCTGACTCATGTAGCCGCGCACGCTGATGCCCTGTGTCGCCAGATACTGCTTGGCAATGGCCCCGGCAGCCACCCGCATGGCGGTCTCCCGGGCGCTGGAGCGACCGCCGCCGCGGTAGTCGCGAATCCCGTACTTGTGATGGTAGCTGTAGTCGGCGTGGGCCGGGCGGAACTGGTCCTTGATGTTCGAATAGTCCTTGGAGCGCTGGTCGGTGTTCTCGATCAAAAGGCCGATGGAGGTGCCCGTGGTCACCCCCTCGAAGACCCCGGAGAGGATCTTCACCCGGTCGGGTTCGCGGCGCTGGGTGGTGTGGCGCGAGGTGCCCGGCCGGCGACGATCCAGGTCGCGCTGCAGGTCCGCCTCGGACAGCGGCAGCCCCGGCGGGCAGCCGTCGACGATGGCGCCCAGCGCCGGGCCGTGGCTCTCGCCGAAGGTGGTAACGGTGAACAGCTTGCCGAAGGTGTTGCCGGACATGGGCGCTCCTCGCGATGGTCGGGTCAAAGAATCAGACGAAGGACGCCGCATGGGCGTCGAGTTCCGCGGCGGTGAGGGCGAAGACGCCCTGGCCGCCGCGCTCGAAGTCGAGCCACAGGAAGGGCACCTCAGGAAAGGCGGCCTCTAGGTGGCGGTCGGAATTGCCCACCTCGACGATCAGCACGCCGTCGTCGCTGAGATGCTCGCGGGCTTCACGCAGCAGGCGCCGCACGACATCCAGGCCGTCGGCCCCGGCCCCCAGGGCCAGGGCCGGCTCGTGGCGGAATTCGGCGGGCATGGTGGCGAGATCGCGGGCATCCACGTAGGGCGGGTTGCAGACGATCAGCTCATAGCGGCGGCCGGCGAGGCCGTCGAAGAGGTCGGAGGCCACCGCCCGCACCCGCTCGCCGACGTCGTGGCGGACGATGTTCTGGCGGGCCACCGCCAGGGCATCGTCGCTGATGTCGCTGAGGTCCACCTCACAGGTGGGCAGCTGCAGCGCGGTGGCGATGCCGATGCAGCCCGAGCCGGTACAGAGGTCGAGCACCCGCGCCGGCGGCTCCTCGGGGAACCAAGCGGCGAAGCCGTCCTCGATCAGCTCGGCGATAGGCGAGCGCGGTATCAGCACCCGCTCGTCGACGCTGAACGGAACGCCGGCGAAGAAGGCCTCGCCCAGCAGGTAGGGCAGCGGCCGGCGGGTGGCGATGCGCTCGCGCACCAGGGCCACGATCCGCGCGCGCTCCATGGGCAGCAGGCGCGCATCGAGCACCGCCGGGTCGACGTTCCAGGGCAGGTGCAGGGCGCCCAGGGTCAGCGCCACCGCCTCGTCCCAGGGGGAGTCGGTGCCGTGGCCGTGGAACAGCCCGGCCAGGTGGAATTCACTGGCCGCCCAGCGCAGGCAGTCGCGCAGGGTGATCAACCCCGCGCAGAGCGACTCGTCGTCCAGGGTCAACGTCGAACGGGAAACAGCGGAAGATTCGGCCACGGAAGATCCTGCGGGGTCGGTTGCGAATAGGGTCATCGATTGTACCCGCGCCGGCGGGCGGTTCACAGCCGCGCTCAGGCCGCTATACTGGGCGCCCCGATCGATTGCCGAGCCCCCTGATGAGCCGACGCCGCCCGCCGCCGGACGATGACGACTTCAGCGCCTTCCGCCAGGCGCTGCGCGAGGCCGGCGTGCGTCGGATCGCCCACAACCGTGCCGACCCCGGCCGCTCGCGCCGCCAGGATGCCGCGGCGGCCGAGCGCCGCGCCGCCGCGGTGGCCGCCGACAGCGGCGAGGCGACGAGCCGCACCAGCGACGGCCGGGTCGAGCCGGTGCGCCCCTCGCAGCCGCTCGACTTCGCCGTGCCCGACCTGCCCTACCGCATCCGCAGCCAGCTCAAGCGCGGCCGGATTGCCTGGGAGGCGGGGCTCGACCTGCACGGCTATACCCTGGACGTGGCGCGCCGGGAGCTGGAGAGCTTCCTGCGCGAGGCCGCCGCCGGGGGCCAGCGCTGCGTGCTGGTGGTGCACGGCAAGGCCTGGGGGACGAGCGCCGACTACCCGGTGATCAAGAGCCACGTCAACGCCTGGCTCCGGGAGTGGCCCGGGGTACTGGCCTTCTGTTCGGCGCGGGAGGCCGACGGCGGCACCGGCGCCGTCTATGTGCTGCTGCGCCGCCGCGGCGCCCACGCCTGACCCCGTCACGGCTTGCCCGTCTCGACGTCGTCGGGCATCTGGGGCGGCTCCACCACCAGCGCCTCGTTGCCGCCCCAGCCGTGATGAACCCGCCCCTCGTGGCGATCCAGCGCCTCCATGGCCAGGTACTGCCCCAGGCGGATCAGCGACTCGGCGCGGTGGAATTCGTACGCCCCGCAGACGGTCTTGGGCACCTCGATCAGCACGTCCGGCGGGTAGCCGGCCACCTTGTACTTGGCCAGCGCCGCCTGGGTGATATCGAAGGAGGCCAGCATCATATCCAGCCGCCCCCAGGCCCGCCGGCCCCCAACCTCATCGGCGTCGTCATCGCCGCCACTGCTGCTCAGGCCATCCAGCAGCCGGCGCGTCACCCCGCGCACGTCCTCGATCCAGCCGCTGAACTGCTGGCTGTCGACGGCCTCCTCCTCCGGCACCTCCAGGGTCGGCTCCGCGGACGCCAACAGGTCGTCCAGCGACACCGGCCGGGGGCTGTGAGCGGTGACGTTGACCGCCAGCACGAAGTCGGCCTGGGCCGAGACCGTGGGGATGATCGGCAGCGGGTTGAGCAGGCCGCCATCGACCAGCACCTGATCCCCGATATGCACCGGGGTGATCACCCCGGGGACGGCGATAGAGGCGCGGATGGCGCGCAGCAGTGAGCCGCTCTGGAACCACACCTCCCGCTGGCGCACCAGGTCGGTGGACACGGTGGTGACGGGAATCGCCAGGTCCTCGATCTGGGTGCTGCCGATCAGGCTCTCCAGCTTGCTCATCACCTTGCTGGCGCGCATGGCGCCCATGGGGCTCCAGGTGACATCCACCAGCCGCAGCACGTCGAAGTAGTCCAGCTGGCAGACCCAGTCGCGGTAGCCATCGAGCTGCCCCGCCGCATAGACCCCGCCGACCAGCGCGCCCATGGAGCAGCCGGAGATCGCCACGACCTCGTAGCCCCGCGCCTCGAGGACATCGATCACGCCGATGTGGGCATAGCCCCGCGCCCCGCCGCTGCCCAGCACCAAGGCAACACGCTTGCCCGGCTCCGTTCTGCTCATATGCGCTCTCCTACATCACATCGCCTCGCCCGCCGGCGGCGCCAGCCAGGCGACGATGGCCTCCGCCACCCCGGCCACCGCCGCCGGCTCCAGGTGCAGGTGATGCCCGCCCGGCAGCACCCGGCGGGTCAGCGAGCCGAGTGCCCGCCGCGCGGCGACCGCCCGCTCCCGCTCACCGAGAATGCCGCCTTCGCCTTCCACCAGCAGCACGGGGCAGCGAATCGCCCCGAGCAGCGCCAGGGCCTGCTCGGGGGAGAGGCGCAGCGGCGAGGGCCACAGCAGCCGGCCATCGGTGCGCAGCCGCACATGGCCGCCGGCCTCATGGCGCAGGTTGCGCTGCACCAGCGGGGCGGCCGTCTCCGCATCGATCGGGGTCACCCCGCCGGCGACCCGCGCCGCCACCGCAGTCTCACTATCAGGATAGCGCGGCGCCGGCGAGCGTGGGCGGCGCGAAGCGCGCAGCCCCTTGCGCAGCTGGGCGGGCGCGTCGGCGGCGGCGGTGGTCACCGCACCCAGGCCGTCGATCAGCATCAGCCGCTCGACCCGCTCCGGCAGCGCCGCGGCGGTCAGGCAGGCCACGCCCGCCCCCATGGAGTGGCCCAGCAGGGTCAGCCGCTGCTGGCCCAGCTCATCGGCGGCGTCGAGCAGGTCGTGGCAGTAGTCCCAGAGGGCGTAGTCGCCCTCGCGATGGTGCGACTGGCCGTGGCCGCTGAAGTCGATGGCCACCACACGAATGCCCAGCCGCTCGACCAGCAGCGGCGCCAGACGGGTGAAGCTCGCCGCGTTGTCGAGCCAGCCGTGCAGCGCCAGCCAGGTGGGGGCACCACTATCGCCCCAGGCCAGGGCCGCCAGGCGCCCATCGGCCAGGGTCAGGGAGCAAGGAGCGCTCATGACGACGCCTCCATCAGTCTGTCGAGCATCGCCAGCAGCGCCTCGCGCGTCTGTTCGGGATGCTCCATGGGAAACATATGGGTGCCCGGCACCTGGGCCAGGCAAATGCCGTGGCGGAGCAGGCGGCGCCGCCGCGCCGGGGTGATCAGCTCCGACTCGCTGCCCGCCAGCAGCCCGAAGGGCACCCGCAGCCGCCGGGGCAGCCGGCTGAGGTGGTCGGGAAGATGGCGAAAGATCTCGACCTCGACGGCCGGGTCGAAGAGCAGCTCCGCCTGGCCGTCGTCACGCAGCCGGGTGCCGCCCTCGATATAGTCGTGCAGGGCCTGCTCGGTGAAGCGGCGAAACAGGCCGCGGCGGCGCAGGTAGTGGCCCATGGTATGGCGGTCGGGCCAGACCGCGCGGCGCCCCAGGGTCTTGCCCGCCGGGGTCACCCGGTCGACGAAGCCGAAGCGCTTGGCCACCTTCATGCTCCAGGCGTCCAGGCCCAGCATCAGCGGGGGGTCGAGCATCACCACGCAGCGGAAGCGCTGCGGGGCGCGCTCGGCGGCCATGGCCATCAGCACGCCACCCATGGAGTGGCCGACGCCCACCACCGGCTCCCCGCTGTCGGGCAGATGGTCGAGCAGCTCCTCGCGCAGCGCCAGCCAGTTGCGGCCCACGGGATAGTCGGGATGGTGCCCCAGCCGGTCGACCGGATGAACGTCGAAGCGCTCGGCGAGGGGCGCCAGCAGGCTGCGATAGCTCATGCCGGGAAAGCCGTTGGCATGGGCGAAGATCAGCCGCGGGTGGGGGGTGGCATCGTGGGACATCGGGCGATCCTGGTAGCGATAGCAGACTAACGGGATTACCATTCCCCTGCCGCCAACGCAAGCGAAAAGCAAACGCTTGTTCTTATTTCGCCACTCTCACCCAGGAGCTCCCGTGCCCGATTCCAGCCCCCGGCCCCGCGATACCCGCCTGCGCAACCGTCTGTTCTGGATCACCGCCACCGTCGCCGTGATCGTCGGCCTGTGGCTGGCCCGCGGATGAGCCTGCTCGAGATCCTCCTCGGCACCCTGGAGGTCACCCTGCCGGTGTTCGCCATGGTGTTCATCGGGCTGGGACTCAAGCGGCTGGGCTGGATCGACCAGGCCTTCATCGCCACGGCGTCTCAGCTGGTGTTCAAGGCCACCATGCCCACGCTGATCTTTCTCAGCATCATCCGCGCCGACCTCAACGCCACCCTGAACCCGCGGCTGCTGGGCTTCTTCGCCCTGGCCACCCTGGGCAGCTTTCTGTTCGCCTGGGGCTGGTCGCTGCTGCGCGTCCCCTACCCGGAGCGCGGGGTCTATGTGCAGGGCGCCTTTCGCGGCAACTGCGGCATCGTCGGCCTGGCGCTCGCCGCCGGCATGTACGGCGACTATGGCCTGTCGATGGGCGGACTGCTGCTGGGCGTGGTCATCCTCACCTACAATGCCTTCTCGGTGATCGCCCTGGCCAGCTACCAGGAGACGCGGCGCGCCGACTGGCACAGCATCCTCTCGCACATCGCCCGCAACCCGCTGATCCTCGCGGTGGTGGCGGCCATTCCGGTGGCGGCCCTGGAGCTTCGCCTGCCCGGCTGGCTGATGACCTCGGGGGATTACTTCGCCTCGCTGACCCTGCCGCTGGCGCTGATCTGCATCGGCGCGACCCTGTCGCTGGGCGCGATCCTGGAGTCGGGACGCCTGGCCAGCGGCGCCAGCCTGATGAAGATGGTCACCATACCGATACTGGCCACCAGCGCCGCCTGGCTGGTGGGCTTCGAGGGGCGCGAGCTCGGGGTGCTGTTCCTGTTCTTCGCCAGCCCCACCGCGGCGGCCAGCTTCGTGATGGTCAAGGCCATGGGCGGCAACGCCGCCCTGGCCGCCAGCATCATCGCCCTGACCACGCTGATGGCCAGCCTGACGATCACCCTCGGGGTGTTCGGACTCCGGGTCGGCGGGATGATCTAGAGGGCCACATCCGCCGGCGTGGTAAAGCGCACCAGCCGGGCACAACCGGCGGCCCACACCTCGGCCTCGAGCTCGGCCACGGCGGCGGTGGGGAACCCCAGCCCGCGGTCGCTGCGCCCCTCCACCAGCAGGCCGGTCAGGGCGCCCACCAGCGGCATGTGACTGACCAGCAGCAGCGGCCGCTCTGTGTCGTTCTCGAGCAGCCAGTCGAGCACCGCTGCCGGGTCGTCATCAGGGGTGAGGATCGGCAGCGTCTCGACCTGGCCTGCCAGGGCCGCGGCCAGGTGCTCGGCGGTCTGGTGGGCACGGCGATAGGGGCTGGCGAGAATCCGCGCCCCGTCCAGCGCCTGGTACTGCAGCCAGTCGGCCATGCGCGCGGCCTCGGCCTGGCCGCCGGCGGTCAGTTCGCGCCGGGCATCGGGGAGGCCGGGGCCGGCCTCGCCGTGGCGCATGATCAGCAGGCGCTTACTCATGGCCCGCCTCCCGTTCGTCATGGGCCTCGACCCGGCGGTGGGCCTGCTGCACGTCCTCCCGGGAGAGCAGGAACTCCACGTCGCTGCTCTGCTCGCCGCGCATCAGCATGCGCGCCATCTCGCGGGCCGGCACGCCCTGGAACAGCACCTGATAGAGCCCCTCGGCCAGCGGCATGTAGACGTCGTCCTCGCGCGCCTTTTCGCGCACCAGGCGCACGGTATTGACCCCCTCGGCCACCTGGCCCAGGGCCGCCACCGCCTCGTCCAGGGTCTTGCCCTGCCCCAGGGCGTAGCCGACCCGGTAGTTGCGCGACAGGCTCGACGAGCAGGTGACGATCAGGTCGCCGACGCCGGCCAGCCCCAGGAAGGTCATGGGGTTGGCGCCCTGGTCCACGGCGAAGCGCCCCATCTCGGCCAGCGCCCGGGTCATCAGCATGCTGCGGGTGTTCTCGCCCATGCCCAGGGCCGCGGCCATGCCGGCGGCAATGGCGTAGATATTCTTCAGCGCTCCGCCCAGCTCCACCCCGTAGCGGTCGTTGCTGGCATAGACGCGGAAATAGTCGCAGCCCAGCGCCTGCTGCACCCGGGTGCGGGTCAGGGCATCGTCGCTGGCCACCACCGTGGCGGTGAGCTGCTTCTGGGCGATCTCGGTGGCCAGGTTGGGCCCGGAGATCACGCCGATATGGGTGAAGCCGGTCTCCTCCTCGAGGATCCGGCTCATCAGCTTGAAGCCCTCCTCCTGGATGCCCTTGGTGGTGCTCACCAGGATCTGCTCGGGGTTCAGGTAGGGGCGCGCCTGGCGCACCACCTCGCGAAAGGCCTGGGAGGGAATCGCCACCAGCACCAGCTCGGCGCCCTCGATCACCTCGCCCATCTCGCTGGAGGCCTTCACCGCCGGATTGATGGAATAGTCGGGCAGGTAGCGGCCGTTTACGTGCTCGCGGTTGATCTGAGCGACCAGCTCGGGGTCGCGCAGCCACTGGCGGACGTCGGCGCCGTTATCGGCGGCGATGCTGGCCAGCGCGGTACCAAAGCTGCCGCCGCCGAGCACCGCCACCCGCATGGATTCTTCAGACATGGTCGCCCCGAAAAAGTGGAAGGGTGTGGAAGAATTGTAACGAAAAAACGCCCCGACGAGGGGGCGTTGTCTGACTCAAGCTACCCCGGGCCGGCAAGACCGGCCCGGGGCAGCGGTCAATCGATCAGCGACAGCAGCGAATCGATGCTCTCCCGGGCATCGCCGTAGAGCATGCGCGTGTTCTCCTTGTAGAACAGCGGGTTCTCGATGCCCGAATAGCCCGTGCCCTGGCCGCGCTTGCAGACGAAGACCACCCGGGACTTCCATACCTCCAGCACCGGCATGCCGGCGATGGGGCTGTTGGGGTCGTCCTGGGCCGCGGGGTTCACGATGTCGTTGGAGCCGATGACGATCGCCACGTCGGTCTTGGGGAAATCGTCGTTGATCTCGTCCATCTCCATGACGATGTCGTAGGGCACCCGCGCCTCGGCCAGCAGCACGTTCATGTGCCCCGGCAGGCGCCCGGCGACCGGGTGGATGGCGAAGCGCACCTCCTTGCCCGCCGAGCGCAGCTTGCGCACCAGCTCGCTCACCGCGTTCTGGGCCTGGGCCACCGCCATGCCGTAGCCCGGCACGATGACCACGCTGTCGGCGTTGTTCAGCGTCGCCGCCACGCCGGCGGCATCGATGGCCACCTGCTCGCCCTCGATCTCCGCGGCAGCGCCTGCCTGGGCGCCACCGAAGCCGCCGAGAATCACGCTGATGAAGTTGCGGTTCATCGCCTTGCACATGATGTAGGAGAGAATCGCCCCCGAAGAGCCCACCAGCGCGCCGGTGACGATCAGCAGGTCATTGGAGAGCGTAAAGCCGATGGCCGCCGCCGCCCAGCCGGAGTAGCTGTTGAGCATCGATACCACCACCGGCATGTCGGCCCCGCCGATGCCCATGATCAGATGGTAGCCGATGAAGAAGGCGAGCGCCGCCAGCACCAGCAGCGTCCAGAAGCCGGCGCCGTTGAGGTAGAGGATGGCCAGCAGCAGCGATAGCACCGCCGCCCCGGCATTGAGCATATGCCCGCCGGGCAGCTGCTTGGCCTTGCCGTCGACCTTGCCGGCCAGCTTGCCGAAGGCGATCACCGAGCCGGTGAAGGTCACGGCCCCGATGAAGATGGCGAACACCACCTCGAGCTGCAGGAAGGTGAGCTCGTCGGGCGCCTTGGTGGCCACCAGGGCGGCGAAGGCCGAGAACTGCTCGGTGGCCCCCTCCACGGCCTGGACGGCCAGCACCCGGCGCCGCTCCAGGTCGGCGTTCCAGGCCACGAACACCGCGGCCAGGCCGACGAAGGAGTGCAGCGCCGCCACCAGCTGGGGCATTTCGGTCATGGCCACCTGCTTCGCCACCTTCCAGCCGATCACCGAGCCGATCACGATCATGGGGATCATCAGCCAGTAGTTGCCGATGCCCGGACCGAAGGCGGTGAACAGCACCGCCACGGCCATGCCGACGATGCCGTACCACACTGCCCGCTTGGCCTTCTCCTGATTGCTCAGCCCCCCCAGCGAGAGGATGAACAGCACGCTTGCCGCGATCGCCGCGGCCGATACAAAACCCTGACTTAGCATTTGTTGTCTCCGCCGCTCACGATTTCTGGAACATGGCCAGCATCCGGCGTGTCACCAGGAAGCCGCCGACGATATTGATGGTGGCGATCAGCACCGAGATGGCCGCCAGCAGCACCACGATCCAGTTGCCCGAGCCGATCTGCAGTACGGCGCCGAGGATGATGATCCCGGAGATGGCGTTGGTCACCGCCATCAGCGGGGTGTGCAGCGAATGACTGACGTTCCAGATCACCTGGAAGCCGACGAAACAGGCCAGCACGAAGACGATGAAGTGCTGCATGAAGGAGGCCGGGGCGATCTGTGCCAGCAGCAGCATCACGGCGCCACCCACGCCGAGCAGGATCGCCTGGCGCTTGGTCTGGGCCAAGAAGGCGGCATGCTCCGACGCCCGCTTCTCCTGCACCGTGGGCTCCTTGACCTTCTCCTTGGGCTTGGCGGCGATGGCCTTGACCTTGGGCGGCGGCGGCGGGAAGGTGATCTCGCCCTGGTGGGTCACCGTGGCCCCGCGGATGACGTCGTCCTCCATGTCATGCACGATCACCCCGTCCTTGCCCGGGGTCAGGTCGGTGAGCATATGGCGGATGTTGGTGCCATACAGCGTCGAGGCCTGGGTGGCCATGCGCGACGGGAAATCGGTATAGCCGATGACGGTCACGCCGTTGTCGCTGACCACCTTCTCGTCGGGCCGGGTGAGGTCGCAGTTGCCACCCTTCTCGGCGGCCAGGTCGACGATCACCGAGCCGCGCTTCATCGACGCCACCATGTCCTCGAGCCACAGCTTGGGGGCCGGTTGGCCGGGGATCAGCGCCGTGGTGATGACGATGTCCACGTCCGGGGCCTGTTCGCGGAAGCACGCCAGCTGCTTCTCGCGGAACTCCGGGCTCGACGGCTTGGCGTAGCCGCCCGTCTCCGCACCGTCGGTGCTCTCCTCGAACTCGAGGAACAGAAACTCGGCGCCCATGGACTCGATCTGTTCGGCCACCTCGGGGCGCACATCGAAGGCGCGCACGATCGCCCCCAGGCTGGTCGCCGTGCCGATGGCGGAGAGCCCCGCCACCCCGGCGCCGATCACCAGCACCTTGGCCGGCGGCACCTTGCCGGCGGCGGTCACCTGGCCGGTGAAGAAGCGCCCGAAGTGGTTGCCCGCCTCGATCACCGCCCGGTAGCCGGCGATATTGGCCATCGAGGAGAGCGCATCCATCTTCTGGGCCCGGGAGATCCGCGGCACCATGTCCATGGCGATGACGGTGGCGCCCGTGGCGCGACAGCGCTCGAGCAGCGCCTCGTTCTGGGCCGGCCAGAAGAAGGCGATCAGGGTCTGCCCCTCGCGCAGCCGGTCGACCTCCTCATCGCTCGGCTCGCGCACCTTGATGACCACCTCGGCCTCTTGCCACAGGCTCTCGGCATCGGCCACCACGCTGGCGCCGGCCTCCCGGTAGGCCTCATCGGCGAAGCCGGCGGCGGTACCGGCGCCGGCTTCGACCAGGCATTCGTGCCCCAGCTTGTGGATCTCCTTGACGCTATCCGGGGTCAGGGCGACCCGCGCCTCCCCCTTGAAACGCTCCTTTGGTGCTCCAATTTTCACGTTGGATCCCCCTTATGGTTATTGAATTCCGTCATATATTAGTCCCGGTATTCATACCTGAGGCTACTGCGTTGCACAACCGCCAAGTGAATGGATAGCGGCCTCAAGGGACGCCATCTTCTCCAAAATCCCGCGGCGAAACCGACAGGATAACGTTAACGTCAGGGGCAGGGCGTTTTCCGATCCCCCAGCAAAATGGCCGCCATAAGGCGGCCACGGTGGGGGAAGGGAGGCGTCGCGGGCGCAGCGCCCGGCTCGACAAGCGTCAGGCGGTGAGCAGGGCGTTGAGGCGTTTGACGTAGGCCGCCGGATCGTCCAGATGGCCGCCCTCGGCGATGATCGCCTGATCGAGCAGGATGCGGGCCAGATCGCCGAAGCCCTCGCCCTCGGCGCTCTCCAGACGCGCCACCAGGGCGTGCTCCGGGTTGAGCTCGAGGATCGGCTTGACCTCCGGCAGGCTCTGGCCGGCGGCCTCCATGATGCGGCGCATCTGGAAGCCCATCTCATGCTCGGGCAGCACCACGCAGGCTGGCGAATCGGTCAAACGGTGGGTCACCTTGACCTCCTGGACCTCGTCGCCCAGCGCCTCCTTGACGCGCTTGACCAGGCCCTCCTTGGCCTTGGCGGTCTCCTCTTGGGCCTGTTTCTCCTCCTCGCCCTCGATCTCGCCGAGGTCGAGCTCGCCCTTGGCCACGTCGACGAAGGCCTTGCCGTCGAACTCGTGGAGATGGCTCATCAGCCACTCGTCGATGCGGTCATGCAGCAGCAGCACCTCGATGCCCTTCTTGCGGAAGATCTCCAGATGCGGGCTCGACTTGGCCGCATTGAAGCCGTCGGCGACGATGTAGTAGATCTTCTGCTGCCCCTCCTGCATGCGCTCCACGTAGTCGGCCAGGGACTGGTCCTGGGTGGCGCTGTCGGTGTGGGTGGTGGAGAAGCGCAGGAGCCCGGCGATCTTCTCGCGGTTGGCGAAGTCCTCCGCCGGACCCTCCTTGAGCACGCTGCCGAAGGTGTTCCAGAAGGTCTGATAGGCCGCCTTGTCCTTGGCCAGCTTCTTGAGCATGTCCAGCGCCCGCTTGGTGAGCGCGGACTTGATCTTCTCGACCTTGGGATCCTGCTGCAAGAGCTCCCGGGAGACGTTGAGCGACAGCTCGCGGGTGTCCAGCACGCCCTTGATGAAGCGCAGGTAGAGCGGCAGGAACTGCTCGGCGTCGTCCATGATGAAGACGCGCTGGACATAGAGCTTGACGCCGCGGGCTCCGTCGCGCTCATACAGATCGAAGGGCGCGCGGCCGGGCACGTAGAGCAGGCTGGTGTACTCGAGCTTGCCCTCGACCTTGTTGTGGCTCCAGGTCAAGGGATCGCTGAAGTCGTGGGCCACGTGCTTGTAGAAGGCCTGGTACTCCTCGTCGGAGATCTCGCTCTTGGGCCGCACCCATAGCGCGGTGGCCTCGTTGACGGTCTCCCAGCTGACCGTCTCGCTGCCCTCGATCTCCTTGCCCTCCTCGTCGCGGGCCTTCTCGACCTTCGGCATGCGCACCGGCACTTCGATATGGTCGGAGTACTTGCGCACCAGGCTCTTCAGGCGGAAGTCGTCGGCGAACTCCTGGGCGTCGCCCTTGAGGTGCAGGACGATCTCGGTGCCGTGCAGCTCCCGCTCGACCTCGGCGACAGTGAACTCGCCCTCGCCCTTGGAGCGCCACTCGACGCCCTCGCCCTTGTCGCTGCCCGCCTTGCGGGTGCGCACCGTTACCTCGTCGGCGACGATGAAGCTCGAATAGAAGCCCACACCGAACTGGCCGATCAGCCGGGCGTCCTTCTGCTGCTCGCCGGAGAGCTGCTTGAGAAACTCGGCGGTGCCGCTTCTGGCGATGGTGCCCAGGTTGGCGATCACCTCGTCGCGGCTCATGCCGATGCCGTTGTCGCGCACCGTGACGGTGCCCGCCTCGGCGTCATGATCGATCTCGATGCGCAGCTCGCTGTCGCCCTCGTACAGCGCGTCGTTGTCCAGCGCCGCATAGCGCAGCTTGTCGCAGGCGTCGGCGGCGTTGGAAATCAGCTCGCGCAGGAAGATCTCCCGGTTGGAGTACAGGGAGTGGATCATCAGGTGCAGCAGCTGCTTGACCTCGGTCTGGAAGCCGAGGGTTTCCTCGCGGGTGGCAGTGGACATGGACCTTTACCTCATGGCTTGAACCAGCGGCGACGCCCGAATGGCGTCGCCCGATAACAACTGGTCAGCGATATGGGGGTCAGTCCGGCGATTTCAAGCGTCGGGACCCTGCGGCGGGGCCAGTACGAAATGCAGCCGCGCCGTGGCCACCGGCTCCGTCTCCTGCGCCTGCCAGGCGGTGACCTGGACATTGGCCAGGCGCCGCCCCTCCCGCAGCAGCGCGCAGCGGGCATGGGTCGGCACCACCCGGGCGGTGCGCAGGTAGTCGATGGAGACATCGACGATACGCGGCAGGCGGGGTTCCCGGGCGGCGAGCATCAGGTCCAGGGTCGCGGCGGTCTCCATGAACGCCGCCACCACCCCGCCGTGCAGCGCCGGCAACAGGACGTTGCCGATGTTGCGCTCCTGGGGCCTCAGCAAGAAGATCAGGCCGTCGCCGCGGGGGTCCTGGGTAACGTCGATACCGATATGCTGGGCATAGGGCACCAGCGCCAGCCAGGCGGCCACATCGCTCTGTGCCCGGGTCCGCTCCAGCCAGGCGACATCGTGGAATCCTTCAGGCATGCCCTTGCTCCTCGGTAAACAGCTCCTCGGCGAACAGCGCCTCGACGAAGCCCGGCGGCGTGTTGCGCGGCCCCAGGCGCACGAAGTTGCCGATGCCCCGGGCGATGGGCTGCTCCGGCTGCTGCCACAGGGTACCCTCGGTGAACACCATGGAGTCGGTGACCCGCAGCACCCGTGCGCGGGCCATGATGGCCTGGTCGGCCACCGCCGGACGGTAGTGGTCGACGCGCAGATCCAGGGTCGGGCACACCTCGGGGGACGGCAGCCCGCACAGCACCGACGCACCGCAGACGGTGTCGAGCAGCATGGTCAGCGCCCCGCCGTGAGCCAGCCCCCGGGTGGCATCGCCGAGCAGCGCCGGCTGCCAGGGCAGCCGCATGGTCACCTCGGGCGGGGCGACGGCCACCACCTCCAGGCCCAGCTCACGGGTATGGGGGATCACCGAGGCGAAGCGCTGCAGGGCGCGGCGCCACGCCTCGGCGTCGGGTTCGGCATGTGCCGGGGGGGACGAATCGGTAGGGGTCACGCCTTGGCTCCCTTCAGTGGCCTGCAATCAACAGCACCCAACAAGCGTTTGATCTGATTGTCCATCGAGCCTAGCCGGCAATCGAGGACGGCACAAGTTCCGCCTTGTCGGTCGGCGCTCACTCACTGGGAGAAAAAGCGCGGCCGGGCCCTACTCAAATGCCGTCTGATAGGCGAGGATACGATGGTCGAGTCACTTACCGCCGGAGACCCGCCCCATGCGCCAACGCCTCTCGCTGCGCCGCGCTACCGCCTGGCTCGCCGCGGCGACCCTCTCTCTTCCGCTGCTGGCCGCCGCCCAGCCCGCCGCCGCGGCCAGCGACGGCGCCCTGCGCGACGCCCTGGCCGCGGCTCGCGACCAGCAGTGGGACAGGGTCGACCTCGCCGCCATCGAAAGCCACGCGCTCAGCGGCTACGTGGAGTACCACCGGCTGCGCAGCCGGCTGCCCAACGTCGCCCCCGACCAGGTGCTGGGCTTTATCGAGCGCCACGCCGACTCGCCGCTCGGCGAGTGGATGCGCGGCCAGGCGATCGCCCGCTACGGCGCCGCCGACCGCCATGCCTACCTGCGCGCGGTGGCCAACGGCGAGCCGCGGGGCACCCATCGTCAGTGCTATTACTACACCGCCCTGCTCGACGTAGCGCCCGAGAAGGCCGCCGAGGGCGGGCGCACCCTCTGGCGGGTGGGCCGCTCCCAGCCCGATGCCTGTGACACCCTGTTCGACACCCTGCGAACCCGCGGCGAGATCGGCGAGCAGGAGATCTGGGAACGCAAGATGCTGGCCTGGCAGCAGGGCGAAAGCGGCATGGTGCGCTACCTGGGCCGTATGCTGGGCAGTCGCTGGGCCGAGGGACGCGAGGCCATGGCACGGCTGCAGCAGGACTACGCGGCAGTAACCCGGGTGCCGACCTGCATCGGGCCCGAGTGCCGTGGCAGCGGGCCGCTGTTCGCCGCGGCCATGCACGGCTTCACCCGGGCCGATACCGAAGCGGCGCTGGAAGCCTGGCGCAGGATCGCCGCGCACCTGCCCATCGAGACCGAGCAGCGACGAGCCATCGAAGAGGAGCTGGCCTTCTATTCGCTGGTGCGCAACGTCGACAACAACCGCGGCTGGGTCGACGAGGCGCTACCGCAGCTGGCCTCCTCCCGGGTGCTGGAGCTGCGGGTCAGGCAGGCCCTGACCGAGCGCGACTGGGCCGGGGCACTGCGCTGGCTGGACGCCATGCCCGACGAGCAGCGCCAGCAGAGCCGCTGGCAGTACTGGACCGCCCGCGCTCACGAGCAGTTGGGCGACGCCCAGCGCGCCCAGTCGGCCTATGCCAGCGCCGCCCAGGGCCGCAACTTCTTCGGCTTCGCCGCCGCCGATCGCCTGGGCCAGCCCTACGCCCTCAACCTGGAGCGTAACGGCTTCGACGCGAGCTTCCGCGAGCAGGTCGCCGGCTGGCCGGCCGTGGTGCGCACCGAGGCACTGCTGCGCATCGGCGAAGATGGCCTGGCGGCCAGCGAGTGGTACGCGGCCGTGGCCCGCGCCAGCGAGCGCGAGGCGCGGGCGCTGGCCGACTATGCCCAGCGCCGCGGTTGGCACGCCAAGCTGGTCCAGACCACCATCACCGGCCAGATGTGGGACGCCCTGGAGTGGCGCTTCCCGGAGGCCTATCGCGAGCACTTCCAGCACTGGGGGCGGCTCAGCGGGGTCGACCCCTACCTGCTGATGGGGATCACCCGGCGCGAGAGCGCCTACAACCCCGAGGCCCTCTCTCCCGCGGGGGCGCGCGGCCTGATGCAGATCATGCCGGGCACCGCCACCCAGCTCAGCCGCCAGCTCGGCATCAGCGACCCGGGCCCCTACGGGGTGCTCGACCCCGAGCTCAATATTCGCCTGGGCAGCACCTACATCCGCGACATGATCGACCGCTATCGCGGCAACCGGCTGGCCGCCGCCGCGGCCTACAACGCCGGACCGGGGCGGGTGGATCGCTGGCTGCGCGACGCCCCCGAGGAGTTCGACCTGTTCGTCGAGAGCATTCCCTTCCGCGAGACCCGCGACTATGTCCAGGCGGTGATGGCCTACCGGGTCATCTTCGAGAGCCTGGCCAACGGCGGCAACAGCGAGGGGGTGTCGATGCTCAGCCCGGTGGAGAAGACGGTGCGCTACGACCGCTCGCTGCTGGCCAGAAACTGACCGCAGCCCTGCCCCTTGCCCGATGATGCGACGCCCAGACCTTTGGTCTGGGCGTCGCGCTTTCCTGCTTACCCATGGCTCAGGCCGGTGAGCGCTCGAAGGCGAGCCGGATGCCCAGCACGACCAGCACCGCCCCGGTGGCCCCGCTGAGCCCGCGGGCGAAGGCGCGACTGGCCAGCAGCCTGCCCGCGCCGCCCACCATCACCGCGATGGCGATCTGCCACAGGTTGGCGATCACGAAGTGCACCCCGGCCAGAAACAGCGATTTGACCAGCGCCGGGTCGCCTGGGGCGATGAACTGGGGCAGGAAGGCCATGTAGAAGACCACCGTCTTGGGGTTGAGCACGTTGCAGAGAAAACCCTCGCGCAGCGGCAGCCAGGCCGGCACCCTTCGCCGCTCGCCGCTGACGCCGGCTACCGGCAGCCCCTGCCCCCGTCGCGCCGCCAGCAGGCTGGCGATGCCCAGCCACACCAGGTAGCCCGCGCCGGCCAGCTTGAGCACCCCGAAGGCCCAGGCCGACTGCAGCAGAATCAGCGAGATGCCCAGCGCCGACACCGACGCATGCACGAAGAGCCCGCAGCAGATCGCCAGGCTGGTGAGCGCGCCGTCGCGCACGCCGCCACGGGCGGTATTGCGGATCACCAACAGGGTATCCACCCCGGGGCTCATGGTCAGCAGCGTAATGGCCACCAGGAAGGGCCAGAACTGGGCATCCACCAACATCGCAACGACTCCCTGCCGAAGGCTCGCGCCCGCTCACGGGCAACGTCGGGATTCTACGTCAAACCGGTGCCTTACGTCGGCCTCACCGGGAGGCGCAACATTTGAAGGGGAAGATCGTATACAACAGAAAACACAAAAGATATCCTAAAGAACCCCTCAAAATCGACTGCCATGAGGCAGCGAGTCGGCCACGCAGGGTCGACAATCTAATACAACAACTGATAGCTAATACAGCCATCGATATCGAATACAAAAAATGGAGAGACGCCCATGCGCCTGCTGGACAACATGTCAGTGAGAATGAGCTGGACCCTGGTGCTGCTGGTCTTTATGGGACTGCTAATGGTGCTGAGCGGCGTGGGACTCTACGCGGTCAACCACAGCCAGCGCAGCCTGGAGGCGTTCAACGCCATCAACGTCAACCAGCAGGCCACCCTCAACCGCACCAACTCCACGCTGCAGGCCGCCCGCCTGGAGATGGCGCGCCTCTACGAGGCCACCATCGAGCCGCAAACCGCCCTCTCCTCGGCCGAGCGTCAGGCCCGTGCCCAGGAGGCCGCCGAGGCCCTGGCATCCGCCGCCGACGCCATGGCCGACTTCCTCGCCCTGCCGGCCGAGTCCGCGCACGAGTCGCTGATTGCGCCCATCGCCGAGAACTTCGATGCGCTAATGAACGAGACGCTGCTGCCCCAGGCCGAGGCGCTGGCCGGAGGCGACAGCGACGTCTACCGCACCCTGCGCCCTGAGGCCTATGACCAGTACCGGGACTTCTATCAGGCGGCCATCGGCTTCTTCCATACCGTGGAGGCCGAAGGGAATGCCCGCACCGTCAACTTCGAATGGGTGGTCGACACCGCTCGGCTGGCCATCATCGCGGTATTTCTCACTGCACTGATCACGGCCTGCCTGGTCTTCTGGGGCGTGGGCGCCAACCTGATCCGCCCTTTGGACAGGATCATCGAGCACTTCCAGCGCATGGCCAAGGGCGACCTTGGCGCCGAGATCGAGCCCCGCGGCCGCAACGAAATCGGCAAGCTCTATGCCGCCCTGCGTGATATGCAGCGCGGCCTCTCGACCACCGTGACCACGGTGCGCGACAGCAGCGGCGAGATCCTCTCCAGCGCCCGGGAGATCGCCAGCGGCAATCAGGACCTGGCCGATCGCACCGAGCGCCAGTCCGCCTCGCTGACCGAAACCGCCTCGAGCATGGAAGAGATGACCTCGACCATGGAGCGCAACAGCGAGAACGCCGCCCAGGCCAGCCACATGGCCCGGGAAGCGGCCGGCCGCGCCCAGCAGGGCAACGAGGTGGTGGACAACGTAGTGGCGCGCATGCATGAGATTCGCCAAGGCTCGCAGCAGATCACCGAGATCATCGGCCTGATCGACTCCATCGCCTTCCAGACCAACATCCTGGCGCTGAACGCCTCGGTCGAGGCCGCCCGGGCCGGCGAACACGGCCGAGGGTTCGCGGTCGTCGCCAGTGAGGTCCGCCAGCTCGCCACCCGCAGCGCCGATGCCGCCACCGATATCCGCCAGCTGATCGAGACCTCGGTCGAGCAGATCGCCGCCGGCACCCAGCAGGCAGATACCGCCAGCAGCACCATGAGCGAGATCATGGCCTCGGTGCAGCGGGTCAACGACCTGATGGACGAGATCGCCGTGGCCTCCCGGGAGCAGCGCTCCGGCATCAGCGAGGTCAATGCCGCGGTCGGCGACATGGACCAGACCACCCAGCAGAACGCGGCGCTGGTGCAGCAGGCCAGCGGCGCGGCCAACCAGCTGCAGTCGGAAGCCCAGCGGCTCACCGAGGCGGTGGCCAAGTTCCAGCTGGCGGCGCACGGTCAGCCGTCGCTTACCGAGACGAACGCCGACCCGCGGCCCAATCATCGCCCGGCCACCCGAACGCCGGCGGCACCCGCCCAGGAGCGCCGCGACGCTGAATGGGAAACCTTCTAGGGAGCGTGACCAGGGGCGGCCCCATGCCGCCCCGTTGGCGCTGGACGCTCTAGGATTTTCGCTCTACAGTTTAGTTGGCGGGTATCGGAGCCGGTGGCGGGCAGCCTTATTGACGCCCATCCGGCTCCTGATGCATGATCCGCTGCGTTGGACAGCAAGGTGAAAGTCGTCAGTTGTATTTCGATTTCTCGATACACCCGAAGCGCACTTTTCTTGTCTTGCCCACGCACTTCGGGCCTTCGGCACCGCCGAGAGTGCCCAGCACGATCAATCAGTAAGCAAGGAAATCGACAATGGCAACTGGCACTGTCAAGTGGTTCAACGATACCAAGGGCTATGGCTTCATTTCTCCGGACGACGGCGGTGACGACCTGTTCGCCCACTTCTCCGAGATTCAGGCTGACGGCTTCAAGACCCTGCAGGACGGACAGAAGGTCACCTTCGAGGTCACCCAGGGCAAGAAGGGCCTTCAGGCCTCCAACATCCGGGTCGCCAACTGAGCACCACCTCGGATGACGCCGCAGCCTTGTGAGGCAAGGCCGGCAGCCCCAGACGAAAGGCCCACCATAAGGTGGGCCTTTTTGTGTCTCCGCTACTCGTTTACCGTGACTCTTCGAACTCCTCGACCTCGAACGCCTCATACTCCAGCGGGTCGCGACGCTCGGCCTCCTCAAACTGCTCTTCGAGGCGACGCTGCGCCTCCTCGAAGCGGCGCTCGGTCTCCTCCAGCAGGGCGTCGATATCCGAGCCGGTGGTTTCACCGGGTAGCGCGGCCTCGTCATCCAGGGTACCGGTCGTGTCGCGCTCCACCTCGGCCGGGTCGCCTTCGATCGGCTCGAGACGGGTCTCGAAGTCCATGGTGTCCTCCATGGGCTCGAAGACCGGCGCGTCGCGCTCGACCGCATCGAACTGCTCATCGATGCGGCGCTGCGCCTCTTCGAAGCGGCGCTCCTGCTCTTCGATGATGGCATCGATCTCATCGGGCGTGGTCTCGCCGGGCAGGGCCGCTCCCTCGTCCAGGGTATCGGCCGGGGACTCGCCCAGGGTCTCGGTATCGGCGGCCACCTCCTCTTCGGGGGTCAGGTCATCCTCGCCCAGCACCTCCTGCTCATCGACCAGCGCGTCTTGCTCGCCGGGCAGCGGCTCATCCGCCGGGGGCGGCGCCTCAGCGTCCAGTGCCTCATCCGGCTCTGCCTCGGTGGCGGGCGCCTCGCTCTCTTCGGCCTCCGGAGCGGCCACCTCCTCTTCGGCCTCCCCACAGCCCGCCAGACCCAGCGCGAGGGTCAGCGCCATCGCTGCCGGTATCCAGGCTCTTTTCGCCATTCGGGTATCTCCTGCACTGTCACATGTCGGCCATTAAAGGGGTACATTGCAGCAAAGCCTTGACGCAGCTGCAAGTCTTGCGCCGCTTTTCAATGGCCCTGCCCGTTGGACACTCCCGCGGGAAAATGATCCGTCGCGGCCACCTGGGTGGCGGTGACCGGCAGCGGACAGCCCAGCGACCAGGCCACCGCCCGCAGCAGTTCCGCCTCGGCCGCCGCGATACGGCCATCATCGGAGACGCAGCGGGCCATGGCGGTGAGCAGCCGGATGCGGTCTTCATCGACCAACGACTGGAGCTGGCGCATCGCCCAGTCAAGCTCCGCACAACTTGCCGCCGGCGCGACATACCCCAGCGCCAGCGGCAGCGCACCGGCGGCAGCGGTGAAGGCCTCCCGCGCCTGAGCCGCATCGCCGTCGCCGGCCCGGGCCAGGCTCGACAGCAGCAGCGCCGCGGGCCCTTCCAGTTGCTCCAGCCGCCGCCTATGGCGGCCGGGGCCGGCCTCCCCCTCGATGCCGACCCGCACCAGCCGGTGCAGCGCCCACTGCAGGGCGCCGGGCTCCGACTCCTCGGCCATCAGGCGTTCGAGACAGTGGCGAAAGCGGGCGTACTGGGCGGTGGAGAGCTGTCCCAGCACCGGCAGGACCAGCTCGATCAGCGGCAGCCGCTGCCCCGGACTCAGGCCCGCCAGCGGCTCGGCCAGACGGTCGAGCTCGCCGAGTACCTCGGGCAGCGCCTGGTCGACCAGCGCCCGGCGCTGGCGCTCTCGACTCTCCGGCGCCACGCCCATCAGCAGCCCGTAGACCAGCGCCCGGGCGGCGTAGGGGTCGTGGGCGGCCTCGAGCAGGGCCGGGTCGAGGCCGGCCAGGGCCTGGCGGGCGCGGGTGAGATCCTCGGGACCGAACCGGCCAATACTATTCCCCAGCAGCTCGGCACCCGCCCCTCCCCTGGCGGGGTCGGGTGCCGGGTGCGCCGCGGCCAGCCCGGCGGCGCCGGGAGTGGCCTCGGAATCGGCAGGCGCGGGGGCGCCGTCCGACGGCTCGGAACGCCTCGGCGCTGGCAGGCTGCCGTCCCAGCCGGGGTCCAGGCGCCGAATACGCTCTTCGAGCGGGGGATGGGTGGCAGTCAGGCCGCGCAGCCCCGCCACCCCGCGTCCGAAATAGAGATGGCTGAACTCGGCGGCCTGAGCGGCCCGCAGCTCGGAGCCCTGGGCATGGGCCGCGAGCCGCTTCAGCGCCCGGGCAATGCCTGCCGGATTGCGGGTGTACTGCACCGCGCTGGCGTCAGCGAGAAATTCCCGCTGACGGCTGACCGCCGCCTTGATCAGGTTGCCGCTCAGCGTGCCGGCGTAGCCCACCACCATCAGCGCCACCCCCACGCCGAGGATCGCCACGTGGCCCCCACCCCGCCGCGAGCGGCCCACCCGGCGACCGCCCACCAGGCCGCGCAGCAGCATCCGGCCGGCCAGGCCGATCAGCACGATACCGTGCAGCAGCGCCACCAGGCGCAGGTTGAGGCGCATGTCGCCGTGCAGGATATGGCTGAACTCATGGGCCACCACGCCCTGCAGCTCGTCGCGATCCAGGGCCCGGATCGCCCCACGGGTCACCCCGATGGCGGCGTCCTGGGGCGAATAGCCGGCGGCGAAGGCGTTGATTGCCGCATCTTCGAGCACATAGACCGCCGGCACCGGCATGCCCGAGGCGATGGCCATCTCCTCCACCACGTTGAGCAGGCGGCGCTCGTCGGCGTCACGGGTATTGACGTTGAGCAGCCGTCCGCCCAGCGCCTCGGCCACCGCCGAGCCTCCGCGGCGCAGCTGCAGGTGGCGCAGCAGGCTGCCGAGCCCCACCACCGCCAGCACCCCCAGCGCCACGCTGCCCAGCAGCCACGGGTCGAGGGCGCGCGACAGCAGCTCGGCCTCCGTTCGGCCGCCATTCATCAGCGCCACGCCCAGCGCCACCACCACGGCCGCCGCCGCGATCAAGCCCAGCACCGCCAGTGCCAGCAGCCCGATCAGCCGGCCGGTCTGGCGGCGCGCCTGGTCCTGGGCATCGAAGAAATCCATGGCCGGCCCCGTCAGAAGCTGACCTTGGGCGCGGCCTGGATGGCCGCGCTGTCCTCGAACTCCAGCAGTGCCGCATCCTCGCGATGCCCCATGGGGCCCGCCAGCACCACCGGCGGGAAGCTCTGCTTGTAGGTGTTGTACTGCATGACGGCGTCGTTGAAGGCCTGACGGGCGAAGGCCACGCGGTTCTCGGTGCTGGTCAGGGTCTCGGAGAGCTGGCGCATGTTCGCCGAGGCCTTGAGGTCCGGGTAGGCTTCCATGACCACGTTGAGGCGCCCAAGGGCCGCCCCCAACGCCCCTTCCGCCCCGGAAAGCTCGGCCATGGCGCCCGGCTCACCGGGCCGGGCAGCGGCCGCCTGAAGCCCGGAGAGCGCCGCGTTGCGCGCCTCGGTCACCGCCTGCAGGGTCTCGCGCTCATGGGCCATGTAGGCCTTGGCCGTCTCCACCAGGTTGGGGATCAGGTCGTAGCGGCGCTTGAGCTGCACCTCGATCTGGGCGAAGGCATTCTGATAGCGGTTCTTCAGCGCCACCAGGCGGTTGTAGATGCTGACCCCATAGATCACCAGCAGCCCCAGGACCACCAGCACCACGATCAACGACACACTCATCGGCTTCTCCTTGCGTCCTCTTCGCCCTTGATATCGATCAACACCGCACGCCGTGGGGGACACGCCCCCGGCCACAACCGATGGTATAGTGGACAGGGTGCCACGTCATGCCCCCTGTCATCCTCCTCAGGCTAGCCCAGGGCGACGGGCAGGGCGCGCACCAACGGAACGGGTTCCAGGGAGTCGGTCTTGGCTGAGCAACTCAAGGATTTTCTCCACGCACTGGTCCACGCGCTGCGCAACCTCTTTCCGATCATCGCCGTGGTGGTGGCCTTTCAGGCGCTGCTGCTGCGGGAGTGGCCGGAAGGCGGGCTGGGCATCGCGGTGGGCCTGCTGATCGTGGCGCTGTTCTTGCGCGGGCTGGAGCTGAGCATCTTCCCGGTGGGCAAGAGCCTGTCCAACCAGTTCGCCCGGCGCGGCTCCATGCCGCTGCTGATGGTCTTCGGCTTCGCCATCGGCTTCTCGGCGGTGGTGGCGGAGCCGGCGCTGATCGCCGTGGCCGAGCAGGCCGCCCAGATCAGCGAGGGGCGCATCGACGCCCTCACCCTGCGGCTGATCGTGGCCGCCTCGGTGGGGCTGGTGATGGCGCTGGGGGTATTTCGGGTGATTCTCGGCCACCCCCTCCACTGGTACATGATCGGCGGCTACGTGCTGGTGGTGCTGGTGACCTTCTTCGCCCCGGAGGAGATCGTCGGGCTGGCCTATGATTCCGGCGGGGTGACCACCAACATCGTCACCGTGCCGCTGATCGCCGCCCTGGGGATCGGCCTGGCCTCCTCGATCCGCGGCCGCAACCCGCTGATCGACGGCTTCGGCCTGGTCGCCCTGGCGGTGATGGTGCCGATGATCAGCGTGCAGCTCTACGGCATCCTGGTGTATGCCGACCCCGGCAGCGTGCCCGCCGGCGCCGAGCTCATCGCCGCCCAGGACGACATCGCGGCCCCGTCGGGGGCGCTGGTGATGCTGCTCGACCTCTTCGCCATGCTGCGCGACGTGCTGCCGATCATCCTGGTCATCCTGTTCTTCCAGTACGCGGTGCTCAAGCGCAAGCTCTCCAATCCGCTCAAGGTGGGTGCCGGTTTCGCGCTGGTGATCATCGGCCTCTACGCCTTCGTGGTCGGGCTCAAGCTCGGGCTCTTCCCCATCGGCCAGCGCATGGCCGAGCAGCTGATCAACTTCGATACCTGGCTGTGGGTCTACCTGTTCGCCTTCTGCATCGGCTTCGCCACCACCATGGCCGAGCCGGCGCTGATCGCCGTGGGCCAGCAGGCCGAGGAGGCCGCCGCGGGGAAGATCCGGGGCAGCGTGATTCGCCTGCTGGTGGCGCTGGGGGTGGCGATCGGCATCACCATCGGTGTCCACCGGATCATCAGCGGCGACTCCATCCACCACTACATCATCGGCGGCTACCTGCTGGTCATCCTGCTGACCGCCCTGGCCCCCCGCTATATCGTGGCGCTGGCCTTCGACTTGGGCGGGGTGACCACCTCGGAGGTGACGGTGCCGCTGGTGACCGCCCTGGGCATCGGGCTGGCCAGCCAGATCGAGGGCCGCAACGTGCTGATCGACGGCTTCGGGCTGATCGCCTTCGCCTCGATCTTTCCTATCGTGACCGTGATGAGCTATGCCATTCTGGTCGACCTGTATGATCGGCGTCGGGCCAGTGACACGAACAAAACTGCGAGGTAACCGTCCATGAAGTTCTCCCTGCTGGTGGCCATCGTGCCGGAAGACATGGAGCAGGAGTGCATCGATGCCGCTACCGAGGCCGGCGCCGTCGGCATGACCCTGATGAGCGGGCGCGGCATCGGCGGCGAGCGCAAGAAGACCTTCTTCGGCCTCACCTACGAGGGCAGCCAGAGCGTGCTGCTGATGACCCTGGAGAAGGGGCTGTCGCTCAAGGTGCTCAAGGCGATTCGCCATATCGTCAACCCCACCGGGGACGACTCCAAGGGCCTGGTCATGACGCTGCCCGTGGAGCACCTCGGCGGTATCGACATGGCGCAGGTCAAGCGCTTCGAGGAGCGCCTCAGGCACGACGTCTGACTCTCTTAATGACGGAGTAGAGATATGCTGGTCAAGGACATCATGACGCGGGACGTGGTCACCGTTTCCCCCTTCGCCACCCTTCGCGAAGCCCTGGGGCTGATGAAGCAGCACGGCCTCAAGAACCTGGTGGTCGAGCGTCAGGACCCCCATGACGCCTGGGGCCTGATCACCTACACCAATATCCTCAAGACCATCGTCGCCGAAGCCGGCGATATCGACCTGATCAATGTCTACGACGTCTGCGCCAAGCCGGCCATCGGCGTCGGCGAGTCGCTCGACGTGCGCCACGTGGCACGCCTGATGACCGACAGCGTGGTCAAGCGGGTGCTGGTGCTGCACGACAACGAACTACTGGGCCTGGTCACCATGGACGACATCGTCGGCACTGTGCTCGACATGATCGAATAACGCGGCCGGGGCCCTCGCATGCAGGAATTCTTCACCTGGCTTGGCGCTACCCTCGGCGAGATCATCCGCTTCGTCGTGGACCTGCTGATCCAGCTCTTCCGCAATCTCGGCGATGCCGCCGAGGGCTTCCTGGACGGTCTCGCCGAGTCGCTGGGCATCTCGCCTTCGCTGATCAGCCTGCTGGTGCTGCTGCTGGGCCTGTGGCTGCTCTATCTCGCCCTGCGCGCGCTGCTGCGCCGCCGCCTGATCGGCGGGCTGATCTGGGCGCTGCTGGGAGTGACGGTGCTAAGCTGGCTCATTAATTGATCCAGTCCCTGAAGCATCGTGCCGCCTCTAAGGCGGCACTTTTTTGAAACAGGGAAGGAGGAATTTACGTCGCGAGCGATGAGAGGCTGGCCGCCGCCGGAGCGCAGCTGCCGGAGTGTAGCCCGCTACATGAGGAGACGACCGGGCCGGCGCACCGGCACCGCCGGCGGCCAGGCTATCGAGCGCAGCAGGAAATTACCCTTCCCTAGGCCAGGGCCTTTTGAACAACTTCATACACATTCGGCGAGAGCTCCTCGGCGCGGATGCGCTCCAGCTCTGCCTTCATCAGCGCCTGGCGGGCCTCGTCGAAACGCTGCCAGCGCGTCAAGGGGGTGATGATGCGCGCGGCGATCTCCGGGTTGAGGCGGTTGAGCTCGATCACCACGTCGGCCAGCAGCCGATAGCCCTCGCCGTCGGCGCGATGGAAGTTGACCCGGTTCTGGCCGGCGAAGGCGCCGATCAGGGCGCGTACCTTGTTGGGGTTCTTGAGCGAGAAGGCCGGGTGTTCCATCAGGAACTTGACCCGCTCCAGGGCATCCGGCTGGGGGCGCGTCACCTGGATGCTGAACCACTGATCCATGACCAGCGGGTCGTGGGCCCACTTCTCGCCGAAACGGCGCAGCGCCGGTTCGGCCAGGTCGTCCCGGGAGCTGTGCACCAGCAGCGTCAGGGCGTGGCGCACGTCGGTCATGTTGTGATCCGCGGCGAACTGCCGCTGCACCAGCTCGATCCCCTCCTCATCCTCGATGGCCATCAGATACGACAGCGCCACGTTCTTCAGGCTGCGCGCGGCGATCTGCTCGGGTTCGGGCGCGTAAGGGGCCTCGGAGCGATTGGCCTCGAAGACGGCCAGGAACTCGTCGCGCAGGGCCATCGCCAGGGACTGCTTGACGAAGGTGCGCGCAGCGTGGATGGCGTCCACGTCCACCAGCGGCTGCTGCTCGGCGATATAGGCCTCCGAGGGCAGCGTCAGCATCTCGGCGAGCACCGCCTTGTCATCGCTGTCTTGGCTCAGCAGGGTGCGGAAGGCCTCCACCACCCGACTATCCATGACCTTCTCGACGCCGTTGCGGTGCGCGGCGATGAGGTCGTCCAGCGCCAGCATCGCCAGCCGCTGACCGGCGTCCCAGCGATTGAAGCCGTCGGAGTCATTGGCTAGCAGGAAGGCCAGGTCCTCGCGGCCGTAGGGGAAGCGCAGCTTGACCGGGGCCGAGAAACCGCGCGCCAGCGACGGTACCGGCGCCTCGCTGACCTCGGTGAAGACGAACTCCTGCTCGTCCTCGCGCAGGTGAATCACCGCGTCGGTACCCAACGACTCACCGTCCAGGGTCAGCGGCAGGTCGCGGCCCGACTTGGTCCCCACCAGCCCCAGGCGAATCGGAATATGCAGCGGCAATTTATCGGGCTGGTCCGGCGTGGCCGGGGTGCGCTGACGCAAGATGAGACGGTACTCGGCGTTGGCGTAGTCGTACTCGCCGTGGGCGTCGATCTCCGGGGTACCGGCCTGGGAGTACCAGCGCATGAACTGGGACAGGTCCTGGCCGGATGCCTCCTCCATGCAGCCGACGAAGTCCTCGATGGTCACCGCCTGGCCGTCGAAACGTTCGAAGTAGCGATCGCTGCCGCGGCGGAAGGCCTCCCAGCCCACCAAGTTGCGCAGCATGCGCACCACCTCGGCGCCCTTCTCGTAGATGGTCAGGGTGTAAAAGTTGGTGATCTCGATATAGTGGTCGGGACGGATCGGATGGGCGGTGGGGCCGGCATCCTCGGCGAACTGGGCGGTGCGGAAGAAGGACACGTCCTCGATGCGTTTGACCGGGGCCGAGTTGGTGTCGGCAGAGAAGCACTGGTCGCGAAACACCGTGAAGCCCTCCTTGAGGGAGAGCTGGAACCAGTCGCGGCAGGTCACCCGGTTGCCCGACCAGTTGTGGAAGTACTCGTGGGCGACGATGCCCTCGACCCGCTGGAAGGCGGCATCGGTGGCGGTGTGAGGATGGGTCAGCACCGCCGCCGAGTTGAAGATGTTGAGCCCCTTGTTCTCCATGGCGCCCATGTTGAAGTCGTTGACCGCGACGATCATGAACCGGTCGAGGTCGTACTCGCGCCCGTAGGTCTGCTCGTCCCAGGTCATGGCGCGCTTGAGCGAGGCCATGGCGTGGTCGGTCTTGCCGAGGTTTTCGGCTTCCACCCAGATCTGCAGGGTGACCTCGCGCCCGCTCATGGTGGTGAAACGGTCCTCCACCTTCTCGAGGTCGCCGGCCACCAGGGCAAACAGGTAGCAGGGCTTGGGATGGGGGTCTTCCCAGGTGACGAAGTGGCGACCGCCCGGCAGCTCGCCCCGCTCCACCGGGTTACCGTTGGAGAGCAGCACCGGCTCGCGCTTGGCGTCGCCGATCACGGTCGTCGCGAAGGTGGCCATGACGTCGGGGCGGTCGGGGTAGTAGGTGATGCGCCGGAAGCCCTCGGCCTCGCACTGGGTGCAGTACATGCCGCCCGACTGGTAGAGCCCCTCCAGGGCGGTATTGGCCTCGGGTGCGATCTCCACCTCGGTATCGAGCAGGAAGCGCTCCGGCACGCGGTGAACGGTCAGGCCATCCTCGGTCAGGGCGTACTCGTCTTCCTCCAGCGGCTGGCCATCGATGGCGATGGCCTTGAGCACAAGCCGCTCACCGTCCAGCGTCAGCGGCAGGCCCGATTCGCGTTCCGGGTGACGCTCCAGGTGCAGGCGCGCCTTGACCCGGGTGGCGGCCGGGTCGAGGTCGAAGGTCAGCTCGGTGTGGGTCACGCGGTAGGCCGGGGGCCGATAGTCACGCAGATAGGTCGGCTTGGGGTCGGACATCGCAATCAGGCTCCTGTCGGGAATCGACGCTCATTGTACGGCCGCCGCCCCCGGAACCTCAAAGGGCAGTCAGCGGCGCAGCAGGCGAGTGGCGGTCACACCCGCCGCGTGCCGGGGCTCCGGGCGCGTGACGATCCACAGCCCCAGCAGCATCAGGCCGAGAATCAGGGCCAGTTTGACCCATCCCAGGCTCAGGGTCAGGGCGAGCACCGTAATCGAGAAGCCCAGCATCAGCAGGGCCACCCACTTGGCCTGGCGCGGTATCGCCCTCTCGCCCTCCCAGGCGACCACTGCGGGGCCGAACCGCGGATGCTCACGAATCCACAGCGCAAAGCGGGGCGAGCCGCGCGAGGCGGCCCACACCGCCAGCAGCATGAAGCAGGTGGTCGGCATCAGCGGCACGAAGACACCGATGACTCCCAGGGCAAAGCTGAACCAGGCCAGGGCAATATAGGCGGCGCGGCGAAGCGACGGCATGCACTCCCTCCGGAAGCTCGGGATGTCTTGCGCGTTGCTTCTCATTGAAACCCATGGGCTGCTTCTTCGCCAATCGGCTGTGGCTATGATCCCGTTCACCCCCTGAAAAAAGACGAGCCCGCCAGGGGGCGGGCTCGTCGGGCAGCCAGGTCCGCGGTCACTGGATGGGGATCTGCCGGCGTGTCGCCTTGGCCTCGCCGCTGCGGGGCACGCTGACTTTCAGCACACCGTTGGCGAAGGAGGCCTTGATCTCCTCCGCCTTGGCGTCGGCGGGCAGGTCGAGCACACGCCGGAAGCTGCCGTAGGCGCGCTCGACGCGCTGGTAGCGATCGTCCCCGGAGGCACTCTCCTGGCGCTTTTCCCCCTCGATTACCAGGCGGTGGTCGTCCAGGGTCAGGCTGATGTCCTTCTCCTCGACGCCGGGCACTTCGACGCTGATCACATATTCGTCGTCGCGCTCGGCGATATCCAGCTGCGGACGCAGCATGCCGGGCATGTCGCCGAAGCGGCCCTCCAGGGACGGCATGCCGAACTGGCGCATGACGCCGTCCATCCAGCGGTCCAGCTCCTGGTGCATGCCGATCAGCGGCGAGAGCTCGCCGCGGCGCGGCTCGGCCGGAGTGGTGGCCGCGGGGGCGGGGGCGTCGGCGCCTTCGCTCTTGAACCAGTTCCAGGGTGAGAATTTCTGCAGATTCATACGCCACCTCCTGTTCGATCACTTCAAGATGTGAAGCAAATCGGAATATCCCGTGCCGTCGGGTTGCCCCTTGGCCTAAACAGAGTTGGTGGCGGACGAGAAGATTTCAAGGCCGCCTGAGCCGTTACTTGACCTGTATCAGACCGCGCTGCAATACGGTCGTCAATCGATGGGTGGCGGCACCGCAACGACGACGCCAAGGCTATCGCTCAGTCCCGGAAGTTATCGAACTGCAGCGCCAGGTCGGGGCCATTCTCGCCTCTGAGCAATGCCATGATCTGCTGTAGATCGTCGCGCTTCTTGCCGGTGACGCGGACCTTGTCACCCTGGATCTGGGCCTGGACCTTGGCCTTGGTCTCCTTGATCCGCTTGACGATGTCCTTGGCCTCCTTCTGCTCCAGCCCCTGCTTGAGGATCACCTCCTGGCGGGCGCGCACCCCGGAGAGCACGGGCTCCTGCACGTCCATGCAGCGCGGGTCGATGCCGCGGCTGATCAGCTTGTTGCGCAGCACATCGAGCATCTGCTTGAGCTGGAAGTCGACCTCGGCCTCGAGCTGCACGGTCTCGCCGCTGAGCTCCAGGCTCGCCGTGACGCCCTTGAAATCGAAACGCCCCTGGATCTCGCGGTTGGCCTGGTCCACGGCGTTGCTGGCTTCGTGCTTGTCGAATTCGGAGACGATATCGAAGGAAGGCATGGTCAAGTCCCGCTGGTCGATGAACAAAGTGGGTGGAAAGGCCGCATTCTAGCAGCCTCTGAATTCACCCGCCCTCCCCGCACGCCGGCTCAAGTGGCTTTTCCATCTCCCAGCCGGCACAGCCATCGGCGTAGTAGTCGGCCAGCCAGCGCACCAGGCGAAAGCCCATGCGCCGATAGAGCTTCAGCGCAATACGGTTATCGGCCCGCACTTCCAGGCCCAGCCGCTCGCCGCCTCGCTGTCGGGCGCGGGCTTCCAGGGCCAGCAGCAGCTCGCGCCCCAGCCCCAGCCCGCGGGCCTCGGGGTGCACGCAGAAGGAGTAGAGGCGAACCCGGCGGCTGCTGCGGCGAAACAGCAGCACGCCGTAGCCCAGCACCCGCCCCACCTCATCCTCGGCCAGCAGGGTCAGGGCATTGGCGCGGTTGAGCAGGTGCCACAGCTGCCGGCGGCTGAAACGATCGCCCTCGAAGGCGAGCTGCTCGAGGCGCACAAGGGCGTCCAGATCCGTGGCCAGCGCCTGGCGCAGCGTGATGGTCATGTCGTGTCTTCCCGGTTATCCGAAGCGGATTGTGACCATCTGCATCACGCCTGTCAGCGCGATGGTGAGTGAAATATTTTCAAGCTTTACTCGGCTTGTCCACTGCGGTGCTCAAGGGCATGCTGGGCGCGTGGTCACCTCTCCCTCTTTCCGGCAGGAAACACGCCCATGTGTCCATTGCGCATCGTCGTCGACCGACTCGACGACTGGCGACCCTACTCCCCCAGCGAGGACCTGGTCGGCGTCGACGATTTCCTGTCCCTCGACCGCCGCCACCGCACCAGCGCCGACGCCAGCCAGCATCACGCCACCCGCATCATCAACCTGAGCAGTGACCTCGACTACCTGGGCAGCGGCTACTACGTGTCGCTGCTGGCCGAGGCCCGCGGCCAGCGGGTCCTGCCCGCGGTGGAAACCCTCAACGCCCTGTCGCGCAAGGCGCTGATCGACCTGGAGCTCGATACCCTGGCCCCGCTGCTCGGCGAGCTGGCCCGCGACGGCTCGCTGAGCGGCGACAGCCTGACCCTGCGGGTGCTGTTCGGCGAGTGCCACGAACCCAAGCTGGCCAAGCTGGCCAGCAGGCTCTTCGAACGCCTGCCCTGCCCGCTGCTGGAGGCCCGCTTCCACCGCCGCCATGAGCGGTGGCGACTGGCACGCCTCAAGCCGCTGCGGCTGCGCGACCTCGGCAGCGACGAACAGGATCTGTTCGCCAGCGCGCTGAACCGCCATTCGCGCCAGGTATGGCGCACGCCCAAGGCGCGCCGCCGCTACCGCTACGACCTCGCCATCCTGGTCGACCCGAAGGAGGCCATGCCCCCCAGCAACCGCGGCGCCCTTAGGGCCTTCATCCGCGCCGGCCGGCGGCTTGGCATCGACGTCTCGCTGATCACGCGCCGGGACGCCGGGCGGCTCGCCGAGTTCGACGGCCTGTTCATCCGCGAGACCACGGCCCTGAACCACCACACCTGGCGCATGGCGCGGCTGGCCGAACACCAGGGGCTGGTGGTGATCGATGCGCCCCAGGACATCCTGCGCTGCACCAACAAGGTCTACCTGCATGCCCTGCTGCGGGCGCGGGGGGTAGCCGCGCCGGAGGGGAGGCTGCTCAAGCGCAGCGACCGTGGCCGTCTCGGCGAACGCCTCGACACGCTGAGCTTCCCGCTGGTGCTCAAGATACCCGACGGCGCCTTCTCCCGCGGCGTGGTCAAGGTCAATTCGGTCGAAGAGCTGGAGCGCGAGGCGGCACGGCTCTTCGCGGCCTCCGCCCTGCTGCTGGTGCAGGAGTGGCTGCCCACCGACTATGACTGGCGGATCGGCGTGCTGGATGGCCAGGTGGTGTTCGCCAGCCGCTACTACATGGCTCGCGGCCACTGGCAGATCTACGATCACTCCGGCACACGCGTGAAGAGCGGTAGTTTCACCACCCACGACCCGGACGAGGTGCCCCCGGCGGTGCTCAAGGCCGCCCTCCGGGCATGCCGGCTGATCGGCAACGGCTTCTACGGGGTGGACCTCAAGCAGGCCGGCGACCGGACGGTGGTGATCGAGGTCAACGACAACCCCAACGTCGACGCCGGCATCGAGGACGCCCTGCTCGGCCGGCGCCTCTACGACCGCATCATGGGGGTCTTCCTGTCCCGCATGGAAGCGCGCCGACAGCAGGTCGGCCGCAGCGCCCCCCTCTCCGCAGCCTCAGCAGCCGGCCCCGGGCTGACGGTCGGCGACGACTGACGTAGGCTAGCCGGCATCCCCGATTCCCCCTGACGATGGAACCCCCATGAGCGATCGCGACACCCGCCACAAGCAATCGATGCAGAAACTCAAGTCCCACGTGGACAAGAAGGTAGCCGCCGCCACCGAGCAGCGCGGCCTGCTACTGGTGTTCACCGGCAACGGCAAGGGCAAGACCACCGCGGCCTGGGGAACCGTGACGCGCGCGCTGGGCTACGGCTACCGGGTCGGCGTGGTGCAGTTCATCAAGGGCATGTGGGAGTGCGGCGAGCGTGAGCGACTGGCCGAGGACCCCAACCTGGAGGTGGCCATCATGGCCACCGGCTTCACCTGGGAGACCCAGAACCGTGAGGCCGACACCCGCGCCTGCCAGGCAGTATGGGCCGAGGCGGAGCGCATGCTGGCCGACCCCGAGGTCTACCTGGTGGTGCTCGACGAGATCACCTATATGCTTAAGTTCGGCTACCTGGATATCGCCACGGTCAAGCGGGCAATCGAGCAGCGCCCCCGCGAGCAGACGGTGATCGTCACCGGCCGCAACGCCCACCGCGAGCTCACGGCCATGGCCGACACCGTCACCGAGATGCAGGAGGTGCGCCACGCCTTCAATGAGGGGGTTCAGGCTCGCCGTGGCATCGACTACTGAACTGACCCTGCCCCACAAAGCAGAAGGCCCCGCTTGCGCGGGGCCTTCCGGTCTCTTCGCCTGCACTCGCCGGTCGGCGACACTCAGCCCTCGAAGGGGTTGCGCAGCACGATGGTCTCGTTGCGGTCCGGGCCGGTGGAGATGATGTCGATGGAGGTGCCCACCTTCTCCTCCAGGTAGCGGATATAGGCGCGGGCCTGGGGGGGCAGGTCTTCGACACGCTTGACGCCCAGGGTCGACTCGCTCCAGCCCGCCAGGTCCTCATAGACCGGCTCGATGGCTTCATAGCCTTCGGAGTCCACCGGGGTGTCCAGCACCTCGCCGTCCTTGCTGCGGTAGCCCACGCAGACGCGGATGGTTTCGAGACCGTCGAGCACGTCGAGCTTGGTCAGGCAGATACCGGAGACCGAGTTGATCTGCACGGCGTGGCGCAGGGCCACGGCGTCGAACCAGCCGCAGCGGCGCGGGCGGCCGGTGGTGGCGCCGAACTCGTGGCCGCGCTCGGCCAGGTGGCGGCCGTGGGCATCGAACAGTTCGGTGGGGAACGGGCCGGAGCCGACCCGGGTGGTGTAGGCCTTGGTGATGCCCAGCACGTAGTCGAGATACAGCGGCCCCACGCCGGAGCCGGTGGCGGTACCGCCGGCGGTGGTGTTGGAGCTGGTGACGAAGGGGTAGGTGCCGTGGTCGATATCGAGCAGCGAGCCCTGAGCCCCCTCGAAGAGGATGTTCTCGCCCGCCTTGCGGTAGTCGTGCACCAGGCTGACGGTATCGCAGACCATGGGGCGCAGCTCCTCGGCCATCTCCAGGGCCTCGTCCAGCACCTGCTGGAAATCCACCGGGGCTTCGCCGTGGTACCGGGTGAGCACGAAATTGTGGTAGTCGAGCACCTCTCCGAGCTTGGAGGCGAAGCGCTCGCGATGCAGCATGTCGCCCAGGCGCAGGCCGCGGCGCGCCACCTTGTCCTCGTAGGCCGGGCCGATGCCGCGCCCGGTGGTGCCGATCTTGGCGACGCCACGGGCCTTCTCGCGGGCCTGGTCGAGGCGCACGTGGTAGGGCAGGATCAGCGGACAGGCCGGCGACAGGCGCAGGCGCTCGCGTACCGGCACGCCCTTGGCCTCGAGCTCGCGGATCTCCTTGATCAGCGCCTCCGGCGACAGCACCACGCCGTTGCCGATCACACAGGTCTTGTCCTTGCGCAGGATACCGGAGGGAATCAGGTGCAGGACGGTCTTCTCACCGTCGATGACCAGGGTATGGCCGGCGTTGTGCCCGCCCTGGAAGCGCACCACCGCCGAGGCCGACTCGGTCAGCAGGTCCACGACCTTGCCCTTGCCCTCGTCACCCCACTGGGTGCCCAGTACGACTACGTTCTTGCCCATTGGTCTCTCGTCTCTCGTGTCAGCGCCGCGCGGGTGCGCGTTCAAATCCGGCCCGCGGGCCGCGTTCGTGTCCGGCCTGCCTCGGGGCCGGGTATGCTCATGCTACAGCGTCACCGTCTGCCACAGGCCGTCGCTCTGCATCAGGCGACGGCTGCAGCGATGCGCCTCGGGGCCGGTGGTCTGGCCGGGCAACGCCTGCACGACGCGTTCGCCGCGCTCGCGCAGCGCGGCGATCGCCTCGGCGACCCCCTCGCCCTCCGCCGGTGCCCAGATGCCGTCGCGGGGGGGCTCACTCTGGACCAGGGTCGCCAGCAGCTTGAGGTCCATGGAGAAACCGGTGGCGGGGCGGGCCCGGCCGAAGGCACGGCCAGTATCATCATAGCGCCCGCCCTTGGCCAGCGCCTGGCCGTAGCCGGGCACGAAGGCCGCGAACATCATGCCGGTGTGGTACTGGTAGCCGCGCAGCTCGGCCAGGTCGAAATAGAGGTCGACCTCGGGGTGCTCCGCCGCCACGCCCTGGTGAAGGGCGCGAAGCTGGGCCAGGGCCTCGCCCACTGCCGCCGGGGCGCCGGCGAAGGCCTCGCGGGCCTCGTCCAGTACCTCGGGGCCACCGTGCAGGGTGCCCAGGGCCCTGAACATCTCGGCCAGCGCCGGGTCGGCGACGCTCGCCTCCACCCTGGCCGCCAGCTCCACCGGCGACTTGAGCTCCAGCGCCTCGAACAGCGCGAGCTCGTCGTCGCGCCCCAGCTCGGCCGCCTGCACCAGGCTGCGGTAGATGCCGATATGGCCCAGCGCCAGGTGCAGCTCCTCGGCCCCGGCCGCGGTGAGGCTGGTCAGCGCCAGGCGCAGGATCTCCAGGTCGGCCTCGAGGCCGGCGTGGCCGAACAGCTCGACGCCGACCTGTACCGGGCTGCGCCCGCCCTGCAGCTGGTCGGGCTTGGCGCGCAGCACGTTGGTGCAGTAGCAGAGCCGTGCCGGCCCCTGGTGGCGCATCGAGTGGGCGTCCATGCGCGCCACCTGGGGGGTGACATCGGCACTGACGCCCATCAGGCGGCCGGTGAGCTGGTCGGTGAGCTTGAAGGTCTGCAGATCCAGGTCGGTGCCGGTACCGGTGAGCAGGGAGTCGAGGAACTCCACGGGCGGCGGCATCACCTGGTCGTAGCCCCAGCGATGGTAGAGATCGAGCAGCGACCGGCGCAGCTCTTCCATGCGGCTCGCCTGGGGCGGCAGCACTTCGTCCATGCCGTCGGGCAGCAGCCAGCGGTCAGCAATGGTCATGTTGTCAATCCTGCTAGACGGTAGAGGGCGCAGCGGCGGAACACCGAACGATGCCCACAAAAAAACCGGGCCACGCCCGGTTGAAGGAGTCTATCACGTTTGGCGCCGGGGTGAACCCCGCGGCGCCAGGGCGACCTCGGCCGACAAGCCGGGCCGCCCCGTGGTCGTAGTTAGCGAGGCAGAAGCGCGTTGGCTTCCAGCTGGTTTTGCGAGCTCTTCAGGTAGCGGAAGAAGTCGCTGGAGGGATCGAGCACCAACATGTCCTCGTCACCGTTGAAGCTATCGCGATAGGCGTTGAGGCTGCGCCAGAAGGCGAAGAACTCCTGGTCCTGGCCGTAGGCATCGGAGAAGATCGCCGCGGCCTCGGCGTCGCCTTCACCGCGCAGGGTCTCGGAGCGCTCGGTGGCCTGGGCCAGCAGCACCTGGCGACGACGGTCGGCGTTGGCGCGAATCCGCTCGGCCTCCTCCTCACCCTGGGCGCGCCACTCGCGGGCTTCCCGCTCACGCTCGGAGCGCATGCGGTCGAAGACCGCCGCCGAGACGTCCTCGGGCAGGTCGATCCGCTTGACACGGATGTCGCGGATCGCCACGCCGAGCTCTTCACGCATCAGGGTGTCGAGCTCCTCGGTGGGGCGCAACATCAGGTCGTCGCGACGCTCGGCGATGATCTGCTGCAGGTCCAGGCGGCCGAACTCGTTACGCAGGCTCTCGTCGACCCGCGGCTGGATCAGGCGAATCGCCATCATCTCGTCGCCGGCGGTGGCCTCGTAGTAGCGGGTCGGGTTGATCACCTGCCACTTGACGTAGGAGTCGACGATCACCGCCTTCTGCTCGAGGGTCAGATAGCGGCTAGTATCGGTATCCAGCGTCAGCACCCGGGTATCGAACTTGCGGATGGTCTGGGTGATCGGCACCTTGAAGTGCAGGCCCGGCTGGATGTTCTCCTCGATGACCTCACCGAAGCGCAGCTTGACGGCCCGCTCGGTCTCGTCGACCACGTAGAGGCTGTTGCTGGCCAGCCAGGCGGCGGCGGCCAGGCCACCGACGATAATCAGTGAACGGTTATTGATCATTTAGCGGCCCTCCCTGCGGATACCCCTGGTGGGTCCGCCCTGGGTCGAGGTGGTGGTGCGCAGACGCTCGAGGACGCGCGGGTCGAGTTCGCCACTCTCGCCGCGGGCGCGCTCGCCGTCACCTTCGCCGCTGCGCACGCCGCCGGGGCGCTGGTCGAGCGGCAGGTACATCAGCGGTGTCTCGGCGCTGACGTCGATCAGCACCTTCGGCGTCTTGCCGAAGACTTCCGCGATGGTATCCAGGTAGAGGCGCTCACGCATGATCTCAGGCGCATTGCGGTACTGAGCCAGCAGCGCATTGAAGCGGTTGGCCTGACCGCGGGCCTCGGCGACCACTGACTCACGATAGCCCTGGCCCTGCTCGACCAGACGCTGGGCCTGGCCCTGAGCCGCCGGGATGATGGCGTTGGCGTAGGCCATGCCTTCGTTGATGGTCCGCTGGCGGTCCTCGCGGGCCCGGATCACGTCGTCGAAGGCGTCGATGACCGGTGCCGGCGCCGAGGTGGACTCGATGTTGATGGTCTGCAGGCTGATCCCGGTACCGTAGGTGTCCAGGTAGGACTGCAAACGGCTGCGCACCGAGCTGCCGAGGATCTCACGACCGGAGGTGAGGATCTCGATCATGTCGGTGCCGCCCACCACGTGACGCAGCGCGGAGTCCAGGGCGTTCTCGATGGACAGCTGCGGGTTGCGCACGTTGAGCACGAAGTCGCGGGGATCGGCGACCTGGTACTGGGCCGAGATCTCGACCTCGACGATGTTCTCGTCGCGGGTCAGCATCGACTGGGTCTGGGTCAGCGAGCGAACCCGCGTGACGTTGACCATGCGCACGTCGTCGATCAGCGGCGGGTTCCAGTGCAGGCCGGGGGTGACCACTTCCTGGAACTTGCCGAAGCGCAGCACCACGCCACGCTCGGCCTGATCCACCAGGTAGAAGCCGGTGGCCGCCCAGATCGCCAGGGCGATCACGATCAACAACCCCGGCAGGGCGAAGACGTTGCGCGGCTTGCCGCCGCCCTTGCCGCCTTTGCCGCCGCCGCCCTTGCCGCCGCGACCGCCAAGCATGCTGTTGAGCTTGTCCTGAAACTTCTTCAGGGCCTCGTCAAGATCGGGTGGCCCCTGATTGCCGCCGCGGTTACCGCCACCGCCACCGCCGCCGCCACCGCCGCCGCTACCGCCGCGTCGGCCGCCACCGCTCCAGGGATCGTGCTGGTTGCCACCACCACCAGGCTCATTCCAAGCCATACGTTGTCTCCACTCTGCGTTGCCACCCCGCCGCCGAATCGCGCGGCGGAGGGTCGGTTGCCATCCTGTCGGCGCCAGGGGCGCCGTGGCCGTGTTGATTATCCGGCGCATCGCCCAGCCTTGGCGACACGCTCGCTGTCATGTCTCGCCTTCCCACACCGGACGCTGGCGCAGCTCCGCGGGCAGATAGTCGTCGGCCCGCTCGCCCAGTCGCGCCATCAGCTGCAGGAAGTCGCGGCGCGGCAGGCGCACCTCGAGTCGCGTCAGGCCCGCTTCGTCATGGTGCTCATCGCGCACCGCGCCGAGTTCATGTAGACCCGCCCGCAGGCGCCCTTGTTCTGGCCTCAGCGTCAGGCTGAAGTCGATCACGTCGTCCGACAGGCACTCCGAGAGCGCCTGACCCAGCAGGTCGAGACCGCGCCCCTCCTGGGCCGACAGCCAGACCACCTCGGGGCGGCCCTGGCCGTCGCGCTCGATGCGCGGCGCACTGTCGAGCAGGTCGATCTTGTTCATCACCTTGAGCATCGGCACCTCGTCGGCACCGATCTCGGCGAGCACGCCTTCGACCTGATCCACATTGAGCTCCCGGTCAGGGTCGGCGGCGTCGATCACATGCACCAGCAGCTCGGCCTCGGCGGCCTCCTGCAGGGTGGCCTGGAAGGCCTCTACCAGCTTGTGGGGCAGGTGGCGGATGAAGCCGACGGTATCGGCCAGCACCACCGGTCCCACGTCCTCGATCTCCAGGCGCCGCAGGGTCGGGTCGAGGGTAGCGAACAGCTGGTCGGCCGCATAGACCTTGGACTCGGTCAGGGCGTTGAAGAGCGTTGACTTGCCGGCATTGGTATAGCCGACCAGCGACACGCTGGGAATCTCGGCCCGAGCGCGAGCCCGACGGTTCTGGCTGCGCTGCCCGCGCACCTTGTCGAGGCGCTTGTGGATCGCCTTGATACGCGCCCGCAGCAGCCGGCGGTCGGTCTCGAGCTGGGTTTCCCCTGGCCCGCGCAGGCCGATACCGCCCTTCTGCCGCTCCAGGTGGGTCCAGCCTCGCACCAGCCGCGTGGACATGTAGCCCAGCTGGGCCAGCTCGACCTGCAGCTTGCCCTCGTGGGTACGCGCCCGCTGGGCGAAGATATCGAGGATCAGACCCGTGCGATCCAGGACGCGACACTTGAGCTCGCGCTCCAGATTGCGTTCCTGGGAAGGACTCAGGGCGTGGTTGAAGATCACCAGCTCGGCCGCGTGCACGGCCAGCGTCTGGCGCAGTTCCTCCAGCTTTCCGCTACCGATGAAGGTGCGCGGATCGGGACGCTGCCGGCTTCCGCTCAGCAGGGTGGCAGGCTCGGCACCGGCGGAGCGCACCAGCTCCAGGAACTCGCCCGGATCCTCGCGCTCGCGCTCATCCTGAAAGTCCACATGCACCAGTACCGCCGTTTCACCGGCGTCGGGACGTTCAAAAAACAATCACTGACCTCACACGTTGCTTTCCTGCTGGGCAGGATCCTGGACCGGCAGACGCACGTTGCGCGACGGCACCACGGTGGAAATGGCGTGCTTGTAGACCATCTGGCTCACGGTGTTGCGCAGCAGGATCACAAACTGATCGAAAGACTCGATCTGTCCCTGCAGCTTGATGCCGTTGACCAGGAAGATCGACACCGGAATGCGCTCCTTGCGCAGGATGTTCAGATACGGGTCTTGAAGGGACTGCCCTTTGGACATGTTGCCTCTCCCAAATTCATTCTCTTGAGGGGTGGAAGTTCTATTATTGGGGCTGGTCACCCGGCCGCTTGAAGCGAACATCTTACGCTAACAGCCGGATTCGCGCACGAGTTTCAGGACTTGGCCCAGCGGGTCCGGCCCCAGGGCATCGACCCAGCGCAACTCCGGCCAGCTGCGCATCCAGGTCAGCTGCCGCTTGGCCAGCTGGCGCGTGGCGATGACCGTACGCTCTCGCAGCCCAGCCAGATCCTCCTCATCGTCCAGGTATTCCCACACCTGGCGGTATCCCACGCTCTTCATGGACGGCAGACCCAGGTGCAGATCCCTCCGGGCCCTGAGCGCCGCCACCTCTTCGACCAAACCCGCGGCGAGCATGGCATCGAAGCGCTCGGCGATACGGCCATGCAGCACGCGCCGGTCGAAGGGCGTGAGTCCTATCGACACCACTTGCCAGGGGAAGGTTTCAGTGCGCTGAGCCTGCCACAGTTCGCTGAGGGTCTGTCCGCTGATACGGTGGACCTCCAGCGCCCGCATCAGGCGCTGGGGATCGTTGGGGTGAATACGCGCCGCCGAGGCCGGGTCGATGCCCCTCAGCTCGTCATGAAGGGCGGCAATGCCGCGGCGCCGAGCCAGCGCTTCCAGCTCGGCGCGCACCGCCGGGTCTGAGGCCGGCAGGTTGGCCACGCCTTCGAGCAGCCGCTTGGCGTACATCATGGTGCCGCCCACCAGCAGCGGCACGCGCCCGGCGGCAGTGATACGGCGCATCTCGCCCAGGGCATCCTCGCGGAAGTCCGCCGCCGAATAGGGCTCGGCGGGATCGCGGATATCGATCAGCCGGTGCGGCGCGCGGGCCAGCTCCTCGGGGCTCGGCTTGGCGCTGCCGATATCCATGCCGCGGTAGACCATGGCGGAGTCGACGCTGATCAGCTCCACGCCCAGGCGCTCGTGCAGCGCGATGGCCAGGTCGGTCTTGCCGGCGGCGGTGGGGCCCAGCAGAAGGATGGCGGGGGGACGCGTATCTGGCATTGGCTTCTCGAGCATTCTCATGGCTTAGTGGCAGAGACGCTTATCCGGCGGCAGGCCCCGGGGCGCCGGACCGACGAGGAGGCGCTGTGAACCCATCCCTGGGTGCTACCGATGCCCTGCTTCGCTCTCGCGTCCCGCTTCGCTCGCAGGTCCGGTGCTGGCCATCCATGGCCAGCCCGTTCAAAGCAGTGCTTTTCACCCCAGCCATAGGACCTCCCCTTCGGCCAGCCCCCGGCGCTTCCCGCCGCGCAGGTGGACAACTTTTTCTACTGCCCCCTCAGGAAGAGCCGGTCGAGCTCTCGCATGCTCATCTCGGTCCAGGTGGGGCGCCCATGGTTGCACTGGCCGCTGCGCTCGGTGCGCTCCATGTCGCGCAGCAGGGCGTTCATCTCGGCCAGCGTCAAACGGCGGTTGGCGCGCACGCTGCCATGGCAAGCCATGGTGGCGAGCAGCTCGTTGATGTGCGCCTCCAGGCGGTCGGAGCGGCCGTAGCGCTCCAGGTCGGCAAGCATGTCGCGGATCAGCGGCTCCACGTCGGCATCGATGAGCAGCGTCGGCAGCTGGCGCACCAACAGGGTCTCGGGGCCGGCCACGTCGAGCTCCACGCCGAAGCGGGCGAAGGCCTCGCGCTCGGCCTCGGCGGTGGCCACCTCGGCGGCGCTGGCCGCCAGCGACACCGGCACCAACAGCGGCTGGGCGTCCAGCCGGCCGTCATGCACCTGGGTCTTCATGCGCTCGTAGACGATGCGCTCATGGGCGGCGTGCATGTCCACCATCACCAGGCCTCGCTCGGTTTCGGCGAGGATGTAGACGCCGTGCAGCTGGGCAATGGCGTAGCCCAGCGGCGGCGCCCGGGTGGCGTCCGGCTCGGCGGGCGCCTGCCGGGAGGTGTCGGCGGCGGTCTTGCTGGGTGTAAACGCGGCCTGGCGCTCGCCCCTGGCCACCTCGGCGGCCACGCCACCGGGGGCGGCCGGCTGCGGGGTCAGCAGCTGTTCTTCGTGCTCGGGATGCAGGGCGCGGTAGCCATCCATAAAGGCCCTGACCCGGTCTGGCGTGACCCGGTCTGGCGAGCCCCGCCCGGCCTCGCCGTCGGACCGCTGATGCAGCGCCATTGGCTGCTGCTGCCAGCGTCCAGCGCTCTCGCGCACGGCGTGGGAGGCGGCATCCTGGGCGGGCACCGCCTCGTCGTCTGCCGCCTCCTGCTCCCCGGGGCGCGCCTCGGCCAGGGCCCGGTGCAGGCTCGAGAACAGGAAGTCGTGCACCATGCGACCGTCGCGAAAGCGCACCTCGTGCTTGGTGGGGTGAACGTTGACGTCCACCACCAGGGGGTCGACCTCCAGGTAGAGCACGAAGACCGGATGGCGGCCGTGGAACAGCACGTCGCGGTAGGCCTGGCGGATGGCGTGGGCCACCAGGCGGTCGCGCACCACCCGGCCGTTGACGAAGAAGTACTGCTGGTCGGCCTGGGCCCGGGAGTGAGTGGGCAGACCCACCCAGCCCCACAGCCGCAGGCCGCCGGCCTCGAGATCCAGATGCAGGGCGTTGTCGAGAAAGCCCTTGCCCAGCAGCGCGGCGATGCGTCGCTCGCGGGCGGCGGCATCGTCCCCCGGGGGCAGCTGATGCACGGTCTTCTGGTTGTGGCGCAGCACCCAGGCGATATCGAAGCGCGACAGGGCGAGGCGGCGAAAGGCCTCCTCCACGTGGCCGTACTCGGTCTTTTCGGTGCGCAGGAACTTGCGCCGCGCCGGGGTATTGAAGAAGAGGTCGCGTACCGTCACCGAGGTGCCGCGGGGGTGCGGCGCCGGGGTGACCCGGGGCTCCATCTGGCGCCCCTCGGCCACCACCCGCCAGCCGCCGCGGGGGTCCTCGTCGACGTTGGAGACCAGCTCCAGCCGCGACACCGAGCTGATCGAGGCCAGCGCCTCGCCGCGAAAGCCCAGGCTCGCCACCCCTTCGAGCTCGTCCAGCGAGGCGATCTTGCTGGTGGCGTGGCGCGACAGCGCCAGCGGCAGGTCGTCCTCGGCGATGCCGCTGCCGTCGTCGCGGACCCGGATCAGGCGCGCCCCGCCGGCTTCGAGCTCGACCTCGATGCGCCGGCTGCCGGCGTCGATGGCGTTCTCCACCAGCTCCTTGGCCACCGAGGCGGGACGCTCGACCACCTCCCCGGCGGCGATCTGGTTGGCCAGGCGCGGGTCGAGCACCCGGATACGGCGCTGCGTGGCGGTTTCGGTGAGCATGGTCATGAACGCGGAATCCGCAGCACCTGCCCGACCCGGATCACGTCGCCGTTGAGCTCGTTGGCCTGCTTGAGCCGGCCGACGGGTACGCCGTGCCGGGAGGCGATCTGCGACAGGGTATCGCCGGGCTGAATGCGATATTCGTTGCTGGTGGGGCTGCGCTGGTTGTCGCGCTGCCAGGCCAGCAGGCTGGCCGGCGGCGGGTTGCGGCGGAAGTGGTCGCGCAGCCCGGCGAAGATCGCCTCGGCGAGTTTCTGCTGATGCGCCGGGTCGCGCAGGCGGCGCTCCTCCTCGGGGTTGGAGATGAAGCCGGTCTCGATCAGCAGCGACGGGATATCCGGCGACTTCAGCACCATGAAGCCGGCCTGCTCCACCCGGCTGCGGTGCAGGCGATTGACCTGCCCCAGCCGGTCGAGCACCTGGCCGCCGATGGAAAGCGAGTCGTTGAGGGTGGCGGTCATGGTCAGGTCGAGCAGCACGCCGCGCAGCACCTCGTCCTTGTCGTTGAGCGACAGGTTGCCGTCCACCCCGCCGATCAGGTCGGCCTGGTTCTCGCTATCCGCCAGCCACTGGGCGGTCTCCGAGGTGGCCCCGCGCTGGGAGAGCGCGTAGACCGAGCTGCCGCTGGGACGTGGGCTGTTGAAGGCGTCGGCATGCACCGAGACGAAGAAATCGGCCTTCTGCTCACGGGCGATGCGCGTGCGCTGGCGCAGCCCGATGTAGTAGTCGCCGTCGCGGATCATTACCGCCCGGAAGCCGTCGGCGCCATCCACCAATTTCTGCAGCCGGCGGCTGATCTCCATCACGACGTCCTTCTCACGGGTTCCGCCGGGCCCGATGGCGCCCGGGTCCTCGCCGCCGTGGCCGGGGTCGATGGCGATGATGATATCGCGTCGCGGGTGCGGCTTGGCCGGCTGGCTGGCCACCGCCGGCTCGGGGCCCACCTGGGGCGCCGCCTCGCTCCCCTCGGCACGGCCGCGGTTGGCGGCGATCTCCTGCTCGCGGATCATCGCCTCGATGGGGTCGATGGGATTCTCCACTGCGCTCTCGCCGGGGTACTCCATGTCCACCACCAGGCGGTGGCCGTACTGATCGTTGGGCGGCAGCGTGAAGTGGCGGGGCTCCACCTCCCGGGAGAGCTCCAGCACCACCCGTAGCCCGCTACCGTCGCGCACGCCGCTGCGCACACCGGTGATGGCGCTGCCATCCAGGTTCAGCTTGGCGAGGTCGGTATTGAGGCCGCTGTCGTCGAGGTCGATGACCAGCCGTCGCGGGTCGTCCAGGGTGAAGACATTGGCCTCGGCGTGGGTCGAGAGATCGAACACCAGGCGGGCGTGGTCGGGCGCCGCCCACAGCCGAACGTTATCGACCTGGGCCGCCTGGGCCGTGCCACCGAGCAGCACCAGGCTCAGTGCCAGTAACAGCGTCAGGTACCAGCATCGGGCAAGCGCCGCGGGGCCAAGGGATCGGATCGTCATCACGATGGTCTGCGTTCCTGCTCGATGGTCGCGAATTCCAGCTTAGCGTCCCGGGCCAGCCGCGCCAGCACGGCATCCCCGTGGTCGGTGCCGGCGACCAGCTGCGCCTCACGGCCGGGATCGCCCAGGCTCAGGGTCACCACCAGATCCGGCGTCGGCAGCCAGCCGCTGCCGCGGGCGGGCCACTCGACCAGACAGAGGGCATCGTCGGCGAACAGGTCGCGCCCGCCGATGAACTCCAGCTCCTCGGGATCGCCCAGGCGATAGAGGTCGAAGTGGTAGATGCGCTGTCCATCGAGCGCATAGGGCTCGACCAGCGTGTAAGTGGGGCTCTTCACCGCCCCCTGGTAGCCGTAGGCGCGCAGGATACCCCGCGCCAGGGTGGTCTTGCCGGCGCCGAGCTCGCCTTCCAGGTAAACACGGCCCTCGCCGCCCAGGGCGCGCCCCAGGCGCTCGCCGAAGGCGACCTGGCGCTGTTCATCTTCCAGCTTTACACGCATCCTCACCCTCTGTTCTTCGCCGCCTCTTGGCATCACGACGCCCTCACCGTCCCGCCGTTTCGGGGGGGGGCCTTGGGGTTGATCAAGGTCCGCGCATAGGATGCCAGATCGCCGGCCAGCAGACCACGCTCCCCGCCATCTTCGGCGGCCCGGTCGGCGGCCAGGGCATGCACCAGCACGCCCAGCCAGGCGGCACTCTCCAGCGCCAGGCCCTGGGCCAGCAGCGCGCCCAGGATCCCGGTGAGGGCATCGCCCATGCCGCCGGAGGCCATGCCCGGGTTGCCGTAGGGACAGACCGCCACGCCGCCGGGGCCGGCCACCAGGCTGCCGGCGCCCTTGAGCACCACCACGCCACCGCGGCGACGCTGGAGCTCGACCGCCGCGGCGGGGCGGTCGGCCTCGACCTCGGCGGGGCTGATGCCCAGCAGCCGCGCGGCCTCGCCGGGGTGCGGGGTAAGAACCCAGTCGTCACGACGCGCTTCGGTGAAGCGCGACGCCAGCAGGTTGAGGCCATCGGCATCCACCACCAGCGGACGATGGCTGTTCAGGGCCGCCTGCAGCATGCCCTGCCCCCAGCTACCCTGCCCCAGCCCCGGGCCCACCGCCAGCACGTCGGCCTGGGCGGGCAGCTCGCCCAGGTCGGCGGCGCCGCGCACGCCATGGACCATCACCTCGGGGCGGCGCACCAGGCAGGCGGTGACATGGGCCGGCGCCGTGGCCAGACTGATCTTGCCGGCCCCCAGTCGCGCCGCGGCCTCGCTGGCCAGCAACGCCGCCCCACCGAAGCCGGGGGCACCGCCCAGCACCAGCAGGTGGCCCATGTCGCCCTTGTGGGCATCGCGGGCGCGGGGCGACAACAGCCGGGCCACCAGGCGCTCATCGAGCAGCCGGGCTACCGGAACCAGGTCGTCATGGGCCTCGGCATCCACCCCCAGGGCGCGGAAATCCACCTCGCCGGTGAGCGCCGGGGCGCGGCCGGTGTGCAGGCCGAGCTTGTCGCCGATGAAGGTCACCGTGCGCGTGGCGCGTACCGCCACGCCCAGCTCGGCCCCGGTATCGGCGGCCAGCCCCGAGGGAATGTCGATGGCCAGCACCGGCAGGCCGCTGGCGTTGATGGCGTCGATGGCGTCGCGGAAGTCACCGCGCACCTCGCCACCGAGCCCGGTGCCCAGCAGGGCATCGACCACCACCTCGCCACTGAAGGCCAGGTCGGGGCGCCAGGGCACCAGGCCGACCCCGGCGGCGCTGGCCATCTCGGCGGCGCGGGCGGCATCGCCGCTGAGCTCGTCCACCGGCTTGAGCACCACCCGCTGCACCTCGACGCCGGCCACCGCGGCCAGCGCCGCCAGCACATGGCCATCGCCGCCGTTGTTGCCGCCGCCGCACAGCACGGTCAACCGCCGCACCCCCGGCCAGCGACCCTTGAGGCTCTGCCAGGCCGCGGTGGCGGCGCGCTGCATCAGGGCGAAGCCTTCGATTCCGTCGGCGATGGTGCGCCGGTCGAGCTCGCGGACCTGCTCGGCGCGATAGAGCGGGCGCAGCGGCGGGCGGGCCGTGTCCCGGTCGGCTGTGTCGAAGTGACGCTTGGACATCCGGTGTCTCCCCAGTTGGCGATGCTTTATCATGGAGTGTGTAATCTCAACGGCGACTTCGCCAACCCACCCGCGCGCTTTTCCGTGGTTCTTCCTCGATCATGACAGCCCTCTCTAAAGCAGTCTCCTCCACAGCCCCCACCGCCCTGGACGACACCGAGCTTGCGGCCCTGGCGGACACCATCAAGACCTGGGGCCGCGAGCTGGGGTTCCAGCAGGTCGGCATCGCCGATGTCGACCTTGCCGCCGACGAGGCGCATCTGCAGCGCTGGCTGGACGCCGGCTACCACGGCGAGATGGGCTTCATGGCCAAGCATGGCACCAAGCGCACCCGTCCCGAGGAGCTGGTGCCGGGCACTTTGAGGGTGATCAGCGTACGCCTGGACTACCTGCCCGCCGAGGTGGAGAGCGCCAAGGTGCTGGGTCAGCCGGAGACCGCCTACGTATCGCGCTACGCGGTGGGCCGCGACTATCACAAGCTCATGCGCAAGCGCCTGGCGACCCTGGCCAAGTGGATCGAGGAGAAGACCGGCCCCTTCGGCTATCGCGCCTTCGTCGACTCGGCGCCGGTGATGGAGCGCGCCCTGGCGCGCAAGGCGGGCCTCGGCTGGGTGGGCAAGAACGCCATGCTGCTCAATCCGAAGGCGGGCTCGCTGTTCTTTCTCGGCGAGCTCTACGTCGACCTGCCGCTGCCCGTCGACCCGCCCTTCGAAAGCGAGCACTGCGGCAGCTGCAGCGCCTGCCGCAGCGCCTGCCCCACCGACGCCATCGTCGAGGACCGGGTGGTCGATGCCCGGGCCTGCATCTCCTATTTGACCATCGAGCTGTTCGGCGCCATTCCTGAGCGCTTTCGCGAGGCCATGGGCAACCGGGTGTTCGGCTGCGACGACTGCCAGCTGGTCTGTCCCTTCACCCGCTTCGCCCGCGCGACCAGCGAAGACGACTTCGCCCCGCGCCACGACCTGGACCGCGCCAGCCTGGTGTCGCTGTTCGCCTGGGGGGAGGAGGAGTTTCTCGACAAGACCGCCGGCAGCCCGATCCGCCGCATCGGCTACGAGCGCTGGCTGCGCAACCTCGCCGTGGGCCTGGGCAACGCCCCCTGGAGCGAAGCGGTGGAGGCGGCCCTGCTGGCGCGCCTGCCCTACCCCTCCGACCTGGTGCGCGAGCACGTGCGCTGGGCGCTCGGCCGGCAGCGGGAAAAGCGCCAGCGGTTGATCGCCAGCGGCTGACACTTCATGGGATGGCATGCGAGCCTCTCCCCCGGCAAGCGGCGCTGGGGGAGTGACTCGGCAACCGTAGATGCCTGCCGTGGGAGGCCGGTTTACCGGGCGAAGCAGCGCGCAGCGCTGCCTGGACAGGGCGTAGCCTTTTTTCAAGCCATCAACGCTAGCGGCGCTGGGGACAGGGTGGAGCGGAGGTCATTTGCCAGGGATGGCAAATGTAGCGCCCAGGGATGGGTTCACAGCGCCTCCGCGAAACCCTGTCGCCAGGTAAGCCGCGGCGAGAGATGCTTTGAACCTTTCACTCCTCCTCATCGCGCTCGCTGCCCGCCAGGCGCAAAAACGTATTGCGGTAGTGGGCCAGCTCGGCGACCGATTCGCGAATGTCGTCCAGCGCCTGGTGGGTGTTGCGCTTCTCGAAGCCCGCCTTGGCGCCGGGGTTCCAGCGTTTGGCCAGTTCCTTGAGGGTCGAGACGTCCAGGTTGCGGTAGTGGAAGAAGGCCAGCAGCTCGGGCATCTCCCGCTCCAGGAAGCGCCGGTCCTGGTGCACGCTGTTGCCGCACATCGGCGAGGCGCCGGGCTTCACGTGGGCCTTGAGAAACTCGAGGGTGCGTCGCTCGGCCTCGGCGGTATCGACCCGGCTCGCCTTGACGCGGGCCACCAGCCCCGACTCGCCGTGGGTCTTTTGATTCCAATTGTCCATGGCATCGAGCAGGCTGTCGGGCTGATGCACGGCGATCACCGGCCCCTCGGCCACCAGGTTGAGGTCGTTATCGGTGATCAGGGTCGCCACCTCGATGATGCGCTCGCGGTTCGGGTCCAGCCCGGTCATTTCCAGGTCGATCCACACCAGCAGGTCCTGGCGCGGGGCGGGGGTATCGGTCATGGGGCAGACTCCAGCAAAAATCGCGCAGCAGGACAGGCCGGGCCACGCTGGTTACAATGCCGACATTGTAACGATCTTCGGGCGCCCATGAGCAAACGTAAGTTGAGCCGCCAGCAGCGCTGGCGCATCGAGAAGGTTCAGGCCGAGCGCAATCGCCGCGCCGGGCAGCGCGATGCCCGGGAGGCACAGAGGCTCGCCGCCGGCGAATACGGCCCCGAGCGGCCCGGCCGGGTGATCGCCCACTTCGGGCGCACCCTGGACGTTCGCGGCGAGGACGGGACCACGCTGCGCTGCCACCTGCGCGCCAATCTCGAGGGGCTGGTTACCGGCGACCGGGTGGTGTGGCGCGCCGCCGAGGACGACCAGGGCCGGGTGGTGGACGGCGTGGTGGTGGCACGCGGCGAGCGCACAAGCGTGCTGGAGCGCCCCGACGCCCGCGGTCAGCTCAAGCCGGTGGCCGCCAACATCGACCAGATCCTGATCGTCTTCGCCGTGGAACCGGCCCCCCATGCCAACCTCATCGACCGCTACCTGGTCGCCGCCGAGGCCACCGGCATCGCCCCGGTGCTGGTGCTCAACAAGATCGACCTGCTGCCGGAGGGCGGCGGCGAGCTCATGGCCCTGCTCGAGCGCTACGCGGCCCTGGGCTACCCGGTGGTGACCACTACCACCGCCGAGGCGACGGGGCTTGCCGCCCTGCTCAAGCGCCTCGACGGGCGCACCTCGGTGTTCGTCGGCCAGAGCGGGGTGGGCAAGTCCTCGTTGATCGACCGCTTATTGCCCGATGAGGAACTTCGCATCGGCGCGCTGTCGAAGGATTCGCGCAAGGGCACCCATACCACCACCACGGCGCGGCTCTATCGCCTGCCCGCCTCGCGCGGGGGGGAGCTGATCGATTCGCCGGGCATTCGCGAGTTCGGGCTGACCCACCTCGATGAGCAGCAGGTCGCCGAAGGCTTCATCGAATTTCGCCCGCTGCTGGGCCGCTGCCGCTTCCGCGACTGCCGACATCGCCAGGAGCCCGGCTGTGCGCTGCTGGCGGCCGTGGAGCGGGGCGACATTCATCCCCAACGCTTTGCCAGCTATCGACGGATCGTCGACAGTCTCGGTGAGACCTGACGGCCTCGGCAGGCGGCGATACTGCCCAGCCCCGGCCGGGCCCCAGGACAAGAGAAACAGGAGGTGTGTCATGAGCTCTGAAGCCAACCTGCTACCGCTGATCGTCGAGCCCGAACAGCTCGCCGCGCATATCGACGAACCGCAGCTGTTGATCATCGACGTGCCACTGCGCGCCGACAGCTACCAGGAGGGGCATGTCCCCGGGGCGATCTACCTCGACCACCGCCTGCTGCTGCGCGGTGAGGGGGACGCCCCCAGCGATGCGCCCTCCGCCGAGGCGTTATCACGGCTGTTCTCGTCGCTGGGCCTGACCCGCGATACCCACGTGGTGGCCTACGACGACGAGGGCGGCGGCTGGGCCGGGCGCCTGCTGTGGACCCTGGAGCTGATCGGCCACAGCCGCTACTCCTATCTCAACGGCGGCATCCACGCCTGGCGCCAGGCCGAGCTGCCGCTCTCCACCGAGCCCCATGCCCCCTCGCCCAGCGACTACGAGGCCGAGATCCTGCATCCCGAGGTGGCGATCGATCGGCTCGAGCTGGTCGAGCGCCTCGGTGAGAAAGGCTTCGCCATCTGGGACGCCCGCTCACCGGAGGAGTACCGCGGCGAGCGCGGCAACAATAAGCGCCTGGGCCATATCCCCGGCGCCGTGAACCTGGAGTGGACCCGGGCCATGGACCCGGAGCGCGGCCTGCGCATTCGCGACTACGCCGAGCTGATCACCGAACTCGAGGCCCTGGGCCTGACCCCGGACATGGAAGTGGTCACCCACTGCCAGAGCCACCACCGCAGCGGTTTCACCTGGCTGGTGGGCCGGGCGCTGGGCTTCGAGCGCATGCGCGGCTACGGCGGCTCCTGGATGGAATGGGGTAACCGCGACGATACGCCCATCGAAAAATAGAACGGAAACCCTTACGTGTCACTTGCCAAACTCTTTGCTCTGATCCAATACCCGCTCCCCCACCATCTGCTCTCGCGGCTGGTGGGCCGACTCGCCGAGACGCGGATCGGCTGGCTCAAGAACCTGCTGATCAAGGCCTTTATCCGGCGCTTCAAGGTCGATATGCGCCAGGCCGCCGAGCCCGAGCCGACCGCCTACGCCAGCTTCAACGACTTCTTCACCCGCCCGCTGACGCCCGAGGCCCGCCCCCTGGGCGACGGCCTGCTGTGCCCCGCCGACGGCACCCTGTCGCAGTTCGGCGCCGTGACCGCGGGACAGCTGATCCAGGCCAAGGGGCACCGCTTCGCCATGGCCGACCTGCTGGGCGGCGACGGCGAGGCGGCGCAGCGCTACCTGGGCGGCAGCTTCGCCACCGTCTACCTGTCGCCCAAGGACTACCACCGGGTGCATATGCCGCTGGCGGGCACACTCACCGAGATGGTCTATGTGCCGGGGCGGCTGTTCTCGGTCAACGCCGCCACCACCCGGCACGTGCCCAACCTCTTCGCCCGCAACGAGCGGCTGGTCTGCCACTTCGATACCGAGCACGGCCCCATGGTGCTGGTACTGGTGGGGGCGATGATCGTCGCCGCCATCGAGACGGTATGGGCCGGCCAGATCACCCCGCTGCCCCGCGGCGGCGTGCAGCGCCTGCGCTTCGACACGCCGGTGCGCCTCGAAAAGGGCGCGGAGATGGGCCGCTTCAAGCTCGGCTCCACGGTGGTGATGGGCTTCGCCGAGCCGGTCGCCTTCGCCGAGGGTCTCGAGCCCGACGCCAAGGTGCAGATGGGGCAGTCGTTGGGGGAGCTGACTCACTGGGCCAGGGCTTTCCCGGCGGAAAGTCCCGGGGTGCCGGACCATCGCGGAGGCGCTGTGAACCCATCCCTGGGCGCTACCGATGCCATCCCTGGCATAGGACCTCCGCTTCGACTTCCCCCCGGCGCCCTGGCCTCGCGCATCTAGCAGCGCGGCGTGGCGAAGGCCATCACCTCGGCCACGCTCTGCTTGCCCAGCGCCAGCTGGATCAGTCGGTCGAGGCCGAGCGCCACCCCGCTGCCCGCCGGCATGCCGTGCTCCAGGGCCGCGAGCAGGCGCGCGTCGACATCCACCTCGGGCAGCCCCGCCGCGCGGCGTTCGGCGTTGTCCGCGGCGAAGCGGGCGCGCTGCTCTTGGGCGTCGGTGAGCTCATCGTAACCGTTGGCGAGCTCCAGCCCCGCCCGATACACCTCGAAGCGCGAGGCCACCCACTCACCGTCCTCGGGATCGCGGTGGCGCCGCGCCAGGGCCGCCTGGCTGGCCGGGTAGTCCACCACCACGTCGAGACCGTCTCGCCCCAGCGTCGGCTCGATCTCGAGGCTGATCAGCAGATCGAGGCAGGCGTCGCGGGGCGAATCGGTCATATCCAGCCCGCCCCGCTCGGCGGCCAGGCGGCGCAGCGCCGGCAGCGGCTCGTGGAAGGGGTCGAGCCCCAAGTGCTCGCGGAACAGCTCGCGGTAACGGCGCCGACGCAGCGGACCCGCCTCTTCCCCCAGTTCTGGGCCCAGCACCGCGCCGACCAGCTCGGCCGTTTCATCGATCAGCGCATCGAGGGAAAACCCCGGCCGGTACCACTCCAGCATAGTGAACTCGAGGTTGTGGCGGCGCCCCACCTCGCCATCACGGAAACTGCGTGCCAATTGGAAGATCGGCCCGCTTCCCGCAGCGAGCAGTCGCTTCATATGAAACTCCGGCGAGGTCTGCAGCCACAGCCGCTCCCGCCCGGCCGGGGTCGTCGCCTCGGCGCAAAGCGAGGCGAGATGCACATCGGTGCTGCCGCCATGGCCGAGCACCGGGGTCTCCACCTCCAGCACCCCACGCGCGGCAAAGAAAGCCCGCACCTCGGCCAACAGCCGCGCCCGCTCGCGCAGCGTCTCGATACTCGCCGTGGGCCGCCAGTCAGTCGCCATGACATCTTCTCCGGAACGATGAAGGCCACGCTGGATTAGCGTGGCCTACGTGGAAGCTGTCGGAGAGTGCGGCTGATCCGGCGACAGGCACTTCGCGGAGGCGCTGTGAACCCCTCCCTGGGCGCTACATTTGTCATCCATGACAAATGACCTCCGCTCCGACCTGTCCCCGGCGCCGCTAGCCACACAAGCAACACTATCGCCCTCTCCGAGCAATGCTCAGACTAGGCGAATCCTGGCTAAGGCGGCGGAGTTTAGCAGCGCTAAATGAGCAAGCCGTGCAAGGATTCAACGCCGTATGAGCGAGCGCAGGAAGGGCCGCACCTCAAGCGCGGGAGACGTACTCACCACTGCGCGTATCGACCTTCAGCACCTCACCCTGGTTGATAAACAGCGGCACGCGGACCACGGCACCGGAGGAGAGCGTGGCCGGCTTGGAGCCGCCCTGGGCGGTATCGCCCTTGAGGCCCGGGTCGGTCTCGACCACCTCGAGTTCGATGAAGTTGGGCGGGGTCACGCTAATGGCGTTGTCGTTCCACAGCGTCACGGTGTAGGCCACCTGCTCCTTGAGCCATTTCTCGGTGTCGCCCAGCGCCTTTTTCTCTACCGGATACTGCTCAAAGGAGCCATCGGTCTTCATGAAGTACCACATCTCACCGTCGTTATAGAGGTACTCCATCTCCAGGTCGAGCACATCGGCACCTTCCAGGCTATCGCCCGACTTGAAGGTGCGCTCCCAGACCCGGCCGGTCATCAGGTTGCGCAGCTTGACGCGGTTGAAGGCCTGCCCCTTGCCCGGCTTCACGAACTCGTTCTCGACGATCGCACAGGGGTCGCCGTCCAGCATCACCTTCAGACCACCCTTGAATTCGTTGGTAGAATAGTTCGCCATGTTGTCTCTCGTATGATCGAGCGCGTCTCGGCACGGACCGAGCGCGCGGATAGAAATCGACGAGGGCGCAACCCCTTCGCCCCTAGTAACTGGTGTGCCGCATGATAACCCGAAGCCCCGCCCCTTTGCAGTGCCACGACGTAGGCGAAGAGAGCAGACAGCGCTGTTCACAGCGAGAGGCGCCGGGGACAGGTCGCAGAGGGGGTCCTACGCCAGGGATGGCGTCGGTAGCGCCCAGGGAAGGGTTTATAGCGCCCCCTCGTAGACCTGTCGCCGGCTCAGCCTCGAGCGTTACCGCCCGCCCTGACGAAACCCAGCCGCTGCAGGCACCCGCCGCCTGGCAGTCCCAGCTCGCCCGGGCCATCCGCGACCCGGCCGAGCTGTGCCGCCGGCTCGGGCTGGACGACGCCTGGCGGCCCGGCGCCGAGGCGGGCCACGCCCTGTTCGAGGTGCGGGTGCCCGAGGCTTTCCTGGCGCGCATGCGCCCGGGCGACCCCGATGATCCCCTGCTGCGCCAGGTGCTGCCGCTGGGTGAGGAGACCGCGGCCACCCCCGGCTATGTGGCCGACCCCCTGGCCGAGGCCGAGCACAGCCCGGCGCGCGGGCTGATCCACAAATACGCCGGGCGGGTGCTGCTGATCGCCAGCCCCGCCTGCGCGGTAAACTGCCGCTACTGCTTCCGGCGCCACTTCCCCTACACCGAGAACGCCCCTTCCCGGGCCCAGTGGGACGCAACGCTGGACACCCTGCGCCGGGACGACACTCTCCACGAAGCGATCCTCTCCGGCGGCGACCCGCTGGCCGCCAGCGACCGCCAACTCGGCTGGCTGGTGGAACGCCTCGACGCCATCCCCCACCTCCGGCGCCTGAGGATTCACACCCGTTTGCCGGTGGTGATACCCGACCGTGTCGACGACGCCCTGCTCGGCTGGCTCGCCGCGACGCGCCTGCAGAAGGTCGTGGTGCTGCATATCAACCACGCCCAGGAGATCGACCAGGCGGTGATCGATGCCTGCGCTCGACTGAAAAACGCGGGCGTGACGCTGCTCAACCAGAGCGTGCTGCTGCGCGGCGTCAACGACTCGATCGACGCCCAGGCCGCGCTCTCCGAACGACTGTTCGAGGCCGGGGTGCTGCCCTACTACCTGCACGTGCTCGACCCGGTGGCCGGCGCGGCCCACTTCGACGTCCCCGACGACGAGGCCCGCGAGCTGGTCGCGGGCCTGCGCAAGGTGCTACCGGGCTTTCTGATGCCCACCCTGGTGCGGGAGATCCCCGGCGAGGGAAGCAAGACGCCTCTCTGACGAGGGACGAGGGACGAGGGACGAGGGACGAGGGACGAGGGACGAGGGACGAGGGACGAGGGACGAGGGACGAGGGACGAGCAAAATGTTAGAGGAGCCTGCCGACGTAAGTGGCGCCGAGGGCAGGCTAAAGCGAAGGTCATTTGCCAGGGATGACAAACCCCCAGGGACGGGTTTACAGCGCCTTCGCGAAAGCCTGCCCTCGGATAAGCCGCGATGACTGGCCTATCAAGCGAGCGTTGCTGCCGTCACATTGGCCGCGGGCTCCTCACTGGACACATGACGGTTGATGGCGCTCATCACCGCCTTCATCGATGCCGTGGTGATGCTCTCGTCGATCCCCACGCCGAACACCGCCTTGCCGTCGAGGCGCACCTCCACATAGGCGATGGCCTCGGCGTCGGCACCCTGGCCGCGGGAGTGCTCGTGGTAGTCGATGATCTCCACGTCGTGGCCTTCGGCCGCGAGCGCGCGGATGAAGGCCGCCAGCGGGCCATTGCCTTCGCCGCGAATGGTCTGCCGCCCGCCCTGCTGCTCGATCTGCGCCTCCAGATGCACCCGGGGGCTGTCCGGCTCCGAGGAGAGCCGGTGGTTGATCAGCGCGAAGGGCGCGGTCTGCTCCACGTACTCGTCGGCGAAGGCCTGGTAGATCATCTGGGAGGTGATCTCGCGGCCGGTGCGGTCGGCCACTTCCTGGACCACCTGGCTGAACTCGATGGAGAGCCGGCGCGGCAGCTCGATGCCGTGCTCCTGCTCCAGCAGGTAGGAGACCCCACCCTTGCCGGACTGGCTGTTGACGCGAATCACCGCCTCGTAGCTGCGCCCCACGTCCAGCGGGTCGATGGGCAGATAGGGCACCTCCCAGACCGCCTCGGGATTGGCGCGACGCTCGGCCATGCCCTTCTTGATGGCGTCCTGGTGGGAGCCGGAGAAGGCGGTGAACACCAGGTCGCCCACGTAGGGGTGGCGCGGGTGCACCGGCAGCTGGTTGCAGTACTCCACCTCGCGCATGATCGGCGTGATGTTGGAGAAATCCAGCGCCGGGTGGACGCCCTGGGTGTAGAGGTTCATGGCAAGCGTCACCAGATCCACGTTGCCGGTGCGCTCGCCGTTGCCAAACAGGGTGCCCTCGACCCGGTCGGCACCGGCCATCAGTCCCAGCTCCGCCGCCGCCACGCCGGTGCCACGGTCGTTGTGGGGGTGCAGGCTGACGATCAGGCTGTCGCGGTTCTTGACGTTGCGGCAGAACCACTCGATCTGGTCGGCGTAGTTGTTGGGAGTGGCGGCCTCCACGGTGGCCGGCAGGTTGACGATCATCGGCGCCTCGGGCGTCGGCCCGTAGGCGGCCATCACCGCTTCGACCACCTCCTTGGCGAAGTCCATCTCGGTGGTGGTGAACAGCTCCGGCGAATACTGGAAGGTCCAGTTCGTCTCCGGCGCCTCCTCCATGCGCTGCCTGATCAGGGTGGTGGCATCCACGGCGATCTGGGTGCACTCGGCCTTGTCGACGTTGAACACCACCCGACGGAACACCGGGTCGGTGGCGTTGTAGACGTGAACGATGGCGTTCTTCGCGCCCTTGAGGGACTCGAAGGTGCGATCGATCAGATGCGGGCGGGCCTGGGTCAGCACCTGGATGGTGACATCGTCGGGCACCTTGTTCTGCTCGATCAGCGCGCGCACGAAGTCGAAATCGGTCTGGGAGGCCGAGGGGAAGCCCACCTCGATCTGCTTGAAGCCGATCTTCACCAGCAGGTCGAAGAGGCGCTGCTTGCGCTCATGATCCATGGGATCGATCAGCGCCTGGTTGCCGTCGCGCAGATCGACGCTGCACCACAGCGGCGGCGCCTCGATCCGCCGGGCGGGCCACTGGCGGTCGGGCAGGTCAACGGTAACGAAGGGACGGTACTTGGCGGCGGGGTTATCGAGCATCATGGCGGCATTCTCCCTGGCTGGCGGTGCGGCGGTGATCAGATACGGTGGATTCGACGACGAGAAACGCCAACGCCCCGACGGCCGGGGCCGGTCGGGGCGTTGCGGTCGAGCAATGTGGGAACGCTACCCGGCATCGCAGTGGCGATGCGGCCTACGGCAGCGACGCGGACTCTCATGGGGAAGACGTTATCTGTGACTGACATGGTACCACCTCGTATCGATCTAGACAGTGGCAATGCAGGCGGCATTGCCCAGCGCGCTCAAAAGCGGGCTAGTAGTCGTAGATCGAGGTCGAGGCGGTACGCTGTCGTGTTCATGGGTACTAGAGAATCAGCCTTGGGCGCCTTTGTCAACTGCGGAGGTGGCCCGCTCCCCCAGCAGGGCTTCCATGCGCGTCAACTGGCTGCGCAGTTGGCGCACGTCATCACGCAGGCCGTGTAGCTCGGCGGCCTCCCCCTCGCCGCTCTCCAGCTCGATCGCCAGGCTCTCCTTCTGCATCACGTCGAGCACGATGCCGATCATCATGTTGAGGAAGATGAAAGCGTTGAGAAAAATGAAGGTCAGGAAGTAGATCCAGGCATAGGGGTAGTGCTCCATGGTGGGATAGAGCACCGCCGTGGCCCAGCTTTCGAAGGTGGCCACCTGAAACAGCGTGAGCATGGCCAGCGAGATGTTGCCCCACAGCTTTTCATCGACGCTGGCGAACAGGAAGCTGCCGACGGCGCCGTAGATGTAGAAGATGATGAACATCAGCAGCGCCACATAGCCCATGCGCGGGATCGACTTGACCAGCGCCACCATCAGGATGCGCAGCTCCGGGATCATCGACACCAGGCGCAGCACCCGGAAGATGCGCAGCAGCCGCGCCAGCAGCACCATCTCGGAGTCGTCCAGGGGAACCAGGCTGGCGGTGACGATCAGGAAGTCGAAGACGTTCCAGCCCTTCTTGAAGAAGTCACGCAGGCGCCGCTCCGCGGCCATGCGGATCAGGATCTCCACCAGGAAGAACACCGTCACGCCCACGTCGAAGACCCGCAGCACCTGCTCGAAGCGGGTGGTTTCTTCGTAGGTTTTGGCGCCGATCAGCAGCGCCGAGAGGATGATGATGGCGATGACGACGGATTCGAACAATTTGTTGGCGCGCAGCCGCTCCAAGCGGTCGCGCCAGGTCTCGAAGCTGGTGCTCATGAGCATATCGGTCGGCGATCAGGGAGGCGTCCCCCAAGGGGGCGCCTCGCGGGAAGTGGATGACGGGAGCGGATTATCGCCGATTGCCGCCGATGGGCAAAGCGTTGCCCGCCTCGGGAAGAAGCGGGCACCGCACGACAAGGGATCAGGTGGTGAGTTCGACGGGGTCGAGAATCCCCCGCAGCGCCTGGGTATGGACGGCGGCCTCGCGGCCCAGGGTGGTCAGGTAGCCGCCGTCGGCCTGGGTCACCAGGCCCTTGGCATGCAGCCTCGCCACCGCCGCGACCGCCTCGGGGGCGGCCGTGCCGGTGTGCACCTTGAGCCCCTCCTGGGTGGAGTCCGGGTTGAACAGGCAGAGGAGATTGAGCTCATCCAGCTGCTCGGGGGTGAAGCGTGATTGGGGCATGACGACCTCCTGGTCCGATGGGATTCCCCGAAGGTAAGCCACAACGGGGCCGGCGACCAGTCTTGGCTTGCCAGGCGCACGAATTTCCGGCTGGCCGTCCGCTCGATGCGCCAATCGCGGGCGCTTCGAGATTCCCTACTCGTCTTCCAGGTCCACTTGGCGATAGCCCATCAGGTAGAGCACGGCGTCGATGCCCAGCGTCGAGATCGAGTGGCTGGCCTGGCGGCGCACCAGCGGCTTGGCGCGAAAGGCGATGCCGAGCCCGGCGGCGGCCAGCATCTTGAGGTCGTTGGCGCCATCGCCCACGGCGATGGTCTGCTCCAGGGTCAGCCCTTCGCGCGCGGCGATTTCGCGCAGCAGCTCGGCCTTGCGGCTGGCGTCGAGGATCGGTTCGCGCACCTCGCCGGTCACCTTGCCGTTCTCGATGACCAGCTCGTTGGCGTGGATCTCGTCGAAGCCGAGCCTCTCCTGCAGATGGCGGGCGAAGTAGGTGAAGCCGCCGGAGAGGATCGCCGTGCGATAGCCCAGGCGCTTCAAGTGCTTCATCAGCCGTTCGACGCCGTCCATCAGCGGCAGCGTCTCGGCGATCTCGGCCAGCACCGACTCGTCGAGCCCCTTGAGCTTGGCCATGCGCTCGCGGAAGCTCTGCTGGAAGTCGAGCTCGCCACGCATGGCCCGCTCGGTGACCTCGGCGACTTCGTCATAGACGCCGTGGCGACGGGCCAGCTCGTCGATCACCTCGGCCTGGATCAGGGTGGAGTCCATATCGAAGCAAACGAGCCGCCGGTGCCGGCGCCAGATGGAGTCCTCCTGGATGGCGATGTCGACGCCGTGCATGGCGCCCAGCGCCAGGGCCTTTTCGCGCAGGGCGTCCAGGTCGACCTCCTCCCCGCGCAGCCAGCACTCCACGCAGGCGCCTTGAATCTGGTGGTCACGCGGCACGCCACCGTCCAGCGGCTCGCGGCCGGAGAGGCGGTGGATCAGTTCCACGGTGAGACCGTGCTCGGCGGTCAGCGCCCCCACCTCGGCCAGGATGCCTGCCGGCAGGTGCGGCGCCAGCAGGGTCAGGATCAGTCGCGGCTGGCTGGCCTGCACGCTCCAGCGCTGGTAGTCCTCGGCGCTGACCTGGATCGCCTGAATATCCAGCCCCAGGCTGTCGCCGGCCGCACTGAGCGCCCCTTCCAGGTCGCTGTCGTGGTCGAGCCCCACCAGCGCCTCCAGCGAGACCATGCCGAAGGTCACGCTCTGGTTGATATCGAGCAGGCGGGCGCCGCTGCGCGCCATGGCCTGGCCCAGGCCGGCCAGTTGGCCGGGTCGTGCCGCGCCGGTGGCGCGAATCAGCAGTCGTCGTGTCATGGTTGCCTCAGAAAATAGCTGGGGTTCGCGGCTAACCCGGCGCCGCGATAACGGCTTGTCAGGCGTCGGCGGTCACTGCTTCCAGCCGATCCACCTTCTGCAGGCCGCGGGGCAGCTTGCTGCCGCGCCGGCCGCGCTCGCCCCGATAGTAATCCAGATCGGCGGCCTTGAGGGTCAGGTGGCGCTTGCCGGCGTGTACCACCAGGCTGGCACCGGCGGGCAGCACCACCAGGTCGCGCACGAACTCCTCGCGGCGTGCCGCTCTGGCGCCGGGGATATCGATCATCTTGTTGCCCTTGCCCTTGGCCATCTCGGGCAGCTGTTCCAACGGGAACACCAGCAGCCGGCCCTCGTTGGAGACCGCCGCCACGCTCACTCCCTCGCCTTCCGGCACCACCACCGGGGGCAGCACGTTGCAGCCCTTGGGCACCGTGAGCACCGCCTTGCCCGACTTGTTCTTGCCGGTCAGCGCCTCGAGCCGTGCCACGAAGCCGTAGCCGCCGTCGCTGGCGAGCAGGAAGCGGCTCTCCGGAGGGGCCAGCATCAGCCCCGCCATGTGGGCCCCGGCCACCACGTTGGCGCGGCCGGTGACCGGTTCGCCCTGGCCGCGGGCGCTGGGCAGGTTATGGGCGGTGAGGGTATAGGCGCGCCCGGTGTCGTCGAGCAGCACCAGGGGCTGGTTGGTCTTGCCCCGGGCGGCCAGGTGGAAGCGGTCGCCGGCCTTGTAGGAGAGCCCCGCCGGGTCGATCTCGTGGCCCTTGGCACTGCGAATCCAGCCCTTCTCGGAGAGCACCACGGTGACCGGGTCGGCGCCCACCAGCTCCACCTCGGACAGCGCCCGGGCCTCCTCGCGCTCGACGATCGGCGAGCGACGAGCGTCGCCGTGGGCTTCGCCGGCGGCGCGCAGCTCCTCCTCGATCAGGTCGGTGAGCGCCGCCTCGTTGCCGAGCAGCTCCTGCAGGCGGTCGCGCTCGGCCTCGAGCTCGTCCTGCTCGCCGCGGATCTTCATCTCCTCGAGCTTGGCCAGGTGGCGCAGGCGCAGCTCCAGGATCGCCTCGGCCTGGCGGTCGCTGAGCCCGAAGGCTTCCATCAGCGCCGACTTGGGGGCGTCCTCCTCGCGAATGATGCGGATCACCTCGTCGATATCGAGGTAGGCGATCAGCAGGCCCTCGAGGATATGCAGGCGATCCTCGACCTTGCCCAGGCGGTGCTCCAGGCGACGCCGCACCGTGGCGCGACGGAAGCGCAGCCACTCGCCGAGCAGGTCGGGCAGCGGCATCACCCGCGGCCGGCCGTCGAGACCGATGACGTTCATGTTGACGCGGATATTCTTCTCGAGGTCGGTGGTAGCGAAGAGATGCGCCATCAGCGCCTCGATGTCGACGCGGTTGGAGCGCGGCTCGATCACCAGGCGGGTGGGCTCCTCATGGGTCGACTCGTCGCGCAGGTCGGCGACCATGGGCAGCTTCTTGGCCTGCATCTGGGCGGCGATCTGCTCGAGGATCTTGGCCCCGCTGACCTGGTAGGGCAGCGCGGTGACCACGATGCTGCCCTCCTCCATCACGTAGCGCCCGCGCAGCTTCACCGAACCGCGGCCGCTCTCATAGAGTTTTCTGAGATCGGCCCGCGGGGTGATGATCTCGGCCTCGGTGGGGAAGTCCGGCGCCGGGACATGTTCGAGCAGGTCGGCGACGCTGGCCTCGGGGTGGCGCAGCAGGTGGCAGGTGGCCTCGACCACCTCGGTGACGTTGTGCGGCGGAATGTCGGTGGCCATGCCCACGGCGATGCCGGTGCCGCCGTTGAGCAGCACATGGGGCAACCGCGCCGGCAGCACTACCGGCTCATTCATGGTGCCGTCGAAGTTGGGGGTCCAGTCGACGGTGCCCTGCCCCAGCTCGGCCAGCAGCACTTCACTGAACTTGGAGAGCCGCGCCTCGGTGTAGCGCATGGCGGCAAACGACTTGGGGTCGTCGGGGCTGCCCCAGTTGCCCTGGCCATCCACCAGCGGGTAGCGGTAGCTGAACGGCTGGGCCATCAGCACCATGGCCTCGTAGCAGGCGCTGTCGCCGTGGGGGTGGAACTTGCCCAGTACGTCGCCGACGGTGCGCGCCGACTTCTTGTACTTGGCGTTGGCCCCCAGCGCCAGCTCGCGCATGGCGTAGATGATGCGCCGCTGTACCGGCTTCATGCCGTCGCCGATATGCGGCAGCGCCCGGTCGAGAATCACGTACATCGAGTAGTCGAGGTACGCCTTCTCGGTGTATTCGCGCAGCGAAAGGCGTTCGACATCGCCCTCCGCCACCTGGATATCCATGGTCATACGATAAGCCCCTGGTCAGGGTTCAATGTCGGTATCAATTCCGCGGCTAACCCGGGGGCAGACTGGCGAGGACGCGCTGTGAACCCATCCCTGGGCGCTACCGATGGCATCCCTGCCATCGGACATCCTCGCCAGCCCACCCCCGGCGCCGCTTACTGTCAGCGACTTAACACCCTCCGCTGCGGAGCCGCTTCGAGCGAAGGGCTGGGAAGACTCGTTCACTCAAACTTCGATATCCGCCAAATTGCCGTAGTCCTCGAGCCAGCTCTTGCGGTCGGCGGAGCGCTTCTTGGCCAGCAGCATGTCCATCATCTCCATGGTGCCGTCGCCGACCTCGCGGGTCAGCTGCACCAGGCGGCGGGTCTCCACCGCCATGGTGGTCTCGCGCAGCTGCAGGGGGCTCATCTCGCCCAGGCCTTTGAAGCGCTGCACGTTCACGGTGCCGCGCTTGCCCTCCAGCTTGCGCAGGATCGCCGCCTTCTCGCTCTCGTCCAGGGCGTAGTGCACCTCCTTGCCCAGGTCGATGCGGTAGAGCGGCGGCATGGCCACGTAGACGTGGCCGGCGTCCACCAGCGCCGGGAAGTGGCGCACGAAGAGCGCGCACAGCAGCGTGGCGATGTGCAGGCCGTCGGAGTCGGCGTCGGCCAGAATGCAGATCTTGTGATAGCGCAGCTTGGAAAAGTCGTCGCTGCCGGGGTCCATGCCGATGGCCACGGCGATATCGTGGACCTCCTGGGAGCCGTAGATGTCGTGACTGTCCACTTCCCAGGTGTTGAGGATCTTGCCGCGCAGCGGCAGGATCGCTTGGCTCTCGCGGTTACGCGCCTGCTTGGCGCTGCCGCCGGCGCTGTCCCCCTCCACCAGAAACAGCTCGCTGAGTGCGGGGTCCTGGCCCGAGCAGTCGGCTAGCTTGCCGGGCAGCGCGGGGCCCGAGGTGACCTTCTTGCGCACCACCTTCCTGGCGCTCTTCTGGCGGCGCTGGGCGGCGTTGATCACCAGCTCGGCCAGCGCCTCGGCCTGGTCGACGTGGTGGTTGAGCCACAGCGAGAAGGCGTCCTTGACCACCCCGGCGACGAAGGCCGCCACGGTGCGCGAGGAGAGCCGCTCCTTGGTCTGGCCGGCGAACTGCGGGTCGAGCATCTTCACCGAGAGCACGTAGGAGACGCGCTCCCAGAGGTCGTCGGCGGTGAGCTTGACGCCGCGCGGCAGCAGGCTTCGGTACTCGCAGAACTCGCGCAGCGCCTCGAGCAGCCCCGAGCGCAGGCCGTTGACGTGGGTGCCGCCCTGGGGAGTGGGGATCAGGTTGACGTAGCTTTCGAGCAGCGGCTCGCCGCCCTCCGGCAGCCACTGGATCGCCCAGTCCACCGCCTGCTCGTCGTCGGCGAAGTGCCCCACCAGGGGCGAGACCGGCAGCACCTCATAGCCGTCGGTGGCCTGCGCCAGGTAGTCGCGCAGGCCGTCCGCGTACTGCCAGACGGTCTCGCTGCCGTCGGTCTCCACCAGGGTGACCTTGAGCCCGGGACAGAGCACCGCCTTGGCGCGCAGCAGGTGCTTGAGCCGCCCGATGGCAAGCCTGGGACTGTCGAAGTAGCCCGGGTCCGGCCAGAAGCGTACCAGGGTGCCGGTGGCACGCTTGGCGACGCTGCCGATCACCGAGAGCTCCGAGACCTTGTCGCCGTGTTCGAAGGCCATGGCGTAGCGGTTGCCGTCGCGCAGCACCTCGACCTCGAGACGCTGGGAGAGCGCATTGACCACCGACACCCCGACCCCGTGCAGGCCGCCGGAGAAGCGGTAGCTGGAGGCGGAGAACTTGCCCCCGGCGTGCAGCCGCGTGAGGATCAGCTCGACCCCGACGACGCCGTGCTCCGGGTGCAGGTCGATGGGCATGCCGCGCCCGTCATCGGTGACCTCGATGCCGCCGTCCTCGAACAGCCGCACGCTGACCTCGCCGGCATGGCCGGCCAGGGCCTCGTCGACGCTGTTGTCGATGACCTCCTGGATCAGGTGGTTGGGACGCGAGGTGTCGGTGTACATCCCGGGGCGCTTGCGCACCGGTTCGAGCCCGGAGAGTACTTCGATTGAGCTGGCGCTGTACTGTGTCATGGGTCGTCCATATCCAGGTCCTGATCGGAAATGCGTCCGGCTTCCAGGCGGTGGCCGCCGTGGGCGAAGATCGCCGGGAGATACTCGGCCAGCACGCCAAAGCCGTGGTCGCTGCGCGGGTGCAGGACGGTGCGCGCGCCGCGGTAGAAGGCGAAGGCATCGGCCGGGTCCAGGGTCTCGTCCCGGCTGCCCAGCAGCAGCAGATAGCGCTGCGCCGTCACCGCCTTGGGGGTCAGCGCCTCGAGCTCTGTCAGGTGCTCGACGCCCACCGTGAAGCGCTCGCCGGTGTCGTCGTTGACGAATCGCTCACCGACCCAGCCCGCCACCAGCGCCGCCGGGGCCACCGCCGGGTTGATCAGCGCGGCGGGCAGGGCGTGGCGCTCCGCCAGGCAAGTGGCGAGGAAACCGCCCAGCGAGCTGCCGGCAACCAGCGGCGCCGGCCCCAGCCCGGCCAGCCGCGCCTCGGCCAGGGCGAAGGCCGCCGCGGGCCGGTGGGGCAGCTGCGGCGTCTCGCAGGGCAGCCCCAGAGCCCGGCAGGCCGCACGCATCAGCGCCGCCTTGGGCGACCCCCAGCCGCTGTTGAAGCCGTGCAGGTAGAGCACACCGCTGGCCGGCGGGCAGGCGTAGGGGGCGCTCAGCATACCCAAAACCCTGTATGCATTACCAGTCCCGGTACGCGATCAGTCACCATTCGGCGCTTCCGCCCGCCAGGCCGCCTCGACCAGGCCGCGGGTCGAGGCGTCCATCCCCTCGTGGCCACGGTGGCTCTCGAGGATGCGCTGGGTCTCGCCGGCGATCTGCTTGCCCAGTTCCACGCCCCACTGGTCGAAGGGGTTGATGCCCCAGATGGTCGCCTGCACGAAGACCTTGTGCTCGTAGAGGGCGATCAGCGCCCCCAGCGTCGCCGGCGTCAGGCGGTCGAGCAGCAGGGTGGTCGAGGGCTGATTGCCACGATAGCGCTTGTGGCCGGGCCGCTCGCCGGGTTCGTCGATGGCCTCATCGCCCAGCATCAGCAGCCGCGACTGGGCGAAGCAGTTGGCCAGGGTCAGGCGGTGCTGCCCCATCAGGTGGTCGCGGGTGGCCGGCTCCCGGACGTCCTCGTAGCGCACCAGCGGCGCGATGAAGTCGCACACCACCGGCTGGGTGCCCTGGTGGAGCAACTGGTAGAAGGCGTGCTGGGCGTTGGGGCCAAGCTGGCCCCACAAGACCGGACAGGTCGAATAGCTCACCTGGCGGCCGTCGAGGGTCGCCGACTTGCCGTTGGACTCCATCTCCAGCTGCTCGAGATAGGCGGCGAAGTACTCCAGGCGGCCGTCGTAGGGCAGGATGGAGTGGGCGCGGATATCCAGGAAGTTGACGTTCCAGATCCCCGCCAGGGCCAGCAGCACCGGCAGGTTATCGGCGAGCGGCGCCGTGGCGAAGTGGCGATCCAGGACGTGGGCGCCGGCCAGCAGCTCGCGGAAGTGGGCCATGCCGATCACCAGGGCGATGGGCAGGCCGATGGCGCCCCACAGCGAGTAGCGCCCGCCGACCCACTCCCAGAACTCCAGCTGGTTGGCCTCGGCGATCCCCCACTCGGCCATCTTCTGCGGACTCGCCGAGACGCCGATGAAGTGCTGGCGCATCACCAGCGCCTCGTCGACGCCCTCGCTGCCGGCACACACCAGGCGCGTCATCAGCCAGTCCCGCGCCGTGCGGGCGTTGGACAGGGTGTCGATGGTGGTGAAGGACTTCGACGAGATCACGAACAGCGTCGTCTCGGGGTTGAAGCGGGTCAGGTAGTCGACCAGCTGGGAGCCGTCCATGGTCGAGGCGAAATGCACCTCGATGGGCGCCACCCCCTCGGGGCGATAGTCGGCCAGGGCATGGGTCACCATCTGCGGCCCCAGATCGGAGCCGCCCACCCCCAGGTTGACCACGTCGTGAATGGGGCGCCCCGTGGCCCCCCGCCACTGGCTGGCATGCAGGCGCTCGACCATGGCCGCCATCCTGGCCAGGGTGGCCTGCACGCCGGGCACCAGGTCTTCGCCCTCCACCACCAGCGAGGCCTCGGGCGGCAGGCGCAGGGCGGTGTGCAGGGCCGGGCGATCCTCGCTGACGTTGACCCGCTCGCCGGCCAGCAGAGCGCCGATGGCCTCGGGCACCTCCGCCGTGCAGGCCAGGTCGAGCAGCCGCGTCAGGGTCTCGGCGCACCAGCGCTGCTTGGAGAGGTCCAGGGTCAGTCCCGCCGCCTGGCGGGTGAAAGCCCGCCCTCGCTGCGGGTCGGCGAACAGCTCCCCCAGGTGGCGCCCGCGCACCTTCTGCGCATGCGCCGCCAGGGCCTGCCAGGCGGCGGTCTGATCGATGGGGGGATGGCTCATGCGGCTCCTCCTTGACGTCCAGTCGTGCAGCCGGCCCGCGACACGCGTAAAATGAGGGCCAACCTGCATTTTCGGCATGCCCATGAGTGACGCATCTTACCGTGACGCGATCTTTTCCACACCCCTGGACCGGGTCGCGCGCTTCTCCTTCGATGAGCAGGTGGTGGCCTGCTTCCCCGACATGATCCGCCGCTCGGTGCCGGGCTACGGCCAGATACTCGGCATGCTGGGGCTGATCGCCCAGCGCCACCTGCGCCACGGCGCCCACGTCTACGACCTGGGCTGCTCGCTGGGCGCCGCCAGCCTGGCGCTGGCCGGCAGCCTGCCGCCGGAAGCCTTTCGCCTCACCGGGGTCGATCTCTCGCCGGCCATGGTGGCGCGCGCCCGCGAGACCCTGGCCGCCGAGTGCCCCGACCACGCCATGGAGGTCATCGAGGGCGATATCCGCACCCTGGACTACCGGCCCTCGGGGATGATCGTGCTCAACTTCACCCTGCAGTTTCTGCCGCCGGAGGACCGCGACGCCGTCATCGGTCGACTCTTCGCGGCCCTGGAGCCCGGCGGCGTGCTGGTACTGTCCGAGAAGGTGGTCGACCCCGACGAAGCCGACAACGCCTGGCGGGTGGAGCGCTACCACGACTTCAAGCGCGCCAATGGCTACAGCGACCTGGAGATCAGCCAGAAACGCACCGCGCTGGAGAACGTGCTGGTGCCGGACACCCTCGAGGCGCATCACGCCCGCCTGGCGCGGGCCGGCTTTCCGCGCTCGCTGACCTGGTTCCAGTACCTCAACTTCGCCTCGCTGGTCGCCTTCAAGCGCTGAGGAGCCGCCATGAGCGCTGCATGGATGCTACCGCTGGGCCTCGGCCTGGCACTCTACCTCGCCACCGTCTGGTGGCATTCGCGCAAGCCGCTGCCGCCCGGGCTGCGCCTCGCGGGCCCCTGGCGTGGCGCCGCCGAGGCGCGGCTGCTGCGCGACGAGACCTTCATCGACACCCACGGCCGACAGCGCTGTCGGCAGCAGGTCGTCGATGAGCTGCTGGCCCTGATCGGCCAGGCGCGGCGGCTGATCGTCATCGACATCTTCCAGCTCAACGATCCGGACAGCGCACCGCCCGACTGCCACCGCCGGGTCGCCGCCGAGCTGATCCAGGCCCTGCTCGCGCGCAAGCGCGAGGTACCCGCGCTCGAGATCGTGCTGATCACCGATCCCATCAACCACGTCTACGGGGGGCAGCCGGCCGGCCACTTCGATGCCCTGCGCCAGGCCGGCATCCGGGTGGTCGAGACCCACCTGCCCGCCTCCCGCGACCCCAACCCCAGCTGGAGCGCGCTGTGGCGGCTGACCATGCGCTGGTGGGGCAACTCGCCCCGCGGCGGCTGGCTGCCCAATCCGCTGGGCCCGGGCAAGGTGACCCTGCGCAGCTACCTGGCATCGCTGAACCTCAACGCCAATCACCGCAAGACCCTGGTGGCCGATCACGGCGACGACTGGCGGGCGGTTGTCAGCTCCTGCAATCTCAACGATACCAGCAGCAATTACCGGGAACTCGGGCTCACCTTCGCCGGCCCCGCCGCCCTCGACCTGCTCGACTCGGAGCGACAGATCGCCGCCTACTCCGGCGCCTCAGTCGAGGTTCCCGCCCTGCCGCCGGTCGAGCCCCCGCGGCGGACAGCGCCGCGACTGCGCGTTCTCGGCGAAGGGGCGATACGCGACGCCCTGCTCGAGACCATCGATGACGCCAGGCCGGGAGAGCGGCTGGACATCGAGGTGCTCTACCTGTCGCACCGCGGCCTGATCACCGCCCTGCGCAAAGCCCACCGTCGCGGCGTGGCCCTGCGCGTGCTGCTCGATCCCAGCAAGGCCCACTTCGGCCGCCCCAGCCCCGGCATTCCCAACCGCCCGGTGGCGCGCGAGCTGCACGATGCCGGCATCGCGGTGCGCTGGAGCGACACCCGCAGGGAGCAGGCCCATGCCAAGCTGCTGCTGCGCAGCGGCGAAGGGCGCCCGGCGATGCTGCTGCTCGGCTCGGCCAACTTCACCCGCCGCAGCCTCGACGATCTCAACCTGGAGGCCAACGTGCAGCTCGAAGCCGAGTCCGACCACCCCGCCATGGCCGACGCCCACGCCGCCTTCAAACGCCACTGGCACAATGGCCCCGAGGAACACTACAGCGCCGACTACCCGGCCTATGCCGACCGCTCGCGTCTGCGCTACTGGCGCTATCGGGTGATGGAGGCGAGTGGCTGGTGCACTTTTTAAGGCTCTTCACAATCAGGACACTGCATGCCACACCCCCACCGCGATCTCTACCACGCCTTCGTCGACCAGGGACTGGAACGCTGGCTGGCCCGACTGCCCGACCAGCTGGCCGCCGGGTTGGACCGCCGGCGCTACGGCGACCTGCCGGCCTGGGAGAAGGCCGTGGCCAAGCTGCCGGCGCTGCCCGACTCACGCCAAGTGCACCTCGACCGCGATACGGTGACGGTGGCGTGCGCGCTTGATGACAGCCAGCGCCGCCAGTGCGAGAACCTGCTGAGAAAGCTCGCGCCCTGGCGCAAGGGGCCCTACTGCCTGGGCGGCATTCTCATCGACACCGAGTGGCGCTCGGACTGGAAATGGCGGCGCGTCGCCCCGCACCTGGCCCCGCTGGCCGGCCGGCGAGTGCTGGACGTGGGCGGCGGCAGCGGCTACCACGGCTGGCGCATGGCCGGTGCCGGGGCGGCCTTCGTGCTGGTGATCGACCCCTCGCCGCGCTTCTACTATCAGTTCCAGGCGCTGCGCCACTTCGTCGGCGACGCCGATGGCCACCGCACCCACTTCCTGCCGGTGGGCATCGAAGACGTGCCCGAGCGGCTCGGCTTCTTCGACACGGTGTTCTCCATGGGCGTGCTCTACCACCGCCCCTCGCCGCTGGAGCATCTGGGCCAGCTCAAGGAAGCGCTGCGCCCCGGCGGTGAGCTGGTGCTGGAGACCCTCGTCGTGGAGGGCGACGCCACCACCGTGCTGCTGCCCGGTGAGCGCTACGCCGCCATGCCCAACGTCTACTTCCTGCCGTCATCCGCGGCGCTCTGCCAGTGGCTCGAGCGCTGTGGGTTCGACAACGTGCGGGTGGTGGACGAGGCGGTGACCACCACGGACGAGCAGCGCAGCACGGACTGGATGACCTTCCAGTCGCTCGCCGACTTCCTCGACCCGACCGACCCGACGCGGACCCGGGAGGGCTATCCGGCGCCGCGGCGGGCGGTGGTCATGGCCAATCGTCCTGGGTAAGCCCGTCCGCAATAGCGAGAGGCGCCGGGGACAGGCCGGAGAGGGATTCAGTTAATCCCTAACGCCTCAGAATCACCAGCCAGCGCCCCAGATTGAGGATGCTGGCCAGCGACGCCGCCACATAGGTGAAGGCGCAGGCAGTGAGCACGTGGCGGGCGCCTGGCATGTCATAAGGCGGGATGTACTCCTTGAGCAGCGGCAGCGCCCGCTGGAAGCTGGCATCGAACTCCACCGGCAGGGTCACCAGGTGGACCAGCGCCGCGGTGCCGAAGCTGATCACCGCGGCGGCCACCACGATGGCCAGGCCGCCGGGCAGGCGGGTGAGCAGGAACAGGAAGGGCGCCGCCATCATCAGCGCCGCGCCGAGCTTCTCGGCCTTCTGGGCCACCGCCACCAGCCGCGAGCGGGCGAGCAGCGGCGCATAGCCCTGGTGGTGCTGGATGGCATGACCCACCTCGTGGGCCGCCACCGTCACTGCGGTGAGCGAGCGCCCCCCGTACACCTCCGGCGAGAGCCGCACCCGGCGCGCCTCCGGGTCGTAGTGGTCGCCGTGGTCGGTGGGCTCCACCTTGACCCCCTCGATGCCGAGCCGGCGCAGCAGGTGGTCGGCCAGCTCGGCCCCGGTGCCGGGATAGTCGTCGCGGCTACGGGCATAGCGTTTGATGACCCACTGGGCCCAGAGATTGGGCAGCAGGAAGATGGCCAGTAGCAGGGCAACGGCGAGAACAATCATCGAGGCTTGGCTCCGGGTCGGCTGTAACGCATTGGACATAGCCTACCAGAGCCGGTTTCCTGACGGAGGCTGGAGATACCCCCGAACGCAGCGACCCCGAGCCGCAGCCCGGGGTCGAGTTCGATCGAGAGCAGAACGTACCCTACTTCAGCAGTTCGCGCACATCCTTGGCCTCCCAGTGGGGGAAGTACTTGCGCACCAGGGCGTTGAGCTCGAGCTCGAAGCCGACCCAGTCGACCTCGCCGACCGGCGTCTCGCCGCGCTCCACCACGCGGCGCACCATACCGGCGCCCACCGTCACGTTGGAGAGTCGATCGATGACGATGAAGCTGCCCGTCCCGGGGCTGGTGTCATAGGTGTCCAGCGGCACCTCGGCGGTCAGCTCCACCCGGCAGCGAGCGATGGCGTTGAGCTCCAGCCGCTCGGTGGCGTGGCGCTCCAGGGTGTTGACGTCCACCTGATGGAGGATCTCACCGACCTGCCCCGCCACCGAGCGGCCGGCGAGGCGGATGTCGACCTGGCGGCCCGGCACCAGTGGCTGCTCATGCATCCAGACGATATCGGCCTCGAAGGCGTTGGACATGGCCACCTCGGCGTCTTCGGCCACCAGCCAGTCACCGCGGGAGATATCCAGCTCGTCGGCCAGCGTTACGGTGATCGCCTGGCCCGGCCAGGCCGCCTCCAGGTCACCGTCGAAGGTGACCACTCGCTCCACTGTCGAGGTCTTGCCGGAGGGCAGCACCTTGATCGCCTGGCCCGGACGCAGCACCCCCGCCTCCAGAGTGCCGGCGTAGCCGCGGAAGTCGAGGTTGGGGCGGTTGACGTACTGCACCGGCAGGCGCAGGTCGACGAGATTGCGGTCCCGCGACACCTCCACGCTCTCCAGCAGTTCCAGCAGCGGAGGTCCCGCATACCAGGGAGTGCGCTCGCTGCGGTTGACCACGTTGTCGCCCTCCAGCGCCGACATCGGCACGAAGCGGATATCGCGGGCCGAGAGCTGCTCAGCGAAACTGCGATAGTCGGCGACGATCTCGTCGAAGCGCGCCTGGTCGAAGTCCACCAGATCCATCTTGTTGACCGCGATCACCAGGTGCTGGATGCCCAGCAGGTCGGCGATAAAGCTGTGCCGCCGGGTCTGCGTCTGCACGCCGTAGCGCGCATCGATCAGGATGATGGCGAGACTCGCCGTCGAGGCGCCGGTCGCCATGTTGCGGGTGTACTGCTCATGGCCCGGGGTATCGGCGATGATGAACTTGCGCTTGTCGGTGGAGAAGAAGCGGTAGGCCACGTCGATGGTAATGCCCTGCTCCCGCTCGGACTGCAGGCCGTCGACGAGCAGCGCCAGGTCCACGGCGTCGCCGGTGGTGCCGCTCTTCTTCGAGTCCCGGGTGATCGCCGCGAGCTGGTCGTCGAAGATCATCTTGGAGTCGTGCAGCAGCCGGCCGATCAGGGTCGACTTGCCGTCGTCGACGCTGCCGCAGGTGATGAAGCGCAGCAGGTCCTTGTTCTCGTGCTCGTGCAGATACTGCTCGATATTGTCTTGAATCAGCGTTGACTGGTGAGCCATCAGAAGTACCCCTCGCGCTTCTTCTTCTCCATGGAGCCGGCCTGATCGTGGTCGATGGCGCGGCCGCTGCGCTCGCTGGTGCGGGTCAGCAGCATCTCCTGGATGATCTCCGGCAGGGTGTCGGCCCGCGACTCCACCGCCCCGGTCAGCGGGTAGCAGCCCAGGGTGCGAAAGCGCACCCACTTCTCCTCGGGCACTTCGCCTTCCGCCAGCGGCATGCGCTCGTCGTCGACCATCACCAGCATGCCGTCGCGCTCCACCACCGGGCGCGGCGCGGCGTAATAGAGCGGCACGATGGGAATCTGCTCGAGATGGATGTACTGCCAGATATCCAGCTCGGTCCAGTTGGAGAGCGGGAAGGCGCGGATCGACTCGCCCTTGTTGATACGGGCGTTATAGAGGTTCCACAGCTCGGGCCGCTGGTTCTTGGGGTCCCAGCGATGGAATTTGTCGCGGAAGGAGAACACCCGCTCCTTGGCGCGGCTGGCCTCCTCGTCGCGGCGCGCCCCGCCGAAGGCGGCGTCGAAGCCGTACTTGTCCAGGGCCTGCTTGAGCGCTGCGGTCTTCATCACGTCGGTGTAGCCGCTGGAGCCGTGGTCGAAGGGGTTGATGCCCGCGGCACGCCCCTCCTCGTTGATGTACTCGATCAGCTCCATGTCGGCGTCCGCGGCCATGCGGTCGCGGAACTCGATCATCTCGCGGAACTTCCAGGTGGTGTTGATGTGCATCAGCGGGAAGGGCGGCGGGCCGGGGTAGAAGGCCTTGCGCGCCAGGTGCAGCATCACCGAGGAGTCCTTGCCGATGGAGTAGAGCATCACCGGGTTGGAGAACTCGGCGGCCACCTCGCGGATGATATGGATCGATTCCGCCTCGAGCTGCTGAAGATGGGTCAGCCGCTGGGGCGTCAACGATGGCGTCGCCCCGGCAGGGGACGCAGCCGGCTCTCGCGTCGGTGCATGAAGACTGGTCATCGGCCCGGATACCTCGCATGACGATGGGCGAAAAGGAGTATGCGAGACAGGGTACCGCCGGGCCGATAATAACGTAAAAGAATGATTGCCTATCTTTTTAGGCGAATAAAGAATAACACGCCACTTTAGAGGTCGACGCGCTCCACCCAGGTAACCCACTCATCCTCATACAGGTCCAGCACCCGATAGCCGGGTCGGGAGGCCTCATCGATGGCGAACTCCGCCGAGCCGGGCAGGAACTGGTCGGTGGTGGAGGGGCAACCGTAGACCAACACCTTGCCCTCGGCCTGGCGCTGATGGCTGGCGAAGGCCTGGTGGATATGGCCGCACAGGACCGCCTTGACCTGCGGATAGGCCGCCAGGGTCTGCCAGAAGGCGTCCCGGTCGATGAGGCCGATCTCGTCGAGCCAGGCGGAGCCGATGGCCAGCGGCGGGTGGTGCATGGCCAGCAGCGTGGGGCGCGGGTCCTGCTCGAGCCGCTCGACCAGCTCGGCGAGCCGCTCCGGGCCCAGCTCGCCATGGGGCTGACCGCTGACCCGGGTGTCCAGTACCAGCAGACGCCAGCCGTCGAGCTCGATCTCGTCATGAACCTCGCGCACCGCCGCCATCAGCGCCGGCTCGTCGTGGTTGCCGGTCAGCCAGAACCAGGGGCAGCCCAGCCGGGACAGCGCCTGATCGGCCAGCCGATAGGAGGCGTCGGTCTCATCCTGGCTGATGTCGCCGGTGACCACCACCAGGTCGGGGCGCTCTCGCCCCACCGCCGCGACCACCGCCTCGAGCTGGCGCAGCGGGAAGCCGGCACGTGAGCGCGCGGCAGGGTCGGCGTGAAGGTGGCAGTCGGTGATCTGTACCAGGCGCATCGGGACAACATCTCGTCAAGGGAACAGGGGGTCAGGGGAGCTGGGGCTGGTCGACGGTGTGACCGTGAGCCAGGCCATGGGCCAGCCATTCACCGAGAAAGCGATTGAGCTGCAGCTTCTCGTCGGGCTGGAACATGCGCAGGTTGGGATAGCGATAGCGGCCGTCGAAGTGGCGCTCGCGCTGGAAGTCGGTGACCTCGGCCATGCGCACATCGTGGTAGAGGTGCACCCGCATGCGCGGCGGCTCGATCAGCGTATCCATGATGCCGCTCTGGGTGACCCGCGCGATGGTGGTGTAGGGCGCGCGCTCGAGCACCGCCAGCAGCAGGGTGCCGAAGCGTCCGCGCTTGCCGGTCAGCTCGAGCTCCCGCGTTTCGCCGGCGGGCAGGTCGCCCAGCAGCCGGGTCAGGCGCAGGTAGTTGGCACTGCACTCCCCCTGCAGGCCCTTCAGGTCGGTCACATAGGCGCTTCTTGCCACGCTACCTCCTTGCTCTCAGGGACGCTCGCTCTCCGGCCAGCCAGTAAAAGGCGATCAGACACATGGCATTGTCGAGTCGCCCGGCCTGCATGAGTTCCCAGGCCTGGGCGAAGCCGAGCACATGGACGCGAATGTCCTCGTGCTCCTCGTCGAGGCCGTGCACCCCGCCGAGGCCCTGGCTGTCGACCAGGGCGCAGAACAGGGTGACCCGCTCGTCGCAAGCGCCGGGGCTGGGGTAGTAGGTATGCAACTCGATCAGCTCCCCCACCGGGCAGCCGGCCTCTTCCATGGCCTCGCGGCGGGCCACCTCGGCCGGGCTCTCGCCCGCTTTCACCAGGCCCGCCACCACCTCGAGCTTCCAGGGCGAGTCGGGATCCTCGAGGGCCCCGGCACGGATCTGCTCGACCAGCACCACGGCGTCACGCTCCACATCGTAGAGCAGCACGCCCACGGCGTCATGGCGGCAGTGCACCTCTCGAACCACCTCACCGCTCCAGCCGCCCTCGAAGAGGCGATGGCGCAGACTCACCCGCTCCAGGCGAAAGAACCCCTGGTACAGGCAGCGGCGCTCCACCACCTCCACGTCGGCGGCGGTGAAGGGCTCAAGCAGGCCGGCGCCCCGGCTCGGGTCGCTGCTGTCGGGCATGCGGGTCTCCGATTCGACGAATGGAGACCATTATCATGACCGGGGCGGGGAATGCCAACCGTCGAGACCCTTGCGCAGGGCATCCGCAGTTGGCTTTGCCGTTTGGATACGCCGCCGACGTGTCGCTGCCTTGCGCTTGCTCAACCTGCGCCGGCGCCCTCACCTGGTCAGAAAGCGCCCTCAGAGGCGGGCGAGCAGCGCGCGGGCCTGTTCGCGCAGCGCCTCGTCGGAGGCGGGGCGGCTGGCGCGGGCCTCGCCCTCCACGGCTCGGCTGGCGTGTTCCCGGGCCTCGTCCAGGCGCCCCTCCTCCTCCAGGAAGGCGGCATAGTAGAAGTTGACGTCGATGCCGTCGGGGCGAATCTCGAGCGCGCGCTGGAACATGCGCTCGGCGGTGTCGCTGTTGCCGAAGCCGATCGGCCGCCCCGGGGCGCGGTCGTAGAGCGCCCCCAGGGTCACGTAGGCCGAGCCGTTGCCGCCCTCGGGGTCGAGCTCGATGGCCTGCTCCAGGGAGTCGCGGGCACTGCGCGCGCTGGACAGCGCCCCCAGGCCACTGCGCTCGCGGGCGTGGGAGGCCTCGATGATGCCGTGCCAGATCAGCGGCATTGCCTCGTCGGGATGCGCGGCTGCCAGCGCCTCGGCCTCGTCGGCCAGGGCGTCGAGGGCTCGGCGGGCATCGCCGTCAGCCGCGCCGGTGGTGATCTGCTCCCAGCGCTGGGTCAAGGCATCCACCTGCGCCTCCCAGGCCAGGGCGCTGCCCAGCGGCGCCAGGGTAAGCCCGAGTCCCAGGGCGGTGGCCAGCAGTCGACGTCGAATCATCTTGTGTCTCCTCGTTCGGGTTGTTGTTTTCCGCATTGCGGTGCGGTGGTCCCACCCCGCAATGTAACGAACGTTTGAATGATTCGCCAGCCGCTTTATCCCTCGCGGCCGCTTACCCCTTGGCCCCACCGCTTAGCTGGCGTATGTTCGCAGCCTGAGGCGAGATAGCGAGGAACTCCATGAAAGGCCGCAACATGACCCGCTGGCGCGACCCCGCCAAGGATCCGCGCCAGGAGCCCAAGAGCAACCTGATCACCGCCGAGGGCGCCGAACGGCTGCGCGGCATCCTCGACCACCTCTCGAGGGTCAAGCGCCCCGCCCTCTCGGCCAAGGTGGGCGAAGCCGCCGCGCTGGGCGATCGCAGCGAGAACGCCGACTACACCTACAACAAGAAGGAGCTCAACCGGGTCATCGCCCGCATCCGCTACCTGACCAAGCGGCTCGACGAGCTGCAGGTAGTGGATCGGCTGCCCATGGACACCGGCAAGGTCTATTTCGGCGCCTTCGTCACCCTGGAGGACAACGACGGCGAGGAGACCCGTATCCGCATCGTCGGCCACGACGAGACCGACACCGCCAAGCGCTGGATCAGCGTCGATGCCCCCCTGGCCCGCGCCCTGCTGGGCAAGGCGCTGGACGATGACGTCACCGTCGCCGCCCCCGGCGGCGAGACCACCTACGTGATCACCGATATCGACTATCGTGACCCGCAGGCGTAGGAGGCCTTCACCGTGCCGGTTGTTTTCCGCTACAAGGGGATTCGCTTCTTTTTCTTCTCTAACGAGGGGAACCCGCTGGAGCCGATCCATATCCACGCCGAGAGCGGCGATGGCGAGGCCAAGATATGGCTGGAGCCTCAGGTCGCTATCGCCGGCAGCGCTGGCTACAATCGTAAGCAGCTTTCACAGCTCATGCAGCTGGTGGAAGCGCACCGTAGTGAGATCGAGAGGGCCTGGAATGAGCATTTCCGCCAAGACCGTCAGCTTTGACGACTACACCATGTGGGTCGAGCTCAGCGACGGCAGAACGCTCGGCATCCCGCTGGCCTGGTTCCCTCGCCTGCTGCACGCCACCCCAGCTGAAAGGGCCGAATGCCGCATCAGCTATTCCGGCCAGGGCCTGCACTGGGACGAGCTCGACGAGGATATCTCCGTGGAGGGACTCCTTGCTGGCCAGGGTGACATGAGCCAGCACCATGGCCGTGTCGCCTGATCAGCGCTTGATCGCGCGATAGACCCGGAAGCGACGGTCGTCGGCGAGGATCTCGAAGCCGCCGAAGGCGCCCTCGAGCAGGTCCGGGTAGGGCAGGAAGGCGTTGGCCACCAGGATGAGCCGGCCGCCGGGCCGCAGGTGCGCCGGGGCCTCGCGGATCAGTCGCCCAGTCGGGCCGTAGTCGATGGCGCGCTCCTGGTGAAACGGCGGATTGCTGACGATGGCATCGAAGGCTCGGCCCCCCAGCGCCGAGTAGACGTCGCTGGCCAGCGCCTCGCCGGCGAGGCGGTTGGCGGCCAGGGTGCGGCGGGTCGCCTCCACGGCGAAGGCGCTGACGTCCACGGCGGTCACCGCCTGGCCGCGCCGCGCCAGCCAGGCGGCGAGGATGCCGTCGCCGCAGCCCATATCGAGCACATCGCCCTCACCTGGCGGCAGCGCCTCCGGCAGCGTCTCCAGCAGCAGCCGGGTGCCGTCGTCGAGCTTGCCGTGGCCGAAGACGCCGGGGTGGCTGGCAAGCGTCAGCCACGTCTCTCCCAGCTCGGCCTCGAAGCGGGTCCAGGCCGCCTCGGGGTCGAGCGCCACCCGGCCCAGGCGCGTCTCGAACAGCGAACAGCGCCGCGCGCTGTCACGCTTGCGCGAGCCCAGGCCCAGGGCCGCCAGCACCTTGAGCACCCGCCGGATACCGCCCTGGTTCTCGCCCACCAGCTGCAGCGGCGTGCCCGGCGGCAGGGTGGCGCAGAGCCACAGCAGCCACCACTCCCCCAGCGCATGGCTCTTGGGCCAGAACAGCACCGCCCCGGGTGGCGCTGCTTGGCCGGGCAGCGCCTCGAAGGGCGACACAGCGGGACGCCCGGCGGCCTGCCAGGCGGCGCGCACCGCCAGATCGCCGCTGACCACCGTGCCCTGCCCCGCCTCCAGCCAGGGATCGCGGGGCGGGGCCACCCACAGCCAGCCCCGGTAATCGGCTTCCTGGCGCGCCAGCAGCTGGCAGACCGGGGTCGCGGCGCTTGTCGTCTCGACGGTCATGGGTGGGGCTCCTCGTCGGGTGTCACGATGGATGCGGTCTCGGGACGCACCAGGGTGTAGAGCAGGTAGCGGCCCAGTCGCCAGTGCGGGTCGTGGCGGCAGTAGCGCCACTCAAGCGCCAGCAGCCGCTCCCGGTCGGCATCGCTCTCGGCGGGCCGGCGCAGGTAGTCGTGAAACACGCGAACCCCCGCCACCGCACGGATCTCCAGGCCGCACTCGGCGCTCCAGGCAACGATCTGAGCGTCGGTCAGCGGCGAGATCGGCGTCAGGCGCTGGCGCAGCCCCTTGCCCTCCAGGCGATCCGCCAGCGCCTTGTCCAGGTTGCCCTTGACCACGTTGGAAAATCGCAGGGCGTCGCGGTTGAAGACCATCAGCGACAGCTGCCCCCCGGGCGCCAGCCGTGCGGCCAGGGTGGCCAGCGCCGAGCGCGGGTCGGCCAGCCACTCCAGCACCGCGTGGCAGGCGATCAGCGACCAGGGCCCCGGCGCCACCTCGGGCAGCGCCTGCAGCGGCGCGTCCAGGAAGGTCACCGACCGTCCGGTCAACTCGGCACGCGCCCGCTCGCGCATCTCGGCGGCGGGCTCCACCAGGGTCACGGGGTGGCCGCGGTCGGCGAACCAGGCGGCCAGCTGCCCCAGCCCCCCGCCCACGTCGAGCAGCGGCTGGCCGTCGAGGGCGAGCATCTCCGGCAGCAGGCGGTCGAGCAGTGCCAGGCGCAGCTCGCCGCGGGCCTTGCCGTAGAGGCTGGCGGCGAACTTGTCGGCGAGACCGTCGAAGTGGCGGTCGCCGGCCGGCGAGAGCGGGGAGTCGGCGTCGGACATGGGGGCGAACCGGTTAGGCGGATGGCGCGCATTCTACTCGGCTTTGCCCGAGGACTCACGGCCGCCGACGGCCGTTTCAGGGCTATCGTAGGTGGCAGCATCGCTCAAGGCTGTTCCGGCGATAGGCCTTCAAGGGGGCGCTATGAATACTTCCTTGTAGGCTACCTCGGCCATCCCTGGTCCTCGGACCCCCTCTCCGGCCTATCCCCGGCGCCTTTCGCTATCGCACTATCGGTAACTGCCATAGCCCTGACGGCCGGGCACGGCAGGTGGTGGGCCCAGGGGGTATCGGCCTCGACCTGGGCGGCCAGGGCCAGCAGGCGGCGCTCGTCGCCCATGGCGCCGAGCACCTGCACCCCCACCGGCAGGCCGTCGGTGGTGATATGCAGCGGCAGCGACATGGCCGGCTGGCCGGTGAGGTTGGCCAGCTGGGTGAAGGGGGTGCGCGCCAGGGCGTCCCGCGCCAGGCGCTTGAGCAGGCCCGCCTTGAGCGCCAGCGAGGGCATGCCGGGCAGCGCCAGCAGCGCCATCAGCCGCTCCCGGGCCGGCGGCGGATAGAGCTCCCCCCGGCGCGGTGCCGGGGCGGCCGCCACCGGCATCAGCAGCACATCGAAGCGGCGGTGAAAGCCCGCCATGGCCCGGGCGACGTCGTTCCAGTGGCGCTTGGCCAGCTCATAGTCGCGCACCGGCAGGCGGCGCCCCAGCCGGCCGATGGCCCGGGTCGAGGGCTCGATGGCGAGCCGCGATACGCTGACCCCGGTCTGGGCGCTGATCCAGGCCAGGTCCGCCGACAGATGCCCCAGGTAGAGGGTCAGGTAGCTGTCGGCCAGCCGCTCGCCGTCCACCGGCGGGTCGGCCCACTCGACGTGATGCCCCAGCGCCGCGAACTGCTCGGCGGCCCGCTCCACGGCCCGGCGCGCCTCGGGGTCGAGCCGGGTACCCAGCGCCCTGCCCAGCGGTTCACCCAGCGAGACCGCCACCCGCAGCGGGCCGGGGGGGCGCTCGGTGGCCGCCAGGAAGCCCGTTTCGCGGGGCAGCGGCCAGGGGCTGCCGGGGTCCATGCCGTTGACGGCGTCGAGCAGCGCGGCGCTGTCGCGCACGCTGCGGGTCAGGGCGTGCTCCACCACCGCGCCCTGCCACACCTCGGCGAACATCGGGCCGAGCGGCACCCGCCCGCGGGAGGGCTTGAGGCCGAACAGGCCACAGTAGCTGGCGGGTATGCGGATCGAGCCGCCGCCGTCGCCGGCCATGGCCAGCGGCACCAGGCCGGCGGCCACCGCACAGGCCGCCCCGCCGCTGGAGCCGCCCGGCGAGTGGGTCGGCCGCCAGGGGTTGACCGGGTGGGGAAAGGCGCGCGGCTCGGTGATGCCCATCAGCCCCAGCTCGGGGGTGGCGGTCTGGCCGAGGATCGCCAGGCCCGCCTCGCGCAGGCGGGCGACCAGGGTCGAATCCTGGGCCGGTTGCCAGTCGGCCAGGGCCGCGCTGCCGAAGGCCAGCGGCTCGCCCTCGATGGCCATCAGCAGGTCCTTGGTCAAGGTCGGCACCCCGGCGAAGGGTGCCGACTCCGCCACCCGCTCCCCCTCGCGACGGGCGCGCGCGAAACGAGTGCGCACCACCGCGCCGAGTGACGGATTCTGGGCCTCGATCGTTGCACAGGCGGCCTGGAACACCTCGTCGCGGCTTACCTGTCGCGAGCGGATCAGTGCCGCCAGGCCCAGGGCGTCGTAGCGCCGGTAGTCGTGACTCTCCATGGGTCGCCCTCCCTCTCGGTCAGTCCTTTACGGCCACTCTTGCTCGGCCACTCCTGCTCGGTCAGCCCTGCTCATTCAGCCCTGTTCATTCAGCCCCGGGGGCGTCCACCGCCTCGCGCCGGCGCCGCCGGCCGGCCCAGCGCTCGCGACCGTGCTCCAGGTAGGAGAGCAGCGCCGGGGTGACCAGCAGCACCAGCAGCGTCGAGCCGCCCAGGCCGAAGGCGATGGAGGCCGCCATGGGGATCAGGAACTGCGCCTGCAGCGAGGTCTCGAAGAGCAGCGGCAACAGGCCGCCGATGGTGGTCAGCGAGGTGAGCAGCACCGCCCGCACCCGCTGCACCACCGCCTCGTTGAGCGCCTCGTCGATGGGCAGTCCGCGGTCGCGCTGTTCGCGGTAGAAAGTCACCAGGATGATGGCGTTGTTGACCACGATACCGGAGAGCCCGAAGAGACCAAACAGCGACAGGATGGTCAGATCGATGCCCAGCAGCCAGTGGCCGAGCAGCGCCCCGACCAGCGAGAAGGGAATGATCGCCATGACGATCAGCGGCAGGCTCCAGGAGGCGAACACCCAGGTCAACACGCCGTACATCAGTCCCAGCCCCACCAGCAGGCCGACGCGCATGTCGGCCAGGGTCTCCCGCTGGTCGGCGGCGCGCCCCTCGAAGCTGTAGCTCAGATGGTAGTCGCGGGCCAGCGCCGGCAGCACCGTGGCCGAGAGGCTCTCGCGGATCTGGTCGGCGGAAGTCACCCCGCTGTCGATCTCGGCGGTGACCTCCACCGCCAGCCGGCCGTCGGCGTGGCGCAGCGCCTCGAAGCCCTGGCGATGGGAGGCCGTCATGACCTGGTCCAGCGCCACCTGGCGGCCGTCGGGAAGGCGCACCGCGAGGCTCGACAGGGTCGCCAGGCGCTCGCGCTGCTCGCGGGGCAGCTGGACGCGCACCTCCACCTCGTCGGCGCCCGCCTGGTGCACCTGCACCACCTGGCCGTCGAAGGCGGTGCGCAGCTGGTTGCCCAGCTCGGCGGTGGTCAGGCCCAGCGCTTCGCCGACGGCGTTGACCCGGTAGACCAGCTGCTCGCGCCCCCAGGGCATGTCATCGGCGGTATCGAGCACCCCGGGCAGGCTGGCCAGCGACTGATTGAGCGAATCGGCGGCCTGGCGCAGCGCCATGGGCTCCTCGCCGGTAAGGCGGATATTGACGTCGCGCCCCGGCGGCCCGGCGGCCCGCTCGTTGATCGCCAGGGCGTCGAGCCCGGCCGGCTCCCGGATACGCTCGCGCCAGGCGCGGATGAACTGGGTATTGCGCACCTCGCGATGGTCCGGCGAGATCAGCTCGATCATCAGCGAGCCCACCTCGTCGGCGCTACGGCTGGGCGCCCCGCCCGCCAGGGTCGCGCCATAGCGGGTCACCGACATCGCCACCAGATTGCCGCCCAGCTCACGGTCGGTCTCCTCGAGCGTGGCCTCCAGGTGGTCGAGAAAGCGCTCGACGCGGCCGCGATCGGTGCCGGCGACGAAGCTGGCGTTGGCGTAGAGCACGCTGGGCTCCGGGGCGGGAAAGAAGTTGAAGCCGACCCGGCCGCCGGCCAGCAGCCCGACGGTGACCAGGGTCACCGCCAGGGCGGCGGCCAGGGTAGCCGCCCGGTGGCGCAGGGTCAGCGCCGAGAAGCGCCGGAAGGGGCCCTCGCGAAAGCGCTGGAAGCCGCTCTCGAAACCCTGGCGCCAGCGCGCCAGCCCGCGCGGCGCCCTGTCGTCGCCGCGGCGGGGCACGAAGGCGTTGCGCAGGTGCGCCGGCAGCACCACGAAGCACTCCAGCAGCGAGGCGATCAACACGCAGATCATGATGATCGGGATGTCGCCAAGGATATTGCCGATCACCCCGCCCACCATCAGCAGCGGCATGAAGGCCGCCACCGTGGTCAGCGAGGAGGCCACCACCGGCCACAGCATGCGCCGCGCCGCCCCCGCCGAGGCGTTGCGCGGCGCCTCTCCCAGGCGGTGGTGGGCATCGGCGTCCTCGCCCACCACGATGGCGTCGTCGACGATCACCCCCAGCGCCATGATCAGCGCGAACAGCGACATCATGTTGATCGAGCCGCCGATGCCCCAGAACACCCCCAGGGCGGCCATGAAGGCAGTGGGGATGCCGATGGCCACCCACAGCGCCACCCGGGCAGGCAGGAAGAAATAGAGCAGGATCACCACCAGCAGCAGGCCGGTGGCGCCGTTGGTGACCAGCAGCTTGATACGCTCGTCGATCAGCTGCCAGGACTCATCGTGGACCTCCAGCGTGACGCTCTCCGGCAGCGTCGGCCGGGTCTCCTCGAGCCAGTCATCGAGCACCCGGGCCGCGGCCAGGGAGTTGCCGGCCTCGGCGCGCTGCAGCTGCAGTTCCACCGCCGGGCGCCCCTGGCGGCTGAGTTCCACCTGGCCTTCCCGCGACTCCTGGCGGATCACCGCGATATCACCCAGGCGCAGCTGCACCCGGTTGCCACTGAGGACAGCCACGTCCTCGAAGGCCAGCGCCTCGCGGCGCTGCTCCAGGGAGCGCAGCTCCCGGGCGCTGTCCTGCTGGCCCAAGATTCCCGCCGGCAGGTCCCGCGACATGCCCTGAACCCGCTCGGCGATCTGCTCGAGGGAGAGCGACAGGCCCTGCAGCCGCTCGGCCGGCACCTCGATGCTGATCTGCTGCGCGGGCAGGCCGGCGATCTCAACCCGGTCGATGCCGCGGGCGAGCAGCTCGTCCTCGAAGCGGTGAGCCAGCTGGCGCAGCTCCCGCCGGTCCAGGTCGCCGTGCACCAGCAGCCGCGCCACCGGCTCGAAGCGAACCAGCCGCGACACCTGGGGCGCTTCGGCATCCGCCGGCAGGTTGGTGAAGCTGTCGACTTCCTGGCGCACGTCGTCCAGCGCCAGCACCGGGTCGCTGCCTTCCACGAACTCCAGGGTGATGTTGGCGATGCCCTGGGCCGAGGTGGAGGTCATGCGCTTGAGCCCCTCGAGGCTGCGCAGGCGCTGCTCCAGGGGGTTGGTGATACCGGCCTCCACATCCTCGGCGGAGGCGCCGCTCCACACCACCCGTACGCTGACCACGTCCAGGGCGAAAGTGGGAAAGAACTGGATGTTCATGCGCGCGATGCCCAGGGCGCCGCCCAGCAGCATCACCAGCATCACCAGGTTGGCCGCCACCCGGTGATGCACGAAGAAGCCGATCAGGTCGCGGCGACGGCTCATGCCTCGGGCTCCTCGGCGGCGTCATCGCGGCGGCTATCCTCGGCAAGCTCCACGCGCAACCCCTGCATGGCGTTGGGTAGGTGGGTGATGGCGATGCGGTCACCCTCGCTCAGCTCGGCGGCACGCACCAGCAGCCAACGCTCGCCGTCGGGGCCCGGCGTCTCGCCCAGGCGCTCGACCCGGGTGCGCGCCAGGCGGCTGTCGTCATCGATGCGATAGAGCACGTCGCTGCCGTGCAGGGCGCTGAAGGGCACCGCCAGCGCCCCCTCCACCGCCGGTCGCTCCAGCAGCACCGCCACCAGGCTGCCCGGGCGCAGCCCGGCCGCCGCCCCTGCCAGGGTCAGGATCGCCTCGGTGCCGGCGGGGTCGCCCTCCCCCGCCAGGCGATCGAGCACGAAGCGCTGCCCGCCCTCCACGGCACGGGCCGTCAGCGTCTCGCCACGAGAAAGCAGCGCGCCGAGCTCGTCCTGATAGCGCTGGGGAACCCGGGCGCGCAGCTCCAGGCCATCCGGCGGGTAGAGCGAGAGCAGCCCGGCGCGGGCGCCCACCTGATCGCCGGGCGCCACCTGCACACCGCTGACGATACCCTCGAAAGGCGCTACCACCCGGCTGCGCTCGGCGTCGCGTTGAGCCGCGTCACGCAGCGCCTCGGCGCGGGCCCGCTGCGCCTCCAGGCGACGCAGCCGCGCCGGGTGCTCGGCCAGCTGACTCTCGCGCTGGGTCACGGTGAGCCGCGCCTGGGCCACGGCATCGCGGGCGGCGTCCAGCTCCGACTGGGAGGAGAGGTTGCGCTCCACCAGCGAGCGGGTACGCTCCAGCTGGCGCGCGGCGTTGCCGAGAATCTCGCGTTCGCGCTCGAGCGCCTGGCGATCGTTGTCGTAGCGGATGCGTTCGTTGTCGATCTGCGCCGCGAGGTCCGCCACCTCGGCCTCGGCCTGGCGCAGCGGGGGCAGCGTATCGGCCTCGTCCAGCGCCAACAGCAGCGCGCCGGCGCCGACCCGCTGGCCGTCGCGAACCGGACGCTCGGCCACCCGCCCCGCCATGGGCGCCACCAGGCTGACCCGCTCCGGCGCCACCAGCTCCCCGAACAGCGGCAACACCGGCACCCGCTCGGCGAAGTTGACCTGCATGGCCTCCACCCGCCAGCTGCGCTCCTGGGGCGCCACCGCCGGTGGCTCGGGCCGGGTCAGGCGTAGCGCCGCAAAGCCGGCCACGCCGATGGCCAGTATCAGCAGGGGAACCAAGCGTTTGATCATCTAGCAATCCCGGAACAAGCTAAGCACTGAATGGAATGACAAGCCACGACTATACCGGCTCAAGGCCCCAAAGGAGAGTCGTTCATGAGGAATATCGCGAGGTCGCGCCCTGGCACCGAGCATGCCAGCGGTTTATCTCCACCGCCGCTTTCCCTATAATGCGCCCGGTCGCGCCCCTATAGCTCAGCTGGATAGAGCGTCCCCCTCCTAAGGGGAAGGTCTCAGGTTCGAATCCTGATGGGGGCGCCACTCTGGCCAACCGTCAGGACTGTACCGTCTCGGCCAGGGTATCCTGCACCACCACACGATTACGCCCCTGACGCTTGGCGTGGTAGCTGGCACGGTCGGCGCGTTTGACCAGCGGCCCGCCGTCGCGGTCGTCCGGGCCCAGCCGCGATACGCCGATACTGGCGGTGACACGAAAGCTGTGCCCCTCGGCCAGGAACTCGATGGCCGCGATGCGCTCGCGCACCCGCTCGGCGATCTCCTGGGCCTGCTCCAGCGGGCAACCCGGCAGCAGCAGCGCGAACTCATCGCCCCCGAGCCGGGCCACGGCATCCTGCTCGCGCACCGCCTCCTGCAGCAGGTGCCCGATGCGCCGCAGCAGCTCATCGCCGGCGGCGTGGCCGGCGGTGTCGTTAACCGGCTTGAAGTGGTCCAGATCCATCATGATCAGCGACAGCACCTTGTCGCTGTCCCGGCGATGCATCGAGCAGGCCTCCTCCAGGCGATTCTCGAAGCCGCGGCGATTGAGGCAGCCGGTCAGGGGGTCGTGGTCGGCCTCCCAGCGCTGCTTGGTTTCCCGCGCCTGGCGCTCGGTGATGTCCTGTACCATGCCGACGAAGCCCAGCGGCGTCTCGCCCAGGGTCACCTGACTGACCTGTACCTCCAGCCACAGCTGCTCACCGTCGTCACGCAGGAAGCGATACTGGAATGGCCGCTCTTCTCCGCGACTCAGCATGGCCCGCCAGCGTTCGATGAAGATGCGGCGATCCTCGCGGTGCACGTGCCGCAGCCACTCGCTGTCGGGCCGAGTGCCGACATCATAGCCGGCGATGGCCTCCAGCTCGGGATTGACGTAGTTGACCCGGCCTTTCATGTCGACCAGGAACATGCCCACAGGCGAGGAGGCCAGCACCGCACGCAGGAAGGCCTCCCGTGACTCCCGCGAGGCCAGCGCCTCGCGGCGGCCGGCCTCCAGGCGATTGAAGGCGTCAGCCACTTGGCGCAGCTCGCTCATCGAAGTATGCAGCGTCAGCCGCTCGGCGTGGCCGCGGCCGACCCGGATGATCTGCTGCTCCAGGCGGTGCAGCGGCGCCAACCCCAGCCCCAGCAGCCACCAGAGCAGCGGCAGCATCAGCGCCACCGTGGCCAGGCCCACCCTGCGCAGCTGGGTGGCGTAATGCTGAATGGGCGCCTGCACCTGGCTTAGGGGCAGGAAGACCCCCACCACCCAGTCGGCCGGCCAGACCTGGCGAAAGGCCATCAGCGCCGGCTCGCCGTCCAGCTGATGGCCCACGCCTGTGCCCTCCCAGCCGTAGCGTGCCAGCTCCAGCAACTGCTCGGCGTCCGGCACCGGCTGCATGAGCCATTTCGCGTTGGGGTGGCTGATGATCTGTCCCGAGGCAGTGGCCAGCAGCACATGGCCCTGGTCGCCGATGCGCCGCGACTGCAGGTTGAGAAAGGCGTCGCCGTTGCGCAGGCTGGTATTGCCGCCGAGGATCCCCTGAAAGTTGCCCTGCCCGTCGAGCAGCGGCTCGATCACCATCACCTGATCGATGCCGGTCTCGCCGCCGCGGTAGGGCTCGCTGACCAGGGGGCGTCGAAAGCCGCGGACATCGCGGAAGTAGTCGCGCTCGGCGACGTTGGGCCCGCCGTGCTCGAAGGGCGGCCAGGCCGCCACCGGCTCGCCCTCGGCGTCGAACACCATCAGCCGGTCGAACAGCGCCAAGAGCCCTTCCTGGGAGCGCAGCTTGTCCAGCAGTTCCGGATCATCGGCAGAGAGGTTCGGCCGCAGGCGGGCCAGCGCCCGCTGGCGATCCTCGACCGAACGCTGCAGCTGATCGGCGATCAGCTCGGCCTCGTAGGCCAGGTGGGTGAGGTTTTCGCGCTTGGCCAGTGCGCCCCCGGTGATATGGCTGTATCCCAGCAGCGCCACCACCAGCGCCAGCCAGCCGAGGCTAACGCCAAACAGCAGGCGGGAACGCAGGGTGGGGAGTAACCAGTCCGGCAAGGTCCAGCACCGTTATCAGTGAGTTGAAGCCATATCATGTCACCGCCTGCCCAGTAGCAAAAGGGCCGCCATCAACTATCGGAGCGATAGTCTCGGCCATGGACAACGCTTCAAGCTCAGATGCCAGAGTGGCGCCCGACTCCCTCCTCGGCCAGGGCAACAAGCGCCGCGTGCTCGTGGATCGTCAGCTCACGCCCCTCCACCGAGACCAGCTTCTGATCCTGAAAGCGGCCCAGCACCCGGCTGACGGTCTCCAGCGCCAGGCCGAGGTAGCTGCCGATATCGGAGCGAGACATGGAGAGGTGGTAACAGTAGGGCGAGCAGCCCCGGGCGCGGAAGCGCTCGGAGAGCCCCAGCACGAAGCTGGCCAGGCGCTGATCGGCGGTTCGCCCCGAAAGCAGGCACATCATGCGCTGGTCGTTGCGCAGCTCACGGCTCATGCAGCGGTAGAGCTGACCGCGCAGTTCCGGCAGCCGCTCGGCGAGGTCCTCCAGGCGGCTGAAAGGCAGCTCGCAGACGAAGGCGGACTCCAGCGCCACCACGCTACCGTAGCAGGCGGTATCGCCGATGCCGTCGAGCCCCACCAGCTCACCGGGAAGATAGAAGTGGGTCACCTGGTCGCGCTGGCCTTCCTGGGCCACCGACTGCTTCAGGCTGCCCGAACGCACCACATAGAGGCTCTCGAAATGGTCGCCCTGGCGCACCAGGGCCTCGCCGCGCTTGAGCGGTCGTGGCCGCTCGATGATCGCATCGAAGGACTCCAGTGCCTTCAGGTCAAGCCCCAGGGGCAGACAGCGCGCATGCAGACTACAGCGCTCACAGCGGGTCTCGTTGACCGGCTGGCGCCGACTGAACTCAGGCTTCATGGACTCTCCTTGCCTCGTGTTGCCTAATGAACAAGCACAAACGCAGTCAAAACAGCCGCCAGCCTGCTGGAGAGCAGGGGCGACGGTGCGGCACATTCTGGGCGCTCCTACAAGGTAGCGATTTTTTGACATGAATCAAGCAAAACGCCACCGCCTTCCCCCAAGGTCGCAGCCAGAGGGCAGTCGAGGATCCAAAATGGCCAGTCAGCAACCGGTCCCCCAAAACCAAAAAACCGGCCCCAAGGGGCCGGTCTGTCTAGCGTCAGGCTAGATGTTCATTAGAACATGTAGCGGGCGCCGGCCAGCACGTAGGTGCTGCGATCGTCGTCGCCTTCGTTGAACTCGGTGAAGACGTTGACGTTCTGGTTCAGGCGATAGTAGGCACCGGCGGCGAAGGCGTTGCGGCTAGAGACGCCGTCCGGGGTGTCCACATAGTAGTAGTCGGCATTGAAGGCCAGCTGACCCAGGCTGACAGTGCCGCCCAGACCGTAGACGTCCTGGCCGTCGCCGTCGAACACGTCACGCTGAGCGTCGATACCCAGGCGACCGCTGAACATGTCGTTGAAAGCGTAACGAGCGGTGGCGCCGTAGCGAGTCTTGTTGCTCAGGTTGCCAGTCACTTCCAGCGGCTCCGGCTCGGCCCAGCCAGCGGCCAGACGCAGGCCAGCCACGTCATAGGTCACGCCGCCCTGGGAGCGAACCTTGCTGCTGTCCAGACCGATGTTGTCGTTGGAGCTGAAGTGCTTGCCCTGGATGAAGGCCTGGAAGCCCTCCAGGTTCGGCGTCAGATAGGCCACGGAGTTACCGCGGGAGTTGAACGGGTGACCGGTCATCTCGTAGCCGCGATCCAGGTAGACATCGAACGGGATCAGCACCTGGCTGTTGTAGAGACCGCCGAAGTTACCCGCCATCAGGGTACCGAAAGTCTGGCTCTCGACGCCCATCAGGCTGGTGCGCACTTCCTGGAAGCCGGAAGAGGTGTCGCGGACGGCACCGTTGAAGCGCCACTCGACTTCGAAGAAGCCGCGCAGGTCCGGATCGATCTGGCTGGAGCCGTTGATGTTCAGGCGCGAATAAACGTTACGGAACTGGGAGCCGGTATCGGTATTGGCCAGGGTATCAACGTTGTTGGATACGCCCAGGGCGACGCGGCCGCCGATGTTCAGCTGGGTGCCGTCCTGGTCATAAACGGTGGCGGCTTGCACGGCGGTGCCGGTGAAGGCCATGGCGCCGGCAACGGCAGTCGCTAACAGTGTCTTTTTCATCGCGATAGTTCCTTTACTAGCTTACTGTTTCGATCGTACTGCACGAACGGAATGCTCTGTGCAGGTAGCTTGCCGGGCATGCGTCTCGCCGTAATTGGCGCGGCTCCTTCCCAGGAGGGTCGCCAGGTCGGACATGTCCTCAGCGAAGCCTTGTTATAGTCCAATGCTCGCAGGTAGAACTCTATACCGGGATTTTCGGGAACGCAACAAGAAAAAACACTGTTTTCCTTCCAGGCCCACTTGCTCCACGGAACTTTCTCCTGCTCGAACGGTCGGCGCGCATCCCGCCTCCGGACCGGAGCCACCGGGCTGTCAAAACAGCGACCTGGCAGCGATGAGCCCGCACATGATGCCCCGCTGATACAGCCGGAGGCAAGTGCAGGGCGCTTCAACGTTTGATGCAGGGCAAGGGCGGCGACTCAGCGCTGCTGCTTGTCGCCGCCGTGCTTGGCCAGCAGCGCCGAGAGCTTGGCCTCCAGGCGCGCCTCGGGGTTGGCGCTGTCGGCGGGAGGCGAAGCCGGGACACTTTCGGCGTCGGGCCGGGCCGGCGTAGCGGGTGGCGTCGAGCGTTTCACGGGGGCCGCCTTGCGCCCCTCAGGTTGCCGCACTCCTTGCTGCGTCTCGGGTTGAACAGCGCTGACGGCCTCGCCGCCTGGCTTGGCATTTTTGGCGCCGCGCCGTTTTCGACCGCCAGCCGGCGAGTTCCGCCGGCGCACGGCCTGCAGGCGCTCGAGCTTGCGCTGGGCGTGTTCGGCGGCCTGGGCGTCGACTCGCCCCTGGGGACGGCCGGCCAGGTCGATTCGCTCGGCCCCCTCGCGCACCGCCTTGAGGTAGCGTGGCAGGTTGACATAGCCGGCCAGGGCGCGGCGCACCAGCTTCTCCGGCCAGGGCTCGTCGGCGGCAAGGTCGAGGTGAATGCCCACCTTCAACGGTCGCGTGTGTCCCTTGAAGAAGGCCTGGGGATAGCGCTGGTACCACTGGGCGAGCAGCGCCTCGGCGGAGGGCGCCGGCTCGATGGGCAGGCTACCCTGCTGGTCGGGCGGCCCGGCCGGCACTGCACCGTCGCCGGGCTCCACCGCTGGTGTAACGGTCGGCTCGGCGGCGGGGGGCGCTGCGGCAGAGGCCGCCTCGGTAGCAGCCATCTCGGTAACAGCCATCTCGGAGGAAGACGCTGCGTGGCCGGGTTCGGCGGCGGCCGGCGGCGGCGTCTCGCGGGGGCGATGACCGATCAGCGCGGAGAGCCCCTGGGCGCGCCGCGCATGGGCCGGTACCTCAGGGACTGGCTCGCCGCTCTTGAGCCGTTCGCGCAGCCGGGCGTTGTGCTCATCGAGCTCGCGATTCTGCTCGTCGAGCTCGCGGTTCTCCTCCTTGAGCTCCAGGCGCTCCTCCTCCAGCTCGGCGAGACGGGCGTGAAGCGCGTCGAGACGCTCGCGGCAGGCCAGCAGCTCACTCAGGGTGGCGTCGGCGCGCGCCTCCAGCGCATCCAGCAGGCGGTGTGAACGTTCTTCGATCAAACCGGAACCCTCCAGGCAGGCTCTCTTGCTTATTCGTCATCCGACGTGGCGTCTATGGGAGCAGTCTGTCCCAGAAGCCCGGCGCTGACAAATCTCACCCCCCCGCGCAACAGAACCATTGCAGAGAGCTTCCATCACTCGGGGCTGATCTGTCGGCAAGCCTACGCGCGGGGCCGGCCTTCCGGAGGCGCTGTGAATACCTCCCTGTACGCTACCGACGCCCTGCAGCGCTCTCGCATCCTGCTCCGCTTGCAGGACCGGTGCTGGCCATCCATGGCCAGCCCGTTCGGAGCGATGCTCCTCACCCATGGCGTAGGACCTCCTCTTCGGCTTGCCCCCCAGCGCCCCTCGCTTAGCGCAACTGCGATAGCCCGTCCCCCTTCGCCAACCGGTGACCGATTAGCCGTCGCGGCGACGATACTCCACGAAATCATAGGCGGGCTGACCTTCAGCGGGGCTGCCCGGCACGCGCTGGACCTCTTCCCATTCGGCGTCGTCCAGCGCGGGAAAGCGAGCGTCGCCTTGTACCTCGATATCGACCTCGGTGAGGTAGAGGCGGCTGGCGTAGGGCAGCGCCTGGGCGTAGATCTCCCCGCCCCCCATCACCATGATCTCCTCCGCGGCATCTATGGTGGCCTGCTGGTCGGCCAGGGCCAGGGCGGCGGCCAGGTCGTGGCAGACCCGCACCCCGTCGTGGTGAAAGTCGGGGTCGCGGGTGACCACGATATTGAGTCGCCCGGGCAAGGGCCGGCCGATGGACGCGAAGGTCTTGCGACCCATCACCAGCGGCTTGGCCTGGGTCATGCGCTTGAAGAACTTGAGGTCTTCCGGCAGATACCAGGGCAGTTGGTTGTCCACGCCGATCACCCGATTGCGCGACAGGGCGGCGATCATGGCGATGGGGACCAGGGTCTCGTCGTTCATGCCATCAATCTCGTTCATACCGCCACCTCGGCCTTGATATGGGGGTGGGGGTCGTAACCCTCGATGACGATATGCTCGAAGCGAAACGCGAAGAGGTCGCGCACCTCGGGATCGAGCACCAGCCGCGGCGCCTCACGCGGCGTGCGCGAGAGCTGCTCCTCGGCCTGTTCCAGATGGTTCAGGTAGAGGTGCGCATCGCCCAGGGTATGCACGAAGTCGCCGGGCGCAAGCCCCGAGACCCGGGCGATCATCTGGGTCAGCAGCGCATAGCTGGCGATATTGAAGGGCACCCCCAGGAAGATATCGGCACTGCGCTGGTAGAGCTGGCAGGAGAGCCTGCCCTCGGCCACGTAGAACTGGAACAGGCAGTGGCACGGCGGCAGGGCCATCTCGTCCACCAGCGCCGGGTTCCAGGCGGAGACGATCAGCCGGCGCGACCGGGGATTGTCGCGGATCTGCTCGAGCAGCCTGGCGATCTGGTCGACGCGGCCGCCGCGGGGGTCGGGCCAGCTGCGCCACTGATAGCCGTAGACCGGGCCCAGGTCGCCGTTGTCGTCGGCCCACTCGTCCCAGATGCGCACACCGTTTTCCTTGAGGTAGGCGATATTGGTATCGCCACGCAAAAACCACAGCAGCTCGTGGATGATCGAACGGGTGTGCAGCTTCTTGGTGGTCAGCAGCGGAAAGCCGCGGCCCAGATCGAAGCGCATCTGATGGCCGAAGAGCGAGCGGGTGCCCACCCCGGTGCGGTCGTCGCGCTCCACGCCATGGTCGAGCACCTGGCGCATCAGTTCGAGGTAGGGCTGCTCCAGGGGAGGAAGCGTCTGGTCGGTCACGGCGTTTCCAGCGGCTGGGAAATGGGCGGTAGATTCTACAGGATCTCGCTAGGGTTGTTGATCCGGAAGCTGCTGCTGGCTAGATTTTGGCGTCGATGGGCTGCTTGCGCGACCAGTAGATCAGCAGCACGCCGAAGGCGATCATCGGCAGGGTCAGCAGCATGCCCATGGTCACCCAGCCGAAGGCAATGAAGCCGATATGGGCGTCGGGCAGGCGCACGAACTCCACCGCAAAGCGGAAGACCCCGTAGAGCAGCAGGAAGAGCCCGGAGACCAGGCCCCGGGCCCGCGGCTTCGCCGAGACCCACCACAGCACCACGAACAGCACCAACCCCTCCAGGAAGGCCTCGTAAAGCGCCGTGGGGTGGCGGGGCTCGGGGCCCATGCCGGGAAACGGCATGCCCCAGGGCAGCTCGGTGACCCGCCCGGGGAGTTCGCGGTTGATGAAGTTGCCGATGCGCCCGGCCCCCAGGCCGATCGGCACCAGCGGGGCGATGAAGTCGGTGAGGGTGAAGAACGCCATACGCTTCTTGCGGGCGAAGTAGAGGGCGGCCAGCAGCACGCCGATCAGCCCGCCGTGAAAGCTCATGCCGCCGTCCCAGATGCGCAGGATCCACAGCGGGTCGGCCAGCCACTGGCCCATGCCGTAGAAGAGCGCATAGCCGAGCCGGCCACCGGCCACCACGCCGATGGCGGCGTAGAACAGCAGGTCGCCCACGTCGTCACCGCTCAGGCCGAAGCGCGCGGCGCGCCGGCGGCCCAACCACCAGGCGGCGACGAAGCCGATCACGTACATCAGGCCGTACCAGTGCACCTGGAAGGGACCCAGGGAGATGGCGACCGGGTCGATATCGGGGTAGTTCATGGCATCCTCAGAGCAAGAAGCGTAGCCCCACCGCCGTCAACAGGGCGGCGAAGGCGAGGCGCAGGACGTTGGCGGGCAGCACATGGGCCAGGCGGGCGCCGACCCGGGCGAAGGGGACGCTGGCGATCACGATGCCGAGAAAGGCGGGCCACATGACGAAGCCGGTGGCCCAGGCCGGCAGCAGCGGATGCTCCCAACCGACGACGATGAAGGTCGCCGCGCCGAACAGTGCGATGGGCAGGCCGCAGGCGGCGGAGGTGCCCACCGCCTGGGTCATGCTCGCCCCGCAGCGTGACAGCCAGGGCACGCTGAGGGTGCCGCCGCCGATGCCGAACAGCGCCGAGACTCCTCCGATCACACCGCCGGCCACCCCCATGCCCAACCGGCCCGGCGCCACCGTGCCGGGCTTGGGCCCGAGGCCCAACGCCATCTTGGCCGCCACCAGGATCACGAAGAGACCGAACAGTGTGCCCAGCAGTCCGCCGGAGAGGGCCCCGGCGACGAAGACCCCGGCGATGGCGCCCAGCACCAGGCCCGGCAACAGCGACAGGAACCAGCTGCGCTGGATGCTGCCGCGCTGGTAGTGGGCCCAGGCGGAGGACGCCCCGGTCACCAGGATGGTTGCAAGCGAGGTGCCCACCGCCAGGTGCATGGCAATGGCGGCGTCGACGCCCTGCAGCCCGAAGGCGAAGACCAGCGCCGGAACGATGATCAGCCCGCCGCCCACGCCGAACAGGCCCGCCATGGTGCCGGCGGCGGCACCCAGCGCCAGATAACCGAGAAGGGTGATGAAAAGCGTCATGTCGAAGCGGTTTCCTCGAAGGCATCCGGTCGCCAGTGGCGCACCATGTCGATCAGTGCCCGGGGGCGGTACGGCTTGGCCAGGTAGTCGTCCATGCCGGCCTCATGGAAGCGCCGGCGGTCGCGTTCGGTGGCATTGGCGGTCAGGGCCACCAGCACGCTGCGCCCGCTGCCGGGGTCGGCGGCTTCCGCCTCCCGCCAGCGCCGGGCGGTCTCCACGCCGTCAATATCGGGCATGAAGATATCCATGAAGACCAGGTCATAGGCGTGGCGGCGGCGGAGTTCCAGCGCCTCCTGGCCACCGGCCACGCTGTCCACCGCCACGCCCTGCCCTTCCAGCACCTGACTGGCCAGCATGCGGTTGACGGGGCCATCGTCGACCACCAGCACCCGCAGGCTCGGCCCCTTGTCGGGTAGCGAGGGCGCTTCGGCGTCCGCCAGTCCGTCCCGGTCGCCGGCCAGGCTGTTGAGCAGCAGGGTCACGTCCGCCATGCGCTCGCGCAGCTCGGCGAGATGCCGGGCCTCGACGCCCCCTGCGGCGCGCTCCAGCTCGGCGGTCAGGTCGGCCAACAGCGGCGCCAGCTCGCGCTGCAGCAGCCCCAGATAGCGCGACTTGAGCCGCGAATCCTCGCGGGCCCGCTCGCGCGCCGCCAGCAGGCCGCCGAGCTGTGGCAGCCGTCCCTCCGGGTCGTCGAAGAGCAGCAGCTCGTAGCCCTGCGCCTCGAGCCGCTCCACCGCCAGCCGGCGCAAGCGGCCTTCGGCGTCGCGCACCTGCATCATGGCCGGTTCACCGCTAGCGCTCGGGCTGTCGCTCAGGCGCATCTTGGGGTCCTCGCCGCGCAGCACCTCGACGCTTTCGCCCAGCAGCTGCTCCATGGCCAGGTTGGCCGCCACGGTGCGCCGTTCGAAGAGCAGCAGCGCCGGTCGCGAGGCCGCCCCCAGCAGCCCCGCCAGGTCCGGTGCCTGTCGCCAGCGGGCCTGCAGCTGGCCGAGCGCCTGGTCAAGCCGGCCCAACCGCTCGGCGGGCAGCTCGGCCTCCAGGGACGACGGCCCTGGCGCTGGCAGCCACGCCGGCAGGCTCTCCGCCAGGCCGTCCAGGCGTCGCTCGAGGCGCCCCAGGGCGTCGTCGACACCGGCCTCGAAATCGCTCAACCGATGGCGCAGCTGCAGCAGGAAGGCCGCGGTGGTGAGGGCGGTCCCCACCAGCAGCATCAGCAGCAGCCAGCCGGCCTCGGCCCAGGAGGTCGGCTCGGGGGTGCCCAGCCACAGAAACAGCCCCACCGCCAGGCAGAGCAGCACCAGCAGCAGCTGGGCCAGCAGAAACGGCCACAGCAGCGGCCAGACAAGACGCGACCAGAAGCGGTCCTTGCGAGGTGCAGCGGGCATGCTCATCCCTGTGGCAATGCGACGATGGCCCGAGTGTACGTTGCCGGGCCGCGGCTGTCATGGCAACGCGGCGGCGGCCTCCAGGGCGACCCGCTCCTCATGCTCCCCCAGCGGCCTGCCGTCGGGGCCGAAACTGCGCTCACCGAGGCGAATACAGGCGTTGTCGGCCTGCCACTCGAGCCAGGTCATGGCGCGGGTGCCGTACTGTTCGCCGAGGATGAAGGGCGCCGACAGCCGCCGCTCGAGTTCCAGCCCGACCCCGGTGTCCGGCAGATGGAAGTCATCGGCTGGCCGGGTATCGCCCAGCGCCGCCAGGGCCTCCTCCGGCCAGCGCCCGCGACGCAGCGCCTCCAGCAGCCCCTGGCGGACGCCGATCAGCTTGGGCCAGGGGGTGTCCAGGCTGGCATTGGAGAGCCCGTGGACACCGGGGCTGACCGCCGCCAGGCGCAGCAGGTCGCGCCCCCGGTGCAGGTGCCACAGCCGGCGACCGTCGCCGGCCAGCAGGTTGAAGCCGGCGAAGCGCCACCCTTCGCCGCCGGCCAGGCTCTCCAGCCAGGCCGGCAGATCGGTGCACTCCAGCGCCTCACGCACCAGCTGCCCGCGGCTCGGGGCGGTCGCCGACACCTTGAGCTCAGGGTCGCGCACATTGGTCACGGCGGCGAAGCGGCCGCGGCAATGCACCGCCAGCCAGGTGCCGCCGGCCTCCAGGTCACGGCCGCCGACGATAGCCGGCGCGTCCCGCCAGGCCCCCAGGGGAGCGGAGGGGCGCTGGTGAAACTCGTCGCGGTTGGCCACCAGGCGCAGCGGCATGGGGCTGTCGGGACGGTAGTCGAAGGCGATCAGACACATGGCGTTCAGTCCCTGGGCGGCAGCAGATGGGCCAGCTGCCACTCGGTCATGCGGCTGATCAGGTGGTCGCGCACCGCTCGGGGGGTATTCAAGCAGAGGGTCTCCTGTACCAGCGCCTGGGCCGCATCCAGCGGTACCCGACGAATCGCCGCGCGCACCCGCGGCAGGCTGGGGGCGTTCATCGACAGCGAATCGAAGCCCATGCCCATCAGCAGCAGGGCCCCGGCCGGGTCGCCGGCCAGCTCACCGCACAGCGACAGCGGCATCTCCAGCTTGTGGGCATCCCCGGAGAGCCGCGACAGGGCCGAGAGCACGGCCGGGTGGCAGGCATCGTAAAGTTCGGCGACCCGCGGATTGTTGCGATCCACCGCCAGCAGGTACTGGGTCAGGTCGTTGCTGCCGACGGAGAAGAAGTCGGTACGCTCGGCCAAAGCATCGAGCTGGTACAGGGTGGCGGGCACTTCCAGCATTACCCCCACCTTGGGCCGCTTGACCTCGACCCCCTCCTCGCCCAGCTCGCGCACCGCGCGATCCAGCAGGCGCAGGGCGTCGTCGACTTCGTCGACGTTGGTCACCATGGGCAGCAGCACCTGGAGGTTGTCCAGCCCCTGGGAGGCGCGCAGCATGGCGCGCAGCTGCACCATCAGCACCTCGGGGTGATCCAGGGTCACGCGAATGCCGCGCCAGCCGAGGAAGGGGTTGGCCTCCTCGATCGGGAAATAGGGCAGGTCCTTGTCGCCGCCGATATCCAGGGTGCGCATGACCACCGGCAGCGGGGCGAAGCCCTCCAGTTGGTCGCGGTAGAGCCGGGTCTGCTCCTGCTCGCCGGGGAAACGCTCGGTGATCATGAAGGGCACTTCGGTGCGGTAGAGACCCACGCCGCTGATGCGCTTCTTGAGCGAGGGCACGGCGTCGATAGCCAGGCCGGTGTTGACCATCAGCGGCATGAGGTGGCCATCCGGGGTCTGGCTGGGCAGGTCCTGCTCGTGTTCCAGCAGTTCGGTGAGCGCCTCCTCCTCGGCGATCAGGCTGCGATAGTGGCTCTCCAGCTCCGCCGTGGGCCGCACGAAGAGTCGGCCGCGATGGCCGTCGAGGATCACCGGCGCCCCGGAGAGACGCGGCAGCGGCAGGTCGACCATGCCGAGCACCGTGGGGATGCCCATGGCCCGGGCGATGATCGCCACGTGGGAGGTGCTGGAGCCGCGCACCGACACCAGCCCGGCCAGCCGCTCGCGGGGAATTTCCCCCAGGGTCGCCACGCTGATCTCGTCACCCACCAGGATGCTGTTGCGGGGGTAGCTGTCCGGGGCCTTGGGCCCCTCCTCCTGAAGGTGGGCCAGCACCCGCCGGCCGAGGTCGCGCACATCCGCTGCCCGCTCGCGAAGGTAGTCGTCGTCGACCCGCTCCAGGTACTGCACGTGGCGGCGCACCACGTCGGCCAGGGCGCCGGGCGCCCACTGCCCCTCACGAATGCGTTTCTTGATCTCCTGGGAGAGCGCAGCCTCGCCGAGCATCTGCTGGTAGACCTCGAACAGCGCCAGTTCCTGGGCCGAAATGCGGCTGGCCAGGCGTTCGCCGGCCGCCTTGATCTCCTCGCGAACCCGGCAGATGGCCTCCTTGAACCGTTCGATCTCGTGCTCGACGTCGGTGGGAATCAGGTCGGGCACGCTATCCAGATCGGCAGGCGCCGCGATCACCACCGCCTCGCCGACCACCATGCCCGGCGAGGCGGCCACCCCGGTGAACATGGCCTGACCGCCCTCCCGGCTGGGTCGATTGAGGCTGCCGGTGACCAGCGCATGAGCCAGCACGCCGGCCAGCTGGGCCCCCATGGTGACCAGGAAGGCCTCGTCCTCCTCATCGTAGCGGCGCTTGGCGCCCTGCTGGACCACCAGCACCCCGAGCATGCGGCGCTGATGGATGATCGGCACGCCGAGAAAGCTCGAGTAGCGCTCCTCGCCGGTGGCCTCGAAGTAGCGAAAGCGCGGGTGCGAGGGGGCATCCTCGAGGTTGAGCGGCTCCTCGCGCTCGGCCACCAGGCCCACCAGGCCCTCTCCCACGCGCAGCGTCACACGCCCCACCGCCTGGGTATGCAGGCCGATGGTCTCCATCAGCACCAGCTCCTCGAGCTCGGCGTCATAGAGATAGAAAGAACAGACATCGGTGCGCATCGCCTTGCGGATGCGGCGCACCATGGTGGCCAGGGCGGCGTCCAGGCTACGCGCCCCGTTGACCTCCTGAATGATCCGTCGCAGCACCTCTAGCATCGGCGTCTTGCGTTCCATGATTGTGGTCTCCCGCCTGCTGAGGACTTGGTGACACGATCACCGCGGCTGTCGGGGTATCGTACCAGGCTTGCGCCGCCGGCCGGGCGGCTGAGAGATCAGCGGCCTTCCAGGGCCAGCCGCTGAGCGCGGGGAGACAGCTCCCTCAGGGCACGGCGGTAGACCTCACGCTTGAACGGCACCACCTGTCCCAGAGGATACCAGTAGCTCACCCAGCGCCAGCCATCGAATTCCGGCTTGGGCGAGCCATCCATGCAGATGCGGCTTTCCTGACACTGAATCCGTAGCAGGAACCACTTCTGTTTCTGGCCGATGCACACCGGCCGTGAATTGATGCGAACCATGCGTCGTGGCAGGCGATAGCGCAGCCATCCTCGGGTACAAGCCAGCACTTCGACGTCATCGGCAGTCAGGCCGATTTCCTCTTCCAGTTCGCGATAGAGGGCCTGTTGCGGTGTCTCGGATGCCTTGATGCCTCCCTGGGGAAACTGCCACGCATTCTGTCCTACCCGACGCGCCCAAAGCAGCTGCCCCTGAGCGTTGGCGATGATGATGCCAACATTGGGGCGAAAGCCGTCAGCGTCGATCACGGACGTCACCTTATAAAATCGTCATTGGGGCCATTCTTCCACAAGGGCGCAAAGCGCATCAATACGATAAAGGGCCGAGGCGCAAGGAAAGACGTCTGGCCACGAGCGCCCCATAGGGGGCCTTGTCACCCGTCTCTCGTCCCTCGCCCTTGAGCCACTCGAAGCTAGCGATGGCATCTGCCATAATCGCCGGCCTTATCGACATCACCCATACCAACCAAAGGGGTAAGCCGTGAGTCTGGCCATTTTCGACCTGGACAACACCCTGCTGTCCATCGACAGCGACCACGCCTGGGGCGAGTTCCTGCTGGAACAGGGCGCCGTGGACCCGGTTGCCTACCGAGAAGCCAACGACCGCTTCATGGCCGACTACGACGCCGGCACGCTGGATATCCACGCCTTCCTCGAGGTCGCGCTCAAGCCGCTGGCGGACAACTCCCCGGAGCAGTTGGCGGCCTGGCACCAGCAGTTCATGGCCAGCAAGGTCGAGCCCAGCATCCTGCCCAAGGGCGAGGAGCTGCTGGCCCGCCACCGCACCCGCGGCGACACCCTGCTGATCATCACCGCCACCAACCGCTTCATCACCGGCCCCATCGCCGAGCGCCTGGGGGTGGATCACCTGATCGCCGTGGAACCCGAAGTCGTCGACGGCCGCTATACCGGCCGGGTGAGCGGCACCCCGAGCTATCGGGAAGGCAAGGTCGAGCGCCTGGAGGCGTGGCTCGCCGACAAGGACCTGACCCTGGACGACGCCTGGTTCTACAGCGACTCCCACAACGACCTGGCGCTGCTCGAGAAGGTCGACCACCCGGTGGCGGTGGACCCGGACGAGACCCTGCGCGAGGTGGCCGAACAGCGCGGCTGGCGGATCATCAGCCTGCGGGAGTGACCGGGGCGCCTACCGGCGCCAGTCGCGACGGGAACTCGGGACGCCGAACCGGGCGCTCCTACAAAAAACGCCCCGACGAGTCGACTCATCGGGGCGTTGTCGTGCCGGTAAGCGAGGCTATCAGCCCAGCAGATGCTCGACGGCAGCGCGCTCTTGGCGCAGCTCGTCTTCGGTGGCCTTCATCTTCTGCTTGCTGAAATCGTCGAGCTCGAGGCCCTGGACGATCTCGTACTTGCCGCCCTGGCACTTGACCGGGTAGGAGTAGATGATGCCCGGCTCGACGCCGTAGCTACCGTCGGCGGGAATCGCCATGCTGACGATGCCGTCGCTGCCCAGCGCCCAGTCACGCATATGATCGATGGCCGAGGAGGCGGCGGAGGCGGCAGAAGAGGCACCGCGGGCCTTGATGATGGCCGCGCCGCGCTGCTGCACGTCGGGGATGAAGGTGTTCTCGTACCAGTCGCGCTCGACCAGCTCGGCCGCGGGCTTGCCGGCCACCGTGCAGTGGGCGATGTCGGGGTACTGGGTGGCGCTGTGGTTGCCCCAGATGATCATGCCCTCGACGTCGGTGACGTGCTTGCCGGTCTTCTGGGCCAGCTGGGTCAGGGCGCGGTTGTGGTCCAGGCGCGTCATGGCGGTGAACTGGCCCGGGTCGAGGTCCGGCGCATTGCAGGAGGCGATCAGGGCGTTGGTGTTGGCCGGGTTGCCCACCACCAGCACCTTGACGTCGCGGCTGGCATTGTCGTTGAGCGCCTTGCCCTGCACGGAGAAGATCGCCGCGTTGGCTTCCAGCAGGTCCTTGCGCTCCATGCCCGGGCCGCGGGGACGCGCGCCGACCAGCAGGGCGAAGTCGGCATCCTTGAAGGCGACGTTGGCGTCGTCGGTGGCAACGATATCCTGCACCAGCGGGAAGGCGCAGTCGTTGAGTTCCATCACCACGCCCTTCAGGGCTTCCATCGCCGGGGTGATCTCGAGCAGCTGCAGGATGACCGGCTGGTCCTTGCCCAACATGTCACCGGAGGCGATGCGGAAGGCGAGCGAGTAGCTGATCTGACCGGCAGCACCGGTAATGGCAATACGGACGGGATCTTTCATCGTGGCTCCTTGGGTTTTCAACGCGCGGGTTGACGCCGTGAGGATGGGCCTGACGGGAGGGACGCCCGCCCTGGCCGGGATTCGAACCGCCAAGATGGTATGCCTGCAGTGCACAAAACTCAATCCGACCTCCGACTAGGGCTCGACTGGAATAGCGCCGCTGTCCCGCTGCGCGGAGGCCGGTTAACGGCACTGATCTCGCCGAGAACCGGAAAATTACAGTTAGACATGTGGCAGGTAGCAGGGCGCCGGGGACAGGTCGTAGAGGAGGTCATTTGCCAGGGATGGCAAATGTAGCGCCCAGGGATGGGTTCACAGCGCCTCCTCGCAGACCTGTCGACGGCGCATCCCAAGCGACAAGGCCAACTGCGAGGTTCAGTACCGAGCCCCCATCGGTCGAAACTCCCGCCGGGCCTGCGCTATGCTGAGGCGATTCGGTTTCGCCAATGGATGGCCCCATGCCACGTCGCCCACCGCTCTCCTACCTGCTGGCCGCCGGCCTGCTGCTGGCGCTGCTGGGGTGGCTGGCCCTCGGCGACCTGCAGCGCTTCCAGACACAGGCTCCGCCCGACGAGGCCGCGCCCGAGCAGCCCCCGACCCGGGTCGAGTATCGCCCCAGCCAGGCCAGGCCCCACTTCCCCCGGCTGCTCGCCCAGGGCCAGCTGCGGCCCATCCGCGAGGTCACGCTGCGCACCCGCCGCGAGGGCCAGGTGGCCGAGCTGACGCTCGGTGCCGGCGCCCGGGTGACCGCCGGCGAGCCCCTGCTGGGGCTCGCCCAGGACAGCCTGGCGGCCCAGCTCGAGCGCGCCGAGGACGAGCTGACCCTGGCCCGCGCCGAACTGGCCGGCGCCGACAGCCTGCGCCAGCGCGAGCTGATCTCCCGCACCGAGCAGCTGCGCCTGCGGGCCGGCGTCAGCCGCGCGGCCGCCGAGGTGGCCGAACTGCGCCAGGCGCTGGACGACACCCGCCCCACCGCCCCCTTCGACGGCGTACTCGACCGCCTGGACGCGGAGCTTGGCGACATCCTGCAGCCCGGCGAGGCCTATGGCCGGCTGGTCGACGACCGCCGACTGATCGCCAGCGCCTGGGTTTCCCAGCGCGACGCCCAGGGCCTCGCCCCGGGGCTTGCCGTCGAGGTGCGCCTGCAGGACGGCGAGACGCTGCCGGGCGAGCTCACCCACGTGGCCAGTCGCGCCGATGACGCCACCCGCACCTTCCACCTCGAAGCGACCCTGGACAACCCCGAGCGCCTGCGCCTGGCCGGCGCCAGCGCCAGCCTGTCGATCACCCTGCCCGCCCGGAACGTCCACCGCCTCTCCCCGGCCCTGCTCGAGCTCGACGCCGACAACCGGCTGAGGGTCAAGCACCTGGACGACCAGGACCGCGTCGTCGCCACCCCGGTCACCCTGGTGGAGGCGGATGCCAGCGTGGCCCGGGTCGCCGGCCTGCCCGAGCGGGTCCGGCTGATCACGCTGGGCGGCGGCTTCGTCGAGGTCGGCGAGCGCGTCACCCCGGTGCCGGCCGAGCGCGGCCCGGCCGAGCAAGCCACAAACGGGCAGGCCGCAAACGAGCGCGCCGCAACCGACGTCGAGTCGCCCTGATCATGCGCCCCCTGATCGAAGCGGCCCTGGACCGCTCCCGCACCACCCTGCTGCTGCTGGCCGCCCTGCTGCTGGCCGGCCTGGCCGCCTGGCAGGCGGTCCCCAAGGAGGCCAACCCGGACATCGCCATCCCCATCATCTATGTGTCGCTGGCCCTGGAGGGGATCAGCCCCGAGGACGGCGAGCGGCTGCTGGTCCGCCCCATGGAGCAGGAGCTGCGCGCCATCGAAGGGGTGCGCAAGATGACCGCCCAGGCAAGCGAGAGCCACGCCGCCGTGACCCTGGAGTTCGACGCCGGCTTCGACCCGCGCCAAGCGCTGGCCGACGTGCGCGAGAAGGTCGATATCGCCAGCGCCTCGCTGCCCGACGAAGCCGAGGAACCCAGGGTCTTCGAGGTCAACGTGGGGCTCTTTCCGGTGCTCACCCTGGGGCTCTCCGGCCCCCTCGAGGAGGCCCAGCGCCTCGCCATCGCCCGCCGCCTGCAGGACGAGATGGAGGGCATCGCCGAGGTGCTGGAGGTGGAGATTGGCGGCGAGCGGGAAGAGCTTCTGGAGATCGTCATCGACCCCCAGGTGCTCGACGGCTACGGGGTCGACTTCGACGAGCTGTTCAACCTGATCAGCCGCAACAACCGGCTGGTGGCCGCCGGCAGCCTGGACACCGGCGCCGGGCGCGCGCCGGTGAAGGTCCCCGGGGTGATCGACACCCTGGACGACGTGCTGCAGATGCCGGTCAAGGTGGACGGCGACCGGGTGGTGACCTTCGCCGAGGTGGCCTGGATTCGCCCCACCTTCAAGGACCCCGAGGGTTTTGCGCGCATCGACGGCGAACCCGCCCTGGTGCTGGAGGTGGTCAAGCGCGCCGGCGCCAACCTCATCGCCACCATCGAGGGGGTGCGCGCGGTGCTCGAAGAAGCCGCCCCGCTGCTGCCCGAGGGGCTGACCGTCACCACCATCATGGACCAGTCCGAGATGGTCGAGACGATGCTCGACGAGCTGCTCAACAACGTCATGACCGCGGTGGTGCTGGTGCTGGTGGTGATCCTGGCCGCCATGGGCCTGCGCAGCGCGCTGATGGTGGGCCTGACCATTCCCGGCGCCTTTCTCACCGGCATCCTGCTGATCTGGGCGATCGGCTACACTCTCAACATCGTGGTGCTGTTCGCGCTGATACTCGTGGCCGGCATGCTGGTGGACGGCGCCATCGTGGTCAGCGAGCTGGCCGACCGCCACCTGCGCGACGGCCAGCCGCCCCGCGAGGCGTGGATCAACGCCGCCTCGCGCATGAGCTGGCCGGTGATCGCCTCCACCGCCACCACCCTGGCGGTGTTCGTGCCGCTGCTGTTCTGGCCCGGGGTGGTCGGCGAGTTCATGAAGTACCTGCCGGCCACGGTGATCCTCTGCCTGCTCGCCTCACTGGCCATGGCGCTGGTGTTCCTGCCCACCCTGGGCGGGGTCTTCAGCCTGCGCCGCGCCGGCGGCGAGCGCGGCAACCCGGTCAGCGCCGGCGGCCGCCTCTACCGGACGCTGCTGGCCCGGCTGCTGGCCTGGCCGGGCTATACCCTGCTGATCGCCCTGCTGCTGATGGCGCTGATCTACACCGGCTACGGCCGCTTCCACCACGGCGTGGAGTTCTTCCCCGAGGTGGACCCCGACAGCGCCCAGGTGCTGGTACGCAGCCGCGGCGACTTCTCCGCCGTGGAGAAGGACGCCGTGGTGCGGCGGGTAGAGGCGCGACTGGCCGGCATGGGCGAGGTCGAGGCGCTCTATGCCCGCTCCTACGCCACGCCCGACGAGCAGCTCGGCAGCGATGTGATCGGCGTGGTGCAGTTCCAGCTGGTCGACTGGCACCAGCGGCGGCCGGCGCGCAGCATCATGGCCGAGATGACCGAGCGCACCGCGGAGCTGCCGGGGATCGCCCTGGAGTTTCGCGAACAGGAGATGGGGCCGGGAGCCGGCAAGCCCATCGTGCTGGAGATCAGCGCCCCCTCGGCCGAGCGGGCGGCGCAGGTGGTGGAGTCGTTACGCGCCGCGATGGCGCGCCTGGGCGGCTTTCGCGATATCGAGGACAACCGCAGCCTGCCGGGCGTGGAGTGGCGGCTGAACGTGGACCGCGAGGCCGCGGCGCGCCTGGGCGCCGACGTGGCGGCGGTGGGCAGCGCCGTGCAGCTGGTGACCACCGGCCTGCAGGTGGCCAGCTATCGCCCGCCCGAGGCCCGCGACGAGGTGGATATCCGCGTGCGCCTGCCCGAGACCTGGCGCTCGCTGGACCAGTTGGGCCGGCTGACCCTCAACACGCCGCGGGGCCAGGTGCCCGTTTCCCACTTCACGAGCCTGGAGCCGGCGCCCCGGGTGGGCACCCTGCACCGCATCGACGGACGGCGGGCCATTACCCTGGAGGCCGACGTGGCCGACGGCTACCGGCCGGACGAGCGCCTGCAGGCCCTGCTCGAAGACGCCGGCGAGCCGCCGGAGGACGTGCTGATCAACGTCGCCGGCGAACAGGAGGAGCAGGACGAGGCGAGCCGCTTCCTGATGACCGCCTTCCTGGTGGCGGTGGCGCTGATGGCGATGATCCTGGTCACCCAGTTCAACAGCCTCTATCAGGCAGGGCTGGTGCTCTCGGCCATCGTCTTCTCCACCGCGGGGGTACTGATGGGGCTTTTGATCAACGGCCAGCCGTTCGGCATCGTCATGGTGGGCATGGGGATCATCGCCCTGGCGGGCATCGTGGTGAACAACAATATCGTGCTGATCGACACCTATAACCAGCTGCGCCGTGAGGGGCGCGCGCCCTTCGATGCGGCGCTGGAGGCGGGCGGGCTGCGTCTACGCCCGGTGCTGCTCACGGCCATCACCACGGTGCTGGGGCTAATGCCAATGGTGCTGGGGGTCAACGTCAACCTCTTCGCCCCCAGCCTGGGGATCGGCGCGCCCTCGACCCAGTGGTGGACCCAGCTCTCCAGCGCCATCGCCGGCGGCCTGGTCTTCGCCACCGGCCTGACGCTGCTGCTCACCCCCTGCATGCTGGTGTTGGGAGGGCCTATAGGGGCGAGGGACGAGGAACGAGGGGCGAGGAGCATGGGCCCAGGCACGAGAGCCCAGGAACGAGGGCCCGGGCTGGATGAAGGGAATGGGATGTAAGGGATGACGTCAGGCGTGGGGCTGGGCCGCACTGTGGGAGGCGCCGGGGGTATGGGCGGCATGCAGCCGGGCGATCAGCTGGTCCTCCAGGGCGAAGCGCTCAGTGAGCCCCTTGGCCAGGCGGTCGAGCCAGGCCGGCAGGCGCGGCAGATAGTGCTGACAGCGCACCGGCGTGGAGTAGTCGGCATCGAAGGCGAGCACCAGCTCGGTGGACATGTCCAGGCGCTCGAGCAGCTTTTCGGCGATGCCCAGGGCTTCGCTATCCTCGAAGGCACGGGCCTCCTCGCGCAGCTGAGGATAGATCTCGAAGTGGCCGGCGCTGATGTAGTCCATCAGCAGCTCGCTGAAGCGGTCGATCTGCGCTTTGCTGACCGCCTCCAGCTCGGCATCGCACGCCTCCTTGAGCTCAAGGAAACTGACCAGCAACTCGCGGCGCTCATCGAGCCAGCGGTCGACGAGCTTGTGCACGCCCCCCCAGCGCTCCTGAGCCGTCTTGCAGTCTTCCAACATGTGCGCCTCCCTTGCGGCTATCGGCCTGACCCCAACCCGGCGCGACCGCCTTCGGTTCGTTGCGCCGGGGAGTCTCAGACTCGCTCGTCGACGGTGCCGCTGTCAATCCTGCTTCGCAACAACCGCACCGCGAGGCTCCCGGGGCCCTTCACGCAGGGCAGCGAACAGCAGACCCAGCGGCGCCAGCGCCAGCACCACAAAGCCGATCAGGGTCCAGCCGGGCAGCGAGATGCCGGCCAGCAGGAAGTCGATCTCGGCGCACTCGCCGGAGCCGGAGAGCACCATGGAGAGGACGTCGCGCAGCGGCAGGACATCCATCATGTAGTCGAGCCCGGGGCCGCAGCTGGGGACCTGCTCCGGCGGCAGCGACTGCAGCCACAGGTGGCGCCAGGCCACGCCGATACCGCCGATCACGGCGGCAAGCGACAGCGCCCCGTAGGCCGCTGCCCCCAGTCGCCCGGCGGGGTTGTGGATCGCCGCCACCAGGAACACCGCCGCCGCCGAGAGCACCGCCACACGCTGGAAGATGCACAGCGGGCAGGGGGCGAGTCCGGCGATATGCTCGAGGCCCAGGGCCACCCCCATCATCAGCGCGCAGAAGGCAAGCCCCGCCAGGCTCCACTGGCGAACGCTCAGCTGTCGCAGTCGCGTCATCATCGTCATGCCTCGCCGCCTCCCGCGCGCCGTGGCGCGACCCGGGGCTCCCGGGCGCGGGCAAAGTAGTCGTTCAGGAACTCATCGAAGCCCTGGCGATCCCCCGCCTCGATGTCGCGTTGCTGCCGGCGGGAGGTCTGGGCCATCTCCGCGAAGAGCGCCTCGCAGGCGGGCGTCATCGGCTCGCCGCGCAGCTGTTCACCCTGCTCCCGTGCCAGCGCCAGCATGGCCTCGACGAACTCCTCGTCACGCTCCTCAAGCCGTGCCAGCAGCTGGCCCGAGGGCGTCAGGGAGGGATCCTCGAGGCTCGGTGCCAGGGCGGCCAGGGCCTCGGCGTGGGGAGAACCCTCCTCCAGGCGGTCGAGCAGCGCGGCCACCCCGGCCATCTCGGCCAGGATCTCGCCGCCCCAGTCGGCCACCGAGCGCCGCTGGCCGTCGTGCACCAGGCGCATGGCCGGGTCGCGCCCACGCTCCACCACCCGCTGGCGATTGTCGTCGAGGCGGTCGCACTCCTCGTCGGAGATCCACGGGCTCTCCCTGAGCAGGCACCACATCAGGAAGGTGTCGAGAAAGCGCATCCGCGAGGCATCGATGCCCAGCGTCAGGAAGGGGTCGAGGTCGAGGCAGCGCACCTCGATGTACTCGACGCCGCGCGCCTCCAGCGCCTGACTGGGGGTCTCGTCGTGGCGCATGACCCGCTTGGGGCGGATATCGCTGTAGTACTCGTTCTCGATCTGCAGGATGTTGGCGTTGAGCTGGCGCCACTCGCCGTCGAGGCGCACGCCCATTGCCTCGTAGGCCGGCCAGGGGGTGGAGATGGCGTGGCGCAGGGTGCCCACGTAGTTGGAGAGCGAGTTGAAGCAGATCTTGAGCTGGGCCTGGACCTTGTTCTGGTAGCCCAGATCCGACATGCGCAGGCTGGTGGCATGGGGCGAGACCAGGGTATCGCGGCCATGGGCCTGAAGGTGGCCGGGGACCTCGCGGCCGTCGAGGAAACTGCGGTCCAGCGCCGGGGAGGCGCCGAACAGATAGAGCAGCAGCCAGCTGTGGCGGCGGAAGTTGCGAATCAGCCCGAAGTAGCGCCCGGAGCGGTAGTCGGCCATGGCCTGGTCCGTCGCCCCGTCGAGCTCGCGCAGCAGCGTCCACAGCTCGTCGGGCAGCGAGACGTTGTAGTGGGTGCCGGCGATGGCCTGCATGATGCGCCCGTAGCGCACGTCGAGCCCCTTGCGGTAGACGTGCTTCATGGTGCCCACGTTGGAGCGGCCGTAGTCGGCGATGGTCACGCTGGCGTTGCCGTCGAGCCGCGAGGGCATGCTGCCCGGCCAGATCAGTTCGTCATCCAGGTGGCGATAGCTGAAGCGGTGCAGGTCGGCGAGAAAGGCCTGCGCATCCTCCGGCCGGCTGTAGACCGGGGTGATGTACTCCAGCAGCGCCTCCGAATAGTCGGTGGTGATATACGGATGGGTCAGCTTCGAGCCGAAGGCTTCCGGATGCGGCGTTTGGGCGATACGGCCCGCCGGGTCGACGCGCAGCCCTTCCTTTTCGAGGCCGCGGCGCAGGCGGCCGAACCGGCCTTGCTCGGCGGGACCCTCGAGGCGCTCGATGAGGGAGGCGAGTGAGTCGGACAAGTTGGTCACCCCTGTCGTGAAAAACGGTCGTGAAAAACGGTCGTGGAAGCCGACCGGACGGGACGCGCTTCACGTTTCAATTCGTGGCGGGCGCCGGTGGCCCCCGCGAATACCAGATCATGGTGCCTGACGGCAGGGATTCAAAGGTTAGCCGGCTATGTTCTTAGGCGATCGAATGGAATTTTCCGGCGCCCCTCCAGCAGCCTATGATCAGCGCTTCTGCTTGGCCTTGAGCAGCGCCTCTCCCAGGGCGCCCAGCTGGCCCCCCGAGCCGGCGTCTGGCTTTGTCGAGGTCGACTGGCTTGGCTTACGCACCGATTTACCGCCGCCACGACGCGACTCGTCGCCGCCGCGACGCGACCTGCCACGACCCCGCTCGCTTCCCTCCTCGTCGGGCTGGTCATCCAGGCGCATGGTCAGGCCGATGCGCGCGCGCTCCAGATCCACGCTCATCACCTTGACCTTGACGATGTCGCCGGCCTTGACCACCGAGCGCGGGTCCTCGACGAACTTGTCGGAGAGCGCCGAGATATGCACCAGGCCATCCTGATGCACGCCGATATCGACGAAGGCGCCGAAGTGGGTGACGTTGGTCACGCTGCCCTCGAGGATCATGCCCGGCTCCAGGTCCTTGAGGGTCTCGACCCCCTCGCGGAACTCGGCGGCCTTGAACTCGGGGCGCGGGTCGCGGCCCGGCTTGTCGAGCTCGGCGAGAATATCGCTGACGGTGGGCACGCCGAAGCGCTCGTCGGCGAAGTCGGCCGGCTTCACCGCCTTGAGGGTGGCGCTGTCGCCGATCAGGCTGGAAAGCGCCCGCCCGCTCTGCTTGGCGATGCGCTCCACCAGCGGATAGGCCTCCGGGTGCACCGCGCTGGCATCCAGCGGGTTGTCGCCGTTCATGATGCGCAGGAAGCCCGCGCACTGCTCGAAGGTCTTGGGCCCCAGGCGGCTCACCTTCAGCAGCTGCTTGCGGCTGGCGAAGGCGCCCTCGGCGTTACGCCGGGCGACGATGTTTTCGGCAAGCCCCGGGTTCAAGCCGGCGACCCGCGAGAGCAGCGCGCTGGAGGCGGTATTGAGATCGACCCCCACGGCGTTGACGCAGTCCTCGATCACCGCCTCCAGGCTCCTTGAGAGCTGCAGCTGGGAGACATCGTGCTGGTACTGGCCGACGCCGATGGACTTGGGCTCGATCTTGACCAGCTCGGCCAGCGGGTCCTGCAGGCGGCGGGCGATGGAGACCGCGCCGCGCACCGTGACGTCCAGCTCCGGCAGCTCGCGGCTGGCGTACTCCGAGGCGGAGTAGACCGAAGCGCCCGCCTCGCTGACCATCACCTTGGCCAGCGGCCGTTTGCCGGCCAGCAGTTTGACCAGGTCGCCGGCCAGGCGGTCGGTCTCGCGACTGGCGGTGCCGTTGCCCACCGCGATCAGCGCCACGTCGTGGGCCTCCACCAGCTTGGCCAGCTCGGCCAGCGCGGCGTCCCAGCGGTTCTGGGGCGCATGGGGGTAGATGGTGGTATGGGCGAGGAACTGGCCGGTGGCGTCCACCACCGCCACCTTGCAGCCGGTGCGCAGGCCCGGGTCGATGGCGAGCGTCGCCTTCTGCCCGGCCGGGGCGGCCAGCAGCAGGTCCTTGAGGTTGGCGGCAAAGACCTCGATGGCCTCGAGCTCGGCGCGCTCGCGCAGCCGCCCCATCAGCTCGGTCTCCAGGTGGGTATAGAGCTTGACCCGCCAGGTCCAGCGCACCACCTCACCCAGCCACTTGTCGGCGGCGCGGCCCTCGTCGCGGATCGCGAAGTGGCGGGCGATGGCCACCTGGGCCGGATGGATCGGCGCTTCGTCCTCGCCGGGCAGGCGGATGGCGAGCGTCAGCACCCCCTCGTTGCGGCCGCGGAACATCGCCAGCGCCCGGTGCGAGGGCACCTTGGCGAGCCGTTCGTCATGCTCGAAGTAGTCGGAAAACTTGGCGCCCTCGCGCTCCTTGCCCTCCAGCACCCGGGCGCTGAGCTCACCCTCCTGCCAGAGTCGCTCGCGCAGCCCCCCCACCAGCTCGGCGTCCTCGGCGAAGCGCTCCATGAGGATCTGCTTCGCCCCATCCAGGGCGGCTTTGGCATCCTCCACGGCGGGGGTATCGCCTTCCGCGGGGCGAAGGTATTTCGCTGCCTCGGCTTCGGGATCCAGGGTCGGGTCGGCCAGCAGCGTATCGGCCAGCGGCTCGAGTCCCGCTTCCCGGGCGATCTGTGCCTTGGTGCGGCGCTTTTTCTTGTAGGGCAGGTAGAGGTCTTCCAGGCGCTGCTTGGTATCGGCGGCCTGGAGCTGTTGCTCAAGCTCCGGCGTCAGCTTGCCCTGCTCGTCGATGGCGGCGAGCACCGCGACGCGGCGCTCCTCCAGCTCGCGCAGGTAGCGCAGCCGCTCGTCGAGCTGGCGCAGCTGAATGTCATCCAGGGCGCCGGTGACTTCCTTGCGGTAGCGGGCGATGAAGGGCACGGTGGCACCGCCGTCGAGCAGCTCGACCGTGGCCTGCACCTGCTGGGGACGAACGGCGAGCTCTTCGGCGAGGCGTGAAATGATCCGGGTCGTGGCGTCCATGACATCCTTGGTAGTGCAGCAACGAAAGATCGCGACAAGGTACCATAAACGCCTTTAGGCCGGCACGAACTCGAGCGCCAGGCCGTTATTGCACCAGCGCAGGCCGGTGGGCTCGGGGCCGTCGCTGAATACATGGCCCTGGTGGCCGTCGCAGCGGGCGCAGTGGTATTCGGTGCGTGGCCAGATCAGCTTGAAGTCGAGCTGCGTGAGCAGATGGCCCTTTACATGGTCGTAGAAGCTCGGCCAGCCGGTGCCGGAGTCGTACTTGGTGTCGCTGCGAAACAGCAGCAGGCCACAGCCGGCACAGCGATACTCGCCGTCGCGCCACTCGTCATCGAGCGGGCTGGAAAACGGCGGCTCGGTGCCGTGCTCGCGGAGAATCGCGAACTGCTCTGACGTGAGGCGCTCACGCCACTCGGCGTCGCTAAGCTCCAGGCGCTCCAGCCCCGGGGCGGGCTCCAGATTGAGCCGCGGGAAGCCGAAGGAGACCCCCGGCAGCAGCCCCACGACGCCGGTGGCACCGGTCAGTCCCAGAAAATGTCGTCTTTTCATGGTCACGCTCCGTCGATGGCTTGCCTCGCTCTAGGATACGGCCCGCGCACCGAACTGGATGCAGAACGAAACGGGGGAAGAGCGTGTGCCCTTCCCCCGTTCAGACCGCCGGGCCTGCCGACGGTTCGCGCTCGTGCCGTCGTCAGGTCAGGCTGGGGCCCGCCTTGACGATGGCCGGGCTGACGCCCTCGAATTTCTTGAAGTTGTCGACGAACTTGGCCGCCAGCTCCTTGAGCTGGCGATCATAGGCGGCCTTGTCTTCCCAGGTCTCGCGCGGTTCGAGCAGGCGGGAATCGACGCCCGGCACGGCCACCGGCACGGCCAGGTTCAGGCCGTCGATCTGGCGGGTGTCCACCTCGCGCAGCACACCGGACTGGATGGCGCTGATGATCGCCCGGGTGGTGGGGATGGAGAAACGCGAACCGCCCTCGCCGTAGGCGCCGCCGGTCCAGCCGGTGTTGACCAGGTAGACCTGAGCGTCCTTCTCGTCCACCCGCTTGATCAGCAGGTCGGCATACTCGCGGGCCGGGCGCGGGAAGAAGGGCGCGCCGAAGCAGGTGGAGAAGGTCGCCGACAGGCCCTCGGAGGAGCCCATCTCGGTGGAGCCCACCTTGGCGGTGTAGCCGGAGAGGAAGTGGTAGGCCGCCGCTTCCTTGGAGAGCACCGACACCGGCGGCAGCACGCCGGACATGTCGCAGGTCAGGAAGATAATGGCGTTGGGCTCACCGGCGCGGTTCTCGGGCACGCGCTTCTCGACGTGCTCCAGCGGATAGGCGGCCCGTGAGTTCTGGGTCAGGCTGTCGTCGGCGTAGTCGGGCTCGCGGCGGTCGTCGAGCACCACGTTCTCCAGCACGGTGCCGAACTTGATCGCTTTCCAGATGATCGGCTCGTTCTTCTCGGAGAGGTCGATGCACTTGGCGTAGCAGCCGCCCTCGATGTTGAACACCGTGCCCGGCCCCCAGCCGTGCTCGTCGTCGCCGATCAGGTAGCGCGCCGGGTCGGCGGAGAGGGTGGTCTTGCCGGTGCCGGAGAGGCCGAAGAACAGCGTGGTCTCGCCATCCTCGCCCACGTTGGCGGAGCAGTGCATGGGCAGCACGTCGGCCTCGGGCAGCAGGAAGTTCTGCACCGAGAACATCGCCTTCTTCATCTCGCCGGCATAGCGCATGCCGGCGATCAGCACCTTCTTCTGGGCGAAGTTGATGATCACGGTGCCGTCGGTGTTGGTGCCGTCGCGGGCCGGGTCGCAGGTGAAGCCGGCGGCGTTGAGAATGGTCCACTCGTCCTTGGCCGAGGGGTTGTAGGCCTCGGGGCGCACGAACATGGTGCGACCGAAGAGGTTCTGCCAGGCGGTCTCGGTGGTCACCCGCACCGGCAGGTAGTGAGCCGGGTCGCTGCCCACATGCAGCTCGGAAACGAAATGCTCGCCGCGGCCCAGATGCTCCTCGACGCGGGCCCAGAGGGCATCGAACTGCTCGGCATCGAAGGGACGGTTGACGCTGCCCCAGTCGATCTTGGCGCTGGTGGACGGCTCATCGACGATGAAGCGGTCTTTGGGAGAGCGCCCGGTGCGCTCGCCGGTATTCACCACCAGGGCGCCGTTGGCGGCCAGGCGGCCTTCACCGCGCGCCACCGCACGCTCGATGAGTTCGGCGCTGCAGAGATTGACGTGGGCATGAGGAGCGGCTTGGGATGTGGTCATGTCGATTCCTGGGCCTTGCGGCCGGTTCTCTCTCGTGGGCCAGGCGTCCGTAACGCCAATGCAGTAGTGAGGTTTCCGATCGGCGGTGCGGCTAGATGCCGTCTTGTATGCGGGCCGATCGGCCCGAAGGCGGCGCCATTATGGCAAAAAGCAGCGCGGCGGGAAACGCTGCCGTTGGCCGAAGTTCCTGTAGTTTTACTACTACATGCCGACCATATCGCGGCAGCTTGCCACACCTCCGAATTGTGCTTTGCAGCAATTCGAGGTTCGAGGTTCGAGGTTCGAGGTTCGAGGTTCGAGGTTCGAGGTTCGAGGTTCGAGGTTCGAGGTTCGAGGTTCGAGGTTCGAGGTTCGAGGTTCGAGGTTCGAGGTTCGAGGTTCGAGGTTCGAGGTTCGAGGTTCGAGGTTCGAGGTTCGAGGTTCGAGGTTCGAGGTTCGAGGTTCGAGGTTCGAGGTTCGAGGTTCGAGGTTCGAGGTTCGAG